>NZ_JBALDZ010000020.1:0-136350 GCF_036917155.1 Nostoc sp. | reverse complement strand
ACTGTTGGTGCGGCTGGACGGGGCTGTACCATACTCTGTGTCTTGGTTCTAGCGTTTTTACGTTATTATACTACTGCCAGAGTGACAAAACAGGGTTAATCTCATTAGTTGGACGCTCAAGAACCTCTTTTTCAGAAGAGTCATAATGTATACCCGCTTCTGCCAGAGTCTCTAAGTTGATATCAGAATTAGAATGCTGCTGCTGTAGATCAACCGTCACGGCAGATATATCATTTGAGGGGTCTGAATCGTCACTAAAATTATGGTTTTGGAAGTTTTTTTCTGTGCGTTTTCTCGGTGGCTTCAACCATGACAGGGGTCGCACAAGCAACTTAAATATCTTCCACGAATACTGTTTAACAATCTGGATAACTCTGCATTCTACTAGCTGATTAAAAATCTGTTTGAGGTAATTATGTGAGTATCCTTTACCTCTTGCTTTAGCTACTGTGGCAATGCTACCAATGTGGGCATGGTTAGCCGAACGCGCCCGCAACTTAACCAGAAACACCAATTACTATGAGCGACTTTACAACCGCTCAATTGCCAAAACCTACGGGGTTGAAATTTCTGCTTTTACCCGTCACTTATCTAACCTGTTATGTGATTTAAACGACTGGGAACAGGAAATTAATACTGAAATCCTCTCTTCTTTGAAGCAGCCACAGTTTGCAGCCTACACCCAGGTTTTTCAAAAATTTGGTATTGGTGCGCGTCCCCAAGCATTGCTTCTTAGCCAAATTTACCCGATTACCAAGTTTGAATCCCTCGGTCGATTTAAACGGCGGCTGGGAATGGCGAAAGAGGAGTTCAGTTCCGGGGATAAGGAAACCATGAACACCGGAGCCGGTTCTAAGTTGTGTAGAACACAATTATATCTGTGGGTTTTAGACATGATTGCCCCAGCCCACGCCCGTCCCAAAAATGAGATTGGCGAGAAATTGGGTAACTTCTACGATACCAGAAAAGCTCAATTCCAGGACAATCCAGACTTGTGGAAGAAAAAAGCGGTTGCTCGACTTCAGCAAAAAGCACTTCAAGAATTTCAGCGATCGCTAATCCAAAATCTAATTCCAATGGTGTCAAAGGATCTGCAACCACAGTTAGAGGCAACTCTTAACCGCACACTCCAAACTATGCAGATGAGTTTAACCGCCTCGATGTCCGCCGAGGATATCGCCCCCGGTGTGAAACAAAACCAAGTTAAAAAGGGATTTGGTAATTTGGTGATCTCCCAAACAGCCGCCTACGGTTGTCGGTTGCTGTTCAAAGAACTGAAGCGCTCGTGTAACACCTAATCCCCTGCCCCCTGCTAAAGCTAGCTAAACTATATAAATTAGCTAGCTAAAGTGAAAGTGTTGAGTTAAAAGACCGCAGTGACTCCACAAGGAGAGTTGCTGCTTCGCTGAGTACTGATATACTAAGTACATTAAAGGCGCTCCTGCTACTTGAGGTTAGATTTTGGATTCAATGGTAAGTGAAGCGATGTCTGATGTCTTACGCATATACGTTTCCACTTCAAAAATATTTTTGCTAAATCTTGATGAAAGTAGAAGTAGTACCGCATGATTCGATATGGCGCAGCAAATTTGACGGTGAATCAAAGCATGTTGCGCTTATACTAGGTGAAAATGTAGTTGCTATTCACCATATTGGCAGCACAGCAATTCCACATATCTACGCGAAACCCATTATTGATTTGCTGGTTGAAGTTGAAAATATTGCCAAAGTAGATGATTGTAGTTTAGGTATGGAAGCGTTAGGCTATGAAGTAATGGGCGAGTTTGGCATACCAGGTCGTCGCTTCTTTCTTAAAAAGAATAAAATAGGTACAAGAACGCATTATATCCACACCTTCACGGCCAGATCATCGGAAGTAAAACGACATTTAGCGTTTCGGGACTACATGATTGCACATCCCGAAGATGCACATAAATATAGTGAATTAAAACATCAGCTAGCGAAGCAGTATCCTCACGATATTATCGGATATATGGATGGGAAAGATGGGTTTATCAAAGAGATACAAAGTAAAGCATTGGTATGGTGGACACCTGATTAAATTTGAAGAACACAATCTCTTTTACCCATCTTCCCTACATCAGTTATGTCTTCAAAAATATAGACTAATAAACCAAGTTTTCTGGAATCTCAAAAAATCTGGTTTTTAGGATTACTGAATTGATATTATAGCTATCTATCAGCTTTCGCTTCAAACATCAAATACGTCCCTCCTAGTCCTTCTACAATTGTGCGTGTATTGGCAATCATCATTTTTTGATAAGTTTCACCGTCGCTTCCTGGTTCGCCAAGTCCTTCAGCATAAAGTTTCCTTTTAGAAATTTTTACATCGGCTTCTGTGGCTACAGATTGAATCAAATTAGGATTAATTTCCACCTCAGCAAAAATTGTTGATACTTTAGCCCGTTTAATGTAAATAGCCAAATTTTTGACTCGTTCGGCTGTCAGTTTTTCGTTAGTATTAATACCTTGCAATCCTCCTGCCAATGAAAGACCGTATGCTTTGGCGTAATAACTCAGTGCATCAGAGGTTGTAACTAACTTGCGTTCTTTGGTAGGAATACTGGCAATTCTTGACTTAATCCAGCTATCTAGTTGAGTGAGTTCATTCGTGATTTTTTTAGTATTGCTGGTATAAGCCTCTGCATCATTAGATTCTAATTTTCTCAGATTACTATTAATTATCTCCACCATTCTGATAGTATTTTTGGTATTGTGCCAAAGATGAGGATTAGTTACACTCTTATCACCTATCTGAAATTTTTGTGGCTTAGGCACTGCCAGTTGACCAACAGCTATTTTTGGTGCAGAGTTTTTAGTAGCTTTAATTAACTTAATCAGATTTGGTTCAAAATTGTAACCAGTATAAAGAATAAGATTAGCTCGCTCAATGGCTTTGCGATCTTCCGGTTTTGGTCTATAAAATTGCGGGTCAGCAGTAGGAGAAATTAAGCAGGTGAGGTTAACTGTATTCCCGGCAACCTGTCGGGTTAAGTCACACAATACACTTGTAGTTGCTACAACTTGGGGGAGGTTCTCATTTACCTGGGCGGTAGTCTGAGTAAATGCAGTTCTTGCAGCTTGATTTCCACATCCAGCAAATCCAATTGTCAATGCAACAAGAATAGCTGGAAAAAAATTATTCAATGGTGATTTTTTTGACATCCTCAACTCCTACTGGATGTGTAAGAAAAATAATCATTATTATTCAAGTATTAGTGAAATACTAGGGAAAAGTCTTCAGGTTAAGGTGAGATGCAGAAGCCCTTGGCTGATAAAAGGGTAAAGGCTAAGTCAAGAGGAATTATATAGACTCTTCCCTTTCCCACTTTCCCCAGTTCACACCCAGCACTTTCTGGTTGATGAACCACTAGTACTGCAAGGCGGAATTCAAAATTCAAAATTCAAAACGAATACAGCGTAAGCGTTTCATTGATTTAGAATAGGTGGTTTATTTACGCCGTGTTGTACTAGTGAGGTTTTTAGAGGCAAAATATTAGTTAACTTCACGCGACAGGCTGGAAAACTGGAGAGGTAGAAGCACAAGAATAAAAGCGATGCTGCGGAGTCTCCAAGGGTGTAGTTCTCTCACCGCCTTTTGAAGGGACTATGCCATTATGCTTGTATACCACAAAGGTCGCAAATTGACTAGGATTATCAGCTTCAGGAGTGGAATGTAGTCATGATGGCGCTTATTGAGCATACGGGTTGATTTCGCAAACCGAGTCGTGAATCTAAGGCAATTGTAGCTGTGGTTTGGGGATGTGTGGATATATCGTTGTTACAAAATTGGCAAATTGGCGATTTTTTAACCATCAGTCTTTGTTACACTAATTTTCACCTAGTAAAGCCTTTCAATACTTTATTACTATAATCTAGGCTGTACTTTGTGCCATGATTTTTATCCTCTAGTTTCTTCATCATTAAATCAGAGCCAAATCAAGTATATAGAACAATTCGTCAAAGCTAATATTGGTGAAGATCAACAATGATAATTTTAGTTATCCTAGTTAACACCCTCATTTCGGTGATACTACTCTATGTGGCTTGGCGGGTGTGTAAACTAAAGCAGCAGCTAGCATACATCGCAGATAGGTTAACCGCCTATGAAAGTTGTACCCATGCAGCACTGAACAAAGCACCCGAAAATATTTATCTCAGCCAGCAGAATATTTATAACTTACGGCAGAGAAATCAAGCGCTACAAATACAAATTCAACAAGTGCGGCAAATTATCAGTCTACTTTTGCTGGGACGGCAAATCTGGCAGCGTTATTTTCCGAAGCTAGAGTTAATATCTGGGAAAAGAACAGTTGCAAAATAAGTTATGTCAGGTTCACATGAACATTTATAATTAGGGCTGACCTGGAGATCATATAGCTTGCTTCCGTAGGATGCGGGGGCTAGCGCCGTTGATGCAGCATCTCCATTCGGAGAAGGGTACGGAACTACGGGGGATGTATTAATACAAAGAGATGCCCGCTAGAGGGCTTACCGGAGATATTAAAACTTTGGGAGACGTGAAGAATTTTGAATTATAAGTAATTAATGATTTTTATATTAATTAATGAATAAAAGCAACATTTATGGCTGATATTTTGTCACGATAGATTAACTGAATAAAATCGGTGGAGTCTTACAAGGGGAGAAAACCCACCTAAAATGGGTGTAAGGAGAGAAACAATAAGATGTCTAATAACCGTTCTGGAGTATTTATTGGCGGTTTGATGCTGGGAGCTACCATCGGTGCTTTGACTGGTTTGCTCGTGGCTCCACGCACAGGGCGCGAAACGCGTAAAATTTTGAAAAAATCTGCTAATGCTATCCCAGAATTGGCAGAAGATTTATCAACAAGTGTGCAAATCCAGGCAGATCGTCTCTCTGCTAGCGCCCTACGAAATTGGGATGAGACTTTAGATAGATTACGGGAAGCGATCGCAGCAGGTGTAGATGCCAGTCAGCAGGAAAACCAAGTCTTGAAGCGACAAACATTTGCTGAAGACTCAGATTCGCTTCCCCAGCAATTAGAACGCTCATAAATGACACAATCGTGATTGAACCCCTGTTTTGGTTGGGACTTTCCTTACTTTTAGTCGCCACAAGCTTGACTGCGGTTTTAGTGGTGGCAATACCGGCTTTGCAGGAGTTAGCACGCGCGGCTCGCAGTGCAGAAAAGCTATTTGATACTCTATCACGGGAGTTACCACCCACTCTAGAAGCTATCCGCGTGACTGGCTTAGAAATCACAGACTTAACTGATGATGTCAGTGAAGGTGTAAAAAGTGCTAGTCAAGTTGTGAAACAAGTCGATCAAAGTCTTGATAGTGCCAGAAAACAGGCTCAAAATCTGCAAGTAGGTACACGTACTATTGTTGTTGGCGTGAAAGCTGCGTGGAGAAACTTCACGCGCCAAAAACCTGCAAGGCGACCAGGCGATCGCTTGCCAAGCAATGAAAAACCACCCCTAACGTTGCGAGAACGAGAAGGGCCCAGGCAAGAAAATCGTCGGAGCAAAGCAGAGGTATACCGAGTTAATGACGGTTATAACGACACTGCTAGCTGGGAAAACAATTTTGATGACGAAGATTGACCTTTGGTTCGCCTAAAATGATGGCACTACAATGATTTGTATCGAATAAATACATTATTCAAATAGGTTTTCGTCATCAAATTTAGCTTGACCACGGGTAGCATATACTGCTTGACCTGTATATAAGAAGAATCTATTCTCCACTCCCCAAAAACCTTTTGCTTTGATCCCCTAGATTAGAGTAAAGTAAACAAGTGTAAAGAACTATCATTTTTACAGTAGTCTTTTAAAACAACTTGTTCACTCTACCGTTGATATTTCTATAAAAACGTCCATGCAATCTTGTTTTTGGCGACGAATTCTGATATCCATTGCAATATTTTTTCTGGCTGGGTCGATTTGGGTCATGCATTCTCCCCCAGCACTGGCTTATGACAATCCTGAGTTACTCCCTGAAATTTTTACCCCTGTTGTAGACTTAGCTAAATCTCTGCCTGTGCTGCAAGAAGAAAAGCTGGTCAAAGATTTAGAGCAGTTTGAAGCCGATACGGGTTGGAAACTGCGAGTATTGACCCAGTATGACCGCACCCCAGGTCGCGCAGTTATCAAATATTGGGGTTTGGATGACAAAAGCATTTTACTAGTTGCGGATTCTCGTGGCGGTAACATCCTCAGCTTTAGTGTCGGCGATGCTGTTTATGAACTTTTACCCCGGACTTTCTGGATAGAATTGCAAACCCGCTTCGGTAATTTGTACTTTGTCCGCGAACAAGGCGAAGATCAAGCCATTCTGCAAGCCTTAGAATCAGTTAAAGGCTGTTTACTTAAGGGGGGTTGCAATGTTGTCCCCGGACTACCACGAGAGCAGTGGATTCTCACCTTGATTAGCTCAGTGATTGGTGGGGTGATTTGTGGATTTGCCGCTCAACCCCGCGATAAAGGACAAGTTTTCGCTTGGCAATGGGCTTTAATTTTCTCACCTTTGTGGGGAATCTTGTTTATTGCCTTTGGCATTGGGCCAGTGGTGACACGTACAAGTGACTGGGTACCTCTAACTCGCAATATCTCCGGGTTTCTCATTGGCGTCTTAGTTGCCTACCTATCTCCTATTTTCAGTCGGTCTTCTTCCAGTAATGAGTTATGAGTGAGTAGTTAGGAGTGAGTAGTTTAATTAACTTATAACTCCTAACTCCTAACTCTTAACTCTCTGAAGCTGATAAGCTGAAAGCTAATATTTGAGAAGCTCAACAAAAATGGAATGGCACGTAACTGATGCTCAAAGTTTAGCAATCATTGATAGTGAAATTGGCAATCATGTCTTTTCACCCGCAGAGTATGAGATTGTGCGTCGGGTAATCTATGCCACGGCTGACTTTGAGTATAAGTCTTTGATTCGTTTCTCTGAGCGTGCCTTGCAAGCTGGAGCAGCAGCACTAGCCGCACGTACCACGATTGTGGTCGATGTGCCGATGGTACAAGTAGGTATTGCCTATGATATTCAAAACACCTTTGCTAATCCGCTGTATTGCAGTATGGAAGCTCTAACACGTCCCCAAAAAGAAAAAACTCGCGCAGCATGGGGAATAGAAACTTTAGCAAAGCGTTATCCAGAGGGTATTTTTGTGGTGGGTCAAGCGCAAACGGCATTGACAGCACTGGTGGATTTAATTGAGGCTGAGGAAATTAGACCTGCTTTAATAATTGCGACTCCAGTGGGATTTGCAAATGTTGATGAAGCCAAGGAGCGCTTACAAGACTCTCTAGTACCTCATATTACAATTGACAGTCGCAAAGGTAATGCAGTTGTAGCAGCTGCGATCGTTGATGGATTGGTAGACTTGGCTTGGCAAGCCTATGGACAAGATGGAAATCGAGGGAGCTAGGAAAGTTGACTCTATTCTATTTTGTATCCAAAAGAGTATTCAAAATTACTGAATATCCTGATATTTTTATTAAGTAGTGCCAAGAAAGGAGCCTTTTCTTGTGGGAATTCGAGGTTTCAGTTTAAGCGCATATCTGGCAATTCCTGTAGTATTAGTTCTTTTGGTTAACGCAGAAAGGATAAAAGTATTTTTAGGTGAAACCGTCCGTCAGGTATCTCCTAACAAGGCAATGAGCTTATCCAGTCGCGAGCTAATCAGCACTAATTCAACACCGAAAACATACTATGTTAGTGGTAATGGAAGCGACAAAAATAGCGGACTCTCGACTTCATCAGCCTTTAGAAGAATTCAAAGGGCCGCAGACCTTACCAACCCTGGCGATACAGTCTTGATTATGAACGGAGTATACACAAATTCACCCAAAGATGGGAGTGTAGTAAATATTAAACGTTCTGGAACTGCAAATGCCTGGATTAGATATAAAGCATATCCTGGACATTTCCCAAAAATTCGGCATAACACATGGAATGCTATCCTAATTTCAAGTGGAGCTTCATATATCGAGATCAATGGGCTGGAGGTCATAGGAAACAATGCCAACATAACCCTTGATTATGCGATGAGTGAGAAAACTAACAAACTAAACCCGCTGACAAGTGGAAACTGTATTAACGTTGACGGACGAACTAGTGGTCATGTTCATCATATCCGTATTCTAAACAACAAAGTGCATGACTGTGGAGGAGCAGGTATTTCAGTGATTCAATCGGATTATGTGACAGTAGATAATAACGTGGTGTTCAATAATGCTTGGTACAGTGTTTATGGTTGCAGTGGAATTTCAATGTTAAGCAATTGGAATTTTGACAACAACCGGGGATACAAGATGTTTGTTACCAACAACAAGACTTATAACAACCGTATGTACATCCCTTGGATTGCAGTTGGAAAGATTACAGACGGTAATGGCATTATTATCGATAGTACAAGAAATGACAACGACTCCAAATTAGGTGCATATAAAGGACGTACCTTAGTTAAAAATAATCTTGCATTTAATAATGGTGGATCGGGTATTCATGCATTTTTAAGCGATCATGTTGATATTGTAAATAATACAGCTGTTTTAAATAATCAGAGTCCAGAAATTAAAGGTGGGCAAATATTTGCTCATACTTCATCTGATGTCAGAATTTTAAATAACATTCTCTATGCTTTTCCTGGGAAGGATATTAATATCAATACTAAAAACAGAAATGTTATTTATGATTATAATATCTATATCAATAGTTCTAAAATAAATGTTAAGGGGCCTCATGATATTGTTGCAGACTCACAGTTTTTAAGAAAGTATCCTACTCTAGACAAAATATCTGGAGATTGGAAATCGCGACTAGATAAACAAAATCCGCCAACGCAGTCTTATGTAGAACCTAAGTCGGCAGGTTTTATTTGTGGGACAGTAAATTATCGTTTGCAAGGGAAACTCATCAAAGTTGGATGTTCTCGTTAGCAAGAAGGCAAGAGGTACAGGTCAGGCTCGTAATTAATGTAGGTCTGTACCTTGCGTCTTTTTGAATCAATCTTCTACTCTGCGACGCCGCCGACGCGGCTTTTGTTCTTGGTCTTCACGCAAGCGGCGACCGATTTCGTTAAAGAAATCCCGCCGCAGATAAGGATAATCGCTAACCCATAGGTCACGATTAGGAAAGTATATATCGCTAAATTCTTCAATACTGCTCAAATCTGAGCGATTTGACATTACTACCATTTCTGCAATTTGACCACGAGTAATAATTTTGTGAGCAGGACGTAATGGTGCTACAAATTCAATAGTAAATCCTGTGTCATCACCGATCTCTAAATTTATCTGTTTTTCCCGATTTTCTACAATCACCAATTCGCCTTTGTTGTTGACTGTTTCTTGTTTACCTACTAACTGGTCTGTAATCCACCAATCTAGGACTCGACCACGGAAAAAGCCGCCGTATTTATAACGGCGGCATTGCAAATTCCGCATACTTGCTTGAAACACTGGATACCACAGCCAAAAAAAAGCGCTAACTACCCCTAGCACAAATACTATTGAAGCAAACTCAAGCTTGAAAACGACTGTTACAAGTAAAATGACAACTACGGCAACTACAGAAATTAACAGCCGTTGCAAAAAATTTGAGAATTTTCCCCAGTAGTACTTGTACTGCAAACCAGTGGCAATTAGGGGGACAACTTGTTCAAATTTCTGGCGAGTCAGTGGTACTAACATGAGTGCTGAGAGTGTGTTTAAAGTATTTTTTCTAATCCATATACTAACGACTTTAGCGCTAAGACTTTGCGAATCGCTAGTAGCACACCTGGCATATAACAAGCGCGATCGCTCGTATCATGTCGTAAAGTATAAATCTGTCCTGCTGCGCCAAAAATAACTTCTTGGTGGGCAATCAATCCTGGCAAGCGGACGCTATGAATTCTAATTCCTTCTTCTGCTATACTACCCCTCGCTCCTGGTAACTTCTCCGTTTCTTCTACAAGAGCAGGGTTAAAAGTTTTACCCAATTCTCCTAATAATTGTGCCGTTTGAATGGCAGTACCACTCGGTGCATCAGCTTTTTGGTTGTGATGCAGTTCGATAATTTCCACATGGTCAAAATATTTCGAGGCTGCGATCGCAGCTTGTTGCAATAACACCATGCCAATGGAAAAATTAGGAATAATTAGACAACCAGTGCTAGCTTTGTCGGCAAAGTCTGCCAAGTCTTGAATTTGTTTTGGACTTAACCCAGTGGTGCCAACTACAGGACGAATACCGTAAGCGATCGCACTGCGAATATTGTCATAAACTGAATCGGGATGGGTAAAGTCTACAATCACCCCTGGAGGAGACTGTCTGTCACCAGCCACATATCCCAACATCGGTTCTAATTGATTGGTAATTGGCACTTCTAGGGGTTCGCTTAAACCTGCCAATTCTCCAGCGTCTTTATCTTGATGTTCCAAACTGTGGTCAATTGCACCCACTAGATTTAAGTCAGGCGCTTGCGCCACCGCCTTAATTACCTCACGGCCCATTTTACCAGCAGCACCGTTGACAATAACTGGGATAGGAGCTTGATTCGTCATAGGTCGAGAAATACTTTTTGAGTCAACAAGGGAATTGTAAAGACTTTGGTGATCTAGTAGCTAGCTTCTCAAATCTCTGGCTTAATTCCACCTACCCTGAATTGTGCAGCTAATTCCTTAGTTTTTCTACTCCCCAAAAGATCGGTTCTCGTTTTCATCCCACTATCTTACCCAGTAACCTGTTTCATTTGCCGATGTACTGCTTTGATAAGTATTTCTTATGAAAGCTATCAGTTTTTGTTTGTCAAGTCTAGTTGACTATTTGTAAGATTATTGTTATATTTATTTACATAACTTAGCAAAGCCCCAAAGTAAGCTGCATAGCTAAAATTGCACCTTGTCTATTACCTATCTAGTTTTGGTTGCATTGGGTGTTAGATAAGAAAAACAGACTTCGGTATTGCAATATCCCATCGACATTTGGACTTCTCCCATCTACCTCGGCTATCAAGTCGGGGTTTTTTATGTTCTCGATTAGCCCTTTATTTAACTTTTCTTTAGTAGTTATTGTTGATTTAATGATTTAGGTTGCGGTACTACATTAAAGGATTTAAAAATACTTAATCAGTATGACTCAGGGCAATTTCTCTCAAAGTGAAATCCAAATATTGAGTTCCTCGTTCAGAAGAAAATCTTTACTCTTAGATAAATATTTAATGATTGATAAACGATTCTTAATCAACCTTAGTTTTCTGAAATCTTCCAGTTCGCTATCAAACTTTTTTTGAGTTTCTTCTGGATTCTTGGCTGCTAAAGCTTCTCTCCAGTCTGCTGCTTTAATTAATGCTTCTTGGTAGGAAATATGTAAATTATCGAAAAACCAATTAATAATCAGATATATATCGAGAACTGGATTTTCTGGAATAGCACCAAATTTTAGGATCATGTAAGCTCTTAATCCCATTAAAGAATCTAGATATCGCTCAGAAAAACTAGGATTATTTTCAGCTAAAAATTCGTAAACTGAAGTTGCTATCTCTACCCAAGCAAGGCTTTCTGAATGAGATTCATTAGATTCTTCATTGGCTAATTCTTGCGCTCTGAAAGTAGAGACTTCAGCCAAACCAAGCCAGTTAAATTTTTCTGGTACTTGCTGTTGCTCTGCCCAAACCATTCTCAACCAAGTTTGTACTTGCTCTGCATCTTGTTGAAGTAGAACTCTTAAGAAATTTGTTGCTTCAGTTTCAGCCATAGTTAATGATGAAGTCAAGGAAACTTGCGCTCTCGCACTTCTGCGGCATAATCTTGCACAGCTTTGGTAATCGTCTCGCGCAAATTCGTGTAAACTTTGGCGAATGGTGGATGCTTTTCTGCCAGTCCAAGGACATCTGAGGTAACTAAAACTTGTCCATCGCAGTGAATTCCCGCACCGATACCAATTGTGGGAATACTCAATTTTTGGGAAATCTGCATTGCCAAATCTGCGGGTATATGCTCTAACACGAGGGAAAATACACCCGCTTGTTCGAGAGCGATCGCTTCTTGTAAAATTCTCTCACTGGCTTCTTGCGTCTTTCCTTGTTGTCGCAAACCCAGTTGATGTATTGATTGCGGTGTCAAACCCACATGACCCATAACTGGAATTCCAGCTTGTACTAGACGAGCCACAGTTTCGGCCATTGCTGGATAGCCACCTTCTAACTTTACCGCTTGAGCGCCCGTTTCCTTCAGCACCCGCCCAGCTGAGTGCATCGCTTGTTGGAGACTTTCTTGATACGTCAAAAATGGTAAATCTACAACTACTAATGCCCGTTTCACCCCACGGCGCACAGATTTGGCGTGATATATGATTTCATCCAAAGTTATGGGCAATGTTGTTTCATACCCTAGAACTACTGCCATAGAGTCACCCACAAGGATTAAGTCTACACCAGCTGCATCGAGGAGTTGAGCGATCGCATAATCCCAGGCGGTCAACGCCACAATTGAACGTCCTTGTTGTTTCCATTGAATTAATTGCTGGGTAGTGATTGCCATTTTTCTAGGTGGGGAGTTAGGAGTTAGGAGTTAGGAGTTAAGAGTGAGGAGTGAGGAGTTTTGAATTTAAAAAATTCTTTAACTTATAACTTCTAACTCCTAACTCCTAACTTTTCATTTAACAGCGCGACTGAAAGCAATATGGGGTTTTGCACTGTTCGTTTTGGGCATTAACCAAGCTAGACCTTCACTAGTGCCTATCCATAATTTATTAGCGATGTCAGGTGCAAGGGTAAGAACCCGACTAGAAGGAAGTCCAGCAACTTCTGCGTCTAACACAGCTCCTGTATTTGGATTTAATCGTAACAAACCATTACTAGTACCAACCCAGACACTACCATCTTTAGCAAAACGTACCGCTTTCACGTCACGCCCACGTAAGCGAGTTACAGACCGCAACACTGCGCCAGTTTTTGGGTTAATAACTAGTAAATTATTTGGCATTCCCGCCCAAATTAATCCTTCTGGACTAATGGCCAAAGCTTGTACAGTCGTCCCTGGTAAATCGGTTATCCGCTTCATAATCGCAGCACTAGCAGTATTTACCCGCACCAATCCGTCAAGGGTACCAACCCACAATTGACCTTCAGCATCTAAAGTCAGGGCGTTGGCGCTGACACCAGGCAGATTTTTTAATGTTGTCATAATCAAGCCTTGGTCGGGACTAATTAGAGCTAAACCGCTATCAGTTCCAGTCCACAAATAACCCCGCTTATCAAGTAACAGTGACAACACGCGTTTAGAAGGCAAAAATAAATTCTGCGCGGTGATTTCGCTAGTGTGGGGGTCTACTCGGATTAATCCTTCATAACTTCCCACCCACAAACGTCCTACTTTATCTTGGGCTAAAGCACCAATAGCAACGTTTGGTAAGCTAACACGAGAAATAATCTTGCCAGTTTTAGGATCAATCCGCGATAGTCCGCGCCAAGAACCTACCCAAAGATTACCTGTAATATCTTGCAGTAAGTTACCGACACGATAATCTGTTTCTGGTGAATGTTCTTGCACTCCTCGCTCATCGGGTAAGGGTTCCACTCGCGGAGGCGGTGCAGAAGGTGGGTAAGCGGGGGCTACATCAGATGAATTAACGTCAGGGGTTTTTTGTGCCCATCCCATACTTGGTAAAGCTATCAACCCCAGCAGGATAGAAGTAATCAATAAACTAGTACGCTTGCAAAACAATATCACGGTGACATTCCCTTTGGAGACAGTACCCATAGCCGTTATCTAAACTGGTTTTGGGTTAATTCCAGTGTTCCCCTAGCTGGGATTTTTTAAACATTGGGGATTGGGGATTGGGCATTGGGGATTGGGGATTGGGGATTGGGTATTGGGTATTGGGGATTGGGGATTGGGTATTGGGGATTGGGTATTGGGTATTGGGTATTGGGTATTGGGTATTGGGTATTGGGTATTGGGTAATAAGAAAGTATTCCTAAATATTTATTTCCCAGTCCCCAGTCCCCAGTCCCCAGTCCCCAGTCCCCAGTCCCCAGTCCCCAAATACTATTGATGACACTTTGTAAAGCATTTGTAACAAAATGTTTAAATCTTTATGTAATAACAAAATTAAATAGATAAGTTAAAAACTTTCAAAGAATAACTTATCGAATTCTTGATATATTGTGAAACAAGTTACAAATTACGTGGTGTGTAATTCTTTTATCTTTGGTTCATCACTTTGCTAAATCTCTGTCAAGTAAATTCTTTTCTGGTATCTTTTCCATCAAGGGTCAAGATATAGGGAGTGTAAAGGCGGGAATGTGTGCCAGCCAGCCCAATCCCCTGAGTATCCCAGTTTATGGGGGAATTATCTAAATGCTGACCGCAAAACGCGGAAGTTTTGGTGAAATTGAGAAGGTTTAGTCGGGTGCGAAGAAGAGGTAAAAAAGAATTTTGATTTTTAGCAAGAGGGAACAGTAGAAGCGCTAGGTCGTGTACTCCTAGAAGGGGAGAACACTGGTGAGGAGGGCTACCACCGCTACCAAAGTGTCCGCCGCAAAAAAACTGCTAACCTCTGCCAAAGAAAACTCCTAACAAAAATTTTTCCCGATCTTCCCTTCGCTCAAGGGGGGCAAGAGCAGGTTGAGAGGAAGTTGCACAAAACGTGGTTTGATGATTAACAAGAGTGATTTCAGGGAAGGATAAAATTATGTCTTACGCTCAAACGAAGACTCAGAGCAAATCTGGGTATAAAGCCGGGGTTCAAGATTACAGATTAACTTATTACACACCAGATTACACACCAAAAGATACCGATCTTCTAGCTGCGTTCCGTATGACACCTCAGCCTGGTGTTCCTCCCGAAGAAGCAGGTGCGGCTGTAGCGGCTGAATCTTCCACAGGTACCTGGACAACTGTGTGGACAGATTTGCTCACCGACCTCGATCGCTACAAAGGTCGTTGCTATGACATCGAACCAGTTCCCGGCGAAGACAACCAATATATTGCCTACGTTGCCTATCCTTTAGACTTGTTTGAAGAAGGTTCTGTAACCAACGTATTGACCTCAATTGTCGGTAACGTATTTGGTTTCAAAGCTCTGCGGGCATTGCGTCTAGAAGACATCCGCTTTCCAGTAGCTTACATCAAGACCTTCCAAGGGCCTCCTCACGGTATCCAAGTTGAGCGCGACAAGTTAAACAAATACGGTCGTCCTTTACTAGGTTGTACCATTAAGCCCAAATTGGGTCTTTCCGCGAAGAACTACGGACGCGCTGTATACGAGTGCTTGCGCGGTGGTTTGGACTTCACCAAAGACGACGAAAACATCAACTCTGCACCATTCCAAAGATGGCGCGATCGCTTCTTGTTCGTTTCTGAAGCTATTGCGAAAGCTCAAGCTGAAACCGGTGAAATCAAAGGTCACTACCTGAACGTCACCGCCCCAACTTGTGAGCAAATGTTGCAACGGGCTGAGTATGCTAAAGAACTCAAGCAGCCCATCATCATGCATGACTACCTGACCGCAGGTTTCACCGCCAACACTACATTGGCTCGTTGGTGCCGCGACAACGGTATCTTGCTGCACATTCACCGTGCTATGCACGCTGTAATTGACCGTCAAAAAAACCACGGTATCCACTTCCGTGTATTGGCTAAAGCCCTACGTTTGTCTGGTGGCGATCACATCCACACCGGTACAGTAGTTGGTAAGTTGGAAGGTGAACGCGGCATCACAATGGGCTTCGTTGACCTGTTGCGTGAAAACTACATTGAGCAAGATAAGTCTCGTGGTATTTACTTTACCCAAGACTGGGCTTCTCTACCTGGCGTAATGGCAGTTGCTTCTGGTGGTATCCACGTATGGCACATGCCTGCGCTAGTAGAAATCTTTGGTGATGACTCCGTACTACAATTCGGTGGTGGTACTCTAGGACACCCTTGGGGTAACGCTCCTGGTGCAACCGCTAACCGCGTCGCCTTGGAAGCCGTTATTCAAGCACGTAACGAAGGTCGCAACTTGGCTCGTGAAGGTAACGATATCATCCGCGAAGCTGCCAAGTGGTCTCCTGAACTGGCTGTTGCTTGCGAACTATGGAAAGAAATCAAGTTCGAGTTTGAAGCAATGGATACCGTCTGATCAAAAGTTAGGAGTTAAGAAGTAGAGACGCGATGAATCGCGTCTGTACAAGAGTGTAGAGACGCGATTCATCGCGTCTGTTAAGAGTTAGGATTTGCATTAATTCATAACTCATAACTCATAACTCATAACTCATAACTATTGACGGCTGGGGTCAAGCATGAATCTTAAGCAAATTGCGAAGGACACAGCCAAAACTCTCCAAAGCTATCTGACTTATCAGGCTCTAAGGACAGTATTGGCACAGCTGGGCGAAACTAATCCTCCATTAGAACTTTGGCTGCATAACTTTTCTGCTGGCAAAATTCAGGATGGTGAGTCATACATTGAGCAACTGTTTCGAGAAAAGCCAGATTTGGCATTGCGAATCATGACTGTCAGAGAACACATTGCCCAAGAAGTTATGGAATTTTTACCGGAAATGGTTCACACTGGCATTCAGCAAGCCAACATGGAACAGCGTCGCCAGCATTTAGAACGCATCACACAAATAGACACATCTAACCCCAGTCTCCAACCAGAACAGCAAGCAATTTCAGATCAGAATTTGGATAACTTATCCAGTTAGTTCGGTCAACCCAGTAGTAAAAATCGCAACCCATTATCAAAAGCTATGCAAACTTTACCAAAAGAGCGTCGTTACGAAACCCTTTCTTATCTTCCTCCTCTGTCTGACGCTCAAATTGCCAAGCAGATCCAGTACATTTTGAATCAAGGTTACATTCCAGCGATTGAATTTAACGAAACTTCTGAGCCAACAGAATTATATTGGACACTGTGGAAGTTGCCTTTGTTTAATGCTAGATCTACTCAAGAAGTATTGAGCGAAGTTCAAGGATGCCGTTCTCAATTCAACACCAGCTATATCCGTGTTGTAGGTTTTGACAACATCAAGCAGTGCCAAATTCTTAGCTTCCTTGTTCACAAACCTAACAAATACTAAGTCTAGTTAGTTGGAATTAATCATGGGATAGTTCAATTAATTTGTCTATTCCTGTATAGGAGAGGTAGAATTATCTGCCTCTCTTTTTTATAATTAGGCGTTAGGGAACATAAGCATTTATACTTCATCATCTAATGCATTATCCGAAGCGTCCCGCTTGGTGGGAGAATAAAGACGAGAAATGATGCAAGCCTTGTGTTATCTCCAGCCCAAAGGAATCTGTAGAAATGTGGAAACGAATTGTATTAATTTTGCTATTGGTGTTGAGCTTCAGTCTGAGTAATTCTGATGTGGCAGCTGCGTCTGGACTCAAAAGCTTTGTAGACACTAGTGATGGCTATCAGTTTTTATATCCTAACGGTTGGCTGCCAGTTAAAGTTGCTAATGGGCCAGATGTGGTTTTCCACGATTTGATTGAGGTTTCTGAAAACGTTTCGGTTGTAATTAGCCCAGTTCCAGAAGGCAAAACCTTATCAGAATTAGGAACCCCAACAGAAGTAGGATACAAATTAGGAAAAGCAGCTCTCGCGCCTCCTGACTCTGGTCGTTCGGCTGAATTAGTCAATGCCGCGCAGCGAGAAGTAGACGGTAAAACATACTACCTTTTGGAGTATCAGGTTAAACTCCCCAATCAACAGGAACGTCACAACATCGCCAGTGTTGCTGTGAGTCGTGGTAAACTTTTTACCCTCAACGCCTCAATTCCTGAAAAACGCTGGCAGAAAGTTAAACGGATGATTGATGAGGTTGTTAATTCTTTTTCTGTTTATTAATTGGGGAATCGGGAGTAGGGAATAGGGAACACGAAATATCAAAAATAAAGATAATGCCCAATGCCCAATGCCCAATTAACAAATTTGTCAAAAATATCATGAAAATTCCACCTTTTGTACTTGCTTCAGCTTCCCCAGCCCGACGCCGCTTGCTGCAAACTGTTGGTATTGAACCGATAGTTCGACCTAGTGACTTTGATGAGTCGCAAATTGAATTAAGTGAACCAGCAGAATTGGTCAAAACTCTTGCCCAGTACAAGGCGGAAACTGTAGCTCCACAATTTGAATCAGCTTTGATTATGGGTTGTGATTCCGTTTTGTCCATGAATGGTGAAATTTACGGCAAACCAGCAGATACCTCTAAAGCGATCGCTCGTTGGCAGATAATGCAAGGTAACTTTGGTGATTTGTACACAGGTCATGCCTTAATTGACCATGACCAAAATCGTACTTTAGTCAAGTCTCAAGTTACAAGAGTTTACTTTGCTCAAATGAGCGATCGCGCCATCGAAGCTTATGTTGCCACAGGTGAACCCCTCAAGTGTGCCGGTGCCTTTGCCATTGAGGGTTTTGGTAGTTTCTTCGTAGAAAAAATTGCAGGCTGTCACAGCAATGTAATTGGACTCAGTTTACCCCTACTGCGGCAGATGCTAGGAGAATTAGGATACGATGTCACAGATTTCTGGCAATAGTCCCTTGTCCAAAGTTAATGACCAATGACTAATGACCAATGACCAATGACCAATGACCAATGTCAAGTGTTTGCTTATATTGCAGACCACAACAGGTATGGCACGACTGGTTGTAGACTGGCCATTAGATCGCATTCCCAACTAGCCTATGTCATTTACTTCTATGCCCTCGCTGCGTGAGCAACAACATCCCCTAATTCGTCAGCTAGCTGATTGTATTGAGGCAGCTTGGCATCACCACCTGGATTTATCCCCCTACCATTTACCTAATGAGTTGGGGTATGTGGAAGGTAGATTAGAAGGCGAAAAACTGACAATTGAAAACCGTTGCTATCAAACGCCCCAGTTTCGGAAAATGCACTTGGAACTGGCAAAAATCGGCAATATGCTGGATATTTTGCACTGCGTCATGTTTCCCCGTCCAGAATACAACCTGCCGATGTTTGGTTGCGATTTAGTTGGGGGTAGAGGTCAAATTAGTGCTGCGATCGCAGACCTTTCTCCAATTCAAGTAGAGCGCACCTTACCAGAATCTTATACTTCTGCACTGACACAGCTAACAGTAATTAACTTTTCCCAACCCCGTGAATTACCTGAATGGGGAAATATCTTTTCGGATTTTTGTATCTTTGTACGCCCTAGTTCCCCAGAAGAAGAAGCAATGTTTCTCTCGCGGGTGCGAGAATTTTTAGACATTCATTGCACCCAAGCGATCGCCTCACGTCCCGTTTCAGTTGAACAAGTCACCCAAAATATCGCTGGACAACACAACTATTGCACCAAACAGCAGCAAAACGATAAAACCCGCCGCGTACTAGAAAAAGCCTTTGGCCCAGCTTGGGCAGAAAATTATATGACCACAGTTTTATTCGATCTCCCAACTTAATCATCCCCTCATCCCCCCATCTCCCCCATCTCCCCCATCTCCCTCATCTCCCTCATCTCCCCCATCTCCCTCATCTCCCTCATCTGTAGGCTCTGTTACGTTTTCAGGTAACGGATAAATGTAGAATTCATTCAACGAGAGTTTAATGGAGTCCCAAAACAGCAGCAGGGAGAGTAGTAAGGTCTTTGAAGCAAATATCACAAAATGGTTTGTTGTCTTGGGAGGTGCAAGCAACTAGAGACAGCTAACTCATTGATCAGAAAGTTAAGGAAACTCTAATGTTAAAAATGCTCAAGTTGACAGATATTTTTTAGTTAGTTAATCGTTGATTCACTTAAGGAAGACTAACTTTTGTAGCAAGATTGTATCCAACAAAGGCAACAGTCTATTTTGATGTTTCTTTTCAATTTTGTAACTAACTATAGCCGTAGTGAATGTAGCAGTAAAGTACCGCATCATACCAATTTAGGATTTTTTGTAGAGACGCGATATGTCGCGTCTCTACTCTAGATTCATACTGCTTGTGAATTCTGCTAACTTCCATTGCACTCATGTCTCAATAATACTCAGAATTAGGGACTTCTAAATAAAAAATATCCAATTAACTCTTGTGGGGTGGGCGACACGATAGCCCAGTGCATAGAGCGGGCAAGATGCCCACTCCACAATATTGGATAGTTTATTTCTTGGAGTTCCCTTATTGAATAGCCAGCTACTATAGCACTTCTGGGTTTCAATACAGACCTAAGCCCTAACACCCTTGCCGACACAGAAAGGGGGAAAATTCAAAGTCTCTCTCCTTTTAGGAGAAAGATTTAGAAAGAGGTCAAAGTGTACTGCATACAAATAAACACCATTTTGCAAAGCCATAGTGTTGAGCGTTCATCACACAATGGATTTTTAAACCATACCCAGCTTTAAACCACCGTTGCTTGTCCTAACAGGACTGGCTGTTGATTAAAAACCCTTTTATTTTTACTTCCATCAGCACAATTCAGGTAAATGGGCAACATACTATGTCAAGGGTGACTGAAAAGCCAAAGCCAAGTGAGCAGACACTTAATAGTGAACAACCGAAGATTTGGTGGGGTATTGCTGTAGCTGTACCAGTAGTAATTGCCGCTGGCATACTAGGCACAGCTAAAATCGAGCAGCTGAGAAAACTAACTACATCTGCACCCGTAATGCCATCTACCAATAGCATTAGTGCTGTAGGGCGTTTGGAACCGCGAGGCGAAGTTGTTAAATTGTCCGCCCCATCATCAGGATTAGCGCCATCGTCACGAATTCAGCAACTTTTGGTGAGAGAGGGTGAAAAGGTAAAACAAGGTCAAATTGTAGCAATTTTGGACAACCGCGATACCCAAATAGCCGGACTACAAGAGGCAAAAGCGAAAGTGCAAGAAGCTCGGGCGAATTTAGCGCAAGTTAGGGCTGGATCTCCAAGAGATATTCAAGCTCAAAGAGCAGTTATTGCTCGTCTACAAGCGCAGTTACTTGGAGAAAGGGATGGTCAACAAGCAACGATCGCTCGGATTGCAGCCCAGTTAAGTGGAGATAAACTTGTCCAACAAGCAACAGTAAATCGCCTAGAAGCTGAACTCAGTGGGCAAAGAGAAGCTCTCAGAGCAACACTTATACGTATTAAAGCCCAACAGCGCAATGCCCAAGTCGATGCTGGACGCTATGATTTTTTATATAAAGAAGGTGCAATTTCTCAGCAAGAGCGGGATAGTAGACGCTTGAGTGCAATAACTTCTAATCAACAGGTAGCAGAAAGCCAAGCTACCCTCAAGCAAACATTGGCAACTATACGACAGCAACTTGCTGAGGCTAGAGCGAATCAAATCCAAAATTTAGCAACTTTGCAACAGCAACTCATCGAAGCCAAAGTTAACCGTGACAAAACTTTAGCAACTTTGCAAAGACAAATCGATGAAGAAAAAGCCAAACTGAGCAGAATTTTAGATGTTAGTCCTACCGATGTGCAAGTAGTGCAAGCTCAAGTTAGCAATGCGATCGCAAATGTCAGAAAAGCCGAAGCAGAACTGAAATTGAGCTACGTTCAATCACCAATCGCTGGAGAGATTTTAAAGGTTTACACCAAATCGGGTGAAGCGATTGGCGCAAATGGTATTGCTGAAATTGGACAAACCAACCAAATGTTTGTAATTGCTGAAGTTGCCGAAGACAGCATTGGTAAAGTACGTCTTGGTCAAAACGCCGCTATCACCAGCGACAATGGGGCATTTAGCGGTGAATTAAAAGGAACTGTCACAGAAATCGGCAGAAAAATTGGTAAAAAAGATGTGCTGAATACAGATCCAGCAGCAGATGTGGATGCCAGAGTTGTAGAAGTTAAAATTGCTTTGTCTCCAGAAGATAGCCAGAAAGTTTCTGGTTTAACTTACGCCAAAGTTGTTGTTGAAATTAATAACTAATTAAGTTATAGGCGAGCAGCAATACCAATTTACGATTTGATATTTTGGATTGAAAATGTTCTTAATTACGAATTACGAATTATCTTAACTGTGCTTGGATGCCTATAAAATGAATCAAAAAATCCCTCTGTCGTGGCTACAACTGACAAGAGAAAAAACTCGTCTAGCTGTGGCTTTAGCAGGAATTGCTTTTGCTGATATTTTAATGTTTATGCAACTCGGCTTCCGGGATGCTCTGTATTATAGTAACGTTCGATTCCATAACAGCTTGCAAGGTGATATTGTTTTAATTAACAGTCAATCTAACGCTATATTGGCGATGAGAAGCTTCTCTCAACGACGGTTATATAAAGCTTTAGAGTTACCCGCAGTTCAATCAGTACATCCGATATATTTAGACTTTACAATTTGGAAAAATCCTGTAACAGGTCGTCCTCGTAGCATCCTAATATTTGGAATGAACCCAGAAACTAATCTAGTTAACTTACCTGGAGTTCAGGAAAATTTAGATAAACTTAAACTACCTGATGTAGTTTTATTTGACCGTTCTTCTAGGGTAGAGTATGGGCCAATTGCTGCCAATTACGATCAAGGAAAGACTGTAACAGCAGAAGTGCGGAGGCGGCGAGTTAAAGTAGAAGGACTATTTACATTAGGCGCATCATTTGGCGCAGATGGGAATTTAATTACGAGTGATATTAACTTTCTGCGGATATTTAACAATCGTCAAAAAGGATTAATTGATATTGGGCTAATTAGATTAAAACCGGGAGCAGATGCTAACGTTGTTGCTCAAGAATTACGAAAGTATTTACCTAATGAAGTAAATGTTTTAACTAAACAAGAATTTATTGCTTTTGAGCGTAATTACTGGGCGAATAGTACAGCTATTGGGTTTATTTTCACATTAGGTACTGTCATGGGTTTTATTGTCGGGACTGTGATTGTTTATCAAATTCTTTACACAGAAGTTGCAGACCACTTAGCTGAGTACGCCACTCTCAAAGCAATAGGTTATACACAAAACTATTTATTGACAGTTATCCTTCAAGAAGCTTTGCTATTAGCAGTTTTAGGATATTTTCCTGGAATAGTTTTTGCTTTATTTATGTATAACAGCGCCAGATCTGCAACACTTTTACCAGTTTTTATGAGTTTTGACCGAGCGGTAATGGTATTGATCTTGACTATGCTAATGTGCATTATTTCTGGTGCAATCGCAGTTAGAAAATTAAGTTCTGCCGATCCAGCAGATATATTTTAATTAATAAAAATCATTTTTTGACAGACACTAAAATTACATCTCAAAAATGCTAACCTATAGCTAACAAAATTATGATGAAACAAGAACCTGTAATTGCCATTAAAAACCTCAATCACTACTATGGCAAAGGCGCACTGAGAAAACAGATATTATTTGACATCAACCTAGAAATTTATCCGGGTGAAATTGTAATTATGACCGGGCCATCAGGTTCGGGCAAAACAACATTACTGAGCTTAATTGGTGGTTTGCGGTCTGTACAAGAGGGGAGCTTAAAATTTTTAGGTGAAGAACTCGTTGGCGTCAGTCAAAACAAACTGGTGCAGATGCGACGCAACATTGGTTATATTTTCCAAGCTCACAATTTGCTAGGGTTCTTGACAGCAAAGCAAAATGTGCAAATGGCGGTAGAATTGAACGATAATATTTCTCAAACAGAAGCAGTGGCTAAATCAAAAGCCATGCTAGGGTCTGTGGGTCTAGAAGAACGAGTTGATTACTACCCAGACAATCTTTCTGGTGGACAAAAACAAAGAATTGCGATCGCTCGCGCCCTAGTGAATCGTCCCCCCCTAGTGCTAGCAGACGAACCAACAGCCGCATTAGACAAACAATCAGGACGCGATGTCGTGGAAATAATGCAGAGTCTAGCCAAAAATCAGGGAACGACTATCTTATTAGTGACACACGACAACCGCATTTTAGACATAGCCGATCGCATCGTAGAAATGGAAGATGGTCTTTTAACCCGTAATTCCCCAAATGCAGCTATTCAGTCATGATTTTAGTCATTTGTCCTTTGTCCAAAGTCCAATTGTGAATGACCAATGACCAATAACCCGCATTTCTCACTCTTCAGTAGGGGCGGGTTAACAGATATGATCCATCATTCATGAATGTCTCGCTTAACCCGCCCCTACGACCTCTGCACTTCGGTTTGATAAATCTGGTGAGAAATCCGGGAATGACCAATAACCAATGACCAATGACCAATGACAGCCATAATTTATTATCTAGCAGAACCCGATTTTTTAATTCCAGGTGACTTTGGCGGAGTTGGGGTATTTGGTTGGCGACTAGTACGGAACGTTACATTTACGCCTTCATTCGATTGTTCCAGCACCAGTAAAGGCGTAGGTTTAGCCTTTTGATCCCAATGCATAGTAGCAATCCGACCTTGAATTATTGGTTGCCAACTATCTTCGTCTTCTATGGGGCTTAAGTAAGTTTCTATACAGTCAATAATTTGACTAATAGTTGCAGAAGTTGCTTGCGTCGGTAACTTCATTAAGCGGACTTGAATGCGAAACAGCACTCGTTTCGCAGAGTTCCCTGGACTACCAGTTTCATACTCTACATCAAAAATTTCATCTACTTGCCGTCCAGCGCTATTAGCAATTCCAACTGATCCTTGTTGGGCTTGATTTGGACGCAGGGCTTGAGAAATCTTTTCTTTGATCTGAATCTTCACTTGATTAAGAATTGCAAAATGAAACACCTCCTCTGACATCCGCATTCGCAGATAATCTAGGTTAAAGTCTCGTGAGTTCACCAAATCGGGATTCGTTTCCATTTTGCGAATTGTTTCCAGCGCCAGCTTAAACTTTTTCTCTAGTTCTCGCGCCCGGAATTGTTCAAACTTGAGTTTTTTCTCCAGCTGATTCATCTGGAGCTTACTATACACAATCAAAGCAATCACCACTAAAGCCAGTCCTCCAGAAGTTACCAACAATAATGTTGGTATTTGAGGATTACTTGCTGGCACTTCGTGGGATGCCTTTTTAGTCTTTGTCCCAGAGGATTGGGCAAGAAACATCGAAGTGGGCATGGTTGGAAACTGAAAAACTTGACTCCTGATGTTTAGGATGCCCAAAAAACCAATGCCATCTTGCTGTATCATTGATATTTTTTACAGCTTTTTACAAATCGTATATGTCCAGACATTTGAGCCTCCCTAACCTGTCTGAGATTTCATCTACTTGCTTGAGCAAGATTCGTCTGATAGCCACAGATATGGATGGCACCTTGACTAGACGAGGAAAATTTACTCCCGCACTACTGCAAGCTTTAGAGGATTTAGCCGCAGCTGACATTAAAGTGCTGATTGTCACCGGACGTTCTGCTGGCTGGGTGAGTGGATTGAGTAGCTTGATGCCAGTGGCAGGTGCGATCGCAGAAAATGGCGGTTTGTACTTTCCACCTGAGAACCAGAAACCAGTAGTCTTAACACCCATTCCCGATTTAGTTCAACATCGTCAGCACTTGGCTACCACTTTTGAGAATTTACAAACTAAATTTCCCCAAATCCAAGAATCTGCTGATAATCGCTTTCGCCTCACCGACTGGACTTTTGACGTAGCTGGTTTGCGTCAAAATGAACTACAAACCCTAGATCATCTCTGTCAACATCTGGGCTGGGGATTTACCTATAGCAACGTGCAGTGTCACATTAAACCCCAAGGGCAAAATAAAGCTGTGGGATTGTTGCAGGTATTGCGTGAATATTTGCCCCAGTACTCACTAGAACAAATTGTCACTGTTGGCGATAGCCCCAATGATGAAAGTTTATTCGATCGGCGTTATTTTCCTGTTTCTGTAGGCGTAGCTAATGTGCTGGAATATTTGAATCAGTTGAAATATCAGCCTGCTTACATTACCACTGCTGCCGAAGGGGAAGGATTTTGTGAATTATCTAGTTATATTTTGAAAAGCTTGCACATCTCAAGTTAGGAAGAACTAGAGTTGTTCTACAATAATCTCGTAGCACTGATTTTACAACCATGACTGCTACTTTACCTGTTAGTGTCGAATCAGAAATATTTTACCCCAGTGCTGATGGTCAACCAGTGGCAGAAACCTACGACCACCTTTATGCCTTACTAACTACCTTAGAAGTCCTGAAACAGTATTTGGCAAATCGTCAGGCAACAGTATTAGGAAATCAATTTCTTTACTATGCACAGGGTTTTCCCAAGTTGCGGGTAGCCCCAGATGTGATGGTGATTTTTGATGTTGCATCTGGCGGTCGGGACAATTATAAAATCTGGGAAGAGGGTCAAGTACCCACAGTTATTTTTGAAATGACATCCTTTGGGACTAAGGGACAAGACGAAATATTCAAAAAGACCCTCTATGAGCAGCTAGGTGTCAAGGAATACTGGCTATTTGATCCTAAAGGCGAGTGGGTGGAACAACAGCTACGTGGCTATCGCCTGCGAGGAGAAATCTACGAACCTATACAGGATGGACGTAGTGAACCGTTACAACTACGCTTGGTGATTGAGGGAAGACTAATTGGGTTTTACCCTGAGGATACAGGCGAAAAATTACTGATCCCTGATGAACTGGCACAGGCTTTACGAAAGGAAGTTTTAGCAAGACAGCAGGCAGAAGAACTGGTAGAACAGGAACGCCAACGAGCAGAACAGGAACGCCAACGAGCAGAACAGGCAGAATTGCAGATAGAACAATTAAAGGCGAGGTTGCGATCGCTCAATGTAGACCCTGATACTATTGAGTAACATACAGGCCCCTGCCCACAAATTTGCCAAGGAAACAATTTGTTACCTGTGTCCTTGCCACATTTATTACCTTAGACAGAATACAATAATATAAACGTCCAAAGCGTTTCAATCTTTTAAGTCTCAACAATACTGATTTGATTGAGAATATTGTTTTATACAGTCATTCCCAAGCAAAACTGTTTAAAGGATAAATAAACCGCCAGTCCTTTAAGTACTTAAATACGCTAATAGGCTAACAGATACTTCAAGTACAGATTAGCGTTTCATTTCCCACTTCCATTAGAAGTCCAAGGCTAATGTCGAGTCAAGAATTTACCTTTAAGTATTGAGGTATAAAATTATGCAGGAAATCGAAAGATTCTTTAGCAACTTGTTCAGTGGTATAATCAACCGCTTTAAGTATTCTGCGATGGACGCTGCCGATCGCAAAATGAGAGAAACTATCGACGATCAGGTAGAACAACGGCGACAAAAACCTAAACCCAAGGATCAAGAAGACCGCCAGTAGACCTCATAAAGCAGCAAGATTTTCATTACTACAATCATAGTGCTGCCCACTCAACAATTGGACAGCACTATTTTCTCGCACTCACTCTGTCAACCAGCTACAACACTTCGGAATATGCTAACCTAGTATGGTTAACTAATCTCGCACATCTAAGAATTCGGGTGTTTCCCAGTTGGGAAATACACTTGGATGGAGGTTTAACCCGAATCGGAGTTGAAAAATATATGCCAGTAGTTTCATTGGCTCAAATGATGGAGTCAGGGGTTCACTTTGGGCATCAGACCCGGCGTTGGAACCCAAAAATGTCTCCTTACATTTATACTTCCCGCAATGGTGTGCATATTATCGACTTGGTGCAAACTGCCCAGTTGATGGATAATGCTTACAACTACATGCGATCAAACGCAGAACAAGGGAAGAAATTTCTTTTTGTCGGCACCAAGCGCCAAGCAGCTGGAATTATTGCCCAAGAAGCCAGCCGTTGTGGTTCCCACTACATTAACCAACGCTGGTTAGGTGGAATGTTGACCAACTGGGCAACCATCAAAACACGGGTAGACCGCCTGAAAGATTTAGAACGCCGTGAAGAAACTGGCGCACTAGATTTATTGCCGAAAAAGGAAGCATCGATGCTACGTCGGGAAATGACGAAGCTTCAGAAATACTTGGGCGGCATTAAAACAATGCGGAAAGTGCCCGATATTGTGGTAATTGTAGATCAACGGCGGGAATATAACGCAGTTCAAGAATGCCAAAAGCTGAATATTCCCATTGTGTCCATGCTGGATACAAACTGTGACCCAGATGTAGTAGATATCCCCATCCCCGCAAACGACGATGCGATCAGATCAATTAAGCTGATAGTCGGAAAATTGGCGGATGCCATTTATGAAGGTCGTCATGGTCAGCTGGAAGCTGAAGAGGATTACGAAGATTACGACGGTAGTGAGTATGACGATGACTACGAAGAAACCGAATATACTGATGCCGTAATCCCCGACGAGGAAACAGAAGAATAGTGCTGAGTGAAGAGTGAAGAGTTCTGAGTGCTGTACATGGATAGCGGGGCGTTTAGCCCGTGCTGAGTAAGATAGAAAGACTCAGCAAATTGAATAGTGCTGAGTCTTGATTTTTGAAGTTGTAAGTTGTGATTTGTCAATGAAGAATAAAATTGATAACTGAACACTCAAAACTCAGCACTCAGTACTAAATTAGGTGAGCGATTACAACTCGAGGTCAAGTTAGGAATTGAGGCAACATGGCGGAAATATCTGCAAAACTCGTCCAAGAGCTACGCCAAAAAACTGGTGCCGGCATGATGGACTGCAAAAAGGCGCTGATAGAGAATGATGGCAACATAGAAGAAGCCATAGACTGGCTAAGAAAAAAGAACTTAGTTTCAGCTGGCAAAAAAAGCGATCGCATTGCGGCAGAAGGTCTGGTAGACACTTACATTCAGCCTAGTGGTCAAGTGGGAGTACTCATAGAAGTCAACTGTCAAACAGACTTTGTTGCTCGTAACGAGGCTTTTAAAGCTTTAGTTAAGAACCTAGCAAAGCAAGCAGCGACAGCTGATAGTGTTGAGTCTTTGCTAGCTCAACCCTATATTGAGAATGAAAGTGGGACTGTAGAAGAATTCATCAAGCAAAGTATTGCCACTCTTGGTGAAAATATCCAAGTGCGTCGCTTTGTTAATTTTGCAATAGCAGAGGGCACACAAGGTGTAGTAGACAGCTACATCCACACTGGCGGTCGAGTTGGTGTCTTAGTAGAACTGGGTTCCCAAACTGAGTCAGTGGCTGCTAATTCAGAGTTCCAAACCTTGGCACGGAACGCTGCAATGCAAGTTGCGGCTTGCCCAAATGTCGAGTATGTCAGCGTAGACCAAATCCCTGCCGAAGTTGCCCAGAAGGAAAAAGACATTGAATTGGGCAAGGATGATTTGGCGAACAAGCCAGATAACATCAAAGAGAAAATTGTTCAGGGACGGATTGATAAACGCCTAAAAGAATTGGCTTTGCTCGATCAGCCTTACATTCGCGACCAGAGTATTTCCGTGGAAGACCTCTTGAAGCAAGCGAAGGCGCAATTAGGCGAAGAGATTCAAGTAACTCGCTTTGTCCGTTATATACTTGGCGAAGGCATTGAAAAGCAAGAAATTAGCTTTGCTGATGAAGTCGCTGCACAAATTGGCAGTGTCTAATTATTAGTCATTAGTCATTAGACTCTGGACAAATGACTAATGACAAAACAGGTCAGGCTATTTGCTTGACCTGTATTTTATTTATTACAGACGCGAAATATCGCATTTAATTTAAAATCTAAAAATTTAAAATCTAAAATTCTCTGGAAAGTTATCCTAAAATAAAATTGTACATTTGTACTATTTAATGGTTCAGATGGGCAAGAACGAAAATATATGGCAAGAGCAATCGAGCGAATTGAGCAGGATATTGCAGCACTGAAAGAAGCGATCCGAGCGATCGCAGTAGAACTACAGACCGCTTATGCTAGTTATCTAGCCACCTTAGGGCTAGCTGTACGAAAACAGTTGATTCTCGCAAGTTACCACCTCTGTACCCAAGGGTATCCCGAAAACTTTCTGCATTTGTCATTGAATCAGCGGCAACAATTGCAACAAGCCATCCGCAAGTTGGGTCAACTAGCGGCTGAACAATTGCTCATTTACGTTAAAAGTGAGGAAGCTGGGGGGGATGAGGGGGATGAGGGGGATGAGGGAGTAAAATTTTCCTCATCTTCTGTGACTCTGGACAAGTCTATCCCTGAGCCTCTTATACCCGATACCTCTAATCCTATAGAACTGGCAAAATGGCAACAGAAATTAGAAGAGGTCACGCAAGAGATACTGAAAAAACTTTCGCACGATGCTAATCTTTTGTTACAGAAAGCTGGTGTATTACCCAAAAAATTACCAGAACCGATTTTAGCAGCAGCGGCAGCGGCATCAGAAGCATCTGCCGAGGTAATGCCAGGGCCACCAAACTTATTAAACTTAGTAATTGAAATTGAAAATGAGCAGCAGTTAGAAGATTCTGGACTCACACAAATTATGGCTATTAACCTGCGACTAGGGGAAATTGAATTTGCTGATGTGACACTCTCCTCTGAACGCAGGCAAATCCGCAATATTTTAGTTCAGCTAAACAAGCTAGGACGAGAGTATCAAAAGAAACATCGGGAAAGAGCGATCGCGGAAGCTGAAGCCGCATGGCGTTCTAGTTGGTTTGAATAAAGTTATGAGTTATGAATTATGAGTTATGAGTTATTTATTCCTAACTCTTAACTCCTCACTCCTAACTCCCTAACTTCTAACTCTGCTGACCAATGACTAATGAAAAACCAGATTGGATAAGATTGCACAAAGCCTTAGCAATAGAAGCCGAACATGGCTTTACAGACTTGGTGGGCAGACAATATCGTTTCAGTGAATTTCTGAGCCTAACTTTGGGCAAATTCCCAACAGGCTTACCCCAAACTGAACGCCGCCGTTGGCAAGGACTAGCGGTGCAATTTGCCAGTTATCCACATCTAGAATTGGAAGAAAGACAACACTTAGTAGCAGAAACTCGCAGGTATCTATCACAACTACAGCAAGAGGAGCGGGGTGAGCAGGGGAGCAGAGGAGCAGAGGAGCAGGGGAGAATTAATCAATTAAAAATCCAAAATCCGAAATCTTCAATTGTTGCTGAGGTGAGTCGGAGGCTTGCACCCAACATAGACCAAAAACTCAGTGATTTGCCAGAAATCGGCTTCAAAAAAGCTGATAATTTGGCAGGGCTTGGTTTACACACCGTCCGCGACTTGCTTTTCTACTATCCTCGTGACCACATTGATTATGCGCGTCAGGTGAATATCCGCGAGTTACAGGCGGGTGAGACGGTAACAATAGTGGCAACTGTGAAGCGTTGCAACTGCTTTACTAGCCCGAAAAATCAGAAATTATCAATTTTAGAACTCGTAGTAAAAGATAATAGCGGTCAAATCAAAATTGGTCGTTTTTACGCAGGTACGCGCTTTAGCAGTCGCGCTTGGCAAGAAAGTTTAAAACGCCGTTATCCAGTCGGTAGTATTCTGGCGGCGTGTGGGTTGGTGAAAGAAAGTAAATACGGCTTGACACTAGATAATCCCGAACTAGAGGTTTTGGCAAATCCAGGAGATACGATTGAGTCGCTAAATATTGGGCGGGTAGTGCCAATTTATGGACTGACTGAGGGCGTGGTGGCGAATACAGTGCGACAGGCGGTAATTACTGCTTTGCCTGCTGCGGCTAACTTGAAAGACCCTTTGCCAAGTGGTTTGCGACAGAAGTATGGTTTGATGGAATTGAAAGATGCGATCGCTAATATCCATTTTCCTAGCGATAGCGCCGCCCTACAAGTTGCCCGTCGTCGCTTAGTCTTTGATGAATTTTTCTATCTGCAACTTGGTTTACTACAACGTCAACAGCAAGCAAGAGCGATTCAAACTAGCGCCATCCTTGTTCCACGCGGTCAACTTGTAGAGAAATTTTACGAAATATTACCTTTTCAACTCACTGGCGCACAACAACGAGTCCTCAACGACATTCTTAACGATTTACAAAAACCCGTCCCAATGAATCGTTTGGTGCAAGGCGATGTCGGTTCTGGGAAAACAGTTGTTGCCGTGCTGGCTATCCTCGCGGCAATTCAATCTGGCTACCAAGCGGCGCTGATGGCACCCACAGAAGTTTTGGCAGAACAACATTATCGCAAGTTAGTTAGTTGGTTTAATCTCTTGCATTTACCAGTGGAATTACTGACAGGCTCCACCAAAGCTGCTAAACGAAGACAAATACATTCTCAGTTAGGAACTGGTGAATTACCCCTATTGGTGGGAACCCATGCCTTGATTCAAGACCCTGTAAACTTCCAGCAACTAGGGTTAGTAGTGATAGATGAACAGCATCGCTTTGGGGTAGAACAACGGGCGCGTTTGCAGCAAAAAGGCGAACAGCCCCACGTGTTAACGATGACAGCTACCCCAATTCCCAGAACCCTAGCACTGACAATACACGGGGATTTAGATGTCAGCCAGATTGATGAGTTACCGCCAGGACGGCAAAAGATTCAGACAACAGTATTGTCAGGTCAGCAACGCAACCATGCTTATGACCTCATCCGCCGAGAAATTGCCCAAGGTAGACAAGTTTATGTGGTTTTACCCCTGGTAGAAGAATCAGAGAAACTGGATTTACGATCGGCTGTTGATGAGCATCAAAAGTTACAGGAAAGTGTTTTTCCCGACTTTCAAGTGGGGCTGCTGCATGGTCGCATGAGTTCAGCCGAGAAGGATGAAGCGATAACCAAATTCCGCGATAACCAAACACAGGTTTTAGTTTCTACTACCGTTGTTGAGGTTGGTGTAGACGTACCTAATGCTACGGTGATGCTCGTTGAAAATGCGGAACGATTTGGCTTATCACAACTGCACCAACTGCGGGGGCGTGTCGGTCGTGGCGCGGCTCAGTCTTACTGTCTGTTGATCAGCAGTTCCAGAAGTCCTGATGCTCAACAACGTTTGAAGGTATTGGAACAATCTCAGGATGGTTTTTTCATTTCCGAGATGGATATGCGTTTTCGTGGCCCAGGGCAAGTACTGGGAACTCGTCAATCAGGAGTGCCAGATTTTACCTTAGCGAGTTTGGTTGAAGATGAAGAAGTTTTACTTTTAGCCCGACAAGCAGCAGAAAAAATTATAGAGATGGATGCAACTTTAGAGCGTTGGTATTTGATGAAAGAAGAGTTGAAGTATCGGTATGAGCGATTGATGGGTGGAGCGATTTTAACATAAGGACTAGTGGTCTTTCAAATTCATTGTCAGCGTAGCTCGTAGTAGACATCATACAAGAAGCGGTTAGGAGTCAGAATAGAGAATTTTTCTGACTCTCTGAACTTTTTAGGTATAATGTATCTACATTTTATCTTTGGGTAGCGATCGCTAACCTTGCTCCCTTCACCTGACGTACTTGATCCATTATGCTCACTATCTCACCGTGCAATACTTTTTGATCGGCATTAATAATCACCAATGCATCTGTGTTAGAACCAACTAAAGTCCGCACTTGCGCGGCTAAATCATTAACTACTATTGGATCGCGGTTTAGGCTTACCTGACCTTTTTCATCTACGGTGATGGTAATTTTAGTAGGAATTTGCTGTTCCTTCGCCGTGGCTGCCTTCGGTAGATTTACTGGTAGCCCTTCCGATCGTGTTAAAAACAGCGTTGACATAATAAAAAATGTCAAAAGGGCAAACATTACATCAATCAGAGGTACTACATTTATAAATGGTGGTAAATCTGGTTCATTATCATCTAGATCCATAGGACTTCTCCTGTTGTTCATGGCGATCGAGTTGGTCATAGCGATCGAGGAACAGTATTTCTAACTGTCCGCCGTACTCTTGAATCATTGCTATCTGTCTCTGGTATAGTCCCCGGAAGATGCTGGCTCCTAAAAGCACAAAGATAGCCACAATCAATCCTGAGGCGGTAGCAACTAAAGCTTCACTAATACCAGCAGTGACTGCACCAGTTTTAGTACCTCCGACATCACCAATATTCAGTCCCGCAAATGAGCGAATTAATCCTAAAATTGTGCCGAGAAGTCCCATCAGAGGTGCTAACCCGATAATAGTGTCAAATACAGCTTGAAACCGCTTGAGCATAGGGATTTCTGCTTGCGCTTCGCTTTTCAAAGCCAAACGAAATTTTTCTGGAGTCGGTCTTTCTAGCTGTAGTCCAGCCAGAAAAATGCGTGCTATAGGTAAATCTACGTTTTTTTGCAGCTTATCTACAGCACTCACGACATTATCAAGTCGATAAAGATTTAAAACCTCTCGCACTACCCGATTTTGACGCTTACCAATCTGTATCCAAAACTTTGCCCGCTCAATCATTAGTGCCCCTGCCAAGACTGAAAAGGCCAGCAGGGGTAACATGACCACACCGCCTGCTTCAAACAAACTCTGAATTCCCATGTAGTGCCTCTAAACATCATCAACAATACAAAATCAGACTATCAGAATCAAGCTAAAAATGAAACTTTTTCTCAATAGAGTCTAAGATGGAACGATGATTTTTTCAAATCTAATCATCATTAATTTTATTTAATCTTTTTTGTTTTACATAAATTAATTTAATTAAGACATCACACAAAAATTAATTGTATCTAGAAATCCTCATAATCAACAGTAAAGATATTTTTATTGAAAGTGACGGGAAACTCCATCCCCAGGTGTCTGTGGAGGGATAGTCGCCCCGTCGCTTGGGCCAAACAAGGCATTGGGCATTGATAGCTTCTTCCCCATACCCTATTCCCCATGCCCAAAAACTCCATCCCGCAAGTGGCGTGGAGTTTTTCATTATTAAGTATGCTGTTCGTAACAGTGCCCGAAATAATTTTAATTTTTTACTTGATATTTGCAACCATGCATTCTAATATAACTAAATTAGTGAGAATAGGTAGCAATAGCTATGAGCTTTTCCGGCACTACTGTCGAGCAACGTTCCAAAGAAGTTGAGGCTCTCAAGTCTTTTCTGACTTACAGTCTGATAGGTTCACTGGCGCTGCATATCGGCGTACTGTCCTCAGGTATAGGTAATTATTTGACGAGAGTGCCTACAGGTGAAGAAGAACCAATAGAGTTTGCGATCGTGGATTCTCCGACTGCGGAACCAGAAAAACCAATTGCAGAGATTCCAGAAGAAATCAAAAAAGAACCAGAGATTGTCCAAAAACAGCCTACAGAAACTCCACCAGTAGAAAAAATTCAGCAGCAAGAACAGATTACAGCAGTCGCTCAGAAACCACAGCTGACAAATACACCGCCAAAAGCAATTGTTACCAAGCCAGAAGTTCCTGTGAAATCTGCACCTGTTCCACAATCAGCGCCAGAAGTTCCTATTAAATCTGCATCCATTCCACAATCAGCCCGATCTGAAGATTCCAAAGCAAGTTCGGCGGGTGGCGGTGGCGGTGGTGGCGGTTCTGGTGTTGCTTTAGGCTCAGGTAGTGGTATTGCTATAGGTACAAGTAGTGGTACTGGCACTGGTGGAGGTACTGGCACTGGCACTGGCAGTGGAATTGGCAGTGGGATTGGTAGCGGCACTGGCACTGGCACTGGCAGTGGAATTGGCAGTGGGATTGGTAGCGGCACTGGCAGTGGGATTGGTAGCGGCACTGGCAGTGGAATTGGCAATGAAGTAGGAAACCGTCCGACAGTAGCAACAGCGCCAATAGCACCAACACCTCCAAAAATTAACAGTTCAGGTAATGGTAATGGTAATGGTCGTGCAGCCTGCCGTGAATGTAATGCTAAATATCCAGAGGCAGCAAGACGGCGAGGAGTCGAAGGCAGAGTAGAAGTAGCTGTAGATACTGATGCACAAGGTAATGTTACGAATGTGCGAATTGCTCGCTCCAGTGGAAGCCGCGAATTAGATGAAGAAACTGCCAGACAAGCGCGTGAGTGGAAATTAAAACCCGCAGATGGTGGTAGACAAGGAGTGTCCATCGCCACTGAATTTGCTATACAAGGTTCACGACGATACCGCCAAGCTCAAGAACGGAAAACACAAAGACAAGCCGAAGAGAGAACCCGGCAGACAACGGCTGCTAACAACTCCACAGAAGAAGCTCCAAGACGCAGGCGCAGAGAGTTACCACCCTCATCTAATGAAGCTACAACCACAAAACCAGCAATATCTGGATTGAGTCGGCGACTGGAACCTCAAAGAGCGGAAAGTCCTTCTACAAGCTCGTCATCTGAAGCAAGGACAACTCGCACTCAAGGAAATGCAAGAGAGTCCTTACGCCGCCTCCGACGTGAGCCAACGGCTACCGATTCATCACAAAAGCCACAAGCAACCACAAATAGGCGGCGGCGAAGAGATAACACTAGCCAGGACAAGTTGCGGGAGTCTTTGCGCCGTTTACGCCAACAACCTCAATCACAACCTGCTGTTCCCAGTCAGCAGTAGTCTTACTGGATAAAACTGATTGCAATCATACTTGGATTAGCGATCGTGCACCACCTTCTATTTTTAGGGGGTGGTTGTTTTTTTAGACAGGAAGATGAGGGCAATGTAAATCGCCTGCGCCTAAGAAATGGTGCTAGTGTTTGCTCCTCTTATATGCTGAGAGAATAGTCAATGGCTAACTCTCAAGTTGCTCATCTGCACTTTATGCTAGGCGTTAAATTCACTGATTTGAATAAAACTTCTACATAAACACACACTGATGCGGTTTGATTTGCTTGAATAGCTATATTGATAAGACATTGATACGACGGCAATTCACAATTCCTGAATTATGGCAAGTAAATTCATTGATGTTAGGGAATATACTGTCAGGGCGCACAAAAGACAGATTCATACTCGTGTTTTCCAGTTTGTCTGTAAAGAGTGTAACGATCTGACAAAGCGCGAGACTTTCGGCCCTCGACCCTTATATTGTGAGAGATGTCGCCCTCCCCAACCGCCTAAGAAATCCCAGCCAGCATCTCACAAAGCAAAACCCAGAGCAATGTCTTATAAAAGTGACATCGATTTAAATTGATTAAAGCCTTATGACTCAAAATGGACAATTAGAACCGCCTCCGGGCACTTTTCTCTCGCCACTGTTGGAATTACGAGACTATTATGCTCGCCTCACAGAAGAGTACGAACGCCTCTTTGTACAGGCGCGATCGCAGCTCGATCATGTAGAAGCGTTGTTGTCTAACTGGTCTTTTTCTGATGCCAACAAACAGATATCAAGACTAACTGCGGCTGATGAAACCTCAAATCTTTCCCCAGAAGGTTCTTTGCGGTTTTTATCACCCCTTGATGACATCGACGAAATCAACTTAGTGGAGTCTGTACAGTCAGAACAAAAAGACTCAAATCAGGTTGAGATCAATAATTCTTTTTCTGCTGCTGTTGATACAAAAGAGAGTCAACCTCTAACTACATCAACAGATCCAAAGATCGCCCCAGAGAACAACGATAGTTCCACGAAGGTGGTAGAAATCCCCTTACTACCTCAATATCAGCACACTATCTCGCGAATGGAAGCCATAAAACAGCTATTGCAAGAGCAGATAGGTACTGTTTGTCATATCGATTTTATCGTGCGATCGCTTTATGGAGAGTTAGATTCTAATCTATTCAGAGTAGTTAAAGGTAGGGTGCAATCTTCCCTCACCCAAGGCAGAGAAAGGAATTACTGGGTAACTATTCCCGATGAACCAGGTTGTTATACTCTGGATTTAAGTTTGGTAGCCCCAAATAATCGCAATGGTGCTTCTAGGAGTATCAAAAACAAAAATAAGAAGCCTTTCATACCCCCGACAAAAACAGTACCGATGCTCAAAGCCTTTGAGGGTCAATTCTTAATTGATGCCCTCACCTCTCTGTTGGAAGAAAATCCAGGTAAAGTTTTCAGTGTTGCTGAAGTCATCGCCGGAATTTATGGAGAACTAGATTCTCAGCAACTCAGAGAGATCAAAAATAAGGTGCTGAATGAATTATCTAGAGGCTATCGTACAGGCAGATTCTCTAGAGTTCCTAACCAAATCGGCTTCTATACTTGGGACTCCAATCTGATATTGAAGAGTAGTTCTCGTTAAATTGGGAATGGGGCATGGGGCATGGGGCATTGGGAATTGGGTATTGGGGATTGGGTATTGGGGATTGGGGATTAGGTATTGGGGATTGGGTATTGTTTTTCTGCTCCTTTCCCTCTCTCTGCACCTCTATTGTTTGCTCTCTATTACCCAATACGCTTGGGTTAAGGGCTACTGGCAACAATTTTGGGTCTTCGAGATGCGTAAATCACCGTCTCTACAAGTGTTTTGTTGCTCATTCTGAACTGTATTGCTCTATTACCTACTCCCTACTCTCCCCCATCTTCCCCAGTCCCCAGTCCCCAGTCCCCACTCCCCAATCCCCACTCCCCACCTATCCCAAAAACAACTTATATGCTGGATTCTTGTTTTCATCCCAATAGCGATAGCCCAAATGATCGAGAAAAGCTTGCCATTCTTCCATCTCGTGGGGGGGAACCTGGATACCAACAACGATTCGTCCGTAGTCGGCGCCGTTGTTACGGTAGTGAAAAAGACTAATATTCCAGTTGGGACTCATGGAAGTAACAAACTTCATCAATGCGCCGGGACGTTCGGGAAACTCAAAACGGTAGAGCAATTCATTGTGAGCCAGGAAAGAGTGCCCACCTACCATGTGCCGCAGATGTAACTTGGTTAGTTCATCGTCTGTTAAATCAAGGGTTTCAAATCCATGAGCTTCAAAGGTTTCTACCATCTTTGCAGCATCAGCACGGTTTTGAATTTGCACACCTACAAAAATATGGGCTGTTTTTTCATCGGCAATGCGATAATTAAACTCAGTAAGATTACGGTTGCCAATACATTCACAAAACTGGCGAATACTTCCCCGTTCTTCTGGAATTGTAACTGCAAAGATCGCTTCGCGGCGTTCACCAAACTCTGCTCGCTCTGCGACAAAGCGGAGGCGATCAAAATTCATGTTTGCGCCGCAAGCAACAGCAATTAAGGTTTCTCCCTGGATTTGTTCTCGTTCGGCGTAGGCTTTAGCAGCTGCGATCGCTAATGCACCAGCTGGTTCTAAAATTGATCGCGTATCCTCAAACACGTCTTTAATTGCAGCACAAGTATCATCTGTATCCACCAAAATGATTTCATCAACATACTGCTGACATAAACGAAAGGTTTCTTCACCGACTTCCCGCACCGCCACCCCATCAGCAAATAATCCCACTTGGGACAAGCGCACCCGATGTCCCGCTTTGAGCGATTGAGACATCGCATCAGCATCTATTGGTTCAACACCAATAATCTTGATTTCGGGACGCAACCGTTTCACATAAGCCCCAATCCCAGAAATTAATCCGCCTCCTCCAATTGCAACAAAAATCGCATGGATCGGTTGCTGATATTGCCGTAAAATTTCCATCCCGATTGTTCCTTGTCCAGCGATGACATGAGGATCGTCAAAGGGATGAATAAAGGTCAATCCTTTTTCTACTTCTAATTCACGGGCATAGCTATAAGCATCGTCGTAGGTGTTTCCATGTAACACAACTGCCCCGCCCCTCATTCTCACAGCGTCCACCTTGACTTGAGGTGTAGTTATTGGCATCACGATAATCGCTTTGGTTCCCAAGCGATTGGCTGCAAGGGCAACTCCCTGAGCGTGGTTCCCCGCAGACGCCGCGATTACACCCTTTGCTAATACATCTGGTGGCAGTTGCACCATTTTGTTATAAGCACCCCGTAATTTAAAAGAAAATACTGACTGCATATCTTCACGTTTCAACAGGAGTTGATTATTCAGCCGCGCCGATAAATTTGGGGCATACTCAAGTGGTGTTTCCTGGGCAACATCATACACACGGGCAGTCAAGATTTGGATCAGGTAGTCGCAAAACATGGGCGTCAAGGTGTTAGCAAATGCTGGATGGAGATTAATTTTACGTTACAAGCGATCGCACTGGTTTTATTTAATTGCACCCTCTCGAACTTTTGAGTGAATAAAATTTCAAAATTACTCATACTCTTTGAAGAGAAATAAGTTCAGGGATTAAAATTTTTGGTAACTTCAAATTTTATGGGATCGCTCGTAGATGGATTTTTCCGATTTGATTTTGGAAAAAATCCGTACAACTTGAAAAAGCTGATTCCTTATTTCCTACTTCTTACTTAGGAAAATAAGTTCAAAAATCAAATCGAATTGCAATAAGTATAGTGTTGCTGATGAACATAACTTTTTAATTTATGTTAGAATGTGCGTGGAAGATGAAATTCGGCTATGTAGTTTGTTTTTATATATACTTGTATTACAGACCTCTCCGGATCTAAATCTCTACATCCTCTGATTCTGGAGACATTTTATGTCAATTTACGTCGGTAATCTATCTTATGAGGTTAAAGAAGATGACCTCCGGCAAGTCTTTGCAGAATACGGAACTGTCAAAAATGTTCAATTGCCTATCGACCGAGAAACAGGTCGGGTGAGAGGTTTCGGCTTTGTGGAATTGGAATCAGACGCACAAGAACAAGCAGCGATTGATGCCCTTGATAATGCTGAATGGATGGGTCGAAGCTTAAAAGTTAATAAAGCCAAGCCCAAGACTGATGGAGGTTCTTCTGGTGGTAGACGAGGTGGAGGAGGATACTCTCGACCCTATTAAGGTCTAAAACCAAGAGTTTAACTCTCAGGTCTTGAGGGCAGATAAGGCGTCTGCCTTTTTTTTGCTTTGGTTGACCGAAGAAAGACAGAGAGATGGATAGCGCAGCGTAAAGCCTTCTCTTTCAGAGACGCTAACGCGAACGGCATGGCTTCGCTTAGAGCGAGTCCGCGTTCGCTTTTAGCGTCTCGTAGAGAGCGTCGGCAGGAGGTTTAAGAAAATAATTCTTATGAAGCCATGCGTTAGCGTCGCCGATCGCAGGTATCGTTTTTGTAATAGGTGTAGCAACCATGAACCCAGAAGCTAAACATATTGTTAGCGAACTAAGGCATAAGTTCTACTCTAACTTTGCTGCTGCTATGAATATGCCAGTGATTATAACTGGTACATCTTATAGTAGTAATTCACCGATAGCATCTTGGATGGATCATAGGCAAAGACTGAACTATATAAATGTATACGCTTATACAGCACCCGATGAATTTGTCCCGTTTCGTCCATTCATTCTTCGACTGGCGATTAACAAGAGTGCTGGTAGAGTGACGGTGTTCAGAAAAGGACAAGTATGCCGGGGTCTAAATTTGGTGTGGGATTTCGAGTTAACTGTACTACCAAAAGAAATCTTAGACTTTCTTCCCTGGATAGTTAACTTAGTTGAAGCCCATGATAAAGGTTCGCCATTGTTGCTACAATCACCACCCCATTCATTTGAATTAAAAGCAGAGGTCGGGTTATTTAATAACGCATGGACTCAGAAGGCTTGGCTGCTTGCAAATTCGACAATATCCTAATAGACTTGTCCGCGAATCCTAACTGCTTATAAGGAAAGGTTTTGACGGATTAGATAGAAACTGCGATCGCGTCATGAAAGCCACGAGAAAAGTAGGCTTTTGAGACTATATAGCGCAATACGGTTCAGTTAAGCATTTCTTTCTTTTCTCTGCGTCCTCTGCGTCTTCTCTACGAGACGCTACGCGAAGGCGGTTTGTTAAAAATTTGACTTTGATAACAGAGTTTTAGCCTTAACCCAAGCGTATTGCTATATAGCGTTTTCTAAGCAACTATCACAACTTGGTAAACTGTTGTGCATACAAGTTGCACAATTGAAATTGTGGGTAAGAACTTCAAACCCTCTCCTCTGCTCCCCTACGGTCTCAACATGTAAATTAAGTACTTAACAGCTTATTACACTAATTAATCATCATCTTTCTTGTTCTTTCTACATAGTAATAATGTAAATCCAGTTAATACAAATAATCCTGGTAATGTATTAGGTTCATTTAGTAGTGTTGGTTCTGATATTTGTGTTACATCAATGTCAAAATATGGGGTGGGGTTAGTAAAAGCAAACCCATTTGAAACAGTTATACTTTCTCTAAAACTTACAATACTAGCAGGTGTGCTGTTAACAGTCTCAACGATAGGATTTATTTCTGCAAAGTAGTTGTTTCGACTCAGTAGCGCATCAGTATTTTTATAATTGTTGCTTGTAAGTAGTGTGAAGGAAACAGCTGATTGTGCATCGTCAGATATACCTTCACTGTCTAATAATGGTGAATTAGAACCTGGATTATCACCAATTAGTGATACGGCTGATGCAGGTGTATTAGATACTGAGAATGTAATAGCAGCTAAGGCTATAGCAGCTAAACCTTTAAACAATAAGTTTTCTAGTATTAGAGTACTAGAGTGTTCTATACTATGCACTTGATTGATAACTAAGTAATTCTACATAAGTAGACTACCACAGCTATATTCTTTAATCAAAGTAAAATACTATTCTTTACCAGGTATTTACATACCCTTTACTTTAATTATTCATCTGTCTTTAGAAAGATTTTTATTTGAACTTCTATATACACATTTGACATATTAATGACACAACACTGACATAGATGTAAATAAAATCTTAAAAAAAAGAACTGTTAGTTAATGAATTTATCTAATTGAATTCATCACAATTAAGTCAAACAATTAAGACTTAAATCTCAAAATGCTCTCAGTAGTTCACTCTCGTGAACTTGGCTATTTTGGAACGTGTTTTAACCCTAGGCAGTGATTTGTCAGCTAATATTACATACGACGGCTTATTAGGCTGACCAGCAAACAACTCGTTTCTTTCTAAAGTTACCCGAATCATAATTTCACCTAATCATAGGGCGTAGCCCACCGCAGGTATCGCTTGTCCCTACGTCCGCGATAAAATTCTCAAGCACAACAGCGCACTCCATACCAATGCAAATTAACTGGCAAACTGCCAAAACCTACGAAGATATTCTGTATCAAAAAACTGATGGCATTGCGAAAATCACCATCAACCGTCCCCACAAACGCAATGCTTTCCGTCCTGAAACCGTCTTTGAATTGTACGACGCTTTCTGTAATGCTCGTGAAGATACCACTATTGGTGTTGTCCTATTTACTGGCTATGGTCCACATACTGATGGCAAATATGCCTTCTGTTCTGGTGGCGATCAAAGTGTACGGGGACATGCAGGTTATGTGGACGAAGCTGGCATCCCCCGCTTGAATGTGCTGGACTTACAACGCCTGATTCGTTCCATGCCGAAAGTGGTGATTGCTTTAGTTGCTGGATATGCGATCGGTGGTGGACACGTTCTACACTTGATTTGTGACCTGACCATCGCCGCCGATAACGCTATTTTTGGACAAACTGGGCCGAAAGTCGGCAGTTTCGACGGTGGTTTTGGAGCCAGCTATCTCGCCCGCATTGTGGGACAAAAAAAAGCTAGAGAAATTTGGTTTCTCTGCCGCCAATATGATGCACAACAAGCGCTAGAAATGGGCTTAATTAATTGTGTTGTTCCAGTGGAACAACTAGAAGCGGAAGGTATTCAATGGGCGCAGGAGATTTTAGAAAAAAGCCCGATCGCAATTCGGTGTCTTAAAGCCGCCTTCAACGCTGATTGTGACGGACAAGCTGGTTTACAAGAACTCGCTGGCAATGCCACCCTACTTTATTACATGACAGAAGAAGGGTCTGAAGGCAAACAAGCCTTTCTCGAAAAGCGTCCACCAGATTTTCGCTCTTTCCCTTGGTTGCCTTAGAATTGCAAAAATCGCACCTGACTAAAGGGTGCGATTTCTTTAGATATCAACTTTTACAGCACTAAAAATCTTAAAAACAAATCTTATTTTAAGTAGACTACAAACTCAGTCCAGTAATAATGGATGACTAAATAACCACTGCTTTAGTCTTTACCTGTTCAGATATAGAGGCAGTTATTTCCTCTATCGGGGCAAGAGCAGTATTGTCTAAATCTGAAGCTAGAGATTGACAAGATGTTAAAACTGGGGCTGCATCTGGCAAACCCCAAGCATCCTCCAAGGTTTCCCAAGAAGGTGCAAAAGGTGGGAGCGCCAAAGAGCAAGCCTTCCAAGTTGCTTGAACTGGTGCGCCCAACTGCTGGCACGTTCCACCACGGCGACCCTCTGGCTGGTAATGACGGCAATATTTACAGGCAGATGCTAAAACTTTAATGGGTTTCATTAGGATTCATCTTTAGTGTCGTTTCTGGCTGAATTTCATCTTTATATTTTGCTTCTATATATAAAGACGGAGAAAAGCCAAAAAGTCATTATTTTCTATAGGTTTCAGCGATCCCAAGTAAAAAATAAACTTCAGGATATTTTTATAATCTTGTTATATATTTAAATAATCATTAGAGCAGTTACATATAGATATCGCCTAAAACTTATTAGGGATCAAGATTAAAACTAAAGCTTTTGATTTCTCCAGCCTTTTAACTTCCTCCTTAAGGATGCCTAAAGGCAGAGAATTTTAGATAAATAGTCTGCTTTGCATACCACATTCGGCAGATTTTAGTAGTAAAATAATATCTTTTCTCAAGATTTAGAACTATTTGATGTAATGGCAGCAAGTTAGTTCAGGATAAATTCTGCTTAACGAATAATACTCAACTATTTTGCCTTCAAAACCGTTTAGCAGCGCAGACAGAACAGACTTCCCAGCGTTGGAGTTCACCAGGTGGGGTGGGAGATTGACATTGGGGACAAAGGGGTAAGCCATGCGATCGCGATCGCATGATCTTCGTCCAATGTCCAAAAGCCGCATTCACATCCTTCGTGGCTGTAGCATCAGGGTGGCTAATCTCATCCCCAAGATAACTGGGATGCTCATCGGGCGAAACCGTTTGTTGCTGTTTTCTCTCCACAGATCGATTTTGCCAGCCAGCAGTAGAGAAGCGAATATCAAGCAAAGGCGTTGGCAGCTTTTTATTTAACTTTAAAAGTAGAGATGTGCGACCAAAAGTCAAGTTTTGCGCCCAAGCAGCACTAGAAGTTGCTACCGACAAAACATCACGCTGAATCGACAATGGCCGAGTATTTGCAGCAACCACAGAACCAACAACTTCTGCCCAACACTTGAGTAGAAGTTGAAATGGTTGCTCCTGCCATTTAGCCTGCTTTTCCAGAATCCCTAAAATATCATTAATTGATTTCAACGACATCGTTAAAAGTGGGGAGTGGGGAGTGGGGAGTGGGGATTGGGGACTGGGGAAGATGAGCGAGCAGGGGAGCAGGGGAGCAGGGGAGCAGGGAGCAGGGAGCAGGGAACAGGGAACAGGGAACAGGGAACAGGGAGAAGAATTTTCCCCTCCGCCCCCCGCACCCTGCCCCTCTGCCTCTTTTCAATGCCCAATGCCCCATGCTCCATGCCCAATACCTAATCTATCTGTTTAAATAATTTCCGCTACTATTGTCACAAATATATCTAAAAGTTAGTTCCAACAATCTACGCTTGAGGCACAGAAACAATGACTCAAAATCCCTTGAACGATTCCGATAATCATCAATTGTCTAAAACACCTGGGTTGAAACCAGCACTAGCAGCAGCATTAGCGAGTTTAGAGGTACCGCTAGATCAAGAGTTAGCTCGATATCGACGTACACGAACTGGTTTAGTATCAAACCAGTCCCGTGTTGCAAGTTACATGAGTAATCAATCCCAGCCATTAATTGCCATTCCTACAACATCGGGCACAACTCAGTCATCGGTAACGGAAATTAAAACCAATGTACCACCGACATCTGTACCCGTTAATCATCAGGGAACCCCAGCGCCAACTAAGGCAAAAATTGACGTACCACCCACATCTGTAGCAGTGAATCCTGAGATCAAACCAGCACTAGCTACGGCAAAAACCGAGGAACTGAATAATCTTAATAATCTTAATGTGCCCTCTACCTCCGATTCTGCTAAAACACAAACTCAACTTCCACCACCCCCACCCAACTTTAGTAGCAGCATTGTGTCAGCACTCGTTAAAGGGACTAAAAGCGAAAATCTCTTGCAACCAGATAACACTCCTAAGCACCCAGATGATTATTTAGAATCTAGTGAAGCACTGCTGCGAAGTCTGGCAGAAGAACAACCAGAAACCAAGAATCCAAGTAATTCTAGTGACACTCTATTATCACCTTTGGGAATCGGCTCGATGTTGCTACTACTGGTGGCGAGTCTTACCTTGGGTTATGTAGTGTTCAATCCCAAAAGCTTACCACAATGGAATTTAGGCAATTTGTTTAATGGGAACTCGTCTCCCACACCAGAAAATACTGAAGAAGTTGGCAGTGATGTTCAACCTCAAATCCAGCCACCAAGTACATCTATGCCCAAATATCCCAATCTCGCTAATGAAGAGTTTCCTGAGGTGAGAGATCCTAATGATGTAGTTGGCTTAAAACCCAAAGTCCAACCAACCCCCGCAGTAGTCTCTCATCCAGTAGTTCCTCAAAACCCCACAAATCCTCAAGCGGCTTTACCTGAGGCCAACACAGCCTTAAAACCGACAAATCCGATCGCCTTAGCACCAGTACCGACGCTACAATCCTTGCCTCCTCTGAACTTGCCTCCCACTCCACCGATAAAAACCTCGCCTAAGGCAATCGCAACTTCACCAAAACCGAATGCAGAAATCAAACCAGGAACAGATGGGTTCTATCATATAGTGATAGATAATAAAGGTGCGGCTTTTGCGTCAGCACGGCAAGTAATTCCTGATGCTTATTTATCGCCCAACAAAGAATTGATTTATCTGGGTGCTTTTAAAACTAAAGAGCAAGTAAAACAACAGATGCAACTTTTACAGGCAAGGGGAATCAAGGCACGGGTTCAGTAGCCATAAGTTGTAAAAATTTACGATACCATGAGATAACAGTCCTGAGTCAATGAGTGCTGAGTTGTGAGGGCTAAGTGCTGAGTAGTAGAGACAAAATCTTGTTTGTTGACGACCCTACAACAATAATTCTTATACTCAAGACTTTACTTGGGCATTCAGCACTCTATAACTAAATTCATTACTCAGCACTCAGCACTCTATAACTAAATTCATTACTCATCACTCAGCACTCAGCACTGGATTTGGATTTGGATTTCGTGAATGGAGAGCCGACATGGAATTAATCAACCGTATTCTGCGGGTGATTCGCGCTAATTTCAATAGTTTGATTAGTGGTGCAGAAGATCCAGAAAAGATTTTGGAGCAAGCTGTTCTGGAGATGCAGGAAAATCTGGTGCAGTTGCGGCAGGGTGTTGCACAAGCGATCGCTACCCAGAAACGCACTGAACGCCAGGCAGGGGCTGCCCAGTCTCAAACAGAAGAATGGTATCGTCGTGCCCAATTGGCCCTACAACAAGGCAGCGAACCTCTAGCACGCGAAGCATTGACTAAGCGCCAAGCCTATAAAGAAACTACTACAGCCCTATTTTCCCAGATAGAGCAGCAAAACGAGATAGTAGTTAGGCTAAAAAAGGATATGCGATCGCTAGAGTTAAAAATTGCCGAGGCGAAAACAAAAAAAGATATGTATATTGCCCGCGCCCGTTCTGCTGAAGCGTCTTATCGCCTCCAGGAAATGCTCGGCACAACTTCTACCACTAGCAGTCTGAGTGCCTTTGAGCGCATGGAAGAAAAAGTTTTACAGATAGAAGCTCAATCAGAAGCAATCGCTCAACTTAGTAGCGACGACTTGGAAACACAATTTACTTCTTTGGAATCTAATGATGTAGATACCGAATTGGCAGCGATGAAGGTACAGCTTCTCAACCAGGCAGAAAACACACAGCACGAAAGTCTACTCATTGAGGAGAACCAGAAGACAGCGCAACCTCCCCAACAGCAGTTACCCAAAACTCAGGACTCTTGAAAAAGAGTCAGGAGGTAGGGAGCAGGGAGCAGGGGGATAGAACAGAAAGGGGATTTGACCATCTTCTCTTCCTTCACAAATTGACGAAGAGTCTTTTTGGGAGCAGGGGGATAGAACAGAAAGGGGATTTGACCTCTCCCTGTTCGGGAACCACTTAGTAGAAGTGGGGGAATCAGATCCATGTTCCGCAACGCTTGTAGGCTCAAAGCTTGGGTCATTTCCCCCTGCTCCTTTTCCCCAGTAAAGAGCCTCTTCTTGAAGTTCAACTAATTACCCCAATTTGGCGATATCTTAACAATTAGGAGTTGTTAGGAGATACTGATTCAAACTGGAAAGATTACATTGAAATAGGTAGCTATAAAAAAGTAAAAAAGCTAACTGTCCAACAAAAAGCGTAAATTACACAAGGAAAAACAAAGTTATGGGATTATTCGATCGCATTAAGCGAGTAGTTAGTTCTAACCTCAACGACCTGGTTAACAAAGCCGAAGACCCCGAAAAAATGCTAGAGCAAGCCATCCTGGAAATGCAGGAAGACTTGGTGCAGCTGCGTCAGGGAGTAGCCCAGACCATCGCCGCCCAAAAACGTAGTGAGAAACAGTACAGCGATGCTCAAAATGAAATCAATAAGTGGCAACGCAACGCTCAACTGGCGCTGCAAAAAGGTGATGAAAACCTAGCAAGACAAGCTTTAGAGCGGAAAAAGACTTATACGGACACTAGTGCTGCCCTCAAAGCTAGTTTAGATACCCAAAGCACTCAAGTTGAAACCCTCAAGCGCAACTTAATCCAGCTGGAAAGCAAAATTTCTGAGGCTAAGACCAAGAAAGAAATGCTGAGAGCGAGAATCACCACCGCCAAAGCCCAAGAGCAACTCCAAAACATGGTAAGTGGGATGAATACCAGCAGTGCCATGTCTGCCTTTGAGCGGATGGAAGAAAAGGTCTTGATGCAAGAAGCTCGGGCCCAGTCAGCAGGAGAGTTAGCAGGAGCAGATTTAGAAAGCCAATTTGCCCGGTTGGAAGGTAGTAGCGATGTTGATGATGAATTGGCAGCCTTGAAAGCGCAAATGTTACCACCCGCTACTCCCCAAAATCAAGCCCAACTGCCACCGCAACAACAAACCCCTGCTCCTAATCCTAAGTCTAATGAGGTGGTTGATGCCGAGTTAGATTCCCTACGCAAACAATTGGATCAGCTGTAAAATTGGCAGAAAACTTATTTAAGCTAGTCCCACACCTGTTGGCTGTGGGATTTTACATTCACAAATTAAGCTGCATCGGTCAATAATAGACCTTGTACGTCTTAACCAGTTCAATCTTTCCCCTAGTGCGTAGTTCCAATGACGACGCAACAACTCGCCCCAAGCCTCAAGAATAACAACTTGTTCGGGAGTAGGGTTGAGTTTGAACTGATAAGTTAGTAGCATATAGATATTGTACAGCATTGCTCCGTACTTTTGTATGACTACTCGCATAGATATTAGACTTCCAGAACAAGAGCTAGAAATATTAAAAACCTACTGCCAGCAACAGGATAGAACACAAACAGAGGTAATCCGTGAATTCATCCGTAGTCTTAAAAAGAAAAACAAAAGCTAATGATTTGGCAATTTCTGGGGTATCGTTAGCGAGGAACGAGCGTCACCCCAGTAATTGCCCTCCTATCCCCCGACGCTCGCAGACTCACTACCGCTCCGCTGTCACCGCCATAACGAAGTTTGGCGGTGACAGCGGAGATTTAGATAGACTATTGACGACTTTAGGATAAAGTATTGTGTGTGCCAACTTTGATCGCCACCTGATGGAGACTGCAATGAGTAAGGCTGTAATCACAATAACCGATGCTGATTTTGAAACCGAAGTGTTAAAAGCCGAGCAGCCTGTATTAGTTTACTTTTGGGCTTCCTGGTGTGGGCCTTGTCAATTGATGTCGCCCCTAATTAACTCAGCTGCTAGCAAATATAGCGATCGCCTCAAAGTCGTTAAAATGGAAATTGACCCCAACCCACTCACTGTTAAGCAGTACCAAGTTGAAGGTGTACCCGCCCTCAGACTATTTCAAGGCCAAGAAGTTTTGATATCCACCGAGGGAGTCATCGGCAAAGACAAATTACTAGCTCTCCTAGATACCCACTTAAATACTAATTAGTCAATAGTTCATAGTCCATACCAAATGACCAATGACCAATGACTAATGACTAATATGCAATTTGCAAAACGTTTACAACCCCTGCAATCAAATGTATTTGCTGATATGGACAGAGCCAAAGCAGTCGCTTTGGCCGCTGGACGACAGGTAATTGATTTGTCGTTGGGGTCTTCTGATTTACCAGCCGAGGCCCATGTAATTGAGGCGATCGCCCAGTCTCTTAGCGATCGCAGTACCCACGGCTATCTATTGTTTAACGGTACTCAAGGATTTCGGGAAGCCGCAGCCAGCTGGTACGAACAAAAATTTGGCATCAAAGTCGATCCTCAAACTGAGGTACTACCTCTAATTGGTTCTCAAGAAGGCACAGCCCATCTACCTCTAGCAATACTCAATCCCGGAGATTTTGCCCTGTTGCTCGATCCAGGTTATCCCTCTCATACCGGGGGAGTCTACCTCGCCAGCGGTCAAATCTACCCAATGCCACTACTGGCAGAAAACAGTTTTTTACCAGTGTTTGCTGATATTCCTGCCCCAGTCTTAGCCCAGTCGCGGATGATGGTATTAAGTTATCCTCATAATCCTACTGCTGCGATCGCGCCTTTATCTTTCTTCCAAGAAGCTGTTGCCTTCTGTCAGCAACACAATCTCGTGCTGGTTCACGATTTCCCCTACGTAGATTTGGTATTTGGGGAGAGTCAGGACTGGGCAGATTCTTCTCCCAATCCAAAATCCAAAATCCAAAATCCAAAATCCCTAGTCCCTTCAATTCTGCAAGCCGATCCAGAGAAAAGCGTCTCCATTGAATTTTTTACACTTTCCAAGTCTTACAATATGGGCGGCTTCCGCATTGGCTACGCTATCGGTAATGCCCAGTTAATTAACGCCTTACGCCAGGTAAAAGCCGCCGTTGATTTTAATCAGTATCGGGGAATTTTGAATGGTGCGATCGCTGCCCTAACTGGGCCGCAAGCTGGCGTCAAATCTGCCGTCGCTACCTTCCAGGAGCGGCGCGATGCATTCATCAGTGCTTTACACCGCATTGGCTGGAATGTCCCTACTCCCCAAGCCACAATGTACATTTGGGCAAAATTACCTTCACATTGGAGTCAAAACTCCATAGAATTTTGTACCCAACTAGTCAAACAAACTGGTGTAGCCGCTTCTCCAGGTGCTGGCTTTGGCAAATCTGGAGAAGGGTATGTCCGTTTTGCCTTGGTGCATAAGCCACATTTATTAGAAACTGCTGTGGAAAGAATTGCCGAGTTCCTTTAGGAACGTGGATTAAATTAAGATGCAAAACTTCATCCTGTCTCTAGCTTCCCTCTCCAATATATCGGCTACGGTGTACACACAAGTCTGGAATAGTTGATTAACCAAGGTTTTACCCCCCTTAATCCCCCCGATGCCTTGAGGGGAAATATCCGGTTCTCCCCCAAGGCATCGGGGGAGTCAGAGGGGGTGAAAAGGACTTGTTGTCAAGAGTTTTTGGCAGCAAAGTCTACAAATAGAACGCGCAGTCAGCCACAGTATAAATGTGCATTTTTGTCAATTTCAGCTAAAAGCCAATCTATAAGAAGCTTTTAGAGATTTTATTTTGCCTCCTTCCCAGTCTCCAAGGAGGAATGCCTAATCATTTGTGAGAGGTTAAGGTCAGATACAATTTGTCAATAAGCAATAGTACTTAAAATATTGCTGAAATCGGGGTTAGAAACAGAATTTTTGATTGGGCGATGCCTAGGTTGGGCTTTGCCTACGCGTCATCTTGATACGCATCATTTATTCTTAACCCATAATTTCAGTACAACAGTTAACTTAATACCTCGGCTCTTTCCAAATTTTAAGCATAATTTCTAATTGACAAAAGTAAGATTATCTTAACCTCTCACCGATGATGCCTAATTGGATATGCGCCTCCGTTGGAGACTCACGTTAATTGGAGGGCTGCCGCGTCCTGACTTACACCAGCAGCCTAATGCTGGAAACGAGGTTTTAAAGGGGTTTGAGCGTAAGTTGACACCAATCACAAATATGCGTTCCTACAAATCCCTGTATTATACTGAACTTGAAAATATTCATATCGTAGTATATATCACATGAATTTTTTAGAAAAATAAGTAATTAAACTTATCCAAATATCGAAATATTCGTCATCTTTTTATTGATAATCAGAAGGAACTTTACCCAATCAGGTCTTCTAATTATTAAACTGGGTTTGTGCGCTGAGATACCAAAGATGGCTAACAATGCAGGTCGCGTTTAAAAGCCGCCCTATTACCAAAAGCCTGTAGTCAAGATAGCCCAAGCCTAGAAACAGCAGTAGTTTAAAACTTAACTTCCAAACGAACAGAAACTTGAAAACAATGAAGATGACTTTTCAGAAACTTGTAATTGGTGCTTCAATGGCTATTGGTGTGAGCGCTATTGCCGCTGCCCCAGCACACGCTACATCTTTTAGCTTTGATAGTAATACAGCAGAAATTAACACTTACACTGGTGGCTCAAACGGTACCTTTATTAGAGGGAATGCACAAGGTGGTACTGACGCTGCCATCAAAGCTTTGACAGATAATGACCCCACTTCTAACGTCGAGCTTTGGTATTCTACTGAGAATCCAACTTCTAACGTTGGCTTCACCGCCACACAAGGAAACTACAGTGCTACTGTTAGCAGTGTCACTGCTAGTGACTGGAATAATTTTGGTTCGCAATGGGTGAGTGACTTGTTGAATGCCTACACTCCATTCCAGTCAGTGTGGAATGGGTTTTCAGACACTACCAAATCATTAATAACAAGTTCTTTTTCTTCATTAGGCATAGGAGATCCTAACATTGGTGGCTTCCAATTCGGTCAAAATGGCGGTGTACAACTGCAATTGGTTGGTGACTTAGATGTAAAGACCAAACTCTCATATACAATTTCTAGTAATCTTAACACTGCATGGAGTGGAGGAGTCGGAGCAATATTAGGCAAAGCGCAAGCAAGTATAACCGTTTCTGATATTGACGCTAAGATTTCATTACTTAAACCCCTGAGCGCATTAGCTTCTGTACAAGTTCAAATAAATCTACTTACATCATACAAAGACCTCCTCAACTTCCAAGCGACATTAAATAACTACACAGGTGGAATCGGAGTTAGTGAAATTGCCAAGGTAGTTACTGGTGGTCAAACCTACTACGCTTACAGCTTTAACCCTACTGTGTCAGGAATTACAGCCTCAGATGACCAGTTATCCTACAGCGCGTACTATACTTGGAATACACCTGGATACACAACTCCTACAAAGCAAGTCCCAGAACCATCACTAATGCTTGGTCTGTTGGGTGTTGCTGGCGTGTTTACTACCAAACGCAAGTTTAAAAAAGCATCTATCTAAAGTATCTATCTAAGATTGCGGGTTCAAAACTACAAAGAAAAAAGGGAGCTAACATCTCCCTTTTTTTTGATGAATAATTACTTCCAGTTACTTCTGGTCATAATTGTTGGCTTTTATTTAAAATTATCAGATAATAGGTAGCAATGACAGCACAATTACTCAATGAGAGATAAGCCATTGCGGTCACACAAAGTTAGACGAATTTTGCTAGTTGAAGACCATTATCTCAATCGGATGCTACTTAGCGACTATCTAAGTTACTGTGGGTACGAAGTCCAAAGCTTATCAGAAGGTTCTACTTTTTTCTCGACCATAGAGAAATTCGAGCCAGATTTAATGTTATTAGACTTGAAGTTACCAGATATTGACGGTTACTCACTCTTAAAACAAGTCCAGCAAAAACCTGATTTGTCAAAAATACCTATCATTGTTGTTTCAGCCTTTGCTTTTAAAGCAGATCAAGAACTAGCTATGAATTTGGGCGCACGTAGCTATTTTGTCAAACCTTTAAAACTCAAGGATCTCATCCTTAAAATTGAAGAACAATTTACTTGTCACCACAGATAAGCTTTTTTGCTAGGCGTGCATTTATTCTGCTTTCTGATCGGCAATAAACTCTTCAACACGCTCACTAAGAGTTTGTACGGAACTGCCAATAGTTGAAATTTTCTGTTGTACTTGCGCTAACAATAGCATTGCTGTTTGCAGTTCATTGAGGGTTTCAGCCATAGCTTCACGATACTGAACTTCAAAATCTTGTAAATTCATGATTTAACTCTTGTTTGAAATCATTATAATAACTATATTCTCAATCATAATCGTAAATTTAACTGACTCAATCCGTTAATTCGCTTAATGTTATAACTTCAATAAATAAACATAATTTTTGTCAATTGATAAAATTCTTATCTGGCATTTATATAAGCTATATCTAAACGCATTCTTTCTTTATTATTTCTAAAAAATAAAAACCAAAATAAAAAATATTCCTATCTAAAATATCAAGCTTCAGATAATAAAACATTATAAATTTAAAAACACTAATTATATATTCAAAAAGCAAAGTTTTTATTCTGACATTAGCATTCAACAACTAAGGTCGCAGCTAGATAAATTCTCGTTGACTCCAAAGTTTTTATGCTTGCAATAAGTTTTCTGACAAGTTTCTAGCTTGGAAACTGAGAGTGCTGAGTTAGGAGTTATTATTCTCCCAGTCCCCAGTCCCCAGTCCCCAGTCCCCAGTCCCTCTTTCATCTGTTCTGGCGTATGCAGTTTGTGACGGCTATTTCATCTTTACTTCATAAATAGTCTGTAAAATCGGCACGAAAAAACAATTTTTCTTAAAATAGAGAAAGATTACCTAATTTTAGTTGTGACAATATCTACTCAAATATTACCACTGGTTAAAGAGTCAGAACGACTAGAAAACCGTCTAGCCGAAATTCCACCGGAACCGGGGGTTTATTTCATGCGGGACAGGAGCGATCGCATTATATATATAGGTAAATCACGTAAGTTGCGATCGCGTGTCCGTTCCTATTTCCGGGATGGCTACAACAAGAGTGAACGTATCGCGACGATGGTCAAATTAGTGACAGAAATTGAATTCATCGTCACTGATACTGAAGCCGAAGCTTTAGCCCTAGAAGCCAATTTGATCAAGCAGCACCAGCCATACTTCAACGTGTTGCTCAAAGATGATAAAAAATATCCCTATCTCTGCATCACTTGGTCAGAAGATTATCCGCGAATTTTTATTACCCGTAAACGCCAATTCGGCAAAGAAAAGGATAAATTTTACGGGCCTTATACTGATGCTGGTTTATTACGAGAAATTGTCCGCATCTGCAAGCGGATCTTTCCCCAGCGACAACGACCTCAACCACTTTTTAAAGACCGTCCTTGCTTGAATTATGATTTAGGGCGTTGTCCAGGTGTGTGTCAACAGCTGATTTCACCAGAAGAATATCGCAAAATTGTCCAAAAGGTGGCGATGGTGTTTCAAGGTCGAACTCAGGAATTGATTGAGATTTTGACCCAACAGATGAACGCAGCCGCCGAGAACTTGAATTTTGAGTCAGCCGCGCGGATTCGCGATCAAATTTCTGGGTTAAAGTCGCTGACAGCCGACCAAAAAGTATCCTTACCAGATGATACCGTTTCACGGGATGCGATCGCACTGGCAGCCGACGAACAGCACGCCTGCATTCAACTATTTCAGATTCGCGCAGGTCAATTGGTAGGACGTTTAGCCTTTGTGGCGGATGCTCACGCAGAACCAGGAGCTATTTTACAACGAGCTTTAGAGGAACATTACCAAACTGCTGACTCGGTGGAAATACCCTTAGAAATTTTGGTACAGCATGATTTACCAGATGCGGAGATATTGGCGGATGTCTTAACTCAACGTAAAGGCAAAAAAGTCACAATTTTGACTCCTTTGCGGCAAACTAAGGCAGAATTAATTGAGATGGTAGAGCGAAATGCTCAGTATGAATTGCAGAGAATGCAGAAGTTTGGCGATCGCAATCACCAATCAATGCAAGATTTAGCGACCATTCTCGATTTAGCAGATGTACCCCACCGCATTGAAGGTTATGATATTTCCCATATTCAAGGGTCAAATGCTGTCGCTTCCCAAGTTGTGTTTATCGACGGATTACCTGCTAAACAGCACTATCGCCACTATAAAATCAAAAATCCGACGGTGACGGTGGGACATTCAGATGATTTTGCTAGTCTGGCTGAAGTCATCCAACGTCGGTTTCGTAAATATGCGGAAGATCAGCAATTAGCACGTTTGGGTAATCCTGACTGGCCTGATTTAATCATGATCGATGGTGGGAAAGGTCAGTTATCATCGGTTGTCGCTATCTTGCAAGAGATGAATTTATTAGAAGACTTGCGAGTTGTGAGTTTAGCAAAGCAGCGAGAAGAGATTTTTTTACCGGGAGAATCTAAACCTTTGACAACTGATGCAGAACAACCGGGGGTACAGTTATTGCGACGGCTGCGGGATGAAGCGCATCGGTTTGCAGTGAGTTTCCATCGTCAACAGCGCAGTGATAAATTGAAGCGATCGCGTTTAGATGAAATTCCTGGCTTAGGACATCATCGACAAAAGCAGCTACTAGGACATTTTCGCTCAGTTGACTATATTCGGCAAGCGACAACCACACAACTCGCTGAAGTAGCAGGAATTGGGCTGCGTTTGGCTCAAGAAATTTATGATTATTTTCATCCTGCTTGAAGTAATAACTTTACTCGGCACTCGTTACTCAGCACTGTTTCGGTGAGAGTCGGTGAAAACAAAATGTAGATATAGGACTAGTATTTGATTTTTGAAATACACGTAGTGGACTCTCTAGGCTAAAATAGTACATTAGACGTAGGTTGGGTGGAGCGGAGCGCAACCCAACATATATCAGGATGTTGGCTTTGGCAAAGCCTCCAACGCCACTTGCTACAACGCTCTTAACCCGCGCAACGCAGTGGCTCCCCAACCTACAATTTTTTTGCAACATTAAAGCCTAGACAGTCCACTACTTTTTTACTCAGCACTCGTTACTCAGCACTGTTTCGGTGAGAGTCGGTGAAAACAAAATGTAGACAGAACTTTGAGTGACTCCCGAAGTTCTGAGCAAAGGAAGCCGCCACTCAGGAGTTTGCTAATTTTAATTAGATTATCTCACCAGAATTTAATCTCATAAATCCTGTCAGCAAATATTAACTAAATCTTAAGATAGAAATTTTGTTACTAAATATACAGTAATTTGTTGGTTTTAATTTTTGAATACAAGAACGGCTTTTTTTGTATTCGTTCTAAATGACTATAAACAAGGTTTCCTCAAGGCATTAATCATAGGGATCAGTAAATCTCTAAGCAAAATTTAATTAAAAATCAATTTATGTATCTAAAGTAGGAGAGTAAAATCACTTAATTTTTAGGATAATAGATAGAGATATCAAAAACTTTTCAAACCTGAAATTTTGTTTAAAATAATCAGCCAATATTACAGCAATTTGTTAAGTTGGGTCGAACCAGAATTTTTCTTGGTTTAACTTGTGGCTTTACCAAATAAAAAATAATTACAACCAGGGGTTTTAAAATGCAGACAGTACAAAAGATTTACTGCCCAAATTGTGGTAGCCATGCGGAACGTTATTATATTTCTGATAGTCAATTAACTCGGACACAATGCCCAAGTTGTGACTACTTGATGATTAGTTGCACTCGCACTGGCAAAGTTATTGAAGCTTATGCCCCAGGAATTTATGCACACCGCTAGTTAATAAAAAAATTAAAAATTGGAGACAGTTTTCTCTAATTTTTAATGCAGCATAAATGCTGCGGTCAGCTTTCATCCCCTGCCTGAAGTCTGAAAAACGCAACTGCGTTGCTGTTTCTCAGGGGTTTTCAGCATTTTCTTTATAATTCAATACAGTTCAGAATGAGCAACAAAACACTTGTAGAGACGGCGATTTATCGCGTCTCGAAAACCCAAAATTGTTACCAGTAGACCTTCGTTGAACCGTATTGAGTCATAATTTAGTATGAATTGGAGTCCTGGCGGATAGGATTTAGCGGTTTACATACATTAGTGGCGGTTCTGAATTCTTCTTCAACAGAAATTTTGAACAGTTTACAGATTGTCTTTCTGTTGTCTGAGTTGTTGCTGTCGTATCTGTTCTTGTAATCTCAATTCTTGCTGTTGTCTAATTTGTTGATCTTGTCTGAGTTGTTGATCTTGTATTCTCAGCTGTTGCTGTCGTGTAAATTCTTGCTGTTGTAGTCTTGTTTCTTGTTGTTGCATTCTCAGCTGTTGCTGGCGTATCAGTTCTTGCCGTTGTCGTGTAAATTCTTGTTGTTGTATTCTCTGTTGTTGTTGTAGTTGTGGCTCTTGAAGATTTAAGCGTAGCCATGTTTCTTGAAGTTGTTCTTGTGTTTGCTGATTTCGCTCCTCTTGTTGTTGTCTCATTCTTTCTTGAAAAGACTCAGGTTGCTGAGGAATCGGTTGAATTATTTGTCCGTAAGCAGGAGAATTTATTGGCAAAGCTTTTGCAAGAACAATGACTAGTAGCCATAGTTTAAGCGTCAATGAGCGATTCAACATACGGTTATCTGTTATAGGTTTGGTCGAGCGATCGCTTAACCTTAATATAACAATTTCTACTATTGTCTCCTTGCAGCAATTGCGACTAACATCCAAATACACGTAAGGCCAAAGTAATTAAATTTACTGGCTGTAACAGATTAATTTAACCTTTTTCGCGGAATTCCCCATCCGTCTACACCCTTGGGAGAAAGAGAACATCATTGCCCTGAATGTGGATATCAAACTCATCGAGATCATGCGGCTGCTGAGATGGTGTTATTGCGTGGACTTAATCAAGCGGAAAACGCGGTCTTGGGGTTCCCCCAAGAGGAGCGATTTTCCAAGACAGTACCCGTGGACAATCGGGGAATGGAAACTGCCTGTGCAGGCGTACTACCGGGGTCAGAAATGGCTAGGCAAGTGCCGAAATCTCGAAAGGGAAAAACCAGGAAATCCAAGAAGTAATTCTTTGGAATCCCCATCCCTCTATAGGGTGGGGAGGATGTCAATTCTTACTTGCTCTTAATTGCCCACAAGCAGCATCGGCTTCTAAACCACGAGAATAACGGACACTAACAGCAGTATTTTGCTGCTTGAGGACGTTGACAAATGCTTGAATGCGATCGCGGTTAGGGCGTTTGTAGTCTACTTCTTGAATAGGGTTGTAGGGAATTAAATTTACATGACTTTGGAATCCTCGCAGGCATTTTGAAAGTTCTAATGCATGTTCTGGTAAATCATTAACACCAGCGAGAAGAACGTACTCAAAAGTAACCCGGCGGCCAGTAATTTCTACATATTCCCGACATTCAGCCAGCAAATCTTCTAAAGGATAAGCGCGGGCGCTAGGGATGAGTTTTTCTCGTAGTGCTTGATTGGGTGCGTGGAGACTTACAGCCAGAGTGATTTGCAAATTATTTTCCGCGAACTGACGGATGCGATCGCGAATACCAACTGTAGAAACTGTAAGCGATCGCTGTCCTATACCGACATCTTGATTCAGTGATTTCAGGGCTGCTAAAACATTCTCAGTATTTAACAACGGTTCACCCAGTCCCATAAACACAACATTGCTAACCCGTTGCTGAAAATCTTCTTGTACAGTCAACACCTGATCGATAATTTCGTGCTGTGCTAGGTTGCGTTTGTAGCCTCCCTTCCCAGTAGCGCAGAAATCACACGCCATCGGGCAACCTACCTGTGTAGAAACACAAACTGTCAGCCGGGCTTTTGGGCCTTCTCCCCTTTCTGCGAAGGTGGGGATACCTACAGTTTCAATAATTTGCCCGTCTGTTAATCGTAAAAGATATTTCACCGTGCCATCAGGGGCCTCGGAGCGATAATGTAAGATTGAGCGCCCAATAGGGATTTCTGCGACTTCTGCACGCCATTGCTTGGGGAAGACAGAAATATCAGCTAGCGATCGCACCCCTTTATCATAGATCCATTCATGCAGTTGCCTTCCTCTGTAAGCAGGTTGTCCCTGCTGCTGCACCCAAGTAGTTAACTCGGCAACGCTGGCACCTAGTAAGGGAGGGATTAATGCTGATTTTTCTGGGTTGTGTGAGTCAACCTGAGATACAAGAGGCGTAGCAGACATAAAAAATCACTAGTTGATGCTGAATCTCTATACTACACCTGCCAGATTAACTTAGTCTTGACCGAATGGCACTAAGTTAAGCTGAAGGGTATGCAGCGTAAGGATTGCAGAGGAGCAGGGGCGCAGAGGGGAATTTCTAAATATCCGAACGCAATGCTTAAAACTTCTTCTTTCTCCCCTGCTCCTCCGCACAAGAGCACCCCTGCTGCCTCAACGATTTTCCCTTTTCTTAGTGCCATTCAGTCTTGACCAAAGAAGATGTTAATTAACCAAAGGTTGTGCCATTCCAGCCCCACATTGCCCCCTTAGCGTCTGCAAACTCTATATAAATGCGATTTTTCGGCACACCTAGAGTTTGGTTAATCTGCTGGCAAAAGTCCTGACTCATCGCTGCGGTTTGATCTGGCTTCATCGTACCGATGCTTTTAATTTCAATGTAGCAAACCGGGTCAGTATTCCCTGCAAAAGTCATGGGGATTCCTGGTTCAAAAGCAGTCATTACATAGGATTCTGGTTTTCCTAAATGTTTCGCCAACTTGGCTGATAAGTTTAAAAGCATCGACTCAATTTCAGCTTTTTGAGGAGCAGATGCAGAAGTTTGCACTTTAATTAATGGCATAATACCGAAATTAGAATTTTGGTTTTTCTTCACATTGTTAAGTTTATCGAAACGCAGAGGCAATGAGGAGAGGAGGAGAATAAATGCCCCATCACCAATGCCCCATGCCCAATGCCCCATCCCCAACATTTAGTTATGAGATGAGCGAAATAGATGACTATGTTCGGGATGATATAAACGCGATCGCCCTGTTGCTGTCGAGAGTGCTGGACTGATGATATAAAGTGTAGTGCGGATTAGTTTTTCTTGATGAGTGCAGTCTGCCATTTGATTCAGAGGGACAACCTTAATTTTTTCATCAGGCCAGCCGATGCGAAAGCAAATCGCAATGGGGGTTTCGGTTGGATAGTGTTCGAGTAATTTAGCTTGGGCATTTTCGACGTGACGCGCACTCAAATATAGGCAGAGGCTAGCCTGATGTGCTGCAAGAGTCGCTAATTCTTCAGTGGCGGGGACTTCTGTACGTCCACTGATGCGTGTCAAAATGATCGTTTGAACTAAACCAGGGACAGTCAATTCTACTTTCAGTTTGGCAGCAGCAGCTTGAAAGGCGCTGATACCTGGTATGACTTCAAAGGGAATATTTGCCTCTGCGAGGAGGTGCATTTGCTCGTGGATAGCGCTGTAGAGACTAGGATCGCCAGAATGGAGACGGACTAGAGATTTTTGCTGCGATCGCACCCTATCAATCATAATTGGCAAAATCTCTTCTAAAGTCTGATTCGCAGTTCTAATGATCTCCGCATCTTTTCGGCAAAGTTCTAAAATTTGTTCGGGTATTAAAGAATCAGCAAATAAAATCACATCGGCAGCAGCCAGTAGTTTCTGCGCCTTCACCGTTAATAAATCAGGATCTCCCGGCCCTGCTCCCACAATATACACAGATGGCTCTAAACCATATAGTGTTTTTTTATCACTATAGTCTTCTGTATATTCACTTTTAAAAGAACACACGGCAATCCCTCAAAAAATTTTTGTGGCAAATTCTTCAGTATCTTTCCGGATTCATCTTCTTTCCCTAGTAGATAGTAATGGTAGATGCACCCTGGTTAAGCCCTAGAGAATATTCTGGGGCATTTTTTATTTTTGGGCATTGGGCATTCGGTATGGGGCATTCGGTATGGGGCATTGGGCATTGGGCATTGGTTATTTATTCTCCTCATCCCCTCATCCCCCTCATCCCCCTCATCCCCCTCATCTCCCACTCTCCCCATTACCCTTAAGAGTAGGAACTACATCAGGTAAAGGGCGTTTGAGTAAATAAAGCCAAGCTAATCCAACTAATCCCAATAAAATTCCGAGACTACTGACTACTTGTGCCATCCGTAACGGCCCCAGCATCAAGCTATCAGTGCGAAAGCCCTCAATCCACAAGCGTCCTAAGCTATAGGCTGGCCAGTAAACTAAAAATAGTGTGCCCACCTTCAGGCGTGGCTTACCGGATAAAGACCGGAAAAACAACGTTATGAGTAGCGTAAACACCATTAAATCCCACAGAGATTCGTAGAGGAAGGTGGGATGAAAGTAATCGGAACTAACATAGTCTAGAGGACGACGATCTGCTGGAATATAGAGCTTCCAAGGTAAATCAGTCGGATCGCCAAAAGCTTCAGAATTAAAGAAATTGCCCCAACGTCCGATCGCTTGCCCTAAAATCAGCGAAGGCGCTACTAAATCTGCCAGTTGCCAAAAAGAAACCTGCTTGATTTTGGCAAAGATTAACGCAGCCACAACGCCACCAAGAATCGCTCCATGAATGGCAATACCTCCTTCCCAAATCGCAAAGATTTTTCCTGGAGTTGGGGCATATTTTGACCATTCAAAGAAAACATAATATAGTCGTGCGCTAGGAATTGCCCCAATCAACAACCAAAAAAACAAATCCCCTAGCAACTCAGGATTAACATTACGGCGCTTTGCCAAATTCTGGGAAAGGATGACGCCAATTAACACTGCTGTAGCAATCAACAAGCCATACCAACGAATACTTAGTGGCCCTATTTTCACCAGAATCGGGCCCGGTGAAGTGAATTGAAATGCCAAGGGCAAGGTGGAAAAATCCAGTGCCATGAAAAATTACCTAGAAAAGTTCGTTAACTACCCACGCACTTTGCTAAGTACGGAGTTTCTTGCATCTCGAATACTGGAACTACACTTGAATTATCCACAACATTGTGGGGATGTAGGTAAAAATCCCGTATCCATATTTAGGAGTCTAGTTCCTAATGCCTAGTTGAGCATAACTTGTGCCACTAAAACAATTGAACAAGAGGCAAGGGAGCAGGGAGCAGGGGAGAAGGAACAGAAAGGGGGATTCAACCCCACCTGTTGCGTTAGCTTCCCGCAGGGTACGAGAACCACTTAATAGAAGTCGGGGACGTAAGAACATGTTCCGCTCCGCTACACGGCAGGAGTCAGGGGTCATTTCCCCCCGCTCCCTGCCCCCTGCCCCCTGCCTCTTCGTTGAATTTAGCATCCTTACTCAGAGCGCAAGATGGTAGATTTGAGTAAGTTACACAAAACGGTTTCGATATAATCACGTAAACAACTTTGATATATTTAAAATTGTGATCGCTATTTATCCTGGTAGTTTCGACCCCATCACCTTGGGACACCTTGACCTCATCCAGCGCGGGAGTCGGCTGTTTGAGCGGGTGATTGTCGCTGTACTGCGGAACCCCAACAAGATGCCACTTTTTAGTGTGGAGCAACGGCTAGATCAGATACGTCATTCTACACAACATTTATCGAATGTAGAAGTAGACAGCTTTGATGGTCTTACCGTCAACTATGCTCAAATGCGACAAGCACAAGTTTTGCTGCGGGGTTTACGGGCTGTGTCAGATTTTGAAGTGGAACTGCAAATGGCTCACACCAATAAAACTCTTTCTACCGAAATAGAAACAGTTTTTCTTGCAACCTCAAATGAATATAGTTTTTTAAGTAGTAGTGTGGTAAAAGAGATTGCAAGGTTTGGTGGCTCTATCGATCATCTCGTTCCCCCACACATTGCCCTGGATATATACCAATGCTACAATCAGAAATCTCCAATGTTGAACCCAATCTCAACGGAAGCAATCCCCCCCCTCAAGAATATCTCGGTGGAGAGGGAAGCATAGATATTCAACAAGAACTCAACCGCCTAGAGGAAATAGTTCTCTCTAGTCTCAGGATTCCGCTGACGGGACGCACGCTCATCGATGAAGAAAAGTTGCTGGATCAGCTTGATTACATCCGGCTGGCTTTACCATCACTTTTTCAAGAAGCAGCAGCAGTTCTTGAGCAAAAAGACGAAATTTTGCTGGAAGCGGAAGAATATGGACAGCAGGTTGTTGAGGCCGCACAAGCAAAAAGAGCGCAAATTTTAGCTGAAAGCGATATTATTCATCAGGCGGAACAGGAAGCTGAACAACTGCGGCGACAAGTGCAACAAGAGTGTGAGGGAATAATGCAAGAAACCCTCGCTGAGATTGAGCGTAAACGGTATGCTTGTCAGCAAGAGTTAGAGATGATGCGACAAACTGCGATCGCTCAGGCTCAAGAAATTGAAGATGGTGCCGATCAATATGCCGATGGACTTTTGGGAAATATTGAGCAGGATCTCAAAGAGATGTTGCGAATTGTCACCAATGGACGGCAACAACTGCAAATTGATAACCTCACCCAGCGCAATTCACCTCCTGGCAAAAAAAGATAAACTGTAGTCCTAGCATTTACCAGTTTGGGTTGACGGGTTTGTAGAAAGATGGTTTGATACATTTTTCTCATTGAGACGCAATGTATATATCCCGTTTTTACAAAAGATGCTTCGCTAGAGGCGCAACAGATGATTGAGCTAGTTGCGAGTGTCAATATAACCAGGTTTTATCCAACGAGACTTAAAATTTATTCAGGTTGTACAGTCAAACCAGAAGAAGGAGGTTTACTCTGTTTGTGAGCCACGTCTGCTTGGCAAATTTGCAATGTTTTCTGCCAACAGAGGAATATTATGCTAACTAGGTTGAAAGTTTCTGGTTTTAAGAACCTCGTCGATGTTGATGTCCGATTCGGCCCATTCACCTGTGTAGCTGGGGCTAATGGGGTCGGTAAATCCAACTTATTTGATGCTATTAGATTTTTAAGTGCGACTGCGGATATTCAACTAATTGAAGCTGCCTTATCTGTGCGAGATGAAGGAGGTCGAACAGCTGATGTACGTAGTTTGTTTCACCGTGTTGGTGACAAATATGCAGATGAAATGTCCTTTGATGCCGAGATGATTGTACCAGAAGAGGGTGTGGACGATCTAGGGCAAAAGGCGGAAGCTAGTATTACTTTTCTTCGCTACTCTATCATCCTCGCTTATAGATCAGATGATGGCTTACGGTCTTTAGGTTCCCTAGAAATCATTAAAGAGGAGTTAGTTCATATTAATCTTGGTGATGCCAAGAAAAACTTATTGTTTCCTCATAGTGTTGAGTGGCGTAAATCAGCAGTTAAGGGGCGGCGAACTTCACCATTTATTTCAACCGAGGACGACAAAGGAAAGACAGTAATTAAGCTACATCAAGACGGGAGAAATGGAAAACCCTTGTCTCGACTAGCCATGAATCTTCCTCGAACCGTGCTGTCTGTGGCTAATGCGGCGGAAAGTCCAACGGTACTGCTGGCGCGAAGAGAAATGCAATCCTGGCGGCTACTTCAGTTAGAACCTTCAGCACTAAGGCAGCCAGACGAATTTACATCGCCCACAAAATTAGACATGGATGGTTCTCACTTAGCTGCAACACTCTATCATTTGGCACGGTTCAACAAAAACCATTCAACAATTGGACTGTCAGATGATGAGGCGGAAGCACAGGTTTACAGCCAAGTTGCGAATCGGCTGGCAGAACTGATTGACGATGTGGGTGAAGTAGGAATTGACCGCGATGAACGACGTGAAATTCTAACGCTAATAGTCACTGGCAAAGACAGCACATCACATCCAGCAAGGGCACTATCAGATGGAACCCTGCGCTTTTTGGCTCAGACGGCAGTTCAGATAAAGCATTAATGCCTATCCTTACCTGGTTATTACGGGCGCATCAGGTTGAGTGTGCTATCCAGTCTAATTGGGCGGATTTGCGACGCTTACCTAAACCACCGAATTTTGCATTTCCAGAGAATATTTGCATAAACTCATTACAAGGTATATGTAAAATCTTCCACCAACATACCGGGAACTAAACTACCTCCCAGTTGGCGACTTTCATAAGTTCCTACTTCGGGAATGAATTCTTGAAAAGTGGTCAAATCGACTAAGTTTTCTCCCCAGAAGCGATAAAGACTTTCATCAAAACGCAAGTTTTCAATAGGGGCAATAATTTCTCCATTTTCTACCCAAAAACAAGCATAACGAGTCATACCTGTGATTCTACCAGTGTGGCGATCGCTCCAATTCAAGTAATGCAAATTGGATACATATAATCCTGTATCTAAACTCGGAAGAATCTGCTCAAATACTAAATTTCCCGGACTCACTTCTGGCGCTCGTAAAGTCTCTGAACCATTCGCGCCATTGGCAATTTTTTGATATTCCTTAGCAGTCCGAGAATTCACCAAAGTATTTACCAAATATCCTTTTTCTATTACAGATAACTCTGGCGCTGCTATTTCTCCCAATTCATTAAAGCGTGGTACTAATCCCCGTTGAAAGTTTTCTTTCAAATTAAATGCAGTGGAAAGCTGTTTTTCTTTACGCCATAGAGCAGCTAAAGAACTGTTGCCTTGCTGAATATCAGCTTCGCTCACAGATCCCCAAGAAAGCATTAATAATAAATCTGAAACAGCAGCAGGTGCAAAGTAAGTTTTGTACTGTCCTCGTGGCAATTCTTTAACTGGACGAGCAAGCAATTCTAGTTGTTTTTTCGCTTCGCTAATTTTGGCTACATAAGCAGATTTATCCCAATCACTCCCGGCAAATGTGCCTTTAACGGCTTGTCCAGATGTGGAGAATAGAGAATAATCTAAGGTAAAAGAATCAGTAGCAAACCAGTGTTTTTGACCGCTAGAATCACCATAAGCTTTAATGACCACTCCCCCTGCATATATCCCGGTAAAGTCCAATTCAGCAACTAGTTCTAGCACAGTTTGCACTACTGCCTCAGCCACCAATAAATTCCCAGAATTTATTTCTCGACTGGTATTATTTCCTGAAGGCAAAACTAGATATGGATCGATGGGTAGTAGAATAAGTTCGTCACGTAATTCCTGGAAAGCGGTATATGCTAATTGCCAGTCTACCTCCCAATTTCCAGTAAAGGGAAACTGCCGAACACTATTGCGCTGCTCTTTCATCAAAGTCAGTTCGATCCAACCATCAGCAACACAACCAGTTTGTCGCACTTTCGCATGATTAAAACGAGTAAATTGACTTATTTCACTGCTGAGTCTCACAGTGAATTGTTCATCTTCTGCTTTTTTGATCAGCAAACTTTCAATCAGTCGATTAAAGCTGATTTCTAATGCAGATAATTCCTCAATTTTCATGGATATTTAATATTAATAGGGAGTTGGGAGAGAGAAAAGTTAGGAGTTAGGAATTAAGAGTTAGGAGTTGAAGATTTTTAACTACTAACCTTCAACTCCTAACTTTTTTCAAGTTCCTCCACCAAAAACTTCGACGTTAGCAAATACACAAACAGGTGAACCGTGTCCTACCCAAATGGCCTGGTTTGGTTCTCCTTTACCACAATAAGGAGTACCATACATTTGCCAGTTTGTGGCATCTCCAACTTTAATTAAACTATGCCAAAACTCTGGTGTTGTGGCGCGATAGTTAGGATTACGGAGGGTTTTGGTAAGTTTGCCGTTTTCAATTAATTTAGCGTACTCGCAACCAAATTGGAATTTGTAGCGGCGATCGTCAATTGACCAAGAACGGTTAGATTCCATGTAAACGCCGTGTTCTATTTCGCCAATAATGTCTTCAAAAGTACCATTGAGAGGCTCTAAATTCAAGTTACCCATGCGATCGATCGCTGGCCGATTCCATGAGGAAGCACGGGCACAGGCAACTCCTGCTACACCTGCTCTGGCTTGACTCTCCAGACTACCTAAACCCCGTTGCAGTACTCCTTCTTTAACCAAATACTCCCGCGTTGCGACAGCACCCGTATCATCAAAGCCATAGCTAGCAAATTCACCAGCCACGGTGGGATCAAAGGTAATGTTCATCAGTGGCGAACCATAAACTAGGTTGCCAAAATCGCTTTTATTAACGAAGCTGCCCCCAGCATAGTTACGCTCATCTCCCAAAATTCGGTCAATTTCTAGGGGATGCCCGACACTTTCATGGATTTGCAGCATCATTTGATCTGGTGCTAAAACTAAATTTGTACGGGTGGTTGGGCATTCCTCTGCTGTCAAAAGTTCTACTGCTTGTTCGCCAATTTGCCGCACCCGATGCCATAAGTTTTCTTGTTTTAATAGTTCTAGTCCACCTTGGTAGCAGTTTGCTTGGGAGCCATTGTTGCTGCGCTGCTGTACAATTGCTCCATCTTGGGCAGTGGCTCCGTAATTAGTGCCTATGGATAGTATTTTTTGATAGACTTCTGAGCCGTTGCTGCTGACAAACCAAGATTCTCTCTCAGTTGTGCTAGCACTAGCTATGGTTTGCACAATTTTGTCATCAACTTTGAGCGTTTGGCAAATCCGAATTAGTAAATCGTTGATTTCTCCCGGACTCAGAGCATCTAATGGTTCAATAAATGGCGATTTATATTCACCAACGACTTTAGGACGCTCACTTTCACGGAAGGGATGTATCCACCATTCACTGGCTGCTAGTGCCTGTTTATAGGCTGTTTGAGCAGCCGCTTGGAGGGAAGACAGTTCCAGAGAGTTAGTAGCTGCATAACCCAGACTGCCATTAACCAAAACTTCCAGCATGGCTCCAGCAGTGAAGGATTTGCCGTTTAGTTGGGGTAAGGCGTCACGGACGAAACGGGTAGTAGAAGTTTCCTTTACGGCTCTAATACCAATCCAATCAGCGGGTATATCGAAACTAGCGATCGCTTTTTTCAGTTCAGACCACATAATTCAATTCAAAATTCAAAATGACGCTCGTGACGCTCGATAACTCGCTTGCCGCCGGCGCTATCGCTCTTAGCGTCTCCCCGAATCACATTGGGAGAGGCTAACGCCAAGGGAGAAGACAAAGGCTTAGCTGCGCTAACAAAATTCAAAATTAATGAAGTTATTGTTGGCGATTTTGTTTGGTTTTGACAACTATTGCGGCAATTATTTGGATTAACTCGTTAATTTCCCCCAGAATTGGCAGTAGACGGTCTTCGGAAATCAACTCAGATGCAATTAGAAGTCTTAGCCAGTATTTCGTTTCCCTACCTTCTTTTAGAGCAATTTCTAGCTTGTGAACAAAATCGGCTGTACTCTGTGCCGATTGCGATTCTTCAACGTTTGCTCCAATGGACGTACCAGACTTAAGTAACTGTTGCGAGAGTGTTCGCCCCACTCCAGAACTTTCATTGAGTACTTGACAGAGGTTAATTATGCGAACAGAGAATTCAAATGTTCTATCCGTTATTTGTTTGTGGTTGTTCATCATTTTGAATTTAATTATTCCGATGCCAGCGCGTGCTATCACGACTATCAATTAGCGTAATACCTTGTGCTTGAAGTTCGTCACGAATGCGATCGCTTTCAGCAAATTTTTTGGCTTGACGTGCTTGTTGCCTTTGCTGAATTTTCGCCTCAATTTCCGCATCGCTTAAACCATTACTCGTGTGAGTTTCGGTTTCTATCTCGGCTTCTAAACCTAAGACTCCAGCTAATGTGACGAGTGTTTGCCATTGCCGTTGTAACTCCTCTGGTGATGTTTCGGTTTTCCCTTCATGCACAAGAATATTTCCCTCACGGCGCAGTTCTTTGGCTAATTCAAACAATACTGTTAACCCACCGGGAAAGTTAAAGTCGTTATTTACACTTTCTTGGAAGCGTTCAACATAGGAATTGGGTACTGGGTATTGGGTACTGGGTATTGGGATATTCCTAGTCCCTAAATCCCAACCTAGTTTTTTGCCGTATTGGTAGCCGAAGAGTAAACCTTCTCTAATGGTGTGCCAGCCATTGGTTGCTGCGGCGATCGCTTCGTCGGTAAAATCTATGGGTGTACGATATTGAGCGGTTAACACGAACAACCGCACTGCCATCGGGTCAACGCCTCGATCCAGCAATTCTCGAATAGTGGTAAAGTTGCCCAAAGATTTGGACATTTTTTCACCATCTACCTTCACCATGCCGTTATGTAACCAGTAACTCGCTAAGGGTTTTCCTGTTACAGCCTCAGATTGGGCAATTTCGTTTTCGTGGTGGGGAAAAATTAAGTCAGCACCACCCGCATGAATATCTATGCTATCACCCAGGCGATCACGCACCATTGCCGAGCATTCTATATGCCACCCCGGACGACCTGCGCCCCAAGGTGATTCCCAAGCTGGTTCTCCCGGTTTTGCTGCCTTCCACAAAGCAAAATCGAAGGGGTCTTTCTTTTTCTGATATTCTGGATCTTCGACGTTAACGCGTAGGCGTAGCCCGCCGTAGGCATCGCTTTTCCCCGCCTGCATATCTTCTAACTTGCGTCCTGAAAGCTTGCCATACTCAGAAAACTTTCGTACTGCATAATACACATCGCCATCAGCAGGGTAAGCAAAACCTTTATTTTCCAATTCATGAATTAACCGCTGAATGCCATTCATTGTGTGGGTAGCGCGGGGATATTCATCAGCTTCCTTGATTCCCAGCCGCGCCATATCCTCAAAATATGCTTTGATGAAGCGATCGGCTACAGCTTCCATTGATGAATGTTCAACACAGGCTCGATTAAGAATCTTGTCATCAATATCAGTAAAATTTTGGATATATCGGACTTCATAACCGATAAACTGGAGGTATCGGCGCACTACATCCCAAACGATGCAAGCTCTAGCATGACCCAAATGACAGTAGTCATACACCGTCACGCCGCAGTAATACATCTTAACCTTACCTGGTTCGACTGTTTCAAACGGTTCTTGACGACGGGTGAGGGTATTGTAAAGGGTTAGGGTCATAATCAATTCAAAATTCACTCATTCAAAATTCAAAATGGAAAACCTCGTGTTGGCAAGCGTTCTGGCTGCTGACTGTATGGAAGTCAAAGGTCGAACAGCTTAACAGGTGTAATGCTGAATAGGGAGATACGCAATAATAGGGGAAAGCAGCTGGGATGACAGTCCAGCATCCCTATGCTAGTACGTCACGGCGGAAATCAACATACTATTGGACAAAATCTCGAAAGCCCAGAAATCAAGGGTTTTTGAATTTTTAATTCCGCGTAGCGACGCTAGTGTTTTCTGGACTATTTCCGCCACATTACTATTTTTTGACTATTTGATAACAGCGCTATGCAATCAGCAGTTACACCCGAATCTTCCGCAATGGATACGCCCAAACAAGGAATGCCAGTAACAATTATTACGGGCTTCCTCGGTAGTGGCAAGACGACTTTACTTAATCATATCCTCAATAACCAACAGGGTTTAAAAACCGCTGTTCTAGTGAATGAATTTGGTGAAATTGGCATCGACAACGAGCTAATTGTTTCCACTGGTGAGAACATGGTGGAGCTAAATAATGGTTGTATCTGCTGCACTATTAATAATGATTTAGTAGATGCAGTTTACAAAGTTTTAGAACGCCAAGAAAATCTAGATTATCTAGTAGTGGAAACAACTGGATTGGCAGATCCGCTGCCAGTAGCTTTAACATTTCTGGGCACAGAATTACGGGATTTAACCCGTTTGGATTCGATTATTACTGTGGTAGACGCGGCAAATTACAGCCTAGATTTATTTAACTCTGAGGCAGCATACAGCCAGATTGCTTATGGTGATGTGATTGTGCTGAACAAGGCTGATTTAGTTGATGAAGCCACTTTGAAGGAGTTAGAGAGAAAAATTAATGAAGTTAAGGAAGGAGCGAGAATCATTCGCGCGACGCGATCGCAAGTTCCACTTCCTTTAATTTTGAGTGTTGGTCTGTTTGAGTCTGATAAATATTTTGACACAGTGGTGGATGAACACGACCATCACGATCATGACCATCACGACCACGATCACTCAACATGTGGTCACGATCATCACGATCATGACCACGATCATCACCATCATTCTGACCATTTAGAAAATGATGGTTTTACTTCCATCTCTTTCCAAAGTGACAAGCCTTTTTCTATTAAGAAATTTCAATATTTCTTAGATAACCAGCTACCCTCAAATATCTTCCGAGCCAAGGGTATTATGTGGTTTGATGAAAGTCCGAAGCGTCATATTTTCCACCTTTGCGGTAAACGCTTTACCTTGGATGATGATGAATGGCAAGGTAAATTGAAAAATCAGCTAGTGCTGATTGGTCAAAATTTAGATCGTGAGGCTTTAATCAGTCAACTCGAAAACTGTATTTGTCTACCTTCAACTTCTCGCGGTAAAGGCTTTGGCAAATAAAAGTTAGGAATTAAAAGCTTGCTACTCGTTCCCAGGTGGAACCTGGGAATGCATTCTCAATGGCTCTGCCATAATGAAAATGCGCTACGGCGGGGAGGATTTCAAGAGCAACATCTTTTTTCTATTTTAAGAACAATATAGAGAGTATTTCTGAATATCTCTGTCCAAATTTGTTTTTTCTGATTACACCAGAAACAATTATTTTTTGAGCCAAAGTTGTCGCGATTGACAAAATTGTAATTATTAAAAAAATACCTACATAATTACTATTAAGGCTCGAATTGTTTTTCACTAGCAACTTTTCTATGTAAAGAAATAAGATGTGCCACAGGTAGATCCATAATGTTGATGCACTTATAAATATTATGGATTTGTTAACTAGATTTTTTTGACTATTTAAATTATATTTCTTGCACAGTGTATCAACTAAGGTGAATGCAAACATTGACATAAAAATCCCATAAGATAAATAATAAAGTCTTGGCGAATATTTAAAAGTTTGTGCCAACGGAATCACACCTTGAACACAATATAAATAGCCAGTTAATCCTAAAAAAATTGTTAAGAATAATCCACCAATAATTAATATTGATTTTTGTTTCATTGTTGGCAGAGCAACACCTAAACCAAATAAGCATCCGTATGGAATAGTGTAAAAAAGATATTTATTTATCAGAATAGACAACAATGGTATACTATCTAGATTAATGTTTGTTGATATGGCAAATAGAATTTCATAGACAATATAGATAATTGATAGGACTATAAAAAACAATTTTTTATCTTTCAAATATCTATATAAATTCAAAATCAGAGTTGAAATAATAGCCATCAGAATAAAGACGCGAATTACCCATACATAGCCAATGCCATCTAACAATATAAAACTATTAATTATATCTTTTGTCAGGAGATAAGGATAGTGTTTATTGAACAGTGAATAAGCAATATACATAGAAATGAAATAAAAACTGAGGAACAACCATACAGGAGCGATGAGTCTTGGAATTCTCTTGTATAAATAAGTGGCTAAAGAATAATTTTTCTTATAACTAGAACAGTAGAATAGTGAGCCAGAAACGATTACCATCAAGGGGACATCAAAGTTTCTGATATGAAAAAAGATATTTCTAGGAATTATATGGGCAAGGATAATAGAAAAAATACCTAGTATTTTTAAAATATCAAATCTGATATCTCTATCTCTAAGTGTACTATTCTTCAAATTCTCTAATTCTTTTAGATTTGTCATTTAATTAGTATTTTTGGAAATGAATAAGTAGGTAGGTGAGAAAATCTATAACTATGTCATTGTGTTCGCTGTTGGTGTTTCCGTACTCCTTTCCTACGGGACGCTGCGCGAACTGAGAAGCAAGCTACACGTAGCTTCTTTGCTAAGAGAAGAGTATGAGCAATCGCAAGAGTTTTGAGCGCTTGAAATTGTTAGGTTTATTTCTGGTTACTTAACTATTTTTACTTAGGTATTTTTATAATACACAAAAAAAATACAGGTATTAATCTGCTTCTTATATTTTTCGTGTATTTTTTATATATTTTCTGTATACTTATTTAAGTAATTTCATCCACTAACACAATAGTTTAGGACTTACGCACAGGTAACGGAAAATCGAACCACAGAGACACAGAGAACACGGAGAAATAAGAGTTTGAGAGGTATTTTGCGTAAGTCCTGTAGTTTTCTCGCACAGCCCATGTTTGTTCAATCGGATTATACTTACTATGACAGGGTGGATAATAAGCTATAGCAAGTTCCCACTCTACTGAGGTACGTTTTCAAAGCTAACCTTGGCAACAAATATTTGGGTGTACCTCAATTGCTTAGGAAAAGCTATAAACGTATATAGGGTGAGGGAGAAGCAGTCCGTAAATTTATTACTTTAAAAATAATTAATCTAAATATATACACTTAAAGACGAATAACAATAGCCTCTAGACCGTGGTGTTCTAATTGATGAGAGAATATTAAATTAACCATCACCAAAGCTTAAATTCATTTATCATGGCGAAAATCCAGTTTTCTAGAGGTCTTGACGAAGAAGTAACTCCAGATGTGCGCTTGACGCGATCGCGCAGTGGCGATAGTGGCACAGCAACATTTATTTTTACGAATCCGAAGATTTTAGATCAAGGTAGCACCGAAGATATTACCGGGATGTACTTGATTGACGAAGAAGGAGAGATAATTACCCGCGAAGTCAAGGCTAAATTTGTCAACGGGAAACCGGAAGAATTAGAAGCACTTTACGTGATGAAATCTGTTCAAGAATGGGATCGCTTTATACGCTTCATGGAGCGGTATGCTGAAGAAAACGATTTGGGACTGAGCAAAAATGAGTCATAGGGCATAGGGCATTGGGCATAGGGCATTGGGCATTGGTAAGCTAAAACACATCTAATTTGCATATTAAAATTTTCTCAATATCTTGTGGGGTGGGCATCTTGCCATTAGTGTCAACTTAACGCGAAACCGCTTGTCCGCCGGGAATTGAAATTCCCGTCTCATAGCTAAAGTCATCTGAAGATGACTAAATATCGCCAAGAATCTCCAGTCTACTTCAGTAGACTTAAGCTATTAGCCCGAAAATTGATTTCCGGGCGGGCATGGAAGCCAACAGTTAAGCTATTTCCAGCTAAAGTTGACACCAATGGCATCTTGCCCGCCCTGATTATGCAACTTGAATGCTGATTAGCTTAATTATTGTCATACCCAATGCACCATTCCCCATGCCCAATTATCCACGATCAAACGTTCAGAACTGACTTATGACGCCACAACCCCACCCAGACTCGCCGAGAATTACGGTAACTTGTGCTGTGGTTACTGTTAGCGATACACGCACTTTTGAAACAGACAAAAGTGGCCAGCTAATTCAGCAGTTACTCCTTGGTGCTAACCATACTGTGGTAAGCTACACGATTATCAAAGATGAACCAACACAAATTCAAGGGCAGATAGAAAATCTGGGTAAAAGTGCAAATTTGGATGCTGTAATTTTCAATGGTGGTACAGGTATTGCACCAAGAGATACTACCTACGATGCCATTGAGAAGTTACTGGAGAAAACTTTGCCAGGATTTGGTGAATTATTCCGTTTTTTAAGTTATCAAGAAATTGGTTCGCGGGCGATCGCTTCTCGCGCTGTTGCTGGTGTTTATCAAGATAAATTAATTTTCTCCCTTCCTGGCTCCAGTAATGCTGTACGCCTGGCGATGGAAAAACTCATTTTACCCGAACTCACTCACTTGGTAAGTCAGGTTGGTAAGGGGATGACATAAGCAGCCGTTTAAAAAGTTACCATGATAACTTTTGTAAAACTGAGGCATGAGGCACTGAAATCATCCTTTCTATCCTTACATCTTGAGGCTACCCAGAATTATAGTGAAACGGATGAAATTTTAATATCAGATCAGCATGGAGCCTATTTACTGGAATTGCATAATTGCTCACGGCATCACTGCATTTTCATACTTTGGCATCCCCACAGTCATAGGGGTTTTCTTTGCTAAAACTAAGGCAACTATCCCTTCTAAGTTTTGGCTAGCCTTTTTCTTATCAGGTGGATTCGTGCTATTTTGCGGATTTCATCATTTACTGGCGATCTTTGAGCCGTATATGCCAGTATCGCTGCTGCACTTAGTCATGCTTGACTTAATGGCGTTTATTTCCTTGTGTGCCTTATTTTACCTGATGCCAACCGCTTATCAAATTGTAGAGGCGATCGCTAAATATCAAGAAGATATTCGCGAACTTCAACGCAGCCAGCAAATACAACGGCTATTCCTAGATCAGGGCCCCTTTGGAGCCTATATTAAAGATGAGCAATCTAGAATACTTTATTACAACCAAGAAATACAGTCTAAATTTTCGGTAGATTCACAAGAATGGTTAGGGAAAACCGATAGTGAATTCTTGCCAGATCCAGAAGAGGGGCGGCGGGTAATGGAAAACGATCAAGTCGTTTTGAAGACTCTACACCCCTTGAAGCTGATTGAAGAGATAAAGATAGCTGGTAACGATCAGCCGTGTTACTGGTTATCGTTTAAGTTTCCGTTTAGTGACTATGCAACGGGCGCTTACCGCATTGGTGGGATCAGTATAGATATTACAGAATCCATAGAAGCCCAGCGATCGCTCACCAATTTAAATCGGCAGCTAGAAGAAAAAACACTGGAATTAGAGGCAAAAAAACGAGAACTTATATATCTCTCAGATATGACAGATATGCTTTATTCCTGCGAGTCTGAAGATGAGGTGTATCAAGTGTTCGCTTTAACTTGTTCTAAGCTGTTTCCGAATATGAGTGGTTCTATCTATATAATTGCTAATTCCAAGAATTATGTTCAGATGAATAGTTTTTGGGGAGGTGAAAGAAGCAATAAAGAAATATTTTCACTATCTGATTGTTGGGCATTGCGGAGAGGAAAATTAAATCTTTTATCGCCTCGTAATTCGGGACTGATGTGCAGCCACTTAATACAGCCGGTTAGCGGTACACATCTGTGTGTTCCATTGTTTGGACAAGGCGAAGTAGTTGGGATCTTACACATCGATACGCTTGAAGAAATCAGTCCAGAAGATCAACAAATTACTGAGATTATTGCTAGAACATTAGGCATTGCACTGAATAATTTATCGATAAAACAACGTCTAACCCATGATAACTTGCGGGATGGGATGACCCAGCTATTCAATCAAAGCTATATGCAAAGTATAACGGAACAGAGGTTAGCAGAAGCTGAACGTTCGGGACAACCTCTTAGTATTATTTTTCTTGATATCGATAATTTCAAATCTTACAACTCACGCTATGGGCACCTGACTGCCAACATTGTTATCCAGGGATTAGCAAAGCTGCTGTTAAAATCTATTCGCTCTTTTGACATTGCTTGCAGATGGGGTGGTGAAGAATTTGTGATTGTGATGCCTAATATGACACTGGAAACGCTCAGGAAGCGAGTAGAACAATTAAGGCTAGATGTTGAACAAATGCAATTGAGAGACGGCGATCAGATCCTCGAAGGCATCACCGCTTCTTTTGGAATAGCTGTATCAGAACCAGGGATTACGGTTAAAGATTTTCTGAATCGGGCAAATCAAGCGATGCTTGAGGCAAAGCGAACAGGGAAGAATCGGGTTAGAGAGTATGTAAATACCTATAATTGAAGAATAAAGAATTCAGAACACCGCAAGCGGTCAAACAATTTTAGATTTTAGATTAACTCTATGACTATCCTTTGCGCTTCAGTTGGCATAGAAATCAGAAACTTATAAATTTACCCTATAAAAAAACAACTCCCTGAAGATTTGGGAGTTGTTTTTTTATATTCAAGCAGTTTTTAAAACATTCAGAATGGAGCGATAGCTAAACAGATGGTAGCCAAAATAGCAGCGATTATATAAAATACTCCAACTACTTGCAATTCAGACCAGCCAGTAAGTTCTAAATGATGATGTAAAGGTGCCATTTTAAAGAGACGTTTGCCTTTGCCATCGGGGCCTTTCGTGGCTTTGTAATAACTTACCTGTGCCATCACCGAAAGGGTTTCTACGAAGAAGATACCACTGAGAATAAACAGACCTACTAAAGTGTTTGTTAATAATGCTACAGCAGCTAAAGCTCCTCCCAGTGCCAGGGAACCAGTATCACCCATGAAAACGCGGGCTGGATTACGGTTATGGGCTAAGAAACCTAAGCACCCACCACTTAAAGCAGCACAGAAAACCATCAATCCTGGTGCTGTTGGGGCGATCAGGGCACCTAATGCCAAAAGTGCGATCGCAACTGTTCCTGCTGCCAAGCCATCAATACCATCTGTTAAATTAGTCGCATTACTTTCTGCAACTAGCACAAAACCAGCTAAAGGCCAAAATAGAAATCCTAATGGTAGTGTGAAGCCCACCCAAGGCAAAGCAATATTTGTAATATTAGAAGGTTGATTAAACATCAGCCATAGACAAAACACAGCCGCAAAACTCACCTGCAAAGCTAGTTTTGTGCGGGGAGATATACCTTTATTTGATTTCCGGCGCAGAATTTGCCAATCGTCAAGCCAGCCAATCAATCCATAGCTGGTTGTCAAAGCCGAAACTGCAAGTACCTCTTGAGAAAAGTTAGACAATATACAGGCAAGCAGCACAGATACAGGTATAAAAAATATACCACCCATTGTGGGAGTGCCTGCCTTTTTGAGATGAGCTTGGGGCCCATCTTCGCGAATTATTTGCCCAGTTTTAAGTGCTTGAAGTAAAGGTATTACCCAATAGCCCACCACACCTGAACCCAACGTACACAACAGCAGTGGCAGAGTTAGCGACATGCTTTGCCAGGGTAGCCGATTGGCCATCGAATCTAAGAAAAATGCTGTTGTACCTAGCCCGATGGCTAATAAAGAGGCGAGAGCGATTCCAGAAATATTTAATCCTTGCTCAGGAGATAATTTAGCGTCCACAAAAGTTTCCCTTCACTCCACACTTATAAAATTGAATACTAGTAACTAGGGATACTACCAAGTCCCTAGCCTCAAAAGGCTAATCCTCAGCGATTCCTATATCATCATCATCGAGGTCGTAGCCAATTCCATCGTCTACACCCATTAGGGAGTCTATTCCTTCTTCGTCAGCTTGAAAATCCGGTTCGTGAACATCACGCGCGATGATGCGACCATTATTTTGTAACCAGTCCAACAAAGAAGACTCTGGCTTTAGGGGGATGACATCGGCTCGCTGGTTACGGGGTTCTTCACGTAATGGAGAGTTCAACATATCGAGTCAGGACAAGAAAAGGTTGACGTAAGTTGACATTTAGAGTCTATCACTTGACACGGATTAATTTAGTTATCTTTTCAACCCTTTGGTTGATAAATCCGCATTCAGATAGAAATTTTTTTATTTAATAAGCATAAGGCTTAGTCCAAGCGATTCTTAGTAATTTTTATGGCTCTACATAATATATGTCATTAATATCTTGTTTATGCTGATGGAAAGTGAATGATTTTTGAGGTGACAGGCGATGATCGGAAAAGCGGCTCTTATCGATGCGATCGCTGGTACAAATCGCGGTCTACTAGCGACCGAAGCACAGAAACAGGATATCTTAGCAGCGATCGCTACTTTAGAAGACTTTAATCCTACACCCCGTCCGGTGGAAGCTAGTAATTTGCTAGATGGCAATTGGCGATTACTATACACCACTAGCAAGGCTCTTTTAAACTTAGATCGTCTACCCTTATGTAAACTGGGTCAAATCTATCAGTGTATCCGGGTAGAGACTACCAGTGTTTACAACATAGCTGAGATTTATGGCTTACCTTATTTAGAAGGATTAGTCAGCGTTGCTGCTAAATTTGAGCCTGTTTCAGGTCGGCGTGTCCAAGTGAAATTCGAGCGTTCTATTATCGGCTTACAACGTTTAATAGAATACAATTCTCCGGTAACTTTTATCCAACAAATTGAAGAAGGTAGAAAATTTCCGGGGATTGATGTTGCTATAAACAGTGATAAACAGCAAGGCTGGTTAGATATCACTTATATAGATAACGACCTACGAATCGGCAGAGGTAACGAGGGAAGTGTTTTTGTCTTAACTAAAACATAAGCTTTGTACAAATAACCTTTTGCGAATGAAGGTACGCTATAACGTGTGCCTTGTCAAGTAGGGTCTAATACCTTTTTAAATTTAGGATGTGCTATGTGATTGGGGAGATGAGGGAGATGAGGGAGATGAGGGGGATGAGGGAGATGAGGGAGATGAGGGAGATGAGGGAGATGAGGGAGATGAGGGAGATGAGGGAGATGAGGGAGATGGAATAACTAATATTCCAGTCCCCAGTCTCCAGTCCCCGATCCCCAGTCCCCAGTCCCCGATCCCCAGTCCCCAGTCCCCAGTCCCCAGCCCCCAATTCAGACAAATAACTTAACAAAGACTCTTCCTGCGACCTTGAGGATGTAGAGTGAAATCAATTAGCCCTCTAGATTGGCGATTGATAACTAAAAGGGAAAATAATCATGGTTCAACGTGGTTCTAAAGTACGTATTCTCCGCCCTGAATCCTACTGGTTTCAGGATTTAGGAACTGTGGCTTCTATTGACCAAAGCGGCATCAAATACCCTGTAATTGTCCGCTTTGAAAAGGTCAATTACTCTGGTATCAATACCAACAACTTTGCCCAGGATGAATTAGTCGAGGTTGAAGCACCAAAGGCTAAACCACCTAAAAAATAGCAGCAACGCTATAAGGGGGTTGTTTGATGCGATGATGAAGGGTAGTCTTAAGTCTGAAGTATGAAATCTGAAATTTTCAGTTCATTCATTCTTCATCCTAGCCTACCCTAATCTACGAGAGCCGCCCTGCGGGTATTTACGGTTTCTCTTGGGTAGTAATACGAGCTATATACGGCTATGTAAGTTACTACCCCATCTCTTCTTCCTCGATCGCTCAAATAAATCACAATTGCCTGCTTAACTCAGCTTGAATGCCTGAACTGCCTGAAGTTGAAACAGTCCGAAGGGGTCTAAATCAATTGACCCTCAACCAAGAAATCACGGGTGGAGATGTGTTGCTCGATCGCACCATCGCCTACCCGTTTTCTGTTGGTGAGTTTATTAATGGAATTGAAGAAAATGCGATCGCTACTTGGCATCGTCGCGGTAAATATCTCCTCGCTGAACTCTCCTCATCTTCCCCTTCATCAACCGGCTGGCTAGGGGTTCATCTCCGAATGACCGGTCAACTACTGTGGTTACATCGAGATGAACCATTACACAAGCACACGCGGGTTAGATTATTCTTTGGGGATCAGCAGGAATTGCGTTTTGTCGATCAACGTACCTTCGGTAAAATATGGTGGGTTCCGCCTGGTGTTCCTGTAGAAAGTATTATCACCGGTTTGGCAAAATTGGCAGTAGACCCATTTTCACCAGAATTTACTGTTGAATATCTAGCAAACAAACTCCAAAACCGCCGCCGTCCGATTAAGACTGCGCTACTGGATCAATCGGTGGTGGCGGGATTAGGTAACATCTACGCCGATGAAGCGTTATTTAAGAGCGGAATTTTACCTGAAACCTTGTGTATAGATTTGCAGCTAAAGCAAATTAAGCCTTTGCGAACAGCCATCATTCAAGTGTTAGAAACTAGCATTGAGGCTGGTGGTACGACATTTAGTAATTTCTTAAATGTTAAAGGCACTAACGGCAACTATGGTGGTGTAGCCTGGGTTTATAACCGCGCTGGAGAACCCTGTCGAGTTTGTAGTACAGCAATTCAACGGATCAGGTTAGCTGGGCGATCTAGTCATTTTTGCTCCCAGTGTCAAACGCTAGGGGGAGTTAGGAGACGCGATTAATCGCGTCTTTACAAGAGTTAGGAGTTCTAATTCAGAACTCTTTTAAAATGCAGGTGAAAGACGTTACAAATTTCAGGGAGGAACTTATGGCAGTCAAAAAAGGCGATATGGTTCGCGCTGTGCGCGAAAAACTAGAAAACAGTCTGGAGGCTAAAGCCAGCGATCCTCGCTTTCCTTCTTATTTGTTTGAAACCAAGGGCGAAATTGTAGACATCAAAGGTGATTACGCCCTAATTAAGTTTGGGAAAGTGCCAACACCTAATATTTGGTTACGTGTGGATCAACTCGAAGAGTTTAAATAATAAATAAAGAATTCAGGAGTCAGAATTCAGAATTTAGCATTTATTCTGATTCCTGAATTCTTGTTGATAAAAATCGCATCTCAATTAATACCAATTCTGTATAAAGATGCGCTCAACCATATTTAAGTACAAGGAAGAAAACGAACCGCAAAGGACGCAAAGGACACAAAGAAAGAAAGAAGTTAAAACAAGTCGCAAGTCGCAAGTCGCAAGTCGCAAGTAAGTTTTGTGAAAGCGTTGCGGTAGCGAGTCTGCGAGCGTCCGGGGATTTAGACCCCGACCCAAAACTTACCGGTTATTGAACCGGGGGACTTAAACCCACGGTACTTTGTTAAAAGGGTTTGGCGCAGCCTCGCAAAGAAATGGTATAACTCCCCAATTGTGTAATGATTCGTGATTTGTAGAAATAGCAGCAAAAATAAAAGGCAGCGGGATTAAAACCTGCTACCTTATTTGTTATTCCAAAATTCATCACCCTATGAAAACCAATATCACCAGATTGGTTTGGCGTTAGCGGCGAGAATCCTGATCTGCGGGGTCGCCGTAGGGGTCTTCGCTGGCTGGGCGAACGTCACCAAACTCCCCTGTGTCTGCGGGGTCGCCGTAAGGGTCTTCGCTAGCGGGGCGAACATTGCCGTAAGACGCGATATCTGCGGGGTCGCCGTAGGGGTCTTCACTGGCTGGGGTGACGTTGCCGTAAGATGCCGGATCTGCGGGATCGCCGTATGGATCTTCACTGGCTGGACGTACATTGCGATCGCCTCCGGCGGGGCGTAGCCCATCGCGAAATTCGGCATCTTGATCGGCTTGATCGCTGTTCGACCCCAAAAGCAAGTCTTTCGCCTTTCGGAAAAATTCATTTACCATAATCTGTCTCCTGATTTAAGTTCGTGTTTCCGACGGGCGTGATCGGCGTTATTCTCCGGGAAACCCGCTTGAGATTTACACACGCTTGGCTGATCTAGAGTGCTGGTGCTTCTGATGAAGTTATACCAGTGAGATCGCGACCTGTAGAACTCCGGTTATAGCCTTGGAATTCCCGATACTTTTGTGCTTCCGATTCTGGCACTCGAATTCCTTCTGATGGTGGCGTTACCCAGTGAGCGCGATGTTCAGCATCGCGGTAGTATACACGCCCATTCTTGGAAAGATAGTATTTACCTTGCGCTCCTTCTTGTGAAGCATTCTTGTGCTGGTTGTAGAGGTAATAAAGTCCAGCTGCTCCTGCCAAAATAGCAACTTTTTGCCCTGTAGACAAGCCCTTCTTCGCTTCGGGTTGGTTGGTGCGATCGCTCACTGTTCTACCGACGGTATCATCCACTGGTGGTGGAGCTGAAGCGTTTCTGGAACCGCCTCCACAGCTACTCAGCAAGGGCACCATTAGCAATGCCGAAAGCATCACTGCAAATAGACGCGAAACTATTTTACGTTCTTTATATATTGTGTTCATTGGATTTCGTTCTCACCTGTATTTGCTAAAAGCCCTGCTGTTGCAAAAACAAAGTTGGAATTCCTGTTATTTCGCGGGGAATTGAAAAAACATAGACCACTTAATTTACAACTGCACAGCTACAGCGTTTCTCTATCATGATCGTGGATTTTCTCAAGTATTCCATCCTGCCTTTGAGAGAAGCTGCATTCATCCCAAGGAAATATATTAGTCATTAGTCATTAGTCATTAGTCATTGATAAAGAGTTTTTTGGTACAGACCTTGCTCTTAACGAGTGGGAAAAAACTTTCTGACTTCGGACTAATTCAAACCACGCTCGATTAGTGGGCGTGGTGTCTCACGGATTAATTACTCTCGTGTTGCAGTTTGATTTTTGATGAGTCTATTTAGTTGAAACGCCGAAATATTCAGCAATTTCTCGGTTATTTTTTCTGCGTAAATAATTTAAAAAGATACAGTTACTATGATGCTTTTTGTCAAAAAGTACACTCAATATGACATCAAAAAATACTAGCACTCGTCTTCTTTTGGCTTTGTGGGATTTGGGAGGAACGCAGCAGGAAGTTAAGAAAGGTCAGCTTACAAAGCGAATTGTATCGAAAAGCCAGAAGGTAGCAGATTATCAGGGCATATTCGAGGATTTGCAGAAAGAGGGTGCGATCGCAATTTCCAAAAAGGGATATTCTCTGACATCTGGCAAGGGTTTAGAGGTATTGGGTGAGGGTTTGAGAAGTGGCGATTTTAAGTTTGAAGGGACGATTGTCGGTACTTGGGCGGCGAATGCGTTAGTGAAGTGGATTAGTCAGATTGATGTTGCGGTAACTAGTGCAGATGTACTGGTTAATAGGAAAGGTGCGATCGCTTCTTACGACGAGTTTAAATCTGTGGCGTTGGAAGTCTACGACAAGCTGAACTATGAGTACAACTTTAATAACCTAGTGCCAATTTATCGCATTAGAAGAGGAATTGGCGATCGCGTTAGTCGTACAGAGTTTAATGATTGGCTAATAGAAATGCAAGCTAATGATATTTTGCAGCTGATGGCAGGAGAAATGCGAGATATCACCCCAGACAAGCGTGATGATTCAATAATAATTCCTGGTGGTGGGTTGCGTTACTACACCAAGCTTTTAAATACCTAAATTTCTCCGAATCCTTGTGTGGCTTTTTACTCAAACAAAATTATTATGGACAGTTCAGCCGTCTCTCCAACAGAAGCTCTTAACGCCGCGATCAGAAGTCATAATCCATTTATCAACGCTGGCATAGTCAAAGAACAAGATGTATGGGGGAAGGGATTCCCCGATGTACCAACTTTAAATGCTCACGCTTCTAATGCAGTTTTTCAGGCAATTGATTTGGTACGTACTAGTCAATCGACTCAAGAGAAAGTGACATCAATTGCCATAACAGCTCAACAGGGTGTGGGTAAAACTCACATCCTTAGTCGCATTCGCCATCGACTTAAAACCAATGGAACTGCTCTGTTCATTTATGCAGGTGTTAACAACTATACAGATTTAAATCTAGTTAAATACCAGTTCCAACAAACTTTGACAGATAGTCTCAGTAATACTGGTAGTCAAGGCGTGATGCAGTGGCGGGAAGTGGCGGCAGCGATGGCAAATGAAGGCTTTAAAGCTATCGATTCTAATTTTCCAAGTCTTTTTCCCCAGGTACTAGTTGAAAGATTTGATAAAGTATGTTCTAGCTGGTCAGCTAGGAACAAAAATTTGATGGACAGGCTGACCAAAGAAGTTCTCAAAACAAAACCAAATGCCGATCCATATATTGTCCGGGCTATTTTGTGGACACTTTCAGAAACTCAAGCATCTTTTGCAATTAAATGGTTATCTGGTGATGAATTAGCAACGTCTAATGCTGAGGAGTTAGGATTACCCAATCCCAGTAAAGCTAGTCAAAATAGGGAATCTGAAGCCCTCAAAAATATTCAGCAAATCTTGAATTTAGTGAATTACTATAACCCAGTCGTCATCTGTTTTGATGAAATAGATGTAGAAAACAATTGCAATAATGATGGCTTAACAACTCCACAGGTAATTGCTGATTTAGTGAAGCGTCTACATGATATTCTCGAACCATCTGCACTTGGTCGAGGTCTTGTTATTCTCACAGTTATGTTGCCTGATACGTGGACAAATAAGGTGGATCTGATGCCTGGCGGTACACCTGATCGAGTTTCAAAATATACGCAACGAAAACCAATAGATTTAAAAACTCTTAGTAGCGATTCTATGGTTGATTTAGTCACACTTTGGTTAAAAGAGTTTTATGAAGTAAATAACTTAAAACCTCATCATCCACTTTATCCATTTGAAGAAAGTGAACTAAGAAAATATGGGAAGAACGGGCTAACTGTAAGGGAAGCTTTGAATTGGTGTGCTGAAAACTTTAAGGTTGAGGAAGAAATATTACCACAAGACCCATTGCAAAGATTTAACTTGGCTTTAGAAAGAGAAAGCAAGGTAGATCATGGAGATTATCTAGATGAAAAAAATAACTCTTTAATTATCAATGCTTTACGTTTTGGCTTTCAGAGTTTGAAAGGTAAGACATTAGAATGGGAAACTTCCACAGGTCAGAAACTAGAGGGATTAACAGTCGAAGATATTACTGACGTTGAGCCAAAATCAAAAAATCAGGGTTGGATCAGCTTTAAAGTAATTGGCAAACAAAAAGACAAAAGTTTCAAAATTGGTGTTTCTGTTCTCCAGTACTTACATGGAAAAGCAGTAGGAGCAGGAATGTGGCGTTTAATTGAATATGAAATGTTTGATATAACGCGAGGTTGTTTAGTTCGCTCTAAAGCAAATAAGATTCACAAAAATTGGGATTCTTATACTTATCTCAAAAAACTTGTAGAAGAACTTGGTGGAGAACATGTGGATCTAAAAGCTGAGGAAATTCGAGAGCTAATTTACTTTGATGCTGTTTATCAGAAACGTGAAAGATATCAGCTAACAGAAGAACAAATTATGGAATTTTCCAGGATGTTTACTCGTCAAAATCCTCTGCTTATAGAAATTTTAAGTGATCCTTGTGGTCATATCGATGACGAGACTATTGAGGGAAAAGAATTATTAAACGACTTCCTTAACCCATCCATTATGGAGGACACAGACGACTCAGAGGATCTGAGTGAGTTGTTAAATTAAACATGAGCGAATCAGTTATTCTTGACACAGCCTTATGTTTACCAGCTTCTGAGGTTGAAGCGTTAATACAAGGGCGAATGATTGTCACAATGCCTCGATCATTCATTAATTCGGGGCGGCAATTTGTTCTTTATCCAACCGATATATCAATTAACTTACAATCCTATGAGCAGTACTATCGCCCAAGTTTTTTGTCCATTGCTCAAACAGTTTTAGCCCAGCAAGCTTGTGAAAAGGTTATGGTTAAAGCTTGGGCTAGGTGTGAAGGGTGCATTTTGCATCCTCCTGAATCCTTGGATAGTTTGTCACCATTAACAGTCTGGACAAAAGAAGCATTACAGCAAACTCTTGGACAACGGCCTCATCTTGTTCTGGCTTACCTACGTGTTTATCTCCTACCTCAATCGCTTGAGATTATTTTGCAATCCCAAAATCCTCAGTTTCGGCCTTTAGACTCTTCGCTGATCGTTTCTGAAATAACGCCAGCATTAAACGATCGCACCTTCGCCCAACGCAAACGCCAATTAGAAAAGCTAGAACCCCCGCTACATCCTGAATTGGAAGAATTGCAGAGTGCGATCGCATCCTTAACCATTAGCCAACCAGCAGCTAAACAATTAGACGACGATATCAAAGTATTCTTAGGTTGGAGTAGTGACAAGCTAATTACGCAACCCGACTCAAATTTAGCTTGGATAAATGATATTGCAAAATTGGGCGATCGCAGCATCGAACAAGATGAGAAAAAAAGTAACTACCAAGCTGGTACAGATTTTGAAAACATCGCACGTCAAAGTCTGGAGTTTTTAGGCTTCAAAGTTGAAAGTGCTTTCAAAGGTGGTGCTGGAGGCTTAGATTTATATTGTTCAAAACCTTACCCTATTGTTTGTGAGTGTAAAGCGGGTAGGCTTATTCCGAGTCGTACCGTTGAGGAACTGCTGAAACTTGGCGGTATGCACTTAGGTAAAACTCAAGTATTAACTTCAGCTAAGTTAGTAATTGGCCCTGGGAATCCATCGACAGATACACTAAAAGCTGCTAAAGAATGGGAAGTAAGTATTATTAATACTATGACTTTACAAAAACTCGTTGAATTGCAAGCAAAATATCCAGGTGCTATTAACTTAGTCGAATTACAGCAATATCTAGAACCTGGGCAAATTGACTATAAAATTGATGAATATATTGATAAAGCTGAGAGAGAGATGAACCTGCGATCGCAGATGATCACAGCAGTCAAAGAACTCTCTGAACAAGACAACGAAACTTCAAAAGTTACACATCCAAGTTTCACAGTTACAGAAATTCGTGTTCATTACAATGCTACTCATAATCCCCGACTAAATGATGAATTAGTTCACGATTTATTGATTGAGCTTTCCTCACCATTAACAGGCTATTTAGGGCGAATTAAAGGTAGTGATTGGAAAAGCGATCGCTTTTACTTTCTCCGCGATTTACCTATTAACTAAAAATAGTAAAATATATCTCTTTTCTTAGCTTCGCGCTCTTTGCGTCCTTCTCCCTTGGCGTTAGCCTCTCCCTTTGGAATTCGGGGAGACGCTAACGCGAATGCGGTTCGTTTAAAAATAGGTGAAGTGCATAGGCATAGCCATTTGTAGCCATCGCAGTTACCCCAAAGTTAATATATCAACCTGATAATTCACCACCAACGGCAGAATTTTTAGCCATTCTGAACCTAACAAAACTTCTATAATTTCGTCACCTGCATAAACAGGAATCTCATACTCCTGTTCATCCAATAAAACCTTACCTGAATATCTGTCAAATATAATTTCTCACTGTGCATTTATCAGAGGTTCATTCCCCATATAAGCCCAGTTAAGACTATCTAAATCTTGTTTATTAATTACCATAAAGCCTGTAAAGCCAGTATCAAACATGGCATCCACAGGCAGATTTAATCCATCATATGTAATCAAATCAATTTCAAAAAATAGCTGTCCTTTACTACCAAACGTACCCTGAATCATATTCTGCCAGTTGCTCCGGTTTCATTTAGGCAAAAAACACAGTGTACAGAATTTGGGTACTTTTCAAGAGCTTTTCTATGAGCTATTTCTATATCTTCATCAATGAAATAATCTCCACTATTTGGCTCTACTGCAATATACCAGCCATAGTTTTTTTCGATATATTCTGGACGTACCCGCTCAAATATTGCCCGACAAAGCTTATGAAATACCTCTCGTTCTGCTTTGCGTCTAGCAAGTTCTTCCGGTGGTAAAATTCGTTCTGGAAAGATTCTGCCTCGACGTGCAGGTTGTTTTGCAGTTGATTCAGCCATAGTAATTAGCCCTATTTGTTAATGCTGTCTTAACTTTATTTTACAGAAATATAAAGGCGATCGCTTTTACTTTCTCCACGATTTACCTATGAACTAAAGAAAATATATCTCTTTTCTTACCTCTGTGTTCTCTGCGCCTCTGTGGTAGCCCTCTGCGTCTACGTTAAAAATAACTGAAGTGCAGGTTGTTTTGCGGTTGATTCATTCATAAATAATTAATACTATCTATTGACTTAATTTTATTTTATGAGAAGCAACAAAAAGCTTAGTACAGCCAACTCCAGGTATCGCAATCCTTCATCTTTTTCTCAGTAAATGTTATTTATGGTGACAAACTTTACAGAAAGTTAATACTGAAGCACTGTGTAACTTCATTTACATGAGATAGGAGATTTAGTACTGTCGAAGAAACACATTATACTTACTACACTGGTATTCATTAATCAAAAATATCTACCAAGTTTATAACTTAGGGAAAATGACCCATGTATTATCAAATTTGGAATTTCTTTCTTCAAGAAGATAAATACATTTATTGGAAAGAAAAAATAAAAGTTAACAAAAATTTTGACAAAGTTACATGGCAAAAAATTATTGATTTTTTGTCACTAGTAGAGCAAACTTTCCAGTTAAAAAGTCAACTAGCAGAAACCGATAGCCTTGAGCCATTTCTCAAGTTAGCAACAGAAAATGGTTACAATTTAACCGCAGAAGAACTTGCCTGGTTTCTAATTACGAGAAGACAGATTTGGGATCTTTTTGATTTTGCCCAAAAAACGCCATCTCTCAAAGAAGAATTGCTAATAGCTAAAGATTCACACCAGTTTGTTGATATCGCTGCCGAAAACGGCTATTACTTTTCTGTAGATGAGTTAGCTTGGCTGTTAATTGAAATCAAATCATCTTCAGATTTAGTATCTATTAACAACAGTGTTGGAGAGATTCTCACGGTCTCAAGCTATGGCAGAATTGAAATAGGATACTGGATTTGGCTGGCAGAACACTGGGGAATTGTGCCACCATTTTGTCATCGGGATAAGCCCAGTACTTTTTTATGTCAAAATGTCAACAATCCTTTTTTACCTGATCGCTGCTTCTTACCCAAGAGTTACTTTAGTCAACGCCTCATGGTAAGCTAATCGTCATTCATTTTTCCAGACTGATTCGCTTGTAGTAAGCGGCTCTATCCCTGGTGTTATGCAACTTAAATGCTCATTAGCTTAGCTAGTCATTAGTAATTACTTAGGACTAGCTCTTTCAAGGTGACTCGTAAACTTTCTTGTTTTTTCTGTTTTCTGTGGCTCTATGGTCAAGACGAAAGAATAATTATTGTAGAGACGGCGATTCATCGCGTCTCTTGCCTTACCCGAACAGTATTGAGAACCCAGAGAGAAGTTAATTACAAATTACGAATTATACGGTGAAGCATCCTAGACGGAAGATATATCTTCTATCTAGGATGCTTCACAATAAAAAATTGTTGCTGATACAACAATTATGGATAAAACGTGATATTTAGACTAGAGCTATCAGCTAGCAGAAACCGTCAAACTACCGGGTTTCTGAAGATCACCTTGCAAAACTACACCTCGCTGATTGGCGTGGATATGACGCAAAATCTTGTAAATTGCCTCAACTTGCTCTGATGCGCCTGCCTTATCGGCGAGTTCCTCAAGAGAAAGGGGAGTTTTTTCTTTTTGTAGTACTGCTAACACTCGTGTTTGCAAATCCAGAATGGAGGCGGCAGCTTTTTTGCCAGCTTCTACACCTGGTTGATGGTAGGCGTTGACATTAACCAAACTGGCGTATAAACCAACAGCGCGTTCATACAAAGCAATTAATGCACCTACAGTCCGGGGATTAACTTGGGGAATGGTGACTGTAATGGAATCGCGGTGATTTTCATAAAGCGCTTGTCGGGTTCCTTGAAGAAAACCGGAAAGATAATCGCCTGATGTAACTCCCGGATCTATTTCAGTGGATGGGCCCTGACGATCTTCCAACACTTCGATGAAGGTAGCAAAGAAATTCGCTACACCTTCGCGTAACTGCTGCACATAAGCGTGTTGGTCTGTTGAGCCTTTGTTGCCATAAACGGCGATGCCTTGATGGACAACGTTACCGTCTAAGTCTTTTTCTTTGCCCAAGGATTCCATCACCAGCTGTTGCAAATAGCGACTGAATAAAAATAAGCTGTCCTTGTAAGGTAGGACAACCATATCTTTTTCGCCCTTGCCATTGCCAGTAAAGTACCAAGACAAGGCGAGTAAGGCTGCTGGGTTATTTTTCACATCTGGGATGCGGGTAGCGTCATCCATCTCTTTTGCACCATCTAGGATGGCACGAACATCAATCCCCTGTAATGCGGCGGGTACTAGGCCCACAGCAGACATTTCTGAGGTACGTCCTCCTACCCAGTCATACATGGGAAATCTGGCTAGCCAGCCTTCCTCTTTGGCCAGCTTATCGAGGTTGCTATCAACGCTGGTAATTGCTACCGCATATTGAGCAAATTCCAAATTATGTCCGGCGTAGGCTTTTTTAACTTCAATCATGCCATTGCGGGGTTCTGGCGTTCCCCCAGATTTGGAAATCACCAATACCAGAGTGCTGGCGAGGCTATTTCGCAGATGATTGAGAACGCGATCGATACCTGCGGGATCGTTGTTATCGATAAAGTGAATTTTCAGGGGCGGGAAATCAGGAGCGAGAGCTTCCGCGACGAATTGGGGGCCGAGGGCGGAACCACCAATGCCAATGGAAATAATATCCGTAAAGCGGCTTGCTCTGGGAGGATGAATAGCACCTGTTTGGACTTTTTCCGCAAAGGCTTCGATTTGTTCTAGGGTTTGGACTATTTCTTGTGTAAGTTCTGGAGATGGCGCTAAATCAGGATTTCGCAGCCAGTAGTGTCCAACCATGCGGTTCTCATCGGGATTTGCGATCGCACCCTTCTCTAGTTGAGCCATATCCGCAAACGCCTTGTCAAACTTCGGCTGCAACGATTCCACAAAGGCATCATCGAACCGTATCCGACTCACGTCTAAGTACAATCCCAATCCCTCGTGGAAATATAACCAGTTTTGGTATCGTTGCCAAAGTGCCCTAGCATCCATAGGGAAATCTCAAATAAAGTGTTTTTCAAAAACCAGTTTAATGTAAGGTTATAGCGATCCCTGCCTAGCCTTATACAGTTTACAGTTTTCAGTGTTCCCTTAACTCCTCACTTTAAACATCTGGCATAGGGATGACACGCAGAAATTTCACTATTTCACCCCTGATTTCTATACCAATTAGATAATTATCGAGGGTGAAGCGGTGAAAAATGCCTTCACCATCAAGCTGTCGCAGTTCTTTTAAATCAGTCAGTTGCCACTTTTGGGCTAACTCAATAAAGACAAAATCATACACCCGCTCGTAGGCGGCAGGTTCTAAATTCTTCAGGTCTAGCAAAAAAGACCTGGCATAGCGCATTTCCAGACTCACTGGGCGTTACCTTCACCAAAACTTGAGGGGCCACTGGCATTAGAAAAGAAAGCGCTGCTGAATCAGAAAAACATCAACAGTCTTACCGCTTCTTCATGGGTTAATATATCCCACGGTTGCTGCGATCGCTTAACCTGTTGTATCGCTTTGAGCATATAAAAGTCATAATATAAACCTTCCAGAACGTTCCAAATGTCTTGCAAATCGTCATCACCTAATTGCTCAATTAGATGATGCATTCTCAGTCGTAGCAAATTCATACGTCAATTATTCCCTACCAGCAAACACCAACAATAGATAGTATTCCCATAAAATTAGCTACGCTCAAGCTACGCTAAAATTTATTCGCTTAGTGAGTGGGAGTGGGGAGTAGGGAGTAGGGAGTAGGGGCACAAGCGAAAATAACGATTCCCCATTCCCCATTCCCCATTCCCCATTCCCGATTCCTCCTTCCCCATTCCCCACTCCCCACTCCCCACTCCCCATTCCAAAACATGGTTGACTATCTCATTTTCTTAGCAATTTCTACAGCACTTTTCGCTCTATTCGCACTAGGACTCAATTTGCAATGGGGCTTCACTGGACTCATTAACTTTGGTCATATTGCTTTCATGACTCTGGGAGCATATACAACCGTATTGTTAAGCTTAAAGGGTGTACCCCTACTGATATCGGCAATCGCTGGGGCAATTGTCGCCGCCTTGTTGGGTTTGATAATTGGTTTTGCAACTCTACGCTTGCGGGAAGATTATCTATCAATTGTCACTATTGGTACAGGGGAATTAATTCGTTTAGTGGTAAATAACCAGGAATTACCTGTGGGTGATACTTGGGTTTCTGGGGCGTTTGGTGTACAAAGTTATCCCATACCTCTATCTACGGAGCCGAATTTGTTTGTCAGATTTGGGATGATTGGGTTGTTAACGCTACTAACTGCCGTAACTTTTTTTACGTTATGGCGATGGATTCGCATCACCCAAGTATCTCGAACTACTGATTTAGGTAAAAGGACAACTAGCAAGCAAGAATTCGCATCCCGTTTGGGTGTGGGAATTGTGTTAGCAGTTTTGGCAGTAGCGATTTATATTTCCGGGGTGATTGGACTCTATAGCTACAACCCAAAAGCGGGTTTAATGCTAGTGTTGCTGCTAGTGTTAGCACTTGTATACTGGCGGTTAGAAATTTTGGTGCGATCGCCTTGGGGTAGAATTCTCAAAGCTATCCGCGAAGATGAAGAAATTCCCAAGGCACTGGGAAAAAATGTCTTTTGGTATAAATTACAATCTCTCATGTTAGGGGGTGCGATCGCGGGCATCGCTGGTGCTTTCTTCGCTTGGCAACTGGGCGCTATTTACCCTGATAATTTTCAACCACAAATCACCTTTGACACTTGGATTATGGTGATTTTAGGCGGTTCTGGTAATAACGTTGGCACAATCTTAGGTGCGGTAATTTTCTTTGCTTACGATGCGCTAACGCGAGAAGTTTTACCTAGAATTGTTCCCCTTGATGAAGCCCGTTTGGGTGCATTTCGGATCATGGTAATCGGACTAATTTTGATGGTACTGATGATTTGGCGTCCTCAAGGTATCTTAGGGAAAAAGGAGGAACTCACCCTTGGTAAATAATCAGTCATCCCCGCTTCCCCTTTTGGTAGCCACTGGACTTTCTAAAAGCTTTGGTGGTGTCAAAGCAGTTAATGAAGCGAAAATCGAAGTTGCTAAAGGCAGCATTACGGGCTTAATTGGCCCCAATGGTGCTGGTAAAACTACTTTATTTAACTTACTCTCAAACTTCATTCGCCCAGATAAGGGACGAGTAATTTTTGACGGCGAACCGATTCACAACTTGCAACCATATCAAATCGCCCAGCAGGGTGTAATCCGCACTTTTCAGGTTGCACGAACTCTTTCGCGGTTGTCGGTGTTAGAAAATATGCTGCTGGCGGCGCAAAAGCAAACGGGTGAAAATTTTTGGCAGGTGCAGTTGCAACCGCACATTGTTGCTAAGGAAGAAAAGCAACTCCAAGAACGAGCAATGTTTTTATTAGAATCAGTGGGTTTAGCAAAAAAAGCACACGATTATGCTGGTTGCTTGTCTGGTGGACAACGGAAGCTGCTAGAAATGGGACGGGCGCTGATGACTAATCCCAAGTTAATTTTGTTGGATGAACCGGCTGCTGGGGTGAATCCCAGGCTGATTGATGATATTTGCGATCGCATTATCACTTGGAACCGCCAAGATGGCATGACCTTTTTAATTATCGAACACAACATGGATGTGATTATGTCATTGTGCGATCGCGTTTGGGTACTTGCCGAAGGGCAGAATTTAGCTGACGGTACACCCGCAGAAATTCAAACCAATCCCAAAGTTCTAGAAGCGTATCTAGGGAAATAATAATATGGTTTGAAGTTTCGACTGAATATTGGGTAATAGATAAGCTAAAAAACATCTAATTTGCATAATCAAATTAAACATAACTCTTGTGGGGTGGGCAACATGAGCGCCCAGCTTATGCAATTTAAATATGGAACAGCTTATTACTTTAAATCGGTTTGAGAGAAAGTTGCATACGGTGTCAAATCTTCGGAAATTTGGCTCTTGTTAAAATCGAGTTGTATATCTCAGTGGAAAAAGCTTTTTATGTCAATGATGACAGTCAGAGATTTAGAGCAAGTTCAAACCGCTTTTACCGAAGCAGGTTTAGATTACCAGCTGGAACTCGAAAATGGGAAAATTTCAGTCATGGGCCCATCAGACATTGTATCCAGCGAAATCAGTAGTCGTCTCATCGCCTTTCTCTTTGCTTGGATAAATCCTCGTCGCTGGGGAAGAGTATTTGATTCCGCAGGCGGTTTCATCATGCCAGATACAAACCTCAAAGCACCTGATGTTTCCTTTGTTCGGGCTTCCCGACTTCTCCAAAGTCCTCGTTACTTTGGCGAACTTGTCCCTGACTTGGTGGTAGAAATTAAATCTCAGAGCGATAAAATTAAACTTATAGCAGCCAAAATTCTGAAATTTATAGAACTAGGAGCGATCGTCGGTATTCTAATTGACCCTGATGAAGAGACAGTTACAATTTATCGCTCTACAGGCGAACCGACAGTTTTAGAAAATGGCGAAATTTTAACCATACCAGAACTTTTTCCCGGTTGGGAATTGCCCGTTACTGAATTGTGGCCTCCGATCTTTACCGAGGAAGAAACACAAATTTAGTGAAAGACTACACCCGCAGAAATTCAAACTAATCCCAAAATTTTAGAAGCTTATTTGGGATAATAGAGTGTGATTGACTTTCTACGGTATTCGCTTTTATATTCTGCTTTTTCTTCAATTTCTAAATACTCTTCAGGTGTGTAATAGAATTTTTGTGTTTCTAACTGCATAAAAATACAACCTATGATTGTGCGGCTAAAACTTTTTGATGATATTACCATTTTAAAGTGCTGTCTCAAGTTAGTCGGCTACAAGTTTTATGTGAACTGTCCTAAACTATGAGAATATCGAAGAGTGGAGGCGTAGCATTATGGTAATCACTCCTAATACCGCATCTGAGGTCATCTACCCCGAAAGCGACGGACAACCAATGGCGGAGAATACCAAGCAATTTCGCTGGATAGTAACTATTAAAGAAAATTTAGAAATTTTATTTGCATCCCAACCAGATGTATTTATCGCTGGAGATTTATTTTGGTATCCAGTTGCAGGCAACCCTAACATCAAACAAGCACCTGATACTCTGGTAGTGTTTGGTAGACCCAAAGTAGATAGGGGTTCTTACAAGCAATTTGAAGAAGATAATATTCCGCCACAGGTGGTATTTGAAATATTATCTCCTGGTAATACAACTAAAGAAATGGCACATAAACTCCTGTTTTATCAACGCTATGGAGTTGAAGAATATTACATTTACGACCCAGACCGAAATGAATTAACAGGGTTTGTGCGCTCAGAAGATTGGTTGCAAGAAATTAACCAGATTCATGGTTGGATAAGTTCCCGTTTGGGAATCCGCTTTGAGCTGACCCCACAAACCCTAGAAATATATCGCCTTGATGGATATAAATTTCTTACACCCGTTGAGCTTGACCAAGTACGTACACAAGAACGTCAACGCGCTGAACAAGAACGTCAAGCCAAAGAAGTAGCTCTCCAACAACTGGAACAAGAACGCCAACGATATCAAGATTTATTGACACGACTGCAAGAACGGGGAATTAACCCAGAACAACTGTTGTGAAACATCTTTCATATCTATGTTGTACGCCAATAAACCCCATCCTCTCGCTGCATTAACTGGCAAGCAATCAACTCCCGTCGCAGGGTGGCGCAGTCAGGATGGTAGCGTTTGAGAATGTCATTTACCAGGTGTTCGGGGTAGTTGACTCCTATATCAAACTGGTTTACTAACCATTTGAGAATTACTAGGCGCTTTTTGCGACTAGCGGGAATTTCCTTAAGGCGTTGAGTATCGCCCTCAAAATAGTTTTTCAACACTTTGCTTTCCCAAGCTTCAGTATCCACATCCCCAATCAAGGATGCTATTTTCTCAGGTGTGAAAATTTCCTTACTGATGCTTTGCAAAGCCTCGCTATCCAATTGATATAGCCGACTATTACCTTCAGGGCGCATTGTCACCAAATTTAGCTCCTTCAGTTTCGCTAAATGATGAGATACCGTCGGTTCCTTGAGTTGCAGTAACACCGCCAATTCTTCGACGCTGCACTCCTGATTCGCCAGGATACCTACAATCTTCAATCGGCTATCATCCGCTAATGCCTTGAAAAAGCGCAGTAAAATGTTAAATTGCTCTGGTTGCATAACTCACTTCTAATTAGATATCTATCTAATTAGAAGTATATCTAATTTAAAAGCTCAGATCCCCGACTTCTTTGAAAAGTCGGGGATCTCGTTGTTTAATTTAACTAAACTGTTCCTCTGCATCGAGGTTGAACAGCATTTGCAGAGTTTGCATACAGCGCCGTCTGGCTTCCACATCTTGCTGCGATCGCAATTGCACCATCGGGTCATGTAAAATTTTATTGACAATTCCCCGTGTTAATGCTTCAATTACCTCTTGATGTTTTTCAGCAAATTCCGAACCCAATCTCGACAAAGCTTTTTCTAACTCTTGTTCGCGGATGGTTTCAACTTTATTTCGCAGACAGCTAATAGTGGTAACAGTTTCTAAACTGCGCCACCAAATATCAAAGGCTTCTACTTCTTCCTCTAAAAGTTTCTCGGCTTCCTGTGCAATCTTCCGACGGCTTTCGTAGTTTTGCGCCACTACTGCCTTCAAATCATCCACATTAAACGCCTGCACATTTTCCAATTCATTTACATCCACATGAACATTACGCGGCACAGAAATATCAAATAACATCAGAGAGCGCTGAACTTCTAAAACCACTTCCAATTTGGCGCGGTCAAGTATTGGCTCTGTTGCCGAAGTACTGGTAAACACCAAATCACTATCGGCAATTACTGCCATCATTTCCGACAGTGGATGAATTTGGATCGGTTGTTGAGGGAACTGCTTGGCTAATTCTTGGGCGCGATCGCGAGAGCGATTTACAATACTAATCTGCACAGCACCTTTAGAAAGTAAGTGTTGCACCAGCAGCCGCGACATTTTACCAGCACCCAGAATTACCACTCGACAAGCAGCTAAATTTGCCACTTTTATCTGTGCTAACTCCACAGCTGCCGAACTGATCGAGACAGCACCAGTACCAATACTAGTTTCAGTGCGAACCCGCTTACCAGCTGTCAGCGCTTGTTTAAATAATCGATTCAAAATGGTTTTTATACCGCTATATTGCTGTCCCAGTTTGTGAGTAGTCTTCACCTGAGCCAGAATTTGACCTTCTCCAAGTACCAGACTATCTAAACCACCGGCTACCCGCATAACGTGCATCACTGCATCATCATGGAGCAACATAAACAAGTGTTGTCGCAAAGACTGCCCAGGTAACTTACTAAATTCTGCAAGAAACTGGGTAACTTCCCGAATACCTTGGTCTGTTTCACTGGTAACAATATAGATTTCCAGGCGGTTACAAGTGCTAAGAATTGCAACTTCGTCTATATGGGGATAGCTGGCTAACTGAGCGATCGCACTTTCAATTTGTGATTCTGGAATGCTCAGTTTTTCCCGGACTTCTACTGGGGCTGTCTTATGGCTTAACCCCACCACTGCTATATTCATTTGCTAAATCGTAGTTACTAGTTGGTAGTTGGCAATCTGGCATTGAGTGAGAATAGGGAATGGGGAATTTTTTTATTGGTTGATAGTTTTTCAACCAACAATTAATCACTAACTACTAACTACTAACTACTGTAAAGGGAAAGCATTTTGGTGACTATTTTTCCGTTTTATAGAAAGATGTTTTCCTTATGCTTGGCCCCTACTTTTACCATTCCCCATTCCCTAAAAATTAGTTCAGTTGGAGAACTTTTGGTTCACCAAACAAGTGAATTGTGTCAACAAATCGAGCAGTTTTCGACTGGTTAGAAATAACTAAGCTTTGAGTTCTTGCCCCGTCCTTGAAGAAACGTACACCTTGCATGAGATTACCACTGGTAATGCCGCTAGCAGCAAACAGAATAGTTTTACCAGATGCTAGTTCATGAGCATCATAGACCTTATCGGGGTCATTGATATTCATAGAGGTTAAACGCTCAATATTGGCTTCTTTGCTTTCTCCAATCAGACCTGTTTTTACTATTGCTGGATCGTAGATCAGTTGACCTTGGAAATGTCCACCCAAAGCACGCATTGCGGCTGCCGAGATTACACCTTCAGGAGCCGCACCGATACCCATCAGCGCGTGGATATTAGTTCCAGCAAAACCACAGCTGATAGCTGCACCCACATCACCATCTGAAATTAGGGCGACTCTCGCTCCAGCCTCACGAATTTCTTTAATTAAATCGTTATGGCGTTCGCGCTTCATGACTACTACTACAAGTTCATCAATACCCCGGTCTAAAACCTCAGAGAGAATCTTCAGGTTTTCCGTGGCTGACTTGTTGATGTCTACCTTGCCCTTAGCTGCGGGAGGTGCTGCTAACTTCTTCATGTAAAAGTCAGGAGCAGCAAATAATCCACCCTTTTCAGAAATTGCCAACACAGCCATCGAACCAGGTTGTCCATAAGCTACCAAGTTCGTACCTTCACAGGGGTCAACTGCGATATCAATTTCAATTAGTTCATCTGGGTTACAGAAACTCTCGGCATTTGGTTGGGTACAGATACCAACTTCTTCCCCGATGTATAGCATCGGCGCGTCGTCGCGTTCGCCTTCTCCGATCACGATGCGACCACGCATGTGGATTTTATTCATCCGTTCCCGCATAGCTTCCACAGCTACCTGGTCAGCGATGTTTTTTTCGCCTTTCCCCATCCACTTTGCGGATGCGATCGCGGCTTGTTCTACTACTTCAATAATTTCTAACCCAAGTGTATTTTCCACAGAGTCTGCCCTCTCAGCTGCTTGAATTTGCGTCGTTTCATCTGCCTATTTCAGTTTTCAAGTCTACCAAAGGGCGGATACACGTGGAGGAAAGTTAAGTTTTACTGCTAACTGGTTACAAAAGTACCATTTAAGACATTCTTGTTTTTTACCCTTAGTACTTCAGTATAAAGCGTGTTCAAAATTAACTAAGTTAAAAACTATTACAAATGGGTAGCAGTTATTCAGTATCTATCTTTAGGTATAAAATAATGAAGAAAAAAGCTGGTAAATTCACTAAAAACTGAAAAACGAGGTGCAGAGTAAAAAGCTTTGTAAAAGGGACTGGGGACTGGGGATTAGGGATTGGGTGCCAAACCCTTAAAATTATGGTGCTTGCTCTTACCCACCACCAAATTTTCAAAAACTTTTTCCCAGTACCCAGTACCTGAGCGGCGTTCCTCCCCCACCATACATAAAAGTTGGTGGGGGAGGAACACCATGACCAGTTAAATTCAGAGGTTAATCGTGTTTATCGACTACATCACCCTCATGTTAATTAACATGGTGGCTGGCTTATTTCTACTAGCTGACTATGTGTATCGTGGTATAGATAGTTCTAACCAAAGACAGTGGATTCCGGGTTTTGGAATTACGGGTGCAATCGCACTTACAACTGGTTTACACATGAGCTTCACCTGGCCAGTTATCGGGAGTTTTAACATTGCCTTCGGTGAGACAAGTGTCTTATTTGGAATCTTGTTTGTTGCAGCTGCGATCGCCCTTGCTCAAGGTTGGGATTTATTGACAATAGCAGTTTACGGCTTCTTTGCTGGTGCAGTTGCGATCGTAGTCGGTATCCGCATCATCAACTTGAATTTGACAAAGCAACCGCTTTTATCGGGAATCGGCTTTATTTTAACTGGCTTAGGTGGGATTTTTGCCGCGCCAACTCTCTATTGGAAAACCAACCGAACCTGGCGGCTAATTGGCGTAGCAGTGCTGATAGTAGCGGCTTTAATTTGGGCATTGACTGGATATTTGTCTTACTGGAATCATTTAGAGAGTTTCCAAAAGTGGGTTCCAGCGCCGATGCGGTAAGGAATGATCTAGGCTAGAGACATAGTTAAAACCTTGCTTAACATCAATATGCTGGACTTTCTTAATCCCCTTTTAAATCGCCATCCAGAGCGAGTCAAAGCCAACGTCGAACTTTACACATGGCAAACTTGTCCTTACTGCATTCGTGCCAAAATACTGCTGTGGTGGAAAGGTGTAGATTTTACTGAATACAAAATCGATGGTGACGAAGCAGCCAGAGCCAAAATGGCAGAACGCGCTAACAGTCGCCGTACAGTACCACAAATTTTTATCAATAACCAGCATATTGGCGGCTGCGATGACCTTTATCAGCTAGACACACAAAGTCAACTCGATCCCCTTTTAGCCCAAGTCGCTATTTAGAGGCGATAAATCGCCGTCAAGACGAAAGATTATTGTAGAGACGGCGATTCATCGCGTCTCTTGCCTTAACCAAACAGTATTGGTGATTTGGAGAGAGGTCAGAATATTAAGTTGCACATCAGGCATTGATAAGAAGATGCTAACTAAGTATACAGAATATCTTATACATCAAAAATGGATGAGTTGTGCCGTAGAATTAGCAAAAACAGCAGGTGATGCAGGTGAAATACCTGTCGGTGCTGTTATCATTGATTCAACAGGCAAATTGCTAGCACAAGGAGAAAACAGAAAAGAGCGCGACAAAGACCCTACCGCTCATGCGGAAATTCTTGCTCTCAAGACAGCTGCAACAACTTTACAAAATTGGCATCTTAATGAATGCACCCTCTACGTAACTCTCGAACCTTGTCCGATGTGTGCAGGTGCTATTTTGCAAGCGCGTCTAGGACTACTTGTATATGGAGTAGACGATACAAAAACTGGCGCAATTCGTACAGTTATTAACATACCCGATAGTGCTGCTTCTAATCACCGCTTAGAGGTAATCGGAGGCATTCTGGAGTCAGCTTGTCGTCAGCAATTACAGGCTTGGTTTGCCACTAGGCGGCGTCGGGTAAAATAACGGACAGAGGTAAAACTGTCCATCTAGTACGACACAATTCACGCAAGAGAATCTACGGTGTAACTAATTAGGCTTTTCGTTAAATTTTTACCTGTCAATCAGCTGCATCCGTCATGATGGAATTTTACTCTTCATCCGATACCTGCCAGCGCACACCAGCAAATCTTCAGGTAGATAGTGCTACCTCAAAGGTTTCTCCTTGGTTAAGTCCTCTGGCACATTTATTAGGGCGTCACTGCCTATTACCATTATTCTTTGGACAAATTAGAATAACCGGACAAAAAAATATCCCCAAAACTGGGCCTGCGATCCTTGCGCCTACCCATCGGGCACGTTGGGATGCCTTGCTCGTACCCTATGCTACCGCTTCTCTGAGAAAACAAGACTTGCGCTTTATGGTGACGATTGACGAATGCCAAGGTTTGCAAGGCTGGTTTGTCCGACGCTTGGGTGGGTTTCCTGTAAATTCAAAGCATCCATCAATCCGCACGCTGCGACATGGAGTCGAGCTACTTCAACAGCAAAAAACCCTGGTAATCTTTCCAGAAGGTAACATTTTTCGTGATGGTCAAGTTCACCAGTTGAAACCAGGAATTGCTCGTCTTGCTTTGAATGCTGAATCTAGTCATTCGGGGCTGGGAGTGAAAATTATACCTATAGGCATTAATTACAGCCAACCTTATCCCAATTGGGGTACAGATGTGAGTATTGACATTGGCTCTCCAATCAGAGTAACGGATTACATGAGTGGCTGTATAAAACAAGATGCCAAAAGCATTACAGCTGATTTAGCCAAGGCACTGCAACAATTAAGTCATCAAGAAACAAAAGTTACTAATCACGCATTTGCAGAAATTACTAATTCTTAATGTCGTAAATATTACTGGTAAAAACAAAATTTTGGAAAGCGTGGACTGGATTGGTACGATGCCTACGGCAGGCTACGCCTACGCAAATACTTCAAGCAGTGCTTTGGGAAAATTATCCTGCCAAATATCCCAGTTAACCTCAGATAATTATCATTTGTGAGAGGTTAAGGTCAGATACAATTTGTCAATAAGCAATAGTACTTAAAATATTGCTGAAATCGGGGTTAGAAACAGAATTTTTGATTGGGCGATGCCTAGGTTGGGCTTTGCCTACGCGTCATCTTGATACGCATCATTTATTCTTAACCCATAATTTCAGTACAACAGTTAACTTCATACCTCGGCTCTTTCCAAATTTTAAGCATAATTTCTAATTGACAAAAGTAATATTATCTTAACCTCTCACCGATGGATAATTATTGGGGAGCAAAGTCAGTGGTTAAGCAGTCTACTGTAGGTATCGCTCGTCACTGCGATAGAAGTTAATTGGTATACAGGGGTAATGGGAACTCTATTAAACCAATTTTTAGTCTAAATCAGAGATACTTAGGATGTAACTTTGCTTTCTCCAAGACCAAAACAGAGTTAAGATACCCGAAGTTTCCATAACTCTTTTATCTAGTTGTCGTACTAATTGATCCCATGAACACTGCTGCCGCTGTTACCTTGATGCACCGTACTATTTTATCAGTCATAGCAGTTCTCAGTCTGCTATCACCTGTGAATGCTCAGGTATCACAGTTACCAGGCACTACCAGCCAACCACAACCCATTGACCCCAACGATCCTAATAATCTTCGCCCCATAACCGAAAGTAACAGCATTTTGAGCATTGCAGGGGGCGATCGCTTAGTAAAAGAGGCAGAACAAGCCGTTTCTGCTCAAAACTACCCCTTAGCTGCTAAAAAACTGCAAGAAGCACGTCAAGTTTATAATCAGCTATCTAATTTTTATCAAGAATTAAACGCTAGCTTTTCGGGAATTGACAATAGAGTTTCTGATTCTCAGCGTCAAAAAGCCCTATTAACAGCCCAAAAACGAGATGAAGCCACCTTTCAGCTAGCATTGGTACATCGGGCACAAAATCAGCCAGAATTAGCTGTACCGTTGTTGATTCAAATAATTAAAAGTCAAAATCCAACGCGGGATTTAGGCAAGAAAGCCTATAAGCAGTTGTTTGAATTGGGTTTTGTCGATTCTCCCTATCCTAAAGAAGGTAGTAATTCATCTTCCTCATCCCCAAAAAAATAAATTAAATTTTTGTTGCCTGTTTTTCCCCATCTCCCTCATCTTTTCCATCCTTCTCTCCCTGAACAGCACCGTGGAACGCCCAGTGCTAGGATAGGATTATCTGCCATAGCTTTCCCCAGCGTTCTCAAAAATATACCTCAGAGGCGCATTTATTACTGTCCTTGCCAAAACCTGAAATTGGCACAGGTATTTGCTCTATATCTGTTAATAATAGAAAAGTAAGTTTTTTCAGGAATTGCGATGATTAGTCCGCAGCAGGTTGAGGCAATGATCAAGGCGGAACTGCCAGACGCCCAGGTTCAGGTGCAAGACTTGACTGGTGGCGGAGACCACTATCAGGTGACAGTAGTTTCATCGCGCTTTGCAGGTAAAGGACTAGTGCAACAGCATCAGTTAATTTATGGTGCGTTGGGGCAAGCTATGTCAACTGAAGCGATTCATGCCTTGGCATTAAAAACATACACTCCTGAAGCATGGCAAGCAACAGCAAGTTCCTAAAGTTATGAGTAAGGAGTTAGGAGTTATGAATTATGAATTTTTAACCCCTCACTCCTTACTCTTCACTCCTCACTCTATTAATGCAACATAGGAAACACAAATACCATGACGCCAGAACTCAAAGACAAAATTGATAACTTGGTAAAAGAGAACAAGATTTTGGTTTTCATGAAGGGAAACAAGTTAATGCCCCAATGTGGTTTCTCCAACAACGTTGTGCAGATTCTCAATACCTTGGGAGTTCCCTTCGAGACAATTGACGTTCTATCAGACTCTGAAATCCGTCAAGGAATTAAAGAATACTCTAACTGGCCCACAATTCCCCAAGTGTATATCAATGGTGAATTCGTTGGTGGTTCTGACATCTTGATTGAACTGTACCAGAAAGGTGAATTACAGGAAAAGGTAGAAGTCGCTATAGCCTCATAACGTCCTGTTTACAACAAACTAGAGGGTGTACTACTGAATCAGCGCTTTGTAATCAAGGCAATGTACTGTTTTTAATGTCCTTGAAAGGGGAAATACTATTTATCTCCCCTTTCAAGGTTTTTTAATAGGTTTCTGACAAAAATAGATTGACTATTAAAAAGACTTGCTCTAATTCCACTCCTTTTTAAGGAGGATTAGGGTGGATCGAGTTTTAGCTCGACTTTATCCATTTTTACGCAACCCAAAACCCGACGCCAAAACCATTGCGGGACGCTAGTTTTAGTTTTTGGACTTGAGCGTAAATCAGTGACATGGAAAAAGTATTTGCCAAAAAACCAGGATTTTTGCCGGATAAGGAAAGCCGAGTTCTTAATTTTGGATAAAGTCGAGCTTAACCCAAGCACATTTATGGTTACATCAACAATCCCCTCAGTCACATTGGCAAGGCCAACATAGAACTAAGGGGATGCGTTTAATCAATACAATATCTCCAAAATCTCACACCACGGCAACCCGTTGACCAATACAGATAATATGCTATAATCATCTGCGGTAATTAGCGGTTACTATCAATGACCAAGTAAATGGTACTTAGTAGTAATCTGGCTGTGGCTGTGGTTGCGGCACTGCAAAATTTGATCCATCGTACAAGTAGCGGCTGGCTTCCTCTTCTAGGCGATGAATCAGGAAAGGTTCAATGACATTGCTATGTCGCAGTGCGGCTAGATATCCATCCAAATACATCCGCATATCATCCGTGCGATAACCGCGATTCCATAACTCGATGAAGGCATCGGTAAGTCTTTGGTAATAGCGGATGGTTTGTGTGTCTTGGAGCATAACTGCTGTATTAATCTCTTTGGAATGAGAATTGTAAATGATTCACGCTCGAAAGTGAAGTGTAATTTCACTTTGGCATTAACTCAAAGTCAACACATCTACTTTGGGTAGTACCCTCGTAGCAGCTACAAGCTACTTTAATCCTATTCCAGAAAACATCGATTCTAGTTAGCTGCTAAGTTATTTTTCTAATTTTCACGATCAACAGCCCAATTGCATTGGTGTTATATTCCTGGATGTGGGCACTAATTTTTGCGAAAAAATCTACTTTTGCCATCAGGTTGAAAAGCTGTTGTATTAACGGTTAGCTGGTTAGGTTATGGATATTTGCCACATTACATCCATTTCCATGCAAATGTTACGCTAAAAGAACTTTTGATAAGTCTAACAACACTTTCGAGAAATTTAATAAAAATTTAATAATATTTCTAATTGCCTTTCTGCAAGGCATAAATTAAAGATATTGACACGCTTTTTATTAGGAAATGTAAAGTTAATAGCAATTGAAGTAACAAAGGCTACAAAACCTTAGAGATGGGCTTGTTACTTTGAAAGTCATCAGACGCTAAGGGGTCTTGCCACCGTGGGTTCGGTTTGTATAGAAATCATTGAGGGGAATCCCCATCTGAGGTCGTTGTTGGGTTGGCACTTGCAACAACTGGAATACCGTGTGCATCAAGCTGCCAGTATTTATCAAGCAAGGGAAGTATTTTTAAGCCATCAACCAACACTGGTAATTTTAGATGCAGACCTACCTGATGGTGATGGCATTGAGTTTTGTCGTTGGTTGCATCGTCAGCAACAGCCTCTAATCTTAATGCTATCTGCCCGTAATAGTGAAGCTGATATTGTTGTAGGTTTAAAGGCGGGTGCAGATGATTACTTGAGCAAACCTTTTGGGATGCAAGAGTTTTTGGCACGGGTAGAGGCACTAATTCGCCGGAAGCGCACACCTACTGCACCAGCTTATTTGGATTATGGTACTTTGCAAATCGATTTAGTTCAGCGCCGCGTCCGTTTTCAGGGGGAGTTCATTGACTTAACGCCCCAGGAATTCAGTTTGCTGTACGTTTTAGCACAAGCTGGGGGAGTACCTCTAAGTAGGTCGGAATTATTGCGTCGTGCTTGGCCGGATGCTATTGATAACCCTCGTACCATTGATACTCACGTTTTATCGCTGCGGAAAAAGGTTGAACTTGATCCCCGGCAACCTAATTTGATTCAAACTATCCGTAATGTTGGATACCGTTTTAACATGGAAATTTTGAATACTAATATTTCACAGTCGCAAACAACAAAGTTAGCGAGAGAGAGATTTAGTAATCAACGTTCAACACTTAGTAGTAGTCAAGTGTGATGGGGACTGGGGATTGGGGATTGGGGACTGGGGACTGGGGACTGGGGACTGGGAAAATTTATACCTAATACCCAATATCCATCCAAAATTTAAAATCCAAAATCGTCTTGAGCTTCTGCTTTAATCAAGCTTTTTCGTAATTCAACCCAGTCTATCTCAGAGACTCTTTGATTTGCGAATAAACGACCTTGTTGTAAATGTAATAACCGAGTACAAAACATCTGGGCTAGTTCCAGTTGGTGATTTACCATCAGAATCGTGGTTTGATGGGTTTGACTCAACTGGGTTAGTACTTGCATTAGATGAGAAGCTATACCAGCATCTAGGGCAGAGGTTGGCTCGTCTAATAATAATATTTTAGGCTGGATGACTAAGGCACGAGCGATCGCTACTAGTTGTCTTTGTCCGGCAGAAAGTTGTACCTCTGTTCGCCCTAACCATTCATTGGGAATCTGGATTTGTTCTGTCCAATGATTGATTCGTTGCTGAATTGTCTGTTTGGGTAAACCACGCAAAACTAAAGGATAAGTCAAGGCTTGCCCAACTGTCATCCCCAAAAGCTTTGACTCTTGCAATACAAGTACAAGCATCTGCCGTAGCTGGATGACAGGAATCTGGTGATATTCTTGATTTTCTAGATAGAGTTTACCACTCGTGGGTTCAATTAAGCGGTTGAGGAGGCATAATAACGAAGTTTTCCCAGCGCCTACTGGGCCTATAATGGCAATGCGTTCGCTCTGGAATACTTCTAAGGAAATATCCTGCAATATAGGGTATCCCTGTTGATTGCCAGGAAGTTGGGTTTTCAGCTTTGTAAACAGATTAACTTGCTCTAGCCTGAGTGTGGCTTTTGCTGTATTCAAGGGTATTGGGGACTGAGGACTGGGGATTGGGGGAGATGGGGGAGATGAGGGAGATGGGCGAGATGAGGGAGATGAGGGAGATGAGGGAGATGGGCGAGATGAGGGAGAAATAACCAATGCTTCATGCCCAATGCCCAATGCCCCATGCCCATATCCAATTTTAAGTTAATTGTTTGGTAGTTAAGGCTGTAGCGATCGCCCAGCCATCGACCAATAGTAACAGCAGAGTAAATCCTAGTAAAATTAGGTACATCCACGGCTGTGCGAAAGGGCGAACATCTGTAGTATTAATGCTTGTTTTTGCTTGGACAATTTGCACTAGACGGGCAAATCCGGCTACACGCATCGGTAGTAAATAAGCTTTCCCATCTTGGCTGAGGAAGTAATAAACTAAGCCTCCTTGACCAGTGCTGCGGGGTTTTAACTCTTTGATATCTGACCAAGGTAAAAACCACCCTTTACGAAAAAAGCTAGGCACCCAGGTGGGGTAAGTAACTTGAATTCCCTGGTCATCTACTATTACTTGTTCTGTCAAGACCGCATACAAGGCAACTAAGCCGATGCTAATCCCTATCCACAATAATTCTGGGGGTACAGGTGCAGCTGTTACCTGCGATAAAAAGGGTAATGGGACTGTGAGTGCTATGTATAGACTCAGCAATGTTATCCGAATCAAAGGAGACAGACGAAAAACAGAAAGTGAGATAGTGGCTGAGTTTGCTGTCACGGCTCAATTACAATGCTTTTCTTCATTGTAGGGTAGGTCTATGTCCTTGATAGTTGATGTGTGGTATTTCACGGTAAATACTTTTGTACTACTATCCAACCAGTAAGGGATACCCAGGCAAACCCTATAAACAGAATAATATTTACGCCGATATGTAAGGGTCTAGCCCAAGGTCGTCTGGCACTAATTTGCGTCGCGCTGAAAGCAGATAGTAAAACTAATGCTACCACGATCAATCCAGCGATTAAGTGTGACGAGTGACCTAAAGAACCAAAGTGCCCTAAAGTACCAACAATGCCAATCGCTAGCAGTAGCAGCACTAAGCTTACCATGCTGATGCCCATTGTATAGTGGAGCGATCGCACCCCTTTATTTCCACCCATAAATGGGGTAATAAAAGGGAATTGCTGCGAAGTTCTCGCCCGAAACATCCAAACACCGCTGACTGCTAACATCAGATATGCCAGCAGGGATAACCCCATTGACCAGGCGGCTATTTTCCACAACCAAAGAAATGAAGGCAGATTCATAAGAATGATTGTAGATGAGATGGGGAGATGGGGTTCGGTTAAGGTCACAAACTAGGTAAACTGAATAATTGTCAGCGATCGCCGACTCCAGTCTTTGCTAAATAATAATGATAATCAAAAGAGGAGATGTAGTATATCCACAGCCTGTACAGACGTAAACGCAGATATATCTACCTCAAACTTCATTTTATAAGGCATTAGTATTAATTAATAAATTTAGAATAGTCAAAATTGCTACATAAATGATAATATAGGTCTTTGATAACTCAAATAAAAAAATAATCTGTTTTTCTACTTTCATAATTTAATATATTCTCTTTGATTATGAAGCCCCTTGGTAAAGTTTTACAACAGGCTGACCTTATTTCATCTGAGCAGGTAGAGATTGCTCTCAAAGAGCAGACCCAAGTTGCTGGGTTGAAGCTTGGTGAAATTCTAGTCTTGCATGGATGGCTTAAACAAGAAACGGCTGATTTTTTCTCTCAAGAGTGGCCGACTTTTGCCGAGCAGAAATCAAAACAGCCCTTGGGTAAATATTTAGAAGAAGCTGGGCTATTAGATGAACACCAAATCATAACTATCCTGACTGAACAACCACAGAATAGACTTCGCTTTGGGGAACTAGCAGTACTTAAGGGTTGGTTGAAACCTACTACGATTAAATTTTTTCTGGAGAATTTTGTTTTAGAATCCCAACTGCACCAGCAGGAAGAAATTTTAAATAATCACAGGTCAGCGCAGAAAGAACTGCATTTGAAAATGGTAGTACCACAGCAGAACAATTTGAAAATCTCGAACCCCATTGAGTATTCAGTTTTTACTTTCAATTCGGTAGAGCAGGAATCAGTAGGGTTAGGAGTGTCTAGCCTTAGTACTATAGAATTATTCAAATTAGATGAAATAGCTAGTTGTCCGAAAGCTTTGCTGGCAGAAGTACAATTCTGGACAGATGGACAACCGACTCTCACTGAAAAAATTTGTCAATTGCTTGCGGAATCGCCAGATCATATTGCCGCAGGTGCAGAAGCAGCAATTGTTAATCAAGTAGTACAAATCTACTTGATTAACAATTGGGAAACTCAAGTCGCCGCCGAGCATTTGCAAGAGATAAATCAAAGGATGCTCCGCAATCAGCAATGCGATCCATTATCTCTGTTGGAAATTTACCAGCAAATTTGGCAAGAGGGCGAATTAGCAACCAACGACAGTCCAGAACAGGCAGAACTGCTGCATATAGGATTAATAATCCAAGAACAAGATAAACTAAAACTTGGGAACCGCGTTTACCAAGCAGTTTTTAATTGCAATTGGGTAAACCTGGAGTTAGAGAAAATACTTTCTGCTTCATTAGCAAATACAACCATCTCACCAGCTAATAATTTGAATGTCAGCAATCTCATTACTCCGCCTGAATCTAAAGTAACTAAACGATTTTTGATATTGCTAGCAATAGCTGGTTTAATGGTCTGTGGTTCTGGCTTGATGTTTTTAGGTTTCAATGTATTTAAATGGTTACAGGTAGAAACAATTTTCAAACGAGGTAATGTTTTATTGCAGCAAGGAGAGTATCAACAGGCGATCGCAAAATATAACAACCTTTTAAAATTTGATAGCAACTACTACCAATCTTGGACTAACCGGGGCTATGCACTAGCTGGACTTAAAGACTACAACCAGATGTTAGAATCATGCACTACCGCAACTATTATTAATCCAGAAGCTGTTTATGCCTGGAATTGCAAAGGGGAAGCACTATATAACCTCAAACAATATCAGGAAGCGATCGCGGCTTTTGATAAAGCAATTATACTCAACTCCAAAGACCCTGTATTCTGGATTAATAAAACTGAAGTACTACTAGCACTCAAGCAACCAGATGCAGCGCTTAATACTATTAATCAAGCAATTGAGCTTTTAAAACAAATTTGGGAAGTTGAACATCAAGACGCAAATGCCAAAGAGTTAGCCATTGCTTTTAGTTATCAAGGTACAGTTTTATTGCAAAAACAAGAATATGAAGGCTCTCTAAAAGCCTATGAACAGGCATTAAAATACAATCACCAATACTTTGTAGCTTTACGGGGCAAAGGGATTGCGCTACAAGGCTTAAAGCGAGATGATCAAGCGATCGCACAATTTTATTTTCTTCTAGATCATCAGCAGCTAACTGATATTCAAAAAACTGAGGTTTGGTACTATTTGGGGTTGAGCCTGTGTAAATTCCAGCAAATCGAAAAAGCGAACGCAGCTTTCGATCAAGCTCTGAAGCTCAAACCCAATTACCAACCCGCAGAACGAGGAAAAGAAACTTGTGCCCAACCAATTACTAATTCGTAATCAAAATTCAAAACGTTTGAGAAGCCCACACTGTACGTGTACGGCTGTCAGTGTGTGGAGTATGTCACGAAAATAAAGATATAACCATTAGAGGTTTCAAAGCCAGCACTGATTTTAACTACTAAATTACTTTAATGTTTGTTCTCCAGAATTAACAATATACAAGTTAAAATGGCCACCAAAAAGGTCTGGTATCCGTGTAAGTACGGCTAAGAGTCCGGGTATCGGAACGCTGTGCTTGCTTAAAATCGCTACCCAACATTTCGTATAAAGCTTGAGAGGGGTTATCAACTGGTTTAAGAATAAATAAAACCTGAGCGCTGTAATGATTGCAACCGATGCCTCTGCGTTCTACAGCACACACAACAGGTTGATCGTTCAGCCTATCAGCCGTTAAATACTTAGGACTCCCCGTATCATAGACAGCCTGTAAACTTTTAGCTGTATTCTGACAATTTTGCACAGCATTCACGGCTGAGAAATATTTCGGGAGAAAATTCAACATCATGTAATCTTTGGGAGTTCCGTTTTTAGCCAAACTCAAAATCACCTTTGGTGTACTATCGTTAGTCTTGCAGGTTATTTGTACACTGTTAGCTCTACTGGGTACAGAGACTGCTACTATAGCACCCAGAGTTAATATTGGGGCTGTTCCCATAATTACCCAAGACTGCCACTTGTTCATATTACTTAACCCCCTTTCTTGATCAAAATTCAGGCTGGAATATAAACTCAATAATAATATCATTTTTAGTTAAATTTACTTAAATTAAACTAAAAAACATTCAAATAATTTTTCTTTAGGGTGATTTTTGCCTGTATAAAATGAAACAATTCTTCCGCCAAATTTTAATTACCACTAGTGCTTATATCTGCTATCTAATTGCTGGTTTTCCTGTTTTAGCACAAATTTCTTCAGATAACACACTTCCCAATGGACAAACTGTAGTTTCACCAGGGACGACACCAGGGCTGGATTTTTTAATTACAGGCGGAACACAAGTCGGTAGCAACCTTTTCCATAGCTTTCGAGAATTTTCTGTTCCCACTGGTGGCGAGGCTTTTTTCAGCAACACCCCAGCTTTAAGCAACATTAGTAACATCATTAGCCGAGTTACAGGTGGTTCAATTTCCAATATTGATGGCTTAATTAGAGAAAACTATGGTGCTAATTTTATCCTTATCAATCCCAGTGGTATTAACTTTGGTGCTAACGCTCAACTCAATATTGGCGGATCGTTTTTGGCGAGTACGGCAGATAGCCTCAAATTTGCTAATGGCGCAGAATTTAGTGCTACCGATTCAACTTCTTCCCCTCTACTAACGATTAGTGTACCAGTAGGTTTACAATTTGGGCAAAATCCGCAAGGGATTCGTATCCAAGGTCAAGGGCATAACCTCAGTCTGCAAAGTCCGATATTCTCACCCTTCACTAGGGGAAACACCACCGGACTAAAGGTGCAGCCAGGTAATACCCTAGCTTTGGTGGGAGGAGGAATTATTTCAGAGGGAGGAACCCTCACAGCCGAGGGCGGACACATTGATTTAGGTAGTGTGGGAGGAGGTTTTGTAAGTCTCAATCCCAGTCCTCAAGGCTGGAATTTAGGTTATCAAGGGGTAACAAACTTTCAAGATATTGCCTTATCTCAAAAGGCGTTAGCAGATGCCAGTGGCCCAGGTAGTGGCTCAATTCAGTTGCAGGGGCGAAACATTTCCATCCGCGATGGCTCAATCGTGTTAATTCAAACCCAAGGAGCGCAATCATCAGGGGGGATTAACGTCAATGCCTCTGAATCTTTATCCTTAGTGGGCACGACAGCAAATGCACAGCTTTCAAGCGACTTATTTACAGAAACTATCGGCGCTGGCAAAAGTGGAGATATTACTGTTAACACCCCCCGCCTAGTCATTCAGGATGGAGCAGCCATCTCTGCGGCTACTTACACGCCTGCTGCTGGTGGAAATATTGATATTAAAGCTGGTGATTTGTTGGAAGTGTCAGGATTCTCACCAATTAATCCCAGTCGCTTCAGTAATATTACGGCAGCAACTTTTGGGGTTGGTAATGCCGGAAGTCTAACAGTGTCAACGCAGCAGTTAACTGTGCTTTCAGGAGGGAATATTGCCTCTATAACTGCCGGTACTGGCTCCGGTGGAAATTTAACTGTGAATGCCTCGAAGTTAGTAGAATTGATCGGTGTAACACCATTGGTTTTCACTCCTAGTGAAATAACTGCTGGTACTGCCGGCCCAGGAAAAGCTGGTAGCGTTACAATTAATACTCAACGTTTGACGATCAAAGACGGTGGTAGAGTTGATGCTTCCACCTTAGCCAGTGGCCCGGCTGGTAGCGTCACTATTAACGCTCAAGATAGTGTAGAGGTAAGTGGCAAAGTTCCAGGCTCCGTCAATCCTAGTTTGATCATTTCCTCAGCCAACATCGTTGATCCTTCCTTGCAACAGCTATTAAGAGTGCCTCCTGTGCCCAGTGGAGCTTCTGGAGATGTGACAATTAACACCGGGCAATTGCTTGTCAACGATGGCGCACAGGTGACAGCGAGAAATGATGGCACTGGGAATGCAGGAACGTTGCGGGTGAATGCTGACTCTATTTTTCTGGACAGTCAAGGTGGAATTACGGCGGCTACCAGAGGTGGTCAAGGTGGCAACATTGATTTACAAGTCCAGAATTCTTTACAGTTATCCGGTAATAGTCAGATATCTAGCGACAATTTTGGTGCGGGAGCAGGTGGAAGATTGACGATTGAAGCGAGTCATTTGGTACTTAGCGATCGCGCCTTATTATCTGCTTCTACCACATCTGGAGAAGGTGGTAACATATCCTTGCAAACGAATTCCTTACTAATGCGTAGTAACAGTCAGATATCTGCCACTGCTGGAGGAAGTGGTAACGGAGGCAATATTAATATTGGTGGCTTTAGTTCTGCCAATTTTGTCACGCTGTTAGAAGGCAGTCAGATTACCGCCGATGCTTTTCAGGGTATGGGAGGAAATATCAGTATCAATACAAAGGGATTCTTTGTGTGTCCAACTTGTCAGATTACTGCTAGTTCCCAATTAGGAGTCGCCGGACAAGTTAGCATCATTGCACCAGAGGCAGAAAGGAATTTTGAAGTCATCGATTTACCACAAGAAGTAGCTAAACCAGAACAGGTGGTAGCTCAGGCTTGTCGAGGGACAACAAGTCAAAATAGAAGCGAATTTACCATCACCGGACGCGGAGGATTGCCACCCCGACCGAGCGAACAGTTAACTACCGGAGCTTTAATTAGTTTTGAGCCTGCTAATACCAGTGCTGCTACAGAGGTGAATAATACTTCGCAACTGCCACCCCCAGCCAGAGGTTGGTATGTTAACGCCCAAGGTGTACTAGTTCTCGCCAGCCAGACGCCTAATCCTACTCCCTATGGTTCTGGGTTAACATCATCTAATTGTCACTAAATCTTTTTTAGGTCACGCACTGCTGGACTGGGGATTGGGGATTGGGGATTGGGGACTGGGGATTGGGGATTGGGGACTGGGGAGATGGGGAGATGGGGGGGAAATAACTAATGACTAATCCAAAATCTAAAATCTAAAATCCAAAATGGTATTAAGTGTTTGGCGACGGAGATTTTTTTTATCTCCTTGCATTATCCTCATACTCTTGCTAAATCACACAAATTCTGCTTTCGCCCAACCGATTAATCCTGTAACCCCAAAGCCTCCAGAACAACCGCCAGTTAATCCCCTACCACCAACAAACGTACCCATCCAAATACAGCCCACAGTACCGCCAACCCCGGAAGAAGGACTAGATATTCCAGGTAGTATCACTGTGCAAAAGTTTGAGTTTGTTGGTAATACCGCCTTTAGCCAAGGGGAATTAAACTCTGCGATCGCCAATTTTATCGGAAAACCAATTACCTTTGCCGAACTCCTCAAAGCTGCTAATCAAATTACCGAGTTGTATGTTCAAAAGGGTTACATTACTTCTGGTGCATACATTCCCAGTCAAGAGTTTCGTTCTGGTATTATCAAAATTCAGGTAGTAGAAGGCAGCTTAGAAGATATTCAAGTCAATGTGATTAAAGGACGGTTGAACTCAGATTATGTCCGCAGTCGTATTGCGATCGCTACTACCAAACCGCTGAATATCAACCGCCTCAAAGAAGCTTTGCAACTGCTACAACTTAATCCCCTGATTGAAAGTTTAGATGCCGAACTCACTGCTGGTACTAGACCAGGTGTCAATTCCCTAGCCGTGACAGTCAAGGGAGCAAAAACTTTTAATACCCAACTCAGTATTAATAATAACCGCAACCCCAGCGTTGGGAGTTTTGAGCGTGGCATCACCTTATCCGAAGCCAGCCTTTTGGGAATCGGCGATCGCTTGAGTTTTACCTACAAAAATACCGATGGTAGCAATAGCTTTGAGGCTGGTTATACCTTGCCAGTCAATCCCCGGAATGGCACTATTGGCTTCAACTATCGAATTACTGACAACAAAATTATTGAACCTCCTTTTGATGATTTAGATGTTGGAATAAATTCGCGGGAATTTGAATTATCTTTTCGTCAGCCAATTCTGCAAAGAGCCACTCCAGAAGTCAGCCAAGAACTTACACTGAGTTTAACCGCAGCTAGGCGGGTAAGTAATTCTTCGATTCAAGGAGTTGATTTTCCCCTGTTTCCTGGGGCTGACGATCGAGGAGAAACGCGGATATCGGAATTGAGTTTCGCCCAAGAATGGTTACAGCGGAGTCGTCAAGAAGTCTTAGCTGCTCGTTCTGAGTTAAATTTGGGGATTGGAGCTTTTAACGCCACAATAAATAACAGCGAACCTGATAGCAGATATTTCCTTTGGCGGGGACAACTGATCTATTTGCGCCTCCTCGGTCAGGCAAAAGGACAACCAGCGATCGCTCCGACTTTGTTGCTGCGTTCTAATGTGCAATTGGCCACTAGTTCTCTACTTTCCATTGAGCAATTTAGTGTGGGAGGTCAAGGAACAGTGCGGGGTTATCGCCAAGATGTTTTACTCAGTGATAACGGCATTTTTGCTTCCGCAGAATTGCGATTACCCGTCGCCCGTTTCCCAGAACTGCAAGGTACTTTACAGGTTGCACCATTTATCGATTTTGGTACTGTCTGGAACACAGGCAGAGAAAATCCCAACCCTAATACTTTAGTAGGCTCAGGATTAGGACTACTTTGGCAAATGGGGGATAAATTTACAGCCCGCCTAGATTGGGGTATTCCTTTAATAAATATTGATAATAGCAAACGCACATGGCAAGAAAATGGCTTGTATTTTCAAATGGAATACAAAGCATTTTGAACGCAGGAACATCTGACTGAATTTTAGATTTTAAATTTTGGATTTTGGATTTTGAATCATAAATCCAAAAAGGTCTTAAGCTCCCGAATTTAAACGCGATAATAAATCTAAAATATAAAATAATACGGTCAGTTAAGGCTAAAATCCTTTTTTTTAACGTAGACGCGGAGCGGCTTGCCGCAAGCTACCGCAAAGGACGCAAAGGAAGAGAAGCTTAACTGAACTATATTGAAATACAAAATCTCAGATTAAATGGCAGAGCGAATGACTAAAGGGCATGGAGTCAATCTAAAATCCAAAATTGTATGATTTATAAAAAGTACCGTCGTCTATTAGTTTTTATCCTTTCAGTCTTATTGGGACTGTTATCTAGTTTCACTGTGCCAGCTTGGTCAAATCTCCCCAATTTACATCCTAATGCTGCTAGTCCTCTAGCCTTAGCAAAGGAAGGTGAACAACGGTACAATGCCGGAGAACTAGAAGCAGCAGCAAAATTATGGCAAGCGGCGGCTGAGGCTTATGAAAAAGTAGGCGATCGCGACAGAATGACTAAGAGTCTGATCAACAAATCCCAGGCTTTGCAAGATTTAGGATTGTACCCCAAAGCTTGCAATACTTTGCTCGAAGCTTTTGCGATCAAAAGCCCCAACTGTAGCCAAACCCAAATCGAGCAATTCCAGAAAACCCTTACTCAAAAGGGTGATTCCCTGACCTTAACTCAAGCAATTGGCTTGCATAGCCTCGGTGATGTCCTACGCAGACAAGGGTTATTACAAAAGTCGCAAGAAATCTTGCAGTTAAGTCTGTCATCAACTCCCGAATCGCCGGAAAAAAGCTCAGTCCTACTGAGTTTAGGTAACACCGAACGGATCTTAGGCAACCAAATCCGCGATCGCTGGGACTATGATGCAATCACAGAAATTATCGATCGCAAATCTCTCTTGGATGCTCTAGCGCCCTACAATCAAGCTGTTTATTACTATATTCAAGCAACAAAGATAGCATCAGCCCCACTGCCTAAAATTCAGGCACAACTAAATCACTTCCAGCTATTACTGGAGATGAAAAGATGGTGGGGTGAACAGACACAACGCCGGATTACTTCTTGGTCAAGATTTTCGGAAGCTAAATTAATTCAACGGGGAAAAGATTTTATCTCTGGGTTAGAGTTGCAGTTGAGCCAAGATGCTCAAGCATTGCAAAATCAAATTCTACCTAACCTGACTACTCTTACTCCCAGTCGTGCTGCCATCTATGCCCAGATTAACTTTGCTGATTCTTTGATGCAAAGCGCCCAAATAAATAACGTTGAACCTTTATTAAAAAATGCACTACAACAGTCACGGACTCTACAGGATAAACGAACCGAAACCTACGCTCTAGGGTATTTGGGAAAACTTTACCACAAACAAGGGCAGTTAAATCAGGCAACCAAACTGACACAGCAAGCACTGATGTTAGCCCAAGAACAAAATATCAGTGGTGATGCGAGGGAAATTACTTATCTTTGGCAATCTCAGTTAGGAAGTTTACTACGGAAACAGGGAGATATCAAAGGAGCGATCGCAGCTTACACCGCCGCCTTTAATACTCTGCAATCCCTACGCAGTGATTTAAACGCCAACAATCAAGATGTCCAGTTTGACTTTCTCCAAGAAGTCAAACCTGTGTATCTAGAATTAGCAGATTTACTATTGAAGTCAAATTTGAGTGACAACGAATTAAATTCCCTAATAGTGACTAATCCTAACATTAAACAGGAAAAGTCGGAAACGAAAAAATCTCAAAAACGTCTAGAATTTGCCCGCCAGGTGATAGAATCTCTGCAATTAGCAGAACTGGATAACTTTTTTCAAGACCCCTGTTCTGAAACAGCAAATGTCGCGTTGCAAATTGATAATATTGATGCTAATGCAGCTGTAATTTATCCGATTGTTTTACCAGATCGCTTAGAAGTTATCCTTTCCGTATCAGGAAAACCCTTAGAGGAAGTAGTAATACCGATTAGCGAACAGGAAGTTAATGAGACTCTAGATCGGCTCTACGATAATTTAGACAACGTTAGTATCAATAACTCTGCAAGAAATATTCTCTCAACTTCTAACCCAAATCCCAAAGAATTAAAGGAAAATCTTCAGACACTTTTACCAATCTTTGGAGAAGTTTATAACTGGCTGATTAAACCTTTCGAGACACAGCTAGATCCCAAGGAAATCAAGAGTTTAGTATTTGTACTAAATGGGAGATTGCAGAGAGTGCCAATAGCTGCGCTCTACGATGGAAAAAATTATCTCATTGAAAAATATAGCCTTGCCCTAGTTCCCAGCCTACAACTCCTCGCTCCTAAACAATTGCAAAGGAAAGAACTTAAGGTCTTAGCTGCTGGAGTTAGCGAGCAAATGAAGGTACAAGGAGAATTTTTTGCCGCACTGGTTAATGTTCCTAAGGAATTAGACCAAATTAAACAAACTTTTCCTGCTTCCCAAAAGCTGCTCAATCAAGAGTTTACTGTCAAAACTATTCAAAAACAGTTGAAATCAAATTTTCCTGTGATCCACCTAGCCACTCATGGGCTATTTAGTTCTAATCCCCTGAAGAATTTTATTATTACAGGGGATGGGAAAAGTATCAGCATTAAGGAGTTGAGTGCTTTGCTCAGAGAACCAGGCACACCCGTAGAATTATTGGTGCTGAGTGCCTGTGAAACTGCTACTGGTGATGAACGAGCTGTCTTAGGCTTGGCAGGGATGGCTGTTCGTTCAGGGGCACGCAGTACCCTTGCCACTCTCTGGCCTGTAGGTGATGCTTCTACCGCTAAATTTATGGGTCAATTTTACCAAGACCTGAAAAAGCCAGGGAGTAAACAAGCAGATGCTCTGAAGAATTCTCAACTATCACTTTTAGAATCTTTGAAACTGAATCCACCTTTTCAGGAGTTGCAGAATTTACCACCTCATCCTTATTATTGGGCATCTTATGTTTTAGTCGGAAATTGGCAATAGCAGGAGAGCGTTTCGGGGGAGGTGAGGGGGATGAGGGGGATGAGAGAGTAGGCAGCAAGGGAGAAGAGTTTCCCTCCGCCCCTTGCACCTCTGCCTCTTTTCAATCCCCAATCCCCAATCCCCAATCCCCAATCCCCAATAATAAATAAAAAAGGCTGCTGAATTAGCAACCCTGAAATTTAGTAAAATTCTTTTTTTAATCAACCTATGCTAAACCAAGGATTTGCAAGGGTTTTGTAGTATCTCCGATTTTTGTATTAATTTGCTGCACCATTAAGTTGGTATTAATAGGGTCTTTTCCATCTGATGAGTCTGTATCAAACTCATAATTACTGGGTTCTTCGAGCATTAGGCGATCGCACGGAATCTTATCGGATAAAATTGCACTTGCCATCATCCCTGTGTGAATCTCCACTTGACCTTTTCGCGGAGCTTCAAAAACTAAACGTTGTCCAGGGAAAACAACCCTTTCAAAGTACCAGTTGGGAATATTGCAGATGCGAGCTACCTGTATTTTGCTCGTGGCATTAATGTAGCAGCAGAGAATTTTTCCTGATTGCTCAGGTGGTAGAGGATCTAATATTTGAGCCATAACTGCTGAGGAGCTTTACGCCACAATTTTACATTACACTAGCCAAGCCTAGCACTCACTGATCCCCAGTTGTTGTAACTGCGAATACCAACTGAGCCTTTGTAGATTATTTCTGTCTAAAGATATATTTTCAGTTATGAAAATTTTGTAATTATTTACACCTTTTTCGGAATTGTACACTATAGATAAAAGTTTTTGATATTTTTCCCTGGTATAAAAGCTTTAATTTTCTTTAGGCAGATTGTTAGGGAATTGACATAACGATGATCCCCTTGCCTTTCGCATAGCGAGGAAGTGAGTTTTGCTGTTTCATGTATCCCAGGATTAATCATCTGGGAACATCGCTTAATGAATAAACTCGATGTTATGGTAAAGCTATATGAAAAAATGTCTTCATAAAGCTCTCCATAGATTCCATGTATTGTTTTATGCACAGCAATTTTAGCGTTTCCCGCAGTTGCTAATTGCAGGTTCCACATACCAATAACTAGCTAAAATGTCAAGCACGATTTGATAAATAAAACCAGATAAAACAAACACACACTTTAAAACTGAATGTTTCTCTCGCTTTCTCCACAGATTGGTAAGATGGAAGTCCAAACACAGATGATGGAAAATCGAATTCTTTACGTTCGCCTTCCTTGTAACCCCATCTTTCCTATCGGGGTTGTCTACCTGAGCGATCATGTCCACAAGCAGTTTCCTGATATTGAACAGCGCATCTTTGATTTAGGAACAGTGCCACCTTTAGATTACAGTTCGGCTCTGGATCGCTGTATCGATGAATTTAAACCAACACTACTAGTATTTTCTTGGCGGGATATTCAAATTTATGCCCCAGTTGGCGGACGTGGTGGCAACCCGCTGCAAAACGCCTTTGAATTTTACTACGCCAAAAATCCTCTATTGAAACTACGCGGCGGATTGGGCGGTTTGCGTATCTTCACCGCTTACTATGTAGAGTTGTGGCAAAATCAGGGCTTAATCAAACGCGGTTTAAAACGTGCCCAAAAGTATAACTCTGATGCGCGTGTAGTTGTTGGTGGTGGTGCAGTCAGCGTCTTTTACGAACAGTTAGGTAAAAGCTTACCCCAAGGAACAATTATTTCTGTCGGTGAAGGCGAAACCCTGCTGGAAAAACTTTTAAGTGGCAGAGATTTTCGAGATGAACGCTGTTACGTTGCCGGAGAAACTCAACCACGTCAACGGCTAATTCATGAACAACCCACCCCAATAGAAAAAACTGCTTGCAACTACGACTATATCGAAAGCATCTGGCCGGAATTTAACTATTACCTGCAAGAACAAGACTTTTATATCGGTGTCCAAACTAAGCGTGGTTGTCCTCACAACTGTTGTTATTGCGTCTACACCGTCGTCGAAGGTAAACAAGTACGCATCAACCCAGCCAATGAAGTCGTTGCCGAGATGCGCCAATTATACGATCGCGGCATTCGCAATTTCTGGTTTACCGATGCCCAATTTATCCCCGCGAAAAAATTTATCGCCGATGCCGTAGAACTCTTGCAAAAAATTGTCGATTCTGGTATGACAGACATCCATTGGGCAGCATATATCAGAGCCGACAATTTAACACCAGAGTTATGTGACTTGATGGCAAAAACTGGGATGAACTATTTTGAAATCGGGATTACCAGTGGTTCTCAAGAACTCGTGCGGAAAATGCGGATGGGTTACAATCTGCGAAACGTCTTGCAAAACTGCCGTGACTTAAAAGCTGCTGGTTTCAACGATGTAGTTTCCGTCAACTACTCCTTTAACGTCATTGACGAACGTCCCGAAACCATCCGCCAAACCATCGCTTACCACCGCGAACTAGAACGGATTTTTGGGGCTGATAAAGTCGAACCTGCCATCTTCTTTATTGGACTACAACCCCATACCCATTTAGAAGAATATGCTTTCAAAGAAGGCATCCTCAAACCAGGGTATGATCCAATGAGTTTGATGCCGTGGACAGCCAAAAAACTTCTCTGGAATCCCGAACCCCTTGGTTCATTCTTCGGCGAAGTCTGCTTGCAAGCTTGGCAACGAAACCCCAACGACTTCGGACGTGAAGTCATGAAAATCTTAGAAGAAAAGCTGGGTTGTGCCGAATTAGAAGCAGCACTTACAGCACCATTAGAGACGAAAGAAAAACAGTTAGCAAGTGTATCCTAAAAAACACGAATTCTGAATTTCTCCCCCTCTCCTCCTCTGTGTCCTCTGCGCCTCTGCGGTTCGTTTTCATAAAATTCCAAACCATGTTAGAAGGTTCAATCCTACAACAGCTAGAAACAGCCCATCGCCACACCACCAGGCCAATTCGATTCGGTGTTTACTACAAAAATACCCTAGTTGCCCTGTGCCATGCCTTAGAAGACCATATCTTAACCGATGACGGTACACCCTTAGTAATCACAGCCTTTCAACAAGGAAAATGGTATCTACAAGAAGCTGAACGATATGCAGACATCGCCCAGCGCAGCTGCCAAATTGCCATCATGGCTGCGGCTGAATCTGGCTTTGCTGAACATCCCACCAGCCAGCTACCCAATGTAGACTTAGTGGCATTAGATCCAGTTGATTCTGTGGCGCAAGAGTGGCACTTAATTATATTGTCACCTAAATACACAGCAATGGTAATTTGTCAAGAATTATCGGATGCTGATTATGGCAGCGCTGGGATACCGACATCAGACTTAGAGCGTAAATTCTATGGTTTATGGACATTTGAGCCGGAGTTAGTGCAAGAGACAGCAGAAATTGCGATCGCTCACATCCAAAAATACAACCCAGAACTGGCGAAAAAACTCACAGCCGATAAACAACAAATTGTACCGTCAATGGCCAGATCAGAAAATTTAGGTGCAGTTGTCTCCCGTGTAGTAGATTACCTCCAGACTGGGCAAGATAATTTATCCATCTCCACAGCACTTCAGAAACAAACCCTAGATCGCAACTTGGTTTCTAACGAAATCCAAGCCTTTTTGCGAATGGCACAACTGATGGATATGGCAGATGTCAACAATCCAATGGCAGCTGCGGAAGTAGTAGTACTTGCGGAAGCGATCGCCCAGCTATTGGATCTTCCCGCATGGCAAATTAAGAGATTGCGGCTAGCGGCTTTGTTACATCGCATAGATCCATTACAAAATGCCGAAAGTGTCCTGACTTCTGATCATATACCCGCACGCTACCTACATCCCCCCAGTTGTCCTTTAATACCAGGGGTGCAAGTATTGCGAACCATGCCACGACTGCGAGCCGTTGCCCAAATTATCACTCACCAAACCGAATGGTGGAATGGCGCAGGGGAACCAGTAGGTTTAGCTGGAGATCAAATTCCCCTAGAGTCGAGAATTTTGGCATTATTGGCAGACTTTCAGTGGCGAGTCAATCAGCGAAAATCATCAAATCAAAGCCGGGAACAGATATTTACTCAAGCTTTAGATGAGTGCAAACAGCAAGAATCTAGCCACTTTGACCCTAAACTTGTAGATACCCTAGCTTTGTTAGTTATGGGTTTACAACAGGGACTCGACTTACCCTTGATGACACCCAAAGTCAGCGCCGGCATCTGGATACTTGATTCCCAATGGGATAGCCACAGCAAGATCAGTGAAGAGATTAGTGGTAATTTTACATGAATATTGAAGCCATTAGATTAGGAAAACTCAAACAACTTCCAGGGGCAAATTTAGAAGACGAGGAACTCTCTCGACTGGATTTAAGCCGGATTAATCTTGCTGGTGCTACCCTTGTAGGTGCTAATTTTGCTGGTTCTAAACTCGAAGGTGGGCATTTGGAAGGGGCGAACCTCATGGGAGCAAACCTCCAAGAAACTGACTTGCGGGCGAATCTCATGGGAGCAAACCTGATGCAAGCAGATTTAACGGGCGCTGACTTGCGGGGTAGTAATTTGCGTGGCGCTAACTTGATGGGAGCAAGACTCAGTGATGTGTCATTGGTGGGTGCTTTCTTGAGTGGTGCCAATTTGATGAATGTGAACTTGCAAGGCGTTGACTTACGCGGTGCTGACTTGCGCGGTGCAAACCTGACTGGGGCAAATCTTAAAGGTGCAGATTTGAGTCGCGCCGATTTGCAAGGGGCTTTATTGAGTGAAGCAAACCTGGAAGAAGCTGACTTACGGGGGGCGAATTTGGCAGGGGCGAATTTGACGGGGGCGAATTTACTCTGTGCGGAGTTGGAAGGTGCAAATTTGAGAGGCGTTAATTTGGATAAAGCATGTGTAGTGGGTACAGTTGTGGAGGCTGCGTTTTGAATAGGGGTTAATTTATACAAACTGCAATAAATAATATACTAGACCACTCCAATGTATGCCCTCAAAGCAGCCAATTTTCTACACTTAAACCAGGTACGCGCTCAAATTCGCGGACATTTGCTGTAACAAGCGTCAGGTTAAGGGCTAGGGCGTGGGCAGCAATCAGTAAGTCATTAGGGCCGATGGGTCTTCCTGTTTGCTCCATATGTGTACGAATTACCGCATAGTGCTGATTCACGGGAGGCGACAGCGACAAAATAGGTAACACTTCAAGGATGCTTTTTAGTTGCTGAAGAAGACGGAGAGAGCCACTTTTAGCTGCACCAAATCGCAGTTCGCACACTACAATAATGCTGGTACAAATGCAGTTTTCCTCTACGGCTGCGAGTCGCTGAAACACCAAACCTTGAGGATGTCTTACCAAATCTGAAATGATGTTGGTGTCTAGTAGGTATTGATAGGTCATTGGCCAGGATTAAAGCACAATATCATCGAGTGGCAGTAACCCTTCATCTATGTTAGGAAAGTTTTCTGTAATATCTTCCAAAGTGGCAAGCAGTGAAAGTAGAGAACTGGAAGAAATGGGTTCGATGATTAATCGATTACCTTCTTTGCGTAACAAAACTTCGGTGCTGGATAGAGCAAATTCATCAGGAATGGTTAGGACTTGATGTTGCCCATCTCGTAATAGGTAAACATGGCATGAGTTTGGCATCAAGCAATCTCCTTAAAATCATAATTATTTCGCCGCAGTGTGTTACTTTACAATATCATGTCAAGTTTTATCCTGGACAGTTGACAATAACTGTAGTCGCAAATAGTTCTAATATTCTTTGCGATCGCTGCTATTTAATGGTGTTGGATTGGTAAGTAATAAAGCTGATACGATTAATATTTGTATTTTCATATATGACGCAATCGCTCAGTTCGCCCCCGTATCCAAAACGCCAGTACACTCATTAACAACACCCCCATTACTCCTTGCAGGGGATTATTATTCACACCAGTTACCCAATCAGGAACAAGACCCGAATATTTCACTAATTCCCCAACATTAATAATGTAGTAGCCCCAAACTAAACCACCATGCAGACCAATTGGAAAACCTAAGCGTCCCTTCCGCCAACCCTTTCCCCACACTTGCGTTAACCCCAGCAGTACTAAAGCTGGAAATTGCGGCAGTGTATGAATAATTGTCTCCAAGGGTTTAATAAAGTGCAATGTAGCAAAGGCAGTTGCATCTGTCCACAGTGCCACACGCAGACTGTAATCTCGTTGTAATTCATCTAGCAACCAGCCTCGGAATAACAATTCCTCAGCAAATCCAACACCTAAGCCAACAAGTAAACCCTCTAAAATAACTTTTAGCAAGAAAACTTTCGGTTGTTGCCACACCAACCAACCCAACAAACTTTCTACCCCAAAAAGGATCAGAATATTAATTATCCCTATAGCCAAGCCATGCAGTAAATCCACACCATTTTTCCGCGTGAATTCTAAGCCATAATGCCGCAGAATTTGGGTCTGTTTGTAGACATATTTACCCCACAGTCTCAGGAGCAAAATAAACAATCCATATAACAATACCAATGTCAATATACTTTCTAAGTTTGAATCATGCACTAGTAAGTATATTGGTGCAGCTAATGGCAACCATAGCAACAATAAAGTCAAAATAAAACAACCCAGCCTAATAGGGGCAGGGTGTTCAGCTAAACGGACAAGGTTTTTTTTCATACCAATGTTAAGTCACCAGCCAATAAGTAAGTCGGTGAGAAAAATTCAATGTATATGAAGAAATATAAATTAGCTGTAGGGTGTGTTATGCCGTAGGCTAACTTCCTTGAGATTGTTGACGGTGCGTTGCGCTCTGCGACAACACACCCTACGTTAAAATTCCTTAACATAGCTGGAAATATTAGCACCGACTTACTTACTCTATATTTGAACGCACCCCATCTAAATCAGAGATTATAGATGGGGATTCTTGCGCTATGCAACCTCTAGACTTGGTTTTTCTTTTGCTCATCACCTAGCCTCGACCTTGACTAGATTATCAGATACTATTTATAGTTGTCAATTTAGTTAATGGAAAAAAGACAAGCACTAAAAACCCGCAGTCACAGTGCATTCAGGCTGATCTACCACTTGGTTTTAGTAACTAAATTTCGGAGAAATTCTCTAACTGCTGAGATCCTGGATAGGATAAATATCATTATCAAAGAGCTTTTAACCAAGTGAGAGTGTGAGTTAATTGAATTTGGTGGAGAGGCTGATCATATCCACACACTTCTGGAAACCCACCCCTCTGTTGACCTATCAAAATTAGTGAATAATATTAAAACAGTCACATCGCGTCGATTGCGTTCTGAGTATAGTGAGCATTTATCTAAGTTCTATTGGGGAACTAAACCACAGTTTTGGTCTAGTTCTTACGCAATTATTACTGTCGGCGCACAAGCACCACTCAATCGGTTAATCGAGTATGTCCAGAATCAAGAAAAACCGGAATAGTTGAAGAGGCGCCTTTTATACTGGTTTCGCTTACCCCATCTAAAATGTAGATGTTTTTATAGTATTTTTAGGTGGGGACTGCGCTCAACATTTCTTGTTCAACTAATGACCAATGACCAATGACTAATGACTATTCATCAGGTTCAATCGTGCTACTTAAACCGTGACTTATCAATGTTTCGCAATAAAACTCAGCGTGTTCCTGAGCGCAAGTGATGACTAAAGCTAGCCCATTAGTATGGGCTTCCATCATAATGCTCACAGCCTGGGGTTGGGTAAGGCTTGGTACAGTGGCTATTAGTGACTGTACAACATGCTCCATCGAGTTGTAGTCGTCGTTATGGAGCAAAACGCGATACCGAGGCGCGAGCTTGCGGGTTGTGGAAGGCTTTTCAATGGTTTCAACTGACACGGCTCTTTGCTCTTTTCTCGTTACTTCACTACAACAAAGTCTCTGTTTTGCGATCGCTCAACAGTTGTTCACCTATTCTATAGTATTTCTGCTCAGATACTATGCTAGGAAAACCCTTTACTGCCAAGGATTGGTCGTATTAGTCTTGCGTAGCCACTTGTAAGGTATATGTCTTAGACATAGCTGCCGTAACAGTGTTACCCTAATCTTACAGAAGCCTTCCTTAAAGTTAACGCATTTTCACTTTTAAGATTAAGGAAGTTGCAAAATAATCCTTGCCCCTGCCCAAACTGCATAATGATGGACATCAGCCTAGAATTTCTTCAACCAGGACAAATTGTGTCTTTAAAGCATAGCGACAGGAATCTGTATGCAGAAGTCATTCAATTTGTAGTTTCCCGTCAGTTATGCTGGGTGCGTCCTTTATTAATGGTCACTTTCATTCAAGAATCGCCGCTAATTACCGATTTGCGAGATGCGTCTGACCTGCTTTGGCCTGCCAATTTATTTAGTCCAGCATTAGACACAGAAGTAATTACCTTCTTGAGCCAAGTTTTAGCAAAAGAACCAAAAACTGAATCAGATTCAGCTGCAAAGCAGCAACTAAATCAGTTTATTCACCAACTATGGCAAGCGTATCAAGAGGGATTGGGGATTGGGGATTAGAGTATGGGGCATTGGGCATTGGGCATTGGGCATTGAAAAGAGGCAGAGGTGCAGAGAGCAGAAGGGAAAACTCTTCTCCCTTGCTCCCTGCTCTCTTATCCCTCTCATCCTCCTCATCTCCTAACTCCGTAGCAAATACCAGCATCCTTTATTAATCTCTCCTCAAGGGCAAGTTTTGTAGCTCTTCTTCAATCCCCGTTATAAAACTTAATTAAGTCAGCGAGTCCGCGTACCCTTATAGGGATCTTGCTACGCTTTTAGCGTCTGTCTGCGACACGCTGCGCGAACGTAGAGAACATGAACAGGGTGTAGGGGATAGGGTGTAGGGTGTAGGGAACCCCATAATTAAAATCAGGGGTTTCAAAAGGGACGCTGTATTTCTTGCACATACGTGTCTCAAAATACATCTTTTTCTTTTTCCATATTTAAAAATAGGGGCTTGTACCCGTTGGGTGTGGGATAACCTTCTTTTCCTACACCCTACACCCCACACCCCACACCCTTTTCGGTCATTACGAACTACTCTAATATCCCAGGCTAGGAACTAACTGAATTCTGCCAGCATCCATCTCTGCCATTAATAATTCGAGGGCTTCGTAATCAACATCAGAAATATAACCAAGTTCTGTCAGTTCTGAGTTGATTTCATTTTCTATCTCAGGGGTGAGTTTTTTTATGTCAAGAGCTTTTTCTACCAATTTACGAATAGCGTACTGAGTTCTCATAAGTAATAACCAAACTGTAATATGATACTAATCATTCCAGATTAGCCTAAGTATGAAGAGTGTTCCAAATACTAACTTACTAGTGATATATATCACAGTTTAATTAGTTGGATAGATAATTCTCTTTGGCTTTGCCGTATGTCATCAGCAACGCTAAAGTGAAAGATTTAACCTACCATTAAGACTTGGCTAAATTAGCTTTAGTTATAGACTAAGCAAGATTTATCAGCATAGTTACTGATGATTTGTCTGCTCTATGACCGTCTATAGTTGATTGTTTTTGAACTGAGATAAAAAAAAAGTATACATCAACACATTTTAAACTGGAATTATAACAATCTTTAAACAGAGAGACGAAAGCAATAAAGATTCAGCAAAGAGAGGTAAGACGTATGGTCGATGCAACAAAATAGAGTTTATGTTCAAATAATCCTTAGCTTGACGCTTCAAAATTCTTAATAGGATGTAACTATGCAGGCAGTGCTTAACTATCCCAAGATTGCAGTTATTCGCCCCCAAGGGTGTTTGAATGCTGCAAACGCCTTGGAATTTGAACGAGATATGACCACAGCGTTGGCACAAAATGGTATTTCCATCTTGGTAGTAGACCTCGCAGCAGTAGAATCCTTAGACAGCGCAGGGTTGATGGCATTGTTATCTACACACAAACTGGCTCTTACTTTAGGACGAAGTTGCCGACTTTGCGCCGTTGCTCCACCAATTAGAATTATTTTTGAACTGACGCAACTTGATAGGGTATTTGAAATCTTAGACGGTGAAGCTGCATTGAGCCAAACAGAACTTTGATGTAAAAGTACAAAGCTTCGGACAAGAAGTAGACTTTAATGTAAAGGAATTGTAAGTTGCAACGATAAACTCTGTTAGAAGTCCTAATTCAATGCTAAGGTTGGGTTTGGGTAGCTGTAATTAAGGTAGCTAGAAGATAGCACAGTGGTTGTTGCAGTTGAAAAATTAATAACATCGGGTATTTCCAAACCAGCTCGTTACCTGGGTAACGAGCTGTTAGCAATACACAAAGCTTGGGATACGACAGCAATACGTTGGGTTTTAACCTACCCAGAAGTGTATGAAGTCGGTGCATCTAATTTAGGGCACATTATCCTCTATAACATTTTGAATGCCCAACCGCGTCAATTGTGCGATCGCGCCTACCTGCCAGGACAAGACCTGGCAGCCAAACTACGCGAAACTAATACACCATTGTTTGCGGTAGAGTCAAAGCGATCGCTGACAGAATTCGACATTTTGGGCTTTAGCCTCAGTTACGAACTGGGTGCAACTAATATCCTCGAAATGTTGGATTTGGCAGGAATTCCCTTGACGTGGCGAGAGAGGCAGGGGGACAGGGGAGAATTTAGCGATACCCAGTCATCGTTTCCATTGATTTTCGCTGGTGGGCAAACAGCGACATCGAATCCTGAGCCTTATGCTGATTTCTTCGACTTTTTCGCCCTTGGAGATGGAGAAGAACTGCTGCCAGAAATTGGCTTGGTGTTGGAAGAAGGCAAGCAAGCAGGATTAAGTCGGGAACATCTGTTACTTGACTTGGCACAGATACCAGGTGTGTACGTGCCTCAATTTTACGATATGGCAGAGGATGGCTCAGTTCATCCTCATCGCCCAGATGTCCCAAAACGAATTCTGCGACGGGTTGCAACTCCCATACCAGCATATTCCATTGGGTTAGTTCCCTATGTAGAAACAGTTCATGACCGCTTGACCATTGAGATTCGGCGTGGTTGCACTCGTGGCTGTCGCTTTTGTCAACCAGGAATGCTGACTCGACCAGCACGGGATGTAGAACCCGATCAGGTGGTAGAAGCAATTGAACAAGGTATGCGGGCAACTGGTTACAATGAGTTTTCCCTCCTATCTCTGAGTTGTTCTGATTATTTGTCCCTACCAGCAGTGGGGATGGAAATCAAAAATCGCTTAAAAAATGAAAATATTTCTCTGACTCTACCAAGCCAACGGGTAGACAGATTTGATGAGAATATTGCCAACATCCTGGGAGGTACGCGCCAAGGTGGACTGACTTTTGCTCCAGAGGCTGGTACTCAGCGGATGCGAGATATTGTAAATAAAGGGTTGACGAATGAAGAATTGTTACGGGGGGTGAAAACTGCCTGGGAGCAAGGCTGGGATAAAATAAAGTTGTATTTTATGATTGGCTTGCCGGGTGAAACGGATGCCGACGTTGTGGGCATTGCCGAAACAGTAAGCTGGCTACAGCGAAAATGCCGAGGCAAAGACAGAAAACCCCTAAACTTTAACCTGACAATTTCTAACTTTACGCCCAAGCCACATACACCATTCCAGTGGCACTCAGTTTCTACTGCTGAATTTAAGCGAAAACAAAACCTGTTGCGGCAAGAATTCCGCCAAGTCAAGGCAGTGAAGGTAAATTTCACCGATGTCCGCATTTCGGCAATGGAAGATTTTGTGGGACGAGGCGATCGCAATTTGAGCAAAGTAGTCCGCCGTGCCTGGGAATTGGGTGCTGGTATGGATTCCTGGTATGAAAATTTAGATCAAGCTTTTAGTGCTTGGGGATCTGCGATCGCCCAAGCCGATTTAGATTGGAAATACCGTCAAGTAGAAAATGGCGAATGGAATTTGTTTCATGTACAAGAGCAGAAAAGATCGGGAGATGCGGAAAATACCCAATTCCTAACTCCTAACTCCTCACTCCCTTGTACAGACGCGATTAATCGCGTCTCTCCCCACTCCCTCGATATTCCCCTTCCTTGGGATCATATCGATACCGGGATTAACAAAAAGTGGCTTCAAGAAGACTTGCAACGCGCTCTAGAAGCCTCAATTGTACCTGACTGCTCTTTTGAAGGTTGTTCTCATTGTGGCGTATGTGGCACTGACTTTGGGCATAACGTGGTGATTGAATCACCTGCTATCCCAAAATTTGCTGGCGAATTTGTCCCCAACACAACTAAGGCGCAAAGACTGCGAGTTTGGTTTGGGAAACAAGGTAATATGGCTTTGATGAGCCATCTTGATTTAATCCGTCTATTTGACCGAGTTGTGCGACGAGCAGGTTTACCAATTGCTTTTACTGGCGGGTTTCACCCAATGCCACGGATTTCTCTAGCAACTGCTTTGGCTCTAGGGGCTACTAGCAGCGGTGAAATTGCAGATTTTGAGTTAACTGTGCCAGTGGAAGTTGATACTTTCCGAGAAAAGTTGGCTTGTGAAATGCCCACAGACATACCAATATATAATGTGGAGCAGATAGATTTAAAAGCTAGTGCCGCTACCCAACTGCTAGAGTCCGCAGAGTATCTGATTACTGTAGCAGCACTTCAAGAAACAACACCCATACAATGGCAAAACTGGATTGATATAATCAAAGCAAAAGAGGAATTTTGGTACGAGCAAACAACTAAATCAGGCAAGAGCCAGTTAATAAATCTGCGCGATCGCTTGTTTGAACTGGAATTAGTAGAAACCCACAACAACATTGCAGAATCCATGTCATCTGTAATCCGTTATCTAGGTAGCTATCGCCAGGACGGTTTGCTATTGCGTCCCGAACAAATCCTGTTTATGCTAGAAGCAGTGGCGAATGTAGAATTTCAACTCCTGCACATCCACCGCAATCGGCTAATTTTAGGGGTATAATCCCTGTAAGGCAACTTGCTAGTAGTTGTCCTGACATGGCAGCTCGCAGGAATTGATTTTTAGCAAGGTTGCGTTAGAATAGGGTGAAGAGAAATTTTCTGGCGCTGCATTGAATTAGCTGGTTCACTACCCTGGTATTCAGGGGGCGAAAGCAAAGATATTAGAGTGCAACTTCTAGGATTTTATCCTAGACAAACAAAAAGCAGATTAAAGAATGCACACTCTCTCTATAGCTACCTTGTGAATCAGTAACTAACAGCAGGCTCAGTTAGCTTCTCTAAATCCATGCTTTTTAAACAACTGCTGAATGTCTAATCCACGTAGTGCCCAAGAGCTAGTGCATTACTTTTTTAGAGTTAAAGCAACTGCTGTCGGCTATGCCGACTTGTAGACTTTCACAGACGCGCAAAGCGCGGCTTGTCTTAGGCTAGAGCAGCTCAAGGCAGGGTAGCAACTGGCGCTGCTGAGTATAACCCTAAGATAAATCCAGGGAATGGAAAATAGAAATAGTTTCTTTTTCTTAACGAATTCAGTAGGTTACTCTCAATGAAGCATCCTGAGTTTAAATGCTCACTCAGGATTTAAAACTTTCAACTCAGAACTCTCAAGATTTGAGGGTATTGCATTACAGATCAACTATGGACGGTTGATTTAATTGCTTAAACGATATGCAGCAGTTCTGGAATAATCAGCCGTGGAAACGCTCTTAAGAGCGCCAATAGCTATTTAACTTAGAAGCTCAGATTTGCGATTTTTATTACCAGTAGCGCCTTTTGAGGGTTGTGAGGGCAGCAAAAGTATAATATCAAACCGAGAAAACACTGGTGATGAAAGCTGACGCGGAGACGCGGGGAGTTTTGAATTATAAGTAATTAACCGGATTTGATACAACAAACCTCAAACCTATAAGTGCTGCCAATTTTTGAGGAAATTGAATGCCAAAACAAATTATCATCGCGGAGCAGCACCAAATTGCTGCGGTTTTTTCTGAAGATCAAATACAGGAACTCGTTGTTGCTACAGGTCATCATCAAATAGGTGATATCTACTTAGGAGTAGTAGAAAACGTATTACCTGGGATAGATGCAGCTTTTGTCAATATTGGCGATCCAGAGCGTAACGGTTTTATTCACGTCACCGACTTAGGGCCATTGAAGCTGAAGCGTACCGCAGCAGCAATTACAGAACTACTTGCACCTCAGCAGAAAGTTTTGGTGCAAGTAATGAAAGAGCCAACGGGGACAAAAGGGCCCAGGCTCACGGGTAATATTACTTTACCTGGACGCTACGTAGTACTGATGCCTTATGGTCGGGGCGTAAATTTATCCCGACGGATTAAAAGTGAAAGTGAACGCAACCGCTTGCGAGCATTAGCGATTTTGGTCAAACCGGCGGGAATGGGTTTGCTCGTGCGTACAGAAGCCGAAGGCAAACCCGAAGAAGCGATTATGGAAGATTTGGAGTTGCTGCAAAAGCAATGGGAAGCCATTCAGCAGGAAGCCCATTCTACCCGCGCTCCAGCACTGCTCAACCGGGACGATGACTTTATCCAGCGCGTATTGCGAGATATGTACGGCGCGGATGTCAATCGGATTGTCGTAGATTCTAGTACTGGTTTGAAGCGCGTCAAACAGTACTTGCAGAATTGGAGTGGCGGTCAAACACCGCAGGGATTGTTGATTGACCATCATCGCGATCGCTCCCCAATTTTAGAATACTTCCGCATCACTGCTGCCATTCGAGAAGCTCTCAAACCGAGAGTAGACCTACCTTCTGGAGGTTATATCATCATCGAGCCGACAGAGGCATTAACCGTAATTGATGTTAACTCAGGTTCCTTCACGCGATCGGCAACAGCTAGAGAAACAGTTTTGTGGACAAACTGTGAAGCTGCAACAGAAATTGCTCGCCAGTTGCGTCTGCGGAATATCGCCGGGGTGATCGTCGTTGATTTTATCGATATGGAATCGCGACGCGACCAACTACAAGTTCTCGAACACTTTAATAAAGCACTCAAAGCAGACAAAGCTCGTCCCCAGATTGCCCAACTCACCGAACTAGGTTTAGTAGAACTGACCCGCAAACGTCAGGGTCAAAATATTTACGAATTGTTTGGTGAAACTTGTCCTACCTGTGGCGGTTTAGGACATACTGTGCGTCTCCCTGGAGAAATCGAAAACCGATTGCCGATACCGGCTGATACACCAGAGCGCGAGCGTTTTGTATCCTTACCTCACCGAGAACCACGTCAGCCATCTGCCCGCACTCCAGAACCACGAGAAACCTACGATGGATTTGGGGAAGCATTTGACGGCGACTCAGAATTGAGCAACCTAAATCTGATCAATCATCCTAGTTATCAAGAACTTAATGATAAACGTCGTACCCGCACTCGCCGCAGTCGAATTGGTGTCAATGGGTTAAACGGGAAAGATGAATCTCGGGTTATTCCCAATCCGCTAGCTTTTGTCAACGAGCCAGATTTAGACCTGGATGTAGAACCAGAACTAGGATCTGCACCAGAGATCCCCTCCCCCACCCTTGGTAAACCAGGTTGGAGTGAAAGAGTAGAGCGGACTAAAATTATCAAGGCAGAACCAGTTAAGCCAGTGGTAGAACCACCGGAGATTAGAACTGTAGAAATGAGCCTCCAAGAGCAGGATATATTTGCCTTGATGGGAATATCTCCTTTAGTGAAGCTAGAACAAGAGGTTAAAAATACCAAGTCTGTGATTATTAATGTGATTCAGCCTGGTCAATTGCCAACGACCCCAATTGAATCAACCTCAGAATCAACTATTGTCCAAAAAGCAACACCTGAAATAATCACTATTTCCCAAAAGGCAACACCTGAAATAATCACTATTGCCCAAAAGGCAACACCTGAAATAACCACAAGCAAAATACCGACACCAAAAGTTATTGAGCCAGAACCAAAATCTTTGATCGAAGAGACAACTGAAACATCGGAGTTGACTGCGAATCCTTCGGGACGCTTGTCTGCCAAAGCCGCCAAAGCCAACGAGATCGCAGATGAAAGTGAAGTCAATAGCAGCGCTACTGCCAGCCGTCGCCGTCGCCGTCGTTCCTCAGCGATCGAGGATAATTAATTTGCTTTATGGTAGAAACATCGCCAACGCCTTTGGAACAATCCACCTGGCTAGAGTTTTCTACCTTGTCAGGGATTCCAGGGTTGGTTGCAGGTGTGGATGAAGTAGGGCGAGGTGCTTTATTTGGCCCTGTGGTAGCGGCAGCAGTGATCCTACCGGCTCATGCTTTGCCAATACTGATAGCAGCTAAAATTAAAGACAGTAAAAAGTTGTCTAGTTCTCGGAGAACTCAGCTAGCACAACAAATTTGTGAGCTAGCAGTAGACTGGAAAATTGGGTTTGCTTCTACTGCCGAAATTGACAAGATAAATATTTTGCAAGCAACGCTGTTAGCAATGAAGCGGGCTGTGCTGAAGTTAAAGGTACAGCCTGCAATTTGCTTGATTGATGGTAATCAGTCAATCAAAAATTTGCTAGTGCCGCAACAAACAATAGTCAAAGGAGACGAGCGATCGCTCGCTATTGCCTCTGCTAGTATTGTTGCTAAGGTTTGGCGTGACGATCTGGTAATGCGTCTAGCATTAAAATACCCTATGTACAATCTAGAAAGTAACAAGGGTTATGGTAGCCAGCGCCATTTGCTGGCTTTGCAACAATATGGGCCTTCGCCCCTACATCGTCAGTCTTTTCGTCCTTGCCAAATCAAACTACCAAATGCTGAGTCAGGGTTCTCTAGTTGAGTACCAACCCCATAGCTGAAGCTAGGGGCTTGTAGGAGACTTCACCTGACCAGACTAACCGTTTAGAGCAAGAG
>NZ_JBALDZ010000019.1:0-1060 GCF_036917155.1 Nostoc sp. | reverse complement strand
CGATGGCGAGGCAACTTTACTATCACTAATTTTTTACCGATGGTAGGTGTAATATCAGCTTACCTGCTTTGTATACCAATTAGATAGCTAGGGAGCGGAACGCTCGGTCTCAAACAAAGCTCATCGAAGACATCCTGGATATCTCTCAATACTGTTCGGTTAAGGCAAGAGACGCGATAAATCGCGTCTTTGTGATCTAGAATTTTCATCAAAAAACCTTAACCGAACCGTATTGGGATATCTCTGGCATAATCACAGGCAAGCTACGTCTGCAAGTCCGTCCAGTCAACCTAATATCTGGAAAAATCCCAGCCTTGGAAACTTCTCGCTTAAATCGACGTAAGGCTGACTCAATGTGTTCATTGTCACCCACTATTATTTGGGTCATTATCTCTCCTGCTAAATTGACTTACTTAATGGCTGATAGTGGTAAGCCGCCCAGTTAACTAAAGTGCAAAAAAGGCAGACTCTTTGTCTGACCTGAAAATTCGCTCTCTCTTTCTTTCAGCTTTCTTCCGCTTAGTAGCGGTTACGTCCACCGCCCCCACCGTACCCTCCCCGGTTCCCACCAGACGAACCTCTGTCTTCTCTGGGTTTAGCCTTATTCACTTTCAGGTCACGACCCATCCACTCAGCACCATCAAGACCTTCAATGGCAGCTGCTTCTTCTGCATCTGTTCCCATTTCTACAAAACCAAAACCGCGTGGTTGTCCTGTTTCACGGTCAGTAGGTAGTTGAACACGCTTTACAGTACCATATTCAGCAAAAACACCCTTAATATCATCTTCCTTAACTTCGTAAGAGAGGTTGCCTACATAAATTGACATTGATTATCTCCAAAAATATTAGTGTGTAGAGATTTAAATTTTGGAGAAAAGTCTGTAGATACCAAAAGGGGAAAACCTGTCAATACTAAAAACAAAGATACTCACCGAATCAGAGCATTTTTCTCTCACCAGAGACATACAGCGCTTCCGGCTATTATGCAATACAGTTTTCCTCTTGCCCCTCTCCTATCATAGCTTTCAGCTATGAGGATGTACCTCATAGCTGCCGGAA
>NZ_JBALDZ010000018.1:0-28216 GCF_036917155.1 Nostoc sp. | reverse complement strand
TGCTTTTTTTCTGCTGATAACTATAAACAAAATTAATTATTCGTTTGTTCGCGTAAGATAAACGCGAACAATTTATTTTTGTCCAAAGTCCAATTCATTAATACCGTACTCTTTCTCAATCAAACTCAACAATTTCTCTTCCACAGCAGTCAGATAAGGCCGATTCAACTTCCCCAACGACTGCAACAGACTTTTGACAGTCTCCTCCAGCGAATCTGAATATATTAGCGCAAGGCGATCGCTCAAGGACTGCATCTGCTCACATTCCTGGGGGAGGTAGTTGAAAGACTTCAGGTGCTGCAACCCAACGGTGTACTCACCATCCCACATTCTCACGGTGCAACTGAACTCATTTACTTGGCTCACAATCCCCCAACACCCACCCTTTCCTCTGAGTTCTGGGTTGTCCTTTGCAAGGATTTGGCAGACTTCGCCGATTTGGTAGGTGTTCGGTACTTGGGTAAGCTCCATGATGCGTTGCACTACGTCTTGCTTATAAGGCGCTCAACTTGGACAGATACATCAGGAAAGCAAAGGGGTGAAATAGTACCTGTAGTTAATGTCAGTTCGGTTTTGTATTCCCCATTTTTTAGGTCACGAAATACTTTTAACTGCGGAGTTTTCAGGTTGACAACCCAGTATTCAACAATACCAGCTTCAGCATAAATGTCTTTTTTGTCACCTAAATCTTTGCTCAGGGTGGCTTTGGAAAATTCAATAACCCAAAAGATATCTTCTGGGTAAGGATGGTGTTCTAAGTAGACTTCACCTAAAGGTTTGACAATCGCAACATCGGGAGCAGGTTCGGAATCGTTGGGTAAGGTAATGGGTTTGGCATCACGGATTTTTACCCGTTTACCAAGCAGTGTGCGAAGATAATCAGCTGCTTCTGTGTTGTAGTAGGCGTGAGGTTCTCGTTCTGGGGGCATAACAATCAGGTCGCCGCGCAATAGTTCAATGGACTGGTCGTCAAAGATACCTGCCTCTATTGCTTGGTGATAACGTTTAATTGTCCATTTATAGGTAGTTACGGTCATAACCATTATTTAGCTCAAAGCCAAATCTATCATCAATTCCATATTCTTTCTCTATCAAACCTAACAGCTTCTCTTCTACCTCCGTCAACCCCTTCTCTGCGAGACGCTACGCGAACGGGGAATTCAAAATTCAAAATTATCAATTCAAAATTAAAGACAAGACGCGACGCTCGTTCGCTCTTAGCGTCTCCCCTTGGGAGAAGACTCGCTATCGTGGACTCGCTTGCCGCCGGCGCTATCAGTGGGGGCAATGACCAGGAAGGATAATTAATTCAAAATTATTCTTATTCTTCCTAACAGAATTTTGAATTCAAAAAATGGTCAAATACGGTCGTTTAAACTCTTCCAAGTACTTCAACACAGCACTTGGGGCATTTTCCAAATTTTCGCGGTTCTGCAATCTACTGATACGTAAGCGTAGCCCACCGCAGGCATCGCAAATCACCTGCATCTGCTGACATTCCTGGGGTAAGTAGTTGAATTGAAGGACTTCAGCTGCCGCAACCCAATGCTGTACTCTCCATCCCACATACAAAAAGCATTACATCAATCCAATCCCAAATTTCTCATTGCTTTCCACAAATTAGGTCGTCGCTTATGCTGGACTTTCCATTGGGACAACAAACTATAGAACTCTTGCATAAATATTTTGTGGTATAATTAGAGGTTATTCTAATTTCAGTTTTTGGCAATTCAAGTTGAAAGCTTTTGCTCAAACTCAAACTTTGCTCTATTTTGAGTTGTGGTAGCCATCTGAATTAAACGACTATTTTGCGCCAATCCAAAAACGTAATCAACTCCCGTTTGAGACTCACACCAGCCCATTATATTATCTCGTGAATAGGCATACATCTTCAGGGCAATGTTCCAGCCTATTTAATGTACTCTTACCTGCCAATGTTACTGGCTCATTCTCTAATCCAATTCTTTTTCCTAATGCTAAAGCAAACATTGGAGCATGACGTAATTCCTCGTGATCATTTAAGTCTTCATACCCCATGACCAGTCCGTATATTCTTTGTGTAATTAAACTTTCTACTGTATAATCAATTCGATTTGATTTTCGGTAATCTTGGAAACATTGTGCAAACTGTGATGTTATTTGTAGTTTTCTGTCTATCTCAGCAATTAAGCTTAGTCCAGCATCAGATGTTACCTGCCCACCCTGGAAATTAACTACAACTGGTGGTGACTTTGGTTGTTCAAATCTAAACTGTTTTGGGAGCGATCGCCTTGTGGGTCGAATCATCGTTTATAACTGCTGAAATACTTGCCATACATGCATTTTAGCAGTTTTAGTTCCCGCTTTTTTCCGAGTTTGTGAGAAATCCGGGTGGGTTACATAAATTCACCCTAGCTTCATCATTGCTTAACAAGAATTTTAAGAATTTTTGCGGAATATACTGCTAAAGTTCTGTAAAGTAGTGGAAGCGGTTGGCGGACTGTCTAAGGTAAAAGTTAGTCGTCATCTAGCAAAAGTAATTGAGCCTTTAGGCGATAAGCTCGGCTGTGATTTAGCTGTTTTGGCAGTTGAAGGTGAGTTGACAGATATACCACCTCTCAAACTAGGTGTAATAGCTCACAAAGGAAATCTATTTGCAGCAGCGGGTTTTTATCAAGATGACACAAATACCCGTAAGCTGGCGGAGATTAGCGGTAAGTTGGGTGGGACACAAATAATAGTGGATAGAGAAGGCGATCGCACTCCAGCCTGGAATTTAGAAATTAGTGATGATAGCGAACACGACTTGAAAGCTGGTTATAGTGGTTCGCCAGCAGTTGATAAAACCAGTGGCTATGTTTTTGGTGTAGTTGCTCAGTTAATCAGCCAAGGCAAGGGTTTGGCTATTTCGATAGAGGCTTTAGAAAAAGTTTGGTGGGGAATGCCTCAAAATTTAATCAGTAAAAGTAAACCTGATACTGGAGGGAGCAAAGGTCATATGAATCCTGCCAAGCAAAGACAAATAGAGCGTCTCAAAAAAGAACTTAATCTAGCCGAAAACCAGTGTAAAGAATTACATGAATTAATTGAATTAACAGATGTTGAGATTAATGAGAATAGAAATGACCTGACGCGGCAGCATATGCTGAACATGAGAAAAGAACGTTACAAACAAGAGCTTAAACCATACGAACAAAAAGTAGAAATGTTACTAACTGAAATTGGTGAACTGGGTTAAGACTAATCACAAAAATAAGGATTAAATAGCAATGATAGATGAAAATTTATCTGAAAATAGCCAAGAAACAGAACAAGAATCTTCTGCTAAAACACCTGACACATCTGCTGCTGAACAAGGAGCAGAACAACAACAGGGTAGTAGTACGAATGAAACATCTGCTACTAATCAAGTAAAAGGTGACAAAGAGATTGGTAATACAACAACATTAACTGGTTTGAATGAAAAAAAAAGTAGCAAAATGCCTGATAAGGGTTTTGGTGATGTAAATACAGTGCCATCTGAGGCTACCATAAAAAATCTATTTGGTCAGGAAAAAACTGATAAAGGTGGTACGGGGGAATTCCCTAATCAATCTGCTAAAGAAAATGAAGAAAATAAATATAGAGATATTCCAACCCATATTTTAGAAAACATCCGTAATAGAAATATAGCAGAACTTAAAGTATTAAATAAAAAACATGATGACTTGCTTCAAGAAAGAGAAGGTTTGCAACAGGATTTAAAATATACATTTTCTTTAGAAGATCAACGTAAAATAAAAAATAAATTAGCTGGAAGAGAAGAAGAAACAAAACAACTTGACCAAAAAATTAGACAGCATGAAACGGAGAATTCAGACATTGATGCTGAACTAGAAGAAAGGGATGCTAGCAAAAATAAAAACAGGAATAATGAAAATACAAGTGAATTATCCGAGGAAACTGAGATAATTTCCCCTCAAGCCTTATTCAAAGAAGACGAGGATATTGAAAATGCAGTTTTCTATGTAGCCACTTTATTTCCAGGAATAAATACTCAAGATTTTAAGTCAGTTGTTGGGTACTTATTACAAGGTAGAAAAAATATTTCAGCCGATAAATCGTTTTTGAATAATGATTTTGGATTAGGTGACTTGGCAAATAATCAGCCAATCGGAGGGGGAAATATTGGAGTAGATGTCCCTTATAGAGTCGGTATTCCACTGAATACAGGAGTATTTCCAAATTATCATTTTCAATACTCCGCCCCCTTAATTAAAGAACCAAAAACAAAGGAATTAACTGAAATTTGGCAAGAGAGCTTTGATAAACCTGACCAATATTTAAAGAAGTGTCACTTAAAAGTTGAGCGACAAAATGGAAAACAGGTTATCAATTTTTCTCCTACTAAATTACGAGAAGATTTTTTGCTATTTTTTCAAAACGATCAATTTTTTTATTTTGAGCAACAACTGCGGCGTACTCAAAAACTAGATTTATTACTTGATAACTCAGAAGAAGTTGCAGATAATGCAATTAATTTAGCAGTCATAACAGCAGTTTATTACCCTAACAATTATGCAGAAGATTGGCTTATAGAACTATTCATTAAAATTGCAAAAGAAGATAAGAATAAACAGGATATTTTGCTTATAAGGTTGTCAAGATTAATTTATCGACTACAAATTGAGACTGAATATTCTCATTCTGAAACTATAGCTCAAAAATTTTTGGATAGGTTGATATATCCACAGTATCGAACGCTAGCTTTTTTAATTATTAAATACTTAATCCACCTACATTTGCGTACTAAGTTGCTAGGAATACAATCAGCGAGAAAGATATTAAAATGGTTGAGGGAATTGTTGGATAGTGACTATGTAGTTGAGGAAAAGGAAGATATCAATAATAAATATTATGAAATTAAATCTGATATTTATAATTTATTGGAACAATTATTATGGGATAGTGGATATCATCTATACATTTATGAATTGCTAGAAATTCTAAAAGAGTGGCTTCCTGAAAAAGATATTTCTTCTGTACGATACTCTCAATCAAATAAAGCTGGATTGTTACTATTGTTTGCTTATTGTGGAGAAACCACGTTAAAACTAGATTTAAAATGGTATGGCAAAGGATATTATGTATATCCTCTGTTTGCACCATTAAAAGGTAGTCCTGATAGCAATGTAAGTGAAGAATTTAATACTTTAGTTAATTGGCTATTATATCCCAGTTCTAACGGAGAACTTGCCATCAAAGATGTATTAAAAAATCTCGGTATCGATGAGAATAACCGTATCAGGATCATCTTCATTTTGCGTCCAATTTGGACACATTTTCATTAGGTTATCAAACACAGCCGAAGCTTCGATTAATCTGTAAGGATGACGACGCTCAAATCCAAACCTGTCTTTGCAATACTCCTCAAAAGTGCTGTGGGTGGAACGGTAAAGCCTGCGATCGCGCAGTTCCATCAACGCCTTGCCAGCTTCAAAAATTATCTTTAGTAGATAATTAATCTTCTATAACAACAACAACGAAGTAGAAAACCAGACTTGATACCTCGTCATATAATTCTATAACTTAGTACTTCTACGACGTGTACAATAATAATTATGAAGTTGCAAAAAGGGCATTTAGACAACGGGAAAATAATTTGGTTAGTACTAGACGAGAATTACTTGCCAGTAGATCCAATCTCCAAATATCTGAAGTATCTTGATAGTATTGAACGCTCTCCTAATACTATTGAAAGTTATGCTAGAAACCTGAAAATGTATTGGGAGTTCTTAACAGATAACTCTTTCGATTGGGCGTAGCGGTAGCGAGTCCACGAGCGTCCGCAGGAGCGTCGCAGCCCATCGTAGACATCGCCCTCATTCAAGCGAACGCGCAGAGCGTCTTGTAGAGAGGAAAACGGGAGAGCGATCGCCCACCCCACCCCATGACTGATACTAAAAGGGATTAGCCTCTCTAGACGTAGGTTGGGTGGAGCGGAGCGCAACCCAACATATATCAGGATGTTGGCTTTGGCAAAGCCTCCACCCAACCAGGGCGGCCGCATCATATCAATAATCAAAGTCTATTCTCAATAGACTCAAAAATAATGTCATTAATTCTTGCTTATTGCGAAAGATTTAGGCGATCGCTTTGGGGCTTAAAAAATAATTCAACGTGAAATCCTGATTTTTTCGTTGGTTCTTAACCTTCGTTGTGATCAAGAGTAATTTAGATGCGTTTGCCCTGTCCACCCAACCTACAATTTTTTTGCTTTTAGCTAAAATTTAGATAGTATTTACAGCAGAACTACTACAAAAATTCAAAGCTTATGACAGCAAGTAATATTAAGCAGCAAATTTTAGAGCATATTGAAACTTTACCCTCAGAACAGGTAAAAACTCTCCTGTTAACATGGCTGACTAGTCCATCAGAGGATTTAGAAGATTTTGAGCAGTTATTAACAAATCAAACCACAGAAAAATCATTTGAGTACGGTGAGATAGACGCAGCATTAAATTTTCAACCCCTTACTGAAGCCCAAATGATTCAGAAGAGCCAATCTGCTCTCGAAGCTTACCTTCGCACAGGTTCAGGAGTAGCGAATAACCTTGTGCGTGAATGGGCAGACAGTTTAGGAACTGATACCGAACGCCCATGTCCCAGATAGTTTGGACTCTAACTGCAATTGACGACTTAAATCGTCATTACGATTTTATCAAACTTAATAATGCTGATGCAGCGGCACGGGCAGTACAAGCAATTGTCTCTTCAGGTGAGAGTTTACAGCAGAATCCTCGTCGAGGTGCGATTATAGATGAAATAGCAGGATCACGAAAACTTTTAGTTTCTTTTGGTAAATACGGTTTTATAATTCACTACGTTATTCTTGAGAATGATGTTGTGATTTTACGCGTCTATAACGGGCGAGAGAATCGACCTCGTTAGTATTAATTTTTATATGATGGGCACAATATTAATACTCTTTCGGAAGTGCCGGCGCTATTGGCAAAGCTAGCAAGGGACAAGCACCGAATGAAATGCTAGAGCCAAATGAGAGGGACAGGGAGTACTCCGTTATCCCTCTGTCTCCTTAACGCACCCCAGCAGTTTCTAAAGATAAATCTTGAAACATGGGTGTGCTGAGGTAACGTTCACCAAAGGAAGGCTGAATCATGACAATTAAACGTCCGGCATTTTCTGGACGTTTACCTACTTGAATTGCAGCACATAAAGCTGCACCAGAGGATATCCCGGATAATAAGCCTTCTTCTTTTGCCAAACGTCGCCCATAAGCGATCGCCTGTTCATCGCTGACTCTAATTACTTCATCAACCAATTCTAGGCGGAGAACATCGGGGATAAATCCGGCGCCAATACCTTGAATTTTATGTGGCCCGGCTTCACCACCAGAGAGGACTGGGCTGTTGCTGGGTTCAACTGCGATCGCTTTAAAAGTCGGCTTGCGCTGTTTGAGTACTTCTGCAATCCCAGTAATCGTCCCACCAGTACCTACCCCAGCAATGACGATATCTACTTCCCCGTCTGTATCTGTCCAAATTTCTTCGGCGGTAGTTTCTTGGTGAATTTTGGGATTCGCAGGGTTGCGGAACTGTTGCAGCATAAAAGCATTGGGAGTCTTAGCCACAATTTCTTCGGCTTTGCGAATTGCTCCCCGCATACCTTCCGCGCCTGGTGTCAACTCCAAAGCTGCACCATAAGCCCTCAGCATAGCCCGCCGTTCTTGGCTCATTGTCTCAGGCATGGTCAAAATCAAACGGTAGCCACGTGCTGCTGCTACCATTGCTAGAGCAATTCCTGTATTCCCAGAAGTAGGCTCAACTAAAATGGTTTTTCCTGGGGAAATTGAGCCAGCCGCTTCTGCCGAGAGTACCATACTTAACCCAATGCGGTCTTTTACCGAAGCCGCTGGGTTCATGCCTTCTAATTTAACAACTATCCTTGCTACTACTCCCTCAGCTTGAGGAATTTTGTTCAGTTGAACTAAAGGAGTTCGTCCAATCAGTTCGGTTATGTCTTGAGCAATTCGCATTATTTAACTCCTAAAATCCTAAATATTAGTACAGAGTATTTACTTATAACAATAAGCTTTTATATATTTAATTTGCAGTTTAGTGTCAATGAGTGCATATACTATGTATTCTAACTAAAGCACAAAATATGAAAGTTTAGGAAGAACTTTTATCAGACGTTCCTATTGACTTTCACTTCGGCGAGGTCTAGCTTGCCATTCTTCTATTTTACCATTTTGAATTAATGACTATTGCCCCTTGGGTTGAAATTCGGTTTCTAATATTCTGTATATATTGCATAATTTTTAGCATTATTTTCCATACTTTCTATTTGTTATGGAAATACCATTGACTTTTAAAACATTTAATTGTTTTTCCTAACTTATTGGTTTATCTTTATCAAGAGACATTGATATTTTCTTTTGAGTGCAGATTTTCTCAGCCCAAAATTGCATCCTAAATAGTCCTTAAGCATTGCCTACATTGCATTTAGGTTGAGTACAAAAACACCAGAACCCCACCTCAAAAACACTAGAACCCCGTTCTAAAAACACTAGCACCCATACCCCAATTAATTTTTATAAGACTTATCAGGGGCGGATTACAAGCTTTGAGTACTATTCTAATGAATTTAATAATCTTAACAGGGCTGGGGTAAACTGTTTTGTGGAGAGCGGCTGATATAAATCGTATAGGATTTACGCAGAGATTCCCCTCTACCCCCCAACATTCCTGAGCGAAAGCTGAGTGAACTAGGGGGGACTTCTTAATCTCTCTTTTGAGAGTAGGATGAAACCAGATTCCCGAATCTAAGTGCGTTATTTCTGACTGAATAATCCTACGTTTTGTAAAAAAGGTGGTAACTTTTTATTAGTCAGTAGTCAGTGGTGTTTAGAAAAATAACTGACAACTAATGATTGTGAAAATTACCAATTACACATATTTTAATATCAAAACTGTTTCATAGGTAGAAATATCTAACTACTTTAGATAAACAGCAAAAGATATTTTCTTACTGGGTGCATACTACCTAGCAAGGGAGAGCCAAGATGAAAGCCAAACTTTTAAATGTTCTTACAGTTTGCGTCGTTACCTTAGCAGTGCTTTCACCAGAACTAGTAGTATTTGGCATAATTTGGGAGCGACATCTAGAGTTAGTAAAATCTCAGAATTTAGCTTACCAAGTTAACAACACTACTACAGATGCTCCCGCCTTGGCTCCCCAGATAGAGGGTACACATTCCCCTCAGACTAGTATTCCATCCTCTGATCGTAATGTGGTTCATCAAATGCTGACTGTTGCTGAACAATATAAATTTGCCACTATCCTGCAATGGTTCTTCTTATTAACCCCAATTTGTGTTGGGTTAGGGATTCTCTTTTACGACAGATATCTGGTTCATCGTGCTGCTGTTTTAAAAGAACAAGTTGAAATGTTAGAAAGGCTGTGGCAGCAAAGTATCGAACAGTAACTCATTCACAATTTACTCACTCAAATCAAGAAAATGACCATGACAGAACAACGTCAAAGCCTATATTTTAATCTGATTGATGAGTTACTCAGATGCCCTAACGGTCAAGAACCAGAAATTTTGGAATCTAAGCCAGAATTGATTGATTCTGGTTTAGTACAAACCATGTTACAAGTAGCAACTATGTTTGCCCATGAAGGCAATCAAGATGGTGCCCAATTTCTATTTTTTGTGGCGCGTGAGTTAGCGAAAGAATTAGGTTTATATCCAGAAGTTCCCAGTACTGAAGTTGCAAATACTGAAGTTGCAAATAAGGAGTAAAAATGCTGTTGACTTCAACGGATGCGGGACAAATAGCTCTAGAACTGCTGATGGCAGATTGGAATATTTCAGAAGAGAACAGAGAGTGGTTCACAATCTTTAACTCTCGTCTGATTGGCGAGAGTTGGTACACTGTGGAGCTAGGTGTAGAAGGATTTCCCGATCGGTGGTTTCTTCAAGTATATGACAATGGAGTGTGCGATCCAAACTATACATTTATTTCACCAATTCGTGGATCTGAAGGATTTGCCGACTTTGTAAATGTGCCGGATATCGTAGCAGAGGTCTTAGTTTGTGAGCGCAATGCTCGGTAATAATAATTAAACATTCAAAAATTAGAATTCAACATCATAGTATTTGGGAGCATCTCACCTTTACAAATATGCCTGGCGATTAGAAATCGCGGCTACACAAACTTTCGTCCGCCTGCGCGGACTCTAGGAATTTGAAACCCACGGAGGTGGGTAAAGTCTCGTATAGCTGCGTTCGCCCTTGGCGTGCCGGAGGCATCATTATATTCGCCAAGAATAAGGGTATTTAAACCAATACTTTGATACTTCATTCAATATAAAAATGCTTTCCGCCAATCGGAGGTGATACCAAATAAGGTACACCTCTTTTTTTTGCAATATTTAAGATTTTATTTAAACCTAATCAGCTATTCTGTCATATTTAATTGATAAAATTATGTTATATTAAATAGCGTGATGGATGCTACAGAAATATCAGTTCCAATGATTGCTGAAGATATCTTAGCCAAAGAATTCACAAGAGTCGTCAACCATTACTACCCGCAAGTTGGGGAATTGCTGGGTGGGTGTTATGTGAAAGTCATCACCTGTTTTTGGGGACGACCTGCCAGACGTTTGCAATATATAGGAATTTATTGCTCTGACGAAATGATTTCCTGTGTGCAAGCTCAAAAAGAAATACTCAGAGAAGTAGCAGGCAATATGGGTTTAATCCAGGTTGTTTGTATGAATGCCAAGCGATTATTGCGCGATCCGATGTCGAAAGTCAAAGAGAACAACCCACGTCTATGGTTGGAGTTGCAGTGGGTTGCAACTTAGTGATTCATGGCATTAATTGAGAGGGATGAAAGGGAATAGGGAGTAGGGAGTAGGGAGTAGGGAAACAAATCAGGCTTAACATCGGGCGGGGTTTCAACCAATATGCGATATAAGGATTTGATCGCGCCACTTGCAGGCGTTAGCGCGTAGCGGGACGAAGTACGGCTTTAAACCTAAATCGAGGGCTAATTTCTTCCCCTACTCCCTACTCCCGCCCCGAAGGGGTAGTAAATGCTTTTGTAGAGAAATTTAAGCACTAAAGTGCTTACTACAAACCTATCGACCACTAGAATAACCAGCACCTACGGTGAATACAAAGTATCAACATAAGTAATGAAAACTGGAATTTTCTGCAATTACGATAATTTTCACCAAGATGCTCATCGTGCCATGTTTGAGCAAGTCGCGCTGGTAAAACAGGCTGAAAGCTTGGGTTTTGAGGAAGCTTGGGTAAGCGAACACCATTTTAGTGAATCCAATCTCAGCCCATCTATGTTGCTGTTAATGGCACACTTGGCAGGATTGACTTCAACTATCCAATTAGGCACTGCGGCGGTGTTACTGCCATTCCATAACCCAATTCGGGTGGCGGAAGATATTGCCACTTTGGATAACTTGTGCAATGGACGATTATTATTTGGAGTTGCCAAAGGCGGCCCCTTTCCTCAACAAAATAAGCATTTTGCGACCCTACCAAGTGAAGCCCGTCCCAAGATGCTAGAGGCGATCGCACTGATTCAAAAGCTCTTATATGAAACTGATGTATCATTTAATGGGCGATATTTTCAATGCGATCGCCTGACCATTTACCCAAAACCATTGCAGAGTCAAATACCAGTGTATGTTGCCACTGGCGGCGATGATGGTATCGAGTTGGCTGCTAAACATTCCTTCAGCTTGATGGGTGGGCCGCCATTTTCCCTAGAGAGATTGAAGGATACTGTTAGCAAATATCGAGCCTTAAATTCTAGTGGTGCGGAAAAATTAGTGTTGGCACGCTTCTTTTTTGTTGGCAAAACATTTGACGAGGCAGTGAGTGAAGCGTTACCTTTCGTTCGCCAATTTAGCCAGAAAATGAAAGCTAATTCGGCTGAAGTATTGAAAAATAGTGCGAATCCCAACCAAAAACCATTCGATCGCACAAATATTTGTTTCGATGAAGATTATTTGATTGAGAATTCAATTATCGGTGATGTGGAGACTTGTCGAGACAAAATCAAGAAATTTCAGGACGAATTAAATTTAGGTACGCTAGCACTCAAACCCTCGTCTGCGGATTTGCAAAAAAACCTGGACAGTTTGACGCGCTACAACCAAGAGGTGCGAAATTATGTCTTCTAAACTATACTTGCTTCCTCCCGATGATTTACCTCCCACTGAGGTAACGAAACAGGATGGAATGCTGCAAATGGAGCTAGAACAGTCTACTGGCAGATGCTTTTATCTAGCTTGCGATCGCATTACGCGAGTCCTATTATCTAATTGTCAGTGGTATCTCACAACCAAGGCTAGCATCCTCACATTAATTATTGATTGCCCTGACTTAGTATCTTACTGGCATATCGTCAGCAATATTCCCCAGTTAGGTAATAGGCTAGAACGGTTTGCCAGTAATGGCAAAATCCGCGTTTATCCGCCATTTGGCAAAGGAACGCCATTTGAAATCAGCGTAAATGAAATATCAGCTTATCGAGATTGGCTTTGAGGTAAATAGAAACTGGGAATCACACAAAATATAGCTGTTTTACGCCCTGTACTCCTAAAGTGCAGGGTGTTGCAATATATATTATGTTACACTTTTACTAGTAATTTGGTACTTCAATCTAAGTTGAATTGTCATAGTTGTGCAAAGAATATCTATAGAAAATTTTGGACCTATCAATAGATTTGAAGCAGATGTCAAGGATGTAATGCTCTTAATTGGCCCGCAAGCAAGCGGGAAAAGTACACTTAGTAAGTCAATTTTCTTATTTAAATCTATTAAAGATGAACTAAGTAAATTCATATTAGATGTCACTAACGATCAGCTTGAGCGACCTATTAATGAGTTTTCAAAACATCTCAAAAAGAGATTTGTAGATTGTTTTGGTACAACTAAGCACATGAAGCCTTTTAGTCTGAAATACTACTACTCTAATGAAAAAGAAATGACAATTTCTTTAAACTCTCAAGGTTATGTAGAGGTGAAATTCAATTCCAATATTTTGGATGATATGAATGTGATATTTAAGAATGTGCGTAATTATAACGAAAGGATGTCAAGAAGTCAAACTCGCTATGTAACTCTAGATGAAACATTAGAAATCGACTTGGAAAAAATACAATATCTCAAATCTATTAAATCACATATTGATGATTTATTTGAAGATACAAGAGCTACAGTATTTATACCATCTGGTAGAAGCCTAATATCAACTTTGGCCGATCAGCTTCAGGATATAAAACCATATACTTTAGATTTCTTTATGAAATCTTTTGTAGAGCGAATAAATCGATTAAAACTTTCTTTCAGAGATACATTAAATCTATTAATTGAAGAGAGAGAGAGTTTGAGCATTGAAACAGCTAATCTAAATGAGGTTAAATATGCTATTAGTATTATTAGAAAAATTCTGAAAGGTGAATATCGATTTGAATCTGATGGCGAAAGAATTTACCTAAATGACAAAGAGTATGTGAAACTACAATATGCCTCTTCCGGACAACAAGAGTCGGTGTGGATTCTTTTACTTATATTTAGATATATTTTAGATGGAACAAGTGTCTTCATTGTATTTGAAGAGCCGGAAGCACATCTTTATCCAGAAACACAAAGTGATATAGTAGAACTTATTGGTTTATTAGCAAATATTAATAATAATCAAATAGTTGTAACTACCCACAGTCCATATATTCTATCGTCTTTTAACAATCTGTTATATGCTTACCAAATTGGTACCAATAAGATTGGTATGGATAAAGAAGCTGTGGAGAGTATTGTAAATAGGAATATTTGGATTGATCCAAATAGTACTTCAGCTTATTTTATCTCTGAAAATCGCTGCGAATCAATCTTTGATGAAGAGCTTAAACTTATTCAAGCAGAAAAAATAGATAGTGCTTCAAGTATAATTAATAACAAGTTTCATGATTTATTCAACCTTGACAACTGAATATTAAATATGTGTAACGATTTTTTTAGAAAAAGTGAATGTACGGACTATTGTGATACTAGAAAAACAATAGTTGTCAGAGATTCTGGTAATTCACAAGAATATAGAGTTACTAATGGAAGCAGTAAAGAGTTTTGCAAAATTAGGGTAGATAACTGTTTAATTAGAGAAGGGGAAAAATGCGATTACTTAATTTTGAATTGTCAAGATAAACTAGCATTTTTTGTGGAATTAAAGGGACAGGATTTAAAAAAAGCACTTGTTCAGATAGATTTATCCATTAGCATACTTATGCATGAGATTCCGGATTTTAAAATTTATGCCCGGATTGTTTTAAATAGAACACCAAGCCCTAATATCAACAGTTCTACCGAAATTAAACTTAAGAAACGGCTCAAGAAACATAATGGTGACGATAGTCGTGAGTTGGTAAAGTACATGAGTCAAGTTTTACAAGAAAGTATATAAAAATTAGAACATAGATATTTAGTAATTCCAGGGGCAAAGCTTCTGGTAAAAGTTTATAAGTTTAAACCAGGTTTTTATCCCAAAGCTTTGCCCAAATGCTGGTGTTAGCTTACGCCAAAATTGCCATACCTGAAGGAGGTAAATCAATTTCCACTGTTGCGCGACCATCATCGTGATGTTGCACAGCTACAGTTTGATTCTGCCGTGGATTACGTAAATCGGCATTGCTCCAATCGCTTTTGTATAAAAAAGTCATAATTGAGTCTTGAAGATGCGTGTAAGTATCTACTGTCACTTCTGCACGCCGATTTTCTAAGCCGTTGGTATTCAGCACCATCAACACTTCTGTGTCAAATAAAACTTGTGACCAAGCAACTAATTCGCCTTGTCCGGGAATGGAGAAGGGGGAGTTGTGAAAGGATGTTTCGCGCAGGTAGTGATGTCCACGGCGTAGTGCTTTGCCAATTTTATCGTGACGGTTGCGAATCCGCGCGATCGCAGCTATCCGCAAATAGGTAGGATGGTCGATATTGAAGAAATGACAGTCGGCTGTTTGAAATGCTCCAAAAGCACCGCCAAACATTGCTTCTCGGATATATCTATTTTCCGCAAACCGTTCACCTTCTATGCTGTAATCGTGATAACCTTCATTCCCGTCAAAAGCCTGTTCTGTTCCATAATAAATAACAGGAATTCCTGGCATTGTTAATTGCACACCCACAGCATGGGCAACTTGCTCATAGAGATTAGGTACATTGCTGTATGCGGCAAATCGCTGCTTATTGGCACGGAATGACATCTCACCATCATCCAAGATGGAGAGATGATATATCCCAACTTGGCGGTATTCTCCAGCAAGATTGTTTTCGCTATACAAATCAAAAAATTGCTTTGGGTGTACTAATCCCCTTGCTAATGCGGTCAATTCATTAGGGGACTGCACGATGTCTAATACAGCACTGAGGTTACGCCCAATAATGTCTATGTATGCACTAGCCATACTACCGGAGGTGATTTCTCCAGTTAGTAAAAAGTTTTCTTTACCGATAGATTCGGCGTATTCGCGAATTGCGGTGCAGAATTTGCGCGAATCTTCTGGAGAAATGTGCTTGAGGCTATCTATCCGCAAGCCATCGCAGTCTGAAAGAGCAATCCAATATTGATAAACTCTGGCTAGTGTTGCAATTACGTCATCTCTGTTGAAGCAGTTATCAGCACTATGGTTGTATACTACATCGAGGATGACATACATCCGGCGATCGTGGGCAGCATCAATTAAATCTCTTAAATCTTGACGAGTGCCAAAATGGGGGTCAACATCTAAAAATTCTTGGATGCGATCGCTGTGGTAAGCTTCTAACTCAGAACGTAGTTGCCAAGGTGGATTAATCCACAGCGTTGTTACTCCCAATCGCTGCAAGTAGTCCAACTTACTCTTAATTCCTTTAAGAGTACCACCTACAAACTCCGTACCTGCTGCCATCCAGTCGGCTTTGTCTTTAACCTGGAATTTTGAAGGGTTGGTGTGGTCAAAAAGTTCTCTTTGATTTTCATTATCGTCACTGAATCTATCTAATATCAATTGGTACAAAAACTGGTCGCGCCAACTGATAGGACTCGGATAAATTCTCCCTCGTGGTTTCAGGTCTGTTTCGGAGAGTTGCTGGGGTGTCAATTCTTCAACTTTTGCCATGAGGATTTACGCACTGATAGGAAAATGGAAGTGTGCATCTGTAATGTTATAAAAAGTACTTTTATTTTCCATTAACCCCTAGAGGGATTTTGGTTTTAGTTTAAACGCAGAGGGACGCAAAGTTTTCTTCGTATCAAGATTGGGGAGATGCAATCGATGTTGATTTTTTCTACGGAAGACAACAAGAACTAGCTCAGTTACAAAAGTGGATTTTAGTCGATCGTTGTCGGCTTGTGGCTTTGTTAGGAATGGGTGGGATGGGAAAGACTTCTCTCTCTATCAAGCTGGCGCAACAATTACAGGGCGAGTTTAAATTGGTAGGGAGTCAAAAGCTGACTGTCGCCGCACAACTTCACCGTTAGCCAGCAATCACATACAGCAGTCTAACCCCCTTCCAAGTTTTCCCAGTCCCCAGTCCCTAATCCCCAGTCCCTTTTTCAATACGGTTCGGTTAAGGTTTTTTGATGCAAATAAATTCTAGATCACAAAGATGTGATAAATCGCCTGATTATTGTAGAGACGGCGATTCATCGCGTCTCCTGTCTTGATTTTCAGTTACCCATTTATACCAATTATCTAACCCTACACCAGTAGTTGCAGAAACCTGAAAAATCTTAATTTGGGGATTTACCTGCACAGCATATTCTAGGCATTTTTGAACATCAAAATCTACATAAGGCAGCAAATCAATTTTAGTGAGAATGATTACATCACTAGCACGAAATATATGCGGGTATTTTATCGGCTTATCTTCTCCCTCTGTAACCGAGAGAATTACTACTTTTGCCTGTTCTCCCAAATCAAATAAGGCTGGACAAACCAAATTTCCGACATTTTCAATCATCACAACTGAGTCTAGTGGTGGATTCAGTTGTTGTAAACCCCTGTCTATCATTGATGCATCTAAATGACAGCCTGTTCCCGTGTTGATTTGGATGACTTTAGAACCTGTTTCTTTAATTTTTTTGGCATCATTAGCAGTCTCTTGGTCGCCTTCAATGACACTAATAGGTAATTGCTGCTTTAAATCATTGATGGTTCGTGTTAAAAGAGTTGTTTTGCCAGCACCGGGAGAACTCATTAAATTTAAGGCGAGAATATTTCGACCTTTAAACCATCCCCGATTTTGGGCTGCTATTAAATTATTCTTTGCCAATATATCCTGTTCTAATGATATCGTTGTATTGTGTATTTTGGCATGAATTTGAGGCGCTTCTACATGAGTGTCGTGACTGTGGGAATGAGAGATGACAGTACCATCTGGTAAAGTGTGAGTATGATGATGCTTATGTTCCGCTTCATCTGTTTCTAGATTGGTAATTTTAGCTTCACCATCATCAGAACAACCGCAGGCTACACACATAATTCCTCTATTTCTATTTCTTTAATTTTTAGTTCTTCACCAGCAATTAAATCTAATTGCACGCTACCGCAGTTACAAATACCAAATGGTTTATCTACAGAAATTTCTGTACCACATTGGCGACACTTTGCTAAACCGGGAATTTCTACAATCTCTAATTTCGCCCCTGCTAAAATAGTGCCTTGAGTGCAAATATCAAAACAAAATCGGATAGCGTCGGGCATAATGGCTGAAAGTTTGCCGATTTCTAATAAAACTCGCTGCACTTTTGCACCTTTGGCATTTTCAGTCACAATTGCCACAATATTTTGAGTAATTCCAAGTTCGTGCATACTATAAAATCTATTAAATATTAACAAATTCGTGGCAATTGGTCGCCTACTAACATATCAACAATTCTTTCAGCACCAAAAGCTGTTTTTAATAATACGATACCTGGGGGTGAGGTAATAACTTCGCCAATAATACAAGCGTCTTTGCCTGCTGGGTGGGATTTCATCGCAGATAAAATATTGTTAGCATTCTCTTTTGGAGCCACTACAACTAATTTACCTTCATTAGCTAAATACAATGGGTCTAAACCGAGAATTTCACAAACTCCGTTGACTTCTTCCCGTACTGGAATAGATTCTTCAAAGAGGCGAATTCCCACATTTGAACTGAGAGCAAATTCATTTAAGACTGTAGCTAAACCACCGCGGGTAGCATCTCGCATAGCATGAATTTGAGGACATATATGGAGAATAGTTTCTACTAAACTATGCAATGGCTGACAGTCACTTTCAATATTAGTTTTTAAGGCTAACTCTCCACGAGCAATTAAAATTGCTGTCCCATGATTACCTATTTCGCCATTAATTATTACTGCATCTCCAGGTTTAATATTGTGGGTGGAAATGTTAATTCCTCGTGGAATGATACCAATACCAGCAGTATTAATAAAGAGTTTATCGGCAGCACCTCGATGTACAACTTTTGTGTCACCAGTGACAATTTGAACACCAGCTTTTTCTGCGGCTGCTTTCATACTGTTTGCGACACGGCGTAAAATTTCGACAGGTAATCCTTCTTCTAAAATTACGCTACAAGTTAAATATAAAGGTTTAGCACCGCTGACAGCTAAATCATTTGCTGTGCCGTTAACGGCTAATTCTCCTATATCACTACCGGGGAAAAATAACGGGTCTACAACATAAGAATCTGTTGTAAATGCGAGTCTGTCTCCTTGTTGTAGAAGAGGGGTTAAGTTGAAGCTGGCTTGGTCTTCTAGTTGCGAGAGAATTGGGTTATCAAAATTGCTGACAAAGATATCATCTATTAAATCACGCATGGCTTTACCGCCGCTACCATGTGCGAGAGTTATATGAGTGTCTCGTACTTTCACTTGGTGGCGGCGGGCTTGTTCTATTTTTTGGAATAGAGGATTTTGTATTGGGTTTGTGGGGGAAATATTCATATTAAACTTTTTTTAACGCAAAGGAACGCAGAGGTATGCTAAGTATTATTCTGAGGAGAAGCCGCAGGCGGGGAGGGGTTCTTGAGTTATTTTTGGTTTTTGGGCGATTGTTCTTTTGGCAATTGCGGAGAGTCGCCCGTATTTGTAATAGGCTGCACAAGCACCTTCGGAAGATACCATACAAGTACCGATTGGTGTTTCTGGCGTGCAAGCTGTACCGAATACTTTGCATTCCCAAGGCTTTAAGACTCCTTTGAGAATTTCTCCACATTTACAAGCTTTATGGTCGGCTACTTTGAGGTTAGGAATGGTAAATTTAAGTTCGGCATCAAATCGGGCATATTCAGGTTGAATTTGTAATCCTGAATAGGGAATGTCACCTAAGCCGCGCCAATCAAAACTATCTCGGACGGCGAAAACTTTGTTTATGGCTTGCAGGGCTACTGTGTTCCCAGTTTTTTCTACAATTCGGTTATATTGGTTTTCAACTTCGCAACGATTTTCTACTAACTGTTGCAATAGCATCCAAATTGATTGGAGAATATCTAAGGGTTCAAATCCTGAGACAACAATTGGCTTATTATATTGTTGAGAAATAAATTGATATGGGTCAGTGCCAATTACCATGCTGACATGGCCAGGGCCAACAAATCCATCTAGTTGTAAATCGGGATTATCTAATAGTGCTTTGAGGGCGGGAATCACGAGGACGTGATTGCTAAACATACTAAAGTTAGGAATTTTTTCGGCGGCTGCTTGCAGGATGGTGAAGGCGGTGCTGGGGGCTGTGGTTTCAAAGCCTAATGCGAAGAAAACTACTTCTTTGTCGGGGTTATCTCTGGCAATTTGTAAGCTATCTAAGGGAGAATACACCATACGGATGTCTGCGCCTTGTGCCCTGGCTTGCAGTAATGTGGTGTTGGAACCGGGAACTCGCATGGCGTCGCCAAAGGTGGCAAAGATGACGTTATGATTTTGAGAGATTGCGATCGCATCATCTAATCTCCCTTTTGGCATCACGCATACTGGACAACCAGGCCCATGAATTAGTTCAATGGTTTGGGGTAATATTTCTTCGATACCATATTTAAATATGGAATGGGTATGCCCGCCACATACTTCCATGATTTTGATGGGTTTTTCTAGCCTATGGCATAATTTAGCGATTTCGCGGCGGATGGCTTCAGCTTTTTCTGGTTCGCGGAATTCGTCAACATATTTCATGGGGAGTGAGGAGTAGTGAGTTTTATGTATCTGTTAATTTCGCTTGTGTGGTAGAAAGTTTTTTTTAACGAACCGCAAAGGACGCATAGACACGAAGTGGCTTCCCGCAGGGTAGGGCGCGAAGGAAGAAAAGAAAGAAGGAAGTTTCAAACTATTTTTCTGCGTGAGAAAAAATATTATTTAAGTACTAATTCCTGCTTGTGCTACTGCTAATTCTTGGAAGAGTTGTAATGTTTCTGCTGCTTCTTGTTCGTTAATTCGATTCATGGCAAAGCCAACATGTACTAGCACCCAATCACCAATACAAGCTTCGGGGGGATGTTGTTCATCTACGATACAAGCAATATTTACTTGGCGCTTAACACCACCAATGTCAACTATGGCTAATTTATGGTTAGCGTTGGTAATTTCTACAATTTGTCCGGGGATTCCTAAACACATTTTTTTATTGTTGAAGATGAACTAACCACAGAGGCACAGAGAACGCAGAGAGAATTATTGGTGAGAAAAAGATTGTCAAATATCAACATGTATTAATTGTGCGGCTGCAATCACTGCTTGTCCTAAAGATAACCCGCCATCATTAGCGGGAACTAAGCTGTGAGTAAGTACTTTTATTTCCAATGTTTCTAATCGTTTGGTAACTTCCTTTAACAATATACAATTTTGAAAGACTCCTCCTGTTAATGCTACCTGATTAATCAGATTTTCTTGAGTAAGATGTTTAACCATTTCCACAATCACATTCGCTAAACCTTTGTGGAATTTGGCAGCCATAACTGGTTGGGGAATCTGCTGCTGTAAGTCATTGAGCAAGGCTTGCCACATTTGACGCGGGTCTATACAATAAATACTATCTGAAAAGCTAAAACTAAAAGGATAGATCAGCGTTTCTTTATCATTATTTAAGCTACTAACATCTACTATAGCTTCCATTGCGATCGCAGCTTGTCCTTCATAGCTACATTCTTCTCTATAAATACCGATAGCCGCTGCCACTGCATCGAACAATCGACCTACTGAAGAAACTGAAGGAGAGTTAATCCCTTTCTCTATAAGTTGATTGAGTAGCTTAAGTGGCTTGTTTTTCAAAAACTTAAATATTTCTAAATCAGAATACTTCTCTTCGCAATCATCCCAAAGGTTAGCAGTTAATAATTGGGCATAAGTATTACGCCAAGGCTGATAAATTGCTTGTTCACCACCAATCATTGCTACTGGTTTAAATGTTGCTAGTCGTTGAAATTTCCGGTAATCTGCTAGAAGAAATTCTCCACCCCAGAATGTACCATCGTCGCCGTAACCTAAACCATCTAAAGCAATACCTAATATTGGAGGTGAATCTAAAGGAATCCCATTTTCTGCCATGCAAGCGGCGATATGGGCATGATGATGTTGAACTGGATAAACTTTGATTTGATTTGCGCCCGCAAGTTCTTTACCAAGTTTGCTTGAGAGATATTCAGGGTGTTTATCAATGGCAATTATTTCTGGTTTATGCTCAAATAAATTTAAGTATAAATTCAAAGTGTCTTGATAAGCGTTGAAAGCGGCAGAATTTTCTAAATCTCCCAGATGTTGAGAAAGAATTGCTTCTCCTTCACGCAATAGGCAAAAGGTATTTTTTAACTCACTACCCATTGCTAAAATTTGCGGTACATTGTGAAATCCTAATGGTAAACTAATTGATGTTGGTGCATATCCCCTGGCGCGGCGAATTATTTGAACTTTATCGCTGATAACTTTCACCACTGAATCGTCTACCCGATTAATAATTTCTCGATTGTGAAAGAGAAAATAATCAGCAATTGTTCCTAACTTTTCTCTTGCTTCGTCATTATCAATACATTGTGGTTCATCGGCAAGATTGCCACTTGTTAAAACAATTGGGCGATTCATCCGCCGCAGAATTAAATGATGCAGGGGCGTATAAGGAAGCATGAAACCGAGGCTACTTTGCCCTAATGCAACTGATGATGCTAATTGTTTTTTATCTGAAGCTTGTAATAAAACAATTGGTGCAGCAGAACTGGTTAATAATTCTTTTTCTTTGGCGTTGACAATACAATATTGTTCAATTATTTCAATATCCCGCGCCATTAAAGCAAAGGGTTTATGATAGCGCTTTTTTCGCTGACGCAGTTTTTCTACAACGGTTTCTTGTGTTGCATCGCAAGCTAGATGAATACCACCTAACCCTTTAATTGCCACAATCTCACCTTTTTGCAACAATGTACAAACGGCATCAACATCATCCAACATCGAAAACATGGAAGCAGTAACCGATTTACCATCGGTGCGTTCTAACCAAGCTGTGGGGCCACAAACATGACAAGCTACAGGTTGGGCGTGAAAACGGCGGTTTTCGACATCGTGATATTCCTTGCCACATTCTGAACATACGGCAAACGCAGACATACTGGTATTGCATCTGTCATAAGGAATTGCACGAATAATACTCAGGCGGGGGCCGCAATGAGTGCAATTAGTAAAGGGGTAACGGAAAAAGCGGCTAAAGGGGTCGAATATTTCTTGCTGACATTGCAAACAAGTGGCTGCATCAGGGGTAATTTCTGTTTTGATGGCATTACTGACGCTAGTAGAAATCACAAAATTATCAAATGTCAATTCACCTTCATAAATAATTCTTGTTAGTTGATTGATTCTTGCCAAAGGTGGACATTCTGTTTGCAATCTGGCAATAAATTCTGTTATTGCTTTCTCACTACCAGATACCCTAATTAATACACCTTGTCCATGGTTACAAACATCTCCACGCAAATCACAGGCTTTAGCCAGACGATATACAGTAGGGCGAAATCCTACTCCTTGAACAGTACCATGAACTCTAATTTCTTCAGTCGGCATATAAATCTGACTTTACAAAATTACGAATTACGAATTACGTTAGCGTAGCTAAGCCGAGTCTTCTCCCTTGGCGTTAGCCTCTCCCTTTGGGAGAAGGGGAGACGCCAAGGGCGAACGAGCGTCATTACGAATTATTAAACTGCCACAGCAAAATTCGGTTATTTCCAGAATCAGCTATCACTGCTGTATTACCACAAATTTTTATCCCGTAACACCAATTTAAGCTATTTCGTTTAGGCAGTCCGAAATTACGATTTTCACCTTTATTTTGAAAATTTATTTGTCCTGCTAACCCATCTGCCACTGCACCTTGCAATGATAAAATCGATTTTAGCTTTCTCCATCCTAACAACCGAGAATTAGCTGTATCTGCAACTACTAACCAATCTCCAGCCACCCCGACACTATAAGGCATACTCAAACTACTAGCGCTTGGCAAATAAACCCCTTGATTCATTTCGACAAAATCAAAGCTTTTTTGTCCTAAAATCACTGCACAAGGGGTATTATTTTCTGTTGGTATGCCCTGCCAAATCATCACTCGATGATTACCTGCATCGCTGACAACTAAATTTTCTCCCCAAAGGGTAATATCGTGACACCAACGCATACTCGCTGCGGTTGCAGAAGCACCGCCATTTTCATTGCGAGATATCATATCTGGTTGTCCCAAAACTACATCAGCAGGCTGACCATTTTCTGTTGGTAATTGATGCCAAATTAATACCCTGCGATTACCAGTATCGGCAATAAATAGCCGTCCTTGATGATAGAAAACACCATAGGGCCAGTGCATTGTACTGGCGGATGCTTGTTGACTTCCCCGATTTGGTTCATTATCGATAAAATTAGCTTGTCCTAACACCAAATCGGCTGGAACATTGTTATCTTCTGGTAAATTTTTCCAAATTAAAACTCGATGATTCCAAGCATCTGCTACGGCTAACCCTTCAGCACAAGCACAAATCCCTGTTGGTACACTTAAGGTTGCACTTCCCGGTGTACTTTTAGCATTTTGTCCTTCATGATAAAAGTCAGGTTGTCCAATTACCCAATCAGCAGGTTGACTATCTCGTGTGGGTAATTTTTTCCATCCTAATAATCGATGATGTCCTGTATCTGATACCCATAAAGGGCCGGTTTTTGATAACAAACAAGCACCACGAGGCCCAAACATTGTTATGGGACTAGGTGCTACAGGTATAACTAATTCTTGTGGTTCAATAATGTTACCTAAAATTACCTCTGCACCTTGAGGTGATAGAGGTAAATATTGAGAAATTTCTGTTGCTTCTAGCGGTAATTGTGATATGGGATTAATTATGATTGGGATATCCATGAACCGCAGATAGACACTGATAATTATTTAAAAACATTAATCTTGATTAGCATGTAACAACAGTAACAATTTTGCATTATGTTTTTTTCAAATTAAGTGAAAGAAAAATTTTAAGAAATTTTCGTATTAATCAATCTAAAAGAATTATAGTTTTCCGTCAGTAGCTTTTACTACATTGCAATTTTTGGCATGAGTGCGCGATGTACTGAAAAAAGAAAGTCAAAAGGCATTTTGAGTAAGTCAAAGTTGATTTTGCTTTCTTAAAACCCTAAAATGAACAACTTAATTACACAAATCAGAAAAAAATCTGGTCTATTGACAAAGCATTTAGTTGCAAAAAAATTGTCGGTTGGGTGGAGGCTTTGCGTAACCCAACATCCTGATATCTGTTGGGTTGCGCTCCGCTCCACCCAACCTACGTCTAATGCAGTGTTGTATGTTAAGTAGGTAAGCACAAATAAACCTAACTATGTAACGAAAAGTAAAAGCGGTGAAAACCTTGCTATTGATTCACTCTACTTCGTTACGTTCGTAACGACATAGTTATAAATTTTCTCACCCACCTACTTAGGTTTGCATCATGATTGTTGCAGTTTTACAAAAACCTTATCGTCTTTAATTTTTACTGGATATGCCTGAAGTGAAACATCCGGTGCTGTTAAGCATTCACCTGTCTCTAACTTGTACTGAAATCCGTGAGAAGGACAGCTGATAATACCATTTTCAACTTTACCTTTATCTAGAGCAGATCCTAGATGAGGACAAGCATTTCGGTAACATTTTACTGTAATACCTTGACGGTGTAAAATCACGGAATTACCAGAAAGTTGTACTGCCAATATACTAAATTCAGGAATTTGATCAATAGTTGCCACTTTGATCCAAGTAGAGGTTATTTTTGATGAAAATGGACTAATTAAACCAAAACTTGCGTTATTAACTGTAGGGTTATGATTGACGGCAACTACTTTGGTAATTTCGGGACAATGATTTTTGATTGCCTGTTCTACTCCCTGAGATAAAGTTAAAGTAGAAGCTGGACAACTGCTACAAGTTCCGATTAATCTGACTTCTACTGTATCTGGAGGTTTAATTGCTACTAGTTCTACATCTCCATTATGGCTTTTTAAGCCTGGGCGAACTTCTTCAATGGCTGTTTGAATTCGTTGTGCTAATGGTGGTTTTGGTGGTTTTACTAGTTCGTGATAAAGCAGCACTGCGTATACTACCTCATCATTAACAGCATGACGCAATGCTGACATTGATTCTTGCTTGAGGCTTTTAATTAAATTAGTCAATGCTGCTTTGTGCAAAGCTTCAATTGCTCTTTTTAGACCGACTGCTACACACCGTTGGCTTTCATCCCATTCGGATATAATTGCCTCAAAGCGGTTAATTTCCTGAATTAATTCTTCAAGGTTTGTCATTAGTCATTAGTCATTAGTCATTGGGCAAAACAGTTCAGAGTCCCGTTATAGCGGTTCTCATTCACGTGAGGTACACCCGTAGGGGCAATTCATGAATTGCCCCTACACCTTGCGATATAATTTTGTACCGCATTTGAGTGGGAACCGCTATAGCGGTAGCAGGGCATTTAGCCTGTTCTCAGTCCTGAGTAAAAAAGTGAGATTCCCTACTCAGCACTCATGAGGGGCATTGGTTATTCCTAAATTACCAATGACAAATTACTTCGTTTTAAAATCTTTGAGGAGAAATGGCATAATCAAGCCTGTCACTAAGCTAGATAATGTTATTGGTAGGCAGAAGGGAATATCAGCTTGTGCAAATAACACTAGCAGTAACGAACCGATAGCGGTCGCAATGGCAGTTTTTTGGACAAAATGTATAGGGTCGCGTAGTAATTTTCCTTTGAAAAATAACTTAGCAGAAAACCATCCAAGTTCTAACATGTTTCCTCCTAATAATGTGTCAATAAATTAAGTATGGCAAATCCTAATAGGATTGCAGGAATTACACCAGCAGGGGCGAATAAAGCACCAAGCATTGCTGAAAGCTGATAGCCGATATCTTTTCCAGCTAACAGCATTCCACCAATGGCACCGCCAAGCATAGATAAGGCTGTTGCTATGAGTATCCACACTAATCCTGTTATTATGTTCAAGTCACCATCTACTAAACTTGTGAGAAAATCTCTCACAGAATGGTTTGTTAAAATATCTCTCATGCTGTTTTGTTCTCCTTATGATGAGGGGGTGGATGAGGGAGAATAATCAATGCTCAATGCCCTATTGCATGTTTCCTATTTCTACTTCAATATCTTGTAAAGCTTGGGCTACTATCTCTACTTGTCCTATTTGTTGATTTTGGGTAAATATTTCTAAGGCTTGTTGATAGTAAACACGAGCTTTTGAGAGATTATTAGGATTACCCGCTTCTGGTTTTTCTGAGTCATCGGGTAAGTTGAATAAGGCGTTGGCTTTGTTTGAAATTGTGTTAGCGTATTCTAGAGGTGTATCTTGGAAATTACGCACTTTTAGCGCTTCATCATAAGCTGCGATCGCACGTAAGTTATTTTCCACAGGATGGGAACTCACTAAATATTGCAAAGCATTACCTAAGTTGTTTTGCAACATGGCATATTCTCTGGGATGATCGATCAGATTAATATGCTTGAGTGCGACCTCAAATGATTGCACAGCTAACCCTTGACGCAAGTATTCCCGTTCTGATGCTAGGGGCATAGAAAGGTAAGCGATCGCAATATTGTTATATAAAATTGCGTATTCCTGGGGGTAATCTTCCCAAGTAAACACCCGCAAAGCCTCATGATAAGCCTGGATGCTGTCAGTTATCCGCGCCAAATTGAAGGGCACTAGTGACTGCAACACCAGCCCAAAATTCATCTGTGTCTCTGCTACTTCCTCTGGTGAAGCTAATTGCTGTAAAATTGGCAGTGCTTCTTCATAACTTGCTTTCGCTTGCATCAGCAGTTGGTAATCAGCATCCGGTATTGCTTGTAACGTCCCTGCCATCCCCACTTGGGCCCTAGCTTTCAGTAGGGGATACTCCTCACCACACATCTCGTAGGCCCGGTAATATAAGCCAACTGCATTCCGCAAGTCTTGGGCAGTCTTGGGCTTTTTTTGAAAACCCTGTGCGATCTCAATCAGCATTTGGATTTTTTCTTCTGCTGAAGCTGACTCCGATGCAACAGCTGCTACCGCAGCTTTCACCGCCGAATCTGTAATGCTGGGGGTCATAACTCTGCCGTACTCTAGCCAATTGGGAATTGAGTCCAACACCCATGAATGATCGAAACACGCGATCGCATCTCATCACGGGCCATACTGATTTACGCAGGCTTCGAGTCCTTTAGGCGGAATTCCCCTTTTTGTCTAAGACGAGGGATTAGTGACTGGTGACTAAGGACTGGGAATTAGGGAAGAGTTTCCCAGTACCCAATACCCAATCTCCAATACCTAGTCCCCAATCTCTAAAATATAAAACACCCTATTTCTAAAATTCTAGGGGGAAATTGCTAATATTAATGTCAGCTTTAAACACCTAATATTTTTTAAATACTTTTTGTATCATGAACGGACACAATTTAAATATTATTTCTTGAATTGTTGACATACATATATACAGTATTTTACCAGCCAATTTTTGTATACTCCAAAGATTCACCACGGCATTGTCGAAGTGTAAAATATATTCATCAACTGTAAAACAAGCTCCCTTGAATCCCCAGAGAGTTAGACTAGGCAATTAGAAATCGCGGGTATAAAATTGATTGGTCTTCTTTGGTACAGCCAGGATGTCTTCTTTTACCCTT
>NZ_JBALDZ010000017.1:0-2450 GCF_036917155.1 Nostoc sp. | reverse complement strand
GGGAATAGGGAATAGGGAATAGGGAATAGGGAATAGGGAATAGGGAATAGGGAATAGGGAATAGGGAATAGGGAATAGGGAATAGGGAATAGGGAGTTAGGATAATTATCCCGATCTTCCCTCATCTCCCTCATCTCCCTCATCTCCCTCATCTCCCCAATCCCCACTCTCCACTATTTTCCTGAGTTAAACTACTAGAGTTAAGCACTTAGCAGAAAAAGGTGACAATTTTAGCTATAGCTTGTTAATCTCAAGTGACAGCATTAGAAAATTCTGCGACTAGTTAATCTTAAGAGAAATGTCACGGGGAGGACTTTAGTGATTCATATAGACCAAAAAACTTATACAACCCAAGACGGAAACACCGTTATTATCCTGACACCAGCAGGCCGTCTGGACATTACCACTGCTTGGCAATTTCGGCTGAAGTTACAGGAGTGTATTTCCAAACTCAGTCGCCATGTAGTTGTAAATCTGGCTCAGGTAAATTTTATTGATAGTTCGGGTCTTACGTCTTTGGTAGCTGGAATGCGTGATGCTGATAAAGTCAAGGGCAGTTTCCGCATCTGCAATGTACATCCAGAAGCCAAACTCGTGTTTGAAGTGACGATGATGGATACTGTTTTTGAAATTTTTGAAACAGAAGAGGACGCTTTAGAAGGTGTACCTCGTAGCATTGCGAGCTAAAAAAGAGTTGGGAGTTGGGAGTTAGGAGTTAGGAGTTAGGAGTTAGGAGTTAATTCATAACTCATAACTCATAACTCATAACTTTATCTTATTTAATACTGATTTCGCTTGGTGTAGCGATAAGGCCCCATAATCGCTCCCCAAGTTGCTTTTCCGGTTGCTGGATCAATTCCTTTGTCGTAGCTGTGAAATTCTGTCGCTGTCGCTGCAAAACCCAAGGAAACATAGATGCTATTGCCAAGATAAGTAAAGCTGCAACGTGTCTCTGGTGGTGGGGTAGCGGTAAACTTGTAGCAATCGCCAGCTAGTTTTTCTTGAGTAACTGTTAGGATACAACCTGGTAGTAAATCTAATTGTTCTAGTGTCAGTGTGTTTAGTAGAGCAGGGTTATCACCTGCGCCTCTTAATGCACCTGGATCTTGAGGCATATAATATTGTGCTTCCACGGTTGTGTCAGAGTCGCTCAACTGACGCAACCGGATAATTCGCTGGCGATAAGGTTGATCTAGGGTAATAACGTTAGCCTGTTCGGCAAACAAGGTGATGCTATCTTCTGTGAACAGATTAACTGGTCTTTGCCACAGGCACAGGTGGACATACCAAACTGGTTCTGCTATGGCTTGTTCCCGATTATCAAATTCACCAGTTAGGTACTCACCTAAAGCAATTAACTGTGGCGAGAAATTCATAAATGCAATAAATAAATCATTAAGGATAATAATTTTTGGCTAGTTTTTTAGGAGAAAAGGTCTTATCTCCTGTGGCTACTAGCTTAAAAAATACTTCTGATGTGTCTATATTGTAAATGAAACCGTCACTTGCTAAAAGCTCAACTTGGCAAAGTAGCCTTTAAGCGACAAAATAAAGATACGTCGCCCTTAACATTCTCTTTTTCTTTGTGAATAACGTCCGTACAGTCTCTGATACAAAGCGAACTTTCTACAATCTTCACACTCGTCCGATTAACACTATTTATCGTCGGGTAGTAGAAGAATTGATGGTGGAAATGCATCTGCTGTCAGTAAATATCGATTTTAGCTACAATCCAATTTATGCCTTGGGTGTCGTCACTACTTTTGACCGTTTCATGGAAGGCTATCAACCAGAACGGGATCAAGAATCAATTTTTAACGCCTTATGTCAGGCTATAGAAAAAGATCCGCAACAATATCGGCAGGATGCCCAAAGACTGCAAGCTGTAGCTAAAGGTTTGGCAGTTAAAGATTTAATTGGGTGGCTGGCCCAAACTACTTACTTAGATAGAGATACTGACTTGCAAGCACAATTGCAAGCGATCGCCAACAATCCTAACTTTAAATACAACCGTTTGTTTGCAATTGGTGTATTTTCGTTATTAGAACAGTCCGATCCCGAGTTGGTTAAAGACGAAAAGCAACTCACTGAGGCGCTAAAAGCGATCGCAGCCGGTCTGCACCTATCCGATGACAAACTCAACAAGGATTTGGAGTTATATCGTTCTAACCTAGACAAAATGGCGCAAGCACTGATAGTAATGGCAGATATGCTCTCAGCCGATCGCAAAAAACGCGAGCAACGTAAACAACAATCAACTACCCCAGTTGCTCCCCCAAGTTCCAACGAATAGTTAGAAGATGGGAGTGATGAGTTAGGAGTTATAAGTGAGGAATTGTTAATAGCTCTTAACTCCTAACTCCTAACTGCTAACTGCTAACTGCTAACTGCTAACTGCTAACTGCTAACTGCTAACTGCTAACTGCTAACTGCTAACTGCTAACTGCTAA
>NZ_JBALDZ010000016.1:0-44938 GCF_036917155.1 Nostoc sp. | reverse complement strand
GAAGGTGACTTAAATATTGTTGGTAATGACACTATTAGTTCATTAAGTGTACCACCAAATACAGTGGTACGTGTGTGCCAAAATGAAACTGGTGGACTATGCCGTGAGTTTAGTGCTGGTGATTATAGTTATGTTGGAAATGACTTGGATAACATAATATCGTTTATCGAGGTTAAACCTTCCTCCACGCCGTCACCACAAGTTAAGGTCTATAGAGATCCGAATTTTGGTGGAGTTTCCCAATCTTTTCCGACAACTCCAGGAGTATACAAAGCTAACGAAGGTGACTTAAATATTGTTGGTAATGACACTATTAGTTCATTAAGTGTACCACCAAATACAGTGGTACGTGTGTGCCAAAATGAAACTGGTGGTCTATGCCGTGAGTTTAGTGCTGGTGATTATAGTTACGTTGGAAATGACTTGGATAACATAATATCGTTTATAGAGGTCAAGTAGTACCAAATTTGCAAAGACAATTTGGGATGTTCCTCTGTCCCACCTACTTACTCACCTCACAAGCCATCTGTGCCGCTTTTTTAGTCTGTTGACTGTTAACGCTCATTCACCAGTATCTGCAAGTCTGCCTTTTGAACCAAAGCCTCACTCCAGAGGTAGCGATGCTTTGAATAACATCATTTCGGCTGACTTGCAGAGCTTTACTCGCAATCAACTGGAAACTGCGATCGCAATTTTCCCCACTGCACGCCCAGTTTCGCTATAACTATGAGCCACCGCTAGTTCTTGTAAGGGATATGTGCGATCAATCACCACACGAATTTTACCGGATTCAATCAATTCTTTCAGATAAACCAAATCCTTGGCGTTAGGCTTTTCAAACACCGATTTGGCTTTTTGACCCGGAAGGAACGCTGTTAAGACGATCTCTAAGAAGACTTTCGGGCTGGGTACGGTGGTGATATAAACTCCGTTGGGTTTGAGAACTCTTTTGATTTCTGAGAGCGATCGCTTACCCACTGCATCAAAGATAATGTCATACTGGGCTGTATCTTCGGCAAAATCTTGCTGCGTATAATCAATCACGCGATCTGCTCCCAAAGATTTCACCAAATCCAAGTTTTTAGTACTGCTAACTCCCGTCACCACTGCCCCTAAAGCCTTAGCAATTTGCACCGCAAAAATCCCTACACCACCCGCAGCGCCATTAATCAACACAGTTTGTCCTGTTTGAATATTTCCCTGATTTCGCACTGCTTGCAGAGCCGTGAGCGCTGCTAAAGGCACAGCCGCAGCTTCTTCATAAGATAAATTCGTTGGTTTGAGCGTCGCCAAGTTTTCGGGGATAGCGGCAAATTCGGCATAACCTCCTCCAGGGAAGCTAGTACTGCCGTAAATAGCATCTCCCGGTTTAAAGCGCGTAACCCCAGAGCCAACCTCTACGACTTCTCCCGCCACATCAAATCCCAGAATCTTCGGAAATTTACTGCCGATAATCAAACTCAACATCCCTTTGCGGATTTTCCAATCAATAGGATTGACGCTACTAGCACGAACTTTCACAAGTAACTGAGTTGGCTCAATTTTCGGCTGTTCCACATCTTCATAGTGCAAAACTTCAGTCGCACCATACTGATGAATAAGCACTGCTTTCATTGTATTCCTCCTACTACCCTGTTTTCGTGAATGAACTTAGATAGCTTATGACTACAGTGTAGCGATGTCTACGCATAACACTTAACGAAGATGCTAGGCGCTCCTAAAATATAAATATCAGTCTAAAACTACACCTGTATGCTAGCTAGAGACACATACCATAATAGTGTCAAAAATGCTTTGATTAAAGATAAATAGATAATTACTCATGACCCACTGACTCTTAAATTTGGTAAAAAAGATTTGTATATTGATTTAGGTACTAGACAACTGTTAGCGACGCAAAAAGCAGAATCTAAAATTGCAGTTGAGATTAAAAGTTTTAGCGGTAGATCGGATGTTGATGATTTAGAAAAAGCGTTGGGTCAGTATATTTTATATCAGGATATATTGATTGAATCGGAGCCAGAACGAGTGCTATATCTTGCAGTACCTAACAGAGTTTTTGATGATTTGTTTGAAGAACCCATCGGCAAACTTTTGCTGAGAAATCGGTTTCGTCCACCGGAGTTAAGACCCTACACAGGCTATGCAGTTGCTTAAGGTGCGTAGGCGCAGCCCGTCGTAGACATCGCTCTTTAAAAGTTAACACGGAACATTCTCTTTATTCTTCAGTGCTAAATACAACACCTTCATACAGCAATTCAATTGGGCATTCAAATTCAATGCTCGATAGAGTGACGATATCTCCAGCCGTGTAGGGATAGTAAAGCCACATCCTACCCTCACCCCGACAGTAACGCTCAACGGAGATTTGTTCCGAGTCAATCAAGATATATTCTTGCAAACTGGGGATTGTCAAATAATAAGTGAATTTTTCACCCCGATCTTTAGCGCTTGTACCTGGCGAAAGAACTTCAGCAATCAGCTGGGGATGTTGAATAAATTTGCGGGCATTGAGGTCTTGAGGGTCGCAACTGACAATAACATCAGGATAATAGTAGCGACTCTGGGGAGTGAGTTGCATTTTCACATCTGACACATTCACTCGACAACCTCTGGAATGTAAATGAGGGCGTAAGGCAGTGTACAAGTTTAGTGCAATGTCGTTATGGGGGATTGTACCGCCTGTCATGGCAAATACTTCGCCATTGGCATATTCGTAGCGAATGTCTTGCTGAGGTTCCCATTCCAGGTATTCCTCAACGGTCATTTTTGGCGGCTCTTGGGGGATGGCTATCATAACTCAGATTTTTTCACGGTTGGTCTGATTGTAGCTAAATGACACTCTGATTTTTCACGGTATCGATGAAAAGTGCTGAGTTCCGAGTTCCGTTAGCGGTAGCGGGGCGTTTAGCCCGTGCTGAGGTAAAACCTCTCTCTAAATCTCTCTCCTAGAAGGAGAGAGACTTTGAATTTTACCCCTTCCCGCGACGAGTTGGAGGTTAGGGGATTAGGTTTTTCGTTAAGGTTTGTAGTGAGCAATTCAGAAAATTCATTGCGATCGCTCAATCATGTTAGATTATAGTTTGTTGTTTCTCTCAAACACAAAATCCCACAGTTTCCTACCCACCTCCTCATTGTGGGAATGAAAAAAAGAGTTAAAAGTTAAGTTTTTTGAAAATGATATGCAGCAACACACCTATTTTCATTACCTCATATCGCCGATCAGACAAGACTTACAACCACAATTGAATATACTTGTCAAAGCAAAAATTAAAAAAATATGAATTGCATTTTTACCCTCAAAAAAATGATATGTTAGATACAGAATTGAATTTCGCACGTTTCTGGAGTAGAACGATGTGAACTACTCCAGTTTTTCACCCTCAAACCCTTGACATTGATTGCTTTTGACGGAACTTGAGGGCAATCTGAGTACACATTTAAACAACCCAAACCCAGTTTTAAGTTAGTTAAAGTTCTTGCTGGAATTGGGTTTTAGCTGAGTACAAAGAAATCCTGAACCCCTATCTATAAACACTAGAACCCCAACCAAAAAATACTAGAACCCCTACCTGAAAAAAACTTTTTTAATTCTTGTAATGCTTGCAGAATTAGGGTTCTTATTGTTTGAGTACAAGAGTAATAAATCCAATAAATTCTATCCTAGAGAGACGCAATATCTGGCTGGGAGATGGCTGCTATAAATCTTATATCGCCAATCACTTAACGCTCTGAAACAAAACGAAGCGAAAAGTGAGTGGAGGGATGACATAGCACCATGCCTGAAGTGAAGAGAAGTCGCGGCTGTAAGCACCAATTCTACCCAAGAACCGAACGTTGACACACACCAGCCGAACATCAGATATCTATTGCCTGCCTGACTTGCAAACAAGTCGCCCGAACCCAAGGGTTTGCAGGTAGTGTGGAAGACGCGACTTCAATTCTGGGCATGAAAGAGTAGCAACAGCATCTCCCACAGTGGCAGCCAAGTCCACCGACCTTTTGCGAAATTCAATGACATCACCGTCTACACGACTCCTCAACTCTAACGCTACGGAATCGCCAACCCAAGCAAAATCCGGTGGTTGCGGCTGCGACAGCAACAGCAGCGCCACCGTGGAAAGAGACGAAAAGCTCCAAGAACGCATTGCTAAACATCCCTGCTACAGCGAAGACGCTCATCACCACTACGCCCGGATGCACGTTGCAGTTGCTCCAGCTTGCAACATCCAATGCAACTATTGCAACCGCAAATATGATTGCGCTAACGAAAGCCGTCCTGGAGTAGTTAGCGAATTGCTAACACCAGAAGAAGCTGCACATAAAGCTTTGGTCATTGGTGGTAAGATTCCCCAAATGACAGTTGTGGGAATTGCCGGCCCTGGCGACCCTCTGGCGAATCCAGAAAAAACTTTCCGCACATTTGAGTTGATTGCAGCACAAGCACCAGATATTAAGCTGTGCTTATCAACTAATGGTTTAATGCTGCCAGATTACATCGATCGCATTAAACAATTAAATATAGATCACGTGACGATCACCATTAACATGGTAGATCCAGAGATCGGTGCTAAAATTTATCCTTGGGTTCACTACAGACGCAAGCGTTATAGAGGCATTGAAGGCGCGAGAATCCTCCACGAAAGACAGATGGAAGGATTGCAAGCCCTGAAAGATGCTGACATCTTGTGTAAAGTTAACTCTGTAATGATTCCCGGAATTAATGACCATCACTTAGTCGAAGTGAATCGAGTCATTCGTGAGAAAGGTGCATTCTTGCACAACATCATGCCATTGATTTCTGCACCAGAACATGGCACACACTTCGGTTTAATCGGTCAACGCGGCCCCACACCCAAAGAACTGAAAGAAGTTCAGGACAACTGCTCTGGTAACATGAAAATGATGCGCCACTGTCGCCAGTGTCGTGCCGATGCAGTCGGATTGTTGGGAGAAGACCGCAGCCAGGAATTTTCCAAAGAGAAATTCTTGGAAATGGCTCCCGAATATGACATGGAACAACGCGCTACTGTTCACGAAGGAATTGAGAAGTTTAAAGAAGAACTTAAGGTAGCCAAAGATAAGGCGCTAGCCAGTAAGAAAATTGCCAATAGTCCGAAAGTTCTCGTTGCAGTAGCAACCAAAGGCGGCGGATTAGTTAACCAACACTTCGGTCATGCGAAAGAATTCCAAATTTACGAAGTGGGTGGGAACGAAGTTCGCTTTATCGGTCATCGCAAAATTGACCAATACTGCCAAGGTGGATACGGCGAAGAAGCTTCCTTTGAGTATATTATGAAAGCGATCGCAGATTGCAAAGCAGTTTTAGTCTCCAAGATTGGTAACAGTCCTCAAGAGAAATTGCAACAAGCCGGAATACAGACTGTTGAAGCTTACGACGTGATTGAGAAGGTTGCTTTGGAGTTCTACGAGCAATACGTTAAGGAATTAGGGAATTAGGAATAGGGACAGGGGATTAGGGACTGGGGACTAGGGACTGGGAATTAAGGAAGAATTTTCCCAGTATCCATTACCCATTACCCAGTACCCAGTACCCAATCCCCAGTACCCAATCCCCAGTACCCAATCCCCAAAAGGAGAATAAATCATGGCTTACAAAATTCTTACTAGCCAGTGTATTTCCTGCAATCTCTGTCTAACGGTATGTCCGACAAATGCAATTAAAGTGGTTGACGGACAGCACTGGATTGACCCTGAACTTTGTACAAACTGCGTTGGTAGCATTCATACCATGCCTCAGTGTAAAGCTGGTTGTCCCACCTGCGACGGTTGCGTTAAGCAGCCTAATGATTACTGGGAAGGCTGGTTTGCCAATTACAATCATGTAGTTGCTAAATTAACAAATAAACAAGATTACTGGGAACGTTGGTTTAAAAGCTATTCTCAGAAATACTCCGAACAGTTGCAAAAGCGTCAATCCCAATCAGTGGTATCTGAAGCTTAAATAATTCGTAATTCTTAATTGAAGACAACAATGCAAAATAACTGCATCTATCTTGATAATAATGCTACCACTAAGGTAGACCCAGAAGTTATAGAGGTAATGTTACCTTACCTCACAGATTATTACGGCAATCCCTCCAGTATGCATACCTTTGGTGGGCAAGTCGGTAAAGCAGTGAGAACAGCAAGAGAACAACTTGCAGCCATTCTGGGAGCCGATGAGTCAGAAATTGTCTACACAAGTTGTGGAACTGAGGGAGATAACGCGGCGATTCGAGCCGCACTGTTGGCGCAACCAGAAAAGCGACACATCATCACCACCCAAGTTGAACATCCAGCAGTACTCAATGTCTGCAAACAATTAGAAACCCAAGGTTACACTGTCACCTATTTATCAGTAAATCATCAAGGGCAGCTGGATCTAGATGAACTAGAAGCTTCCTTGACGGGTAACACCGCCCTGGTGACTATTATGTATGCTAACAATGAAACTGGCACGATTTTCCCGATTGAGCAAATTGGGTTGCGCGTCAAAGAATCTGGCGCTATCTTCCATGTAGATGCGGTGCAAGCAGTGGGAAAAATCCCCTTAAATATGAAGACTAGCACCGTGGATATGTTAACCTTATCTGGTCACAAGTTGCACGGGCCGAAAGGAATTGGTGCTTTATATATCCGGCGCGGGGTTCGGTTCCGTCCCTTTATGATTGGGGGACACCAAGAACGCGGACGGAGGGCGGGAACAGAGAATGTTCCAGCAATTATCGCCTTGGGCAAAGCTGCGGAACTAGAACTGTTACACTTAGAAGAAGCGATCGCAAAAGAAAGAAAGCTGCGCGATCGCCTCGAACAAACTTTACTCGCTAAAATTCCCGATTGTGTAGTTAATGGTGACATAACGCAGAGATTGCCAAACACCACAAATATCGGCTTCAAGTATATTGAAGGTGAAGCTATCTTACTATCCTTGAACAAATACGGTATCTGTGCATCTTCCGGTTCTGCTTGCACCTCCGGTTCTCTGGAACCTTCCCATGTTCTTCGGGCAATGGGCTTACCCTACACAACTTTGCACGGTTCCATTCGCTTCAGTCTTTGTCGCTACACAACCGTTGCCGAAATCGATCGAGTGATAGAGGTAATGCCCAGTATTGTAGAACGTTTACGCGCCCTCTCACCCTTCAAAAATGATGACGCGGGTTGGCTGCAAGAACAAGAGCAAGCATTGCTGGGAGTTAGGAGTTAGGAGTTAGAAGTTAAGAAGTAGCTTTGGCTGACTATTAATCATTTCATAACTCATCACTCCTCACTCTTGCTCATAACTCATCACTCCTAACTCATCACTCTTAACTAATAAAAGTTATGTGGGACTACACCGATAAAGTATTAGAACTGTTTTACGATCCCAAAAATCAGGGAGCAATCGAAGAAACGGACGAAGTTGGAGTTAAGGTTGCAACGGGTGAAATCGGTAGCATTGCTTGCGGCGATGCTCTGAGATTGCACCTCAAAGTAGAAGTAAAATCTGATAAGATTCTAGATGCTCGCTTTCAAACCTTTGGTTGTACTAGTGCGATCGCATCTTCTAGTGCATTAACCGAAATGATCAAAGGTTTAACCTTAGATGAAGCCCTAAAAGTCTCCAACAGAGACATTGCAGATTACCTGGGTGGTTTACCAGAAGCAAAGATGCATTGCTCTGTCATGGGACAAGAAGCCCTAGAAGCCGCTATCTATAATTATCGTGGCATACCTCTAGCTACCCACGATGATGATGATGAAGGCGCATTAGTTTGCAGTTGCTTTGGCATCAGCGAATCTAAGATTCGCCGCGTGATTTTAGAAAATCATCTCACGGATGCTGAACAAGTAACAAATTATGTGAAAGCTGGTGGCGGATGCGGTTCCTGTCTGGCAAACATTGATGATATTATTAGATCAGTTCAACAGGAATACGCCTCACCTGCTCTCAACAATTACGGCGTAAAAGTTGCCACAGAAATTGTTACGTCTAAAGAGCGAGCACTAACAAACGTCCAAAAGATTGCTCTAATTCAAAAAGTTCTCGATGAAGAAGTCAGACCCGTACTCATTGCAGACGGGGGAGATGTAGAACTCTATGATGTCGAAGGCGATCGCGTTAAAGTTGTACTGCAAGGTGCTTGCGGTTCCTGTTCTAGTAGTACAGCAACTCTGAAAATTGCGATCGAAGCCAGATTACAAGATCGTGTCAGCAAGAGCCTTGTAGTCGAAGCAGTTTAGGAATTGCTGTAGGACTTAACGTATTCTACAAATACGCCCTAATATGCATTCAGCCAGGAACAGAAAGTAGGATTTGAATTGAATCATTGTCTCCACTCAATGCTTCATCCCAATTCGCCAAAAGAAAGATACAGATTCAAATCTAACTTATCTTTTTTACGAATTACGTAGACACCCGAAGGATCGCTCCCCCCAAGGTATTACGAATTACGAATTGGTATCAGTCCTATCACTATCACGGCTAACAGCATATAGGCTGCATAGATTAAGCGCCTACTTGCGAATTTCATCATCTAACTCGCTTCAAAGGAACAGAATATGAGTACATTGTACGACAACATTGGCGGACAACCAGCTATTGAGCAAACAGTAGATGAACTCCACAAACGCATTGCAGCCGATAGTACTCTCAACCAGTTTTTTGCTGGTATAGATATGACCAAGCAACGTAATCATCTAGTTGCCTTCTTATCTCAAATTTTTGAAGGGCCAAAGCAATACGCAGGTCGTCCAATGGACAAAACCCACGCTGGAATGAATTTACAACAACCACACTTCGATGCGATCGCCAAACACCTGAGTGAAGCGATGGCTGTGCGGGGAGTGTCACCAGAAGACACCAAAGCTGCACTAGAGCGCGTCACAAATGTAAAGGGCGCTATTTTGAACAAGTAATAGGACTGACTCATTGATTGTTGACAAATAGCTAAGTCAAATCCTACTTACTCTTTACAGTTGAAACACATTATGACGTATTTGTAAATTGCGTAATTTTCTTTGTTCTTTGTCAAAACAAATGACAAAGGACAAAGGACAAAAAGAAAAAAATTTAACCAGGAAATATATGTACTTGCTTTCGATCATTTTAGCTGTGGAGCGATCGCCACCGGTGACGTTCTACATCCCCTCACTGCTGTAGCTCAACAAGCGTGAGTAGCCCAAAGACAAACGAAAAAGACCCACCAACCAACCAATTGCAGGGAAACACGAACAATGACAGAAGAAAAGATTAGACAGATAGCTTTCTACGGTAAGGGCGGTATCGGTAAATCTACCACCTCCCAAAACACCTTGGCAGCTATGGCAGAAATGGGCCAACGCATTCTGATCGTTGGTTGCGATCCTAAAGCTGACTCCACTCGTTTGATGCTGCACAGCAAGGCTCAAACAACTGTTCTTCACCTCGCCGCAGAACGTGGTGCAGTAGAAGATATCGAACTCGAAGAAGTAATGCTAACCGGTTTCCGTGACGTTCGTTGCGTAGAATCTGGTGGGCCAGAACCCGGTGTAGGTTGCGCCGGTCGTGGTATTATCACCGCCATCAACTTCTTAGAAGAAAATGGTGCTTACCAAAACCTAGACTTCGTATCTTACGACGTATTAGGTGACGTTGTGTGTGGTGGTTTCGCAATGCCTATCCGTGAAGGCAAGGCACAAGAAATCTACATCGTAACATCAGGTGAAATGATGGCGATGTATGCTGCTAACAACATCGCTCGTGGTGTTCTTAAGTATGCTCACACCGGTGGCGTGCGTTTGGGTGGTTTGATTTGTAACAGCCGTAACACAGACCGAGAAATCGAATTGATCGAAACCTTGGCAAAACGGTTGAACACCCAAATGATTCACTTCGTACCCCGTGACAACATCGTTCAACACGCAGAATTGCGCCGGATGACTGTTAACGAGTACGCACCAGAAAGCAACCAAGCTAACGAATACCGGACATTGGCTACCAAGATCATCGACAACAAGAATCTAGCTATTCCTACACCCATCGAAATGGAAGAACTAGAAGAATTGTTGATTGAATTCGGTATTCTCGAAAGCGACGAAAATACTGCAATGCTGGTTGGTAAGAGTGCTGCTGAAGCTCCCGTAGTATAATTCGCTGCTAAGAAATAACGCTTTAGCACAAGGAAAAAGGAAGAGTTTCATATCTTCCCTTTTACCTTTTACTCTCCCCCTTACATCCCCCCTAACCTTAGAGGGGACTCCTAGTCCCCCTATACCCCCATCCTTAAGACTCACAGAGACTAAGTATGACTCCTCCAGAAAACAAAAACATCATCGAAGAAAGAAAAGAACTAATTAAAGAAGTTCTCAGTGCTTATCCTGAAAAAGCTGCTAAAAAGCGCGAAAAGCACTTAAACGTATACGAAGAAGGTAAGTCCGATTGCGGCGTTAAGTCTAACATCAAATCCCTGCCTGGGGTAATGACCGCTCGTGGTTGTGCTTACGCCGGTTCTAAAGGTGTGGTTTGGGGCCCTATTAAGGACATGATCCACATTAGCCACGGGCCTGTAGGTTGCGGTTACTGGTCTTGGTCTGGTCGTCGTAACTACTACATCGGCACCACAGGTATTGATACCTTTGGTACCATGCACTTCACCTCTGACTTCCAAGAAAGAGATATCGTTTTTGGTGGTGACAAGAAACTTGTCAAGCTCATCCAAGAACTTGATGTACTTTTCCCCCTCAACCGTGGTGTTTCCATTCAATCTGAATGCCCCATCGGTCTAATTGGGGACGACATCGAAGCAGTTGCTCGGAAGACATCGAAAGAAATTGGCAAGCCAGTTGTACCCGTTCGTTGCGAAGGCTTCCGGGGTGTTTCCCAATCTTTAGGACACCACATCGCTAACGACATGGTTCGTGACTGGGTTTTCACCAGATCCGACCAAGCTAAGAAAGACGGAACACTTCAGTTTGAAGGTACTCCTTATGATGTAGCCATCATTGGTGACTACAACATCGGTGGTGATGCTTGGGCTAGCCGCATCCTGTTAGAAGAACTCGGCTTGCGCGTAGTCGCTCAGTGGTCAGGTGATGGCACCATCAACGAAATGTTGATGACCCCCAATGTGAAGATGAACCTCATCCACTGTTACCGGTCGATGAACTACATCAGCCGTCACATGGAAGAAGCTTATGGTATACCCTGTACAAAGTATGATTTAATATCTTGTGATACCAAGATTTAGTCCACATCTGACTTTGCTCAATTTAAACATTGTTCTAAATGGACTAAATTTTAAGACACATTTAAGACACAATGAAAAGCAAGGGACAGGACGTTTTTGAGGATTTCACTCCACCAGCATCTACCGATGGCAGCTATCTAGGAACGCAGAAACACATGAAGGCTACTCGGCAGCATCTGGAACGCAAGTTTGAGAAAGGTTTGGCAGACACTAGGGCCCGTCTAAAAGCCGCTAAGGTCAAAGTGGGTTTGGTCGTGGCACGGGATACTATCCAATTGCAAGCATCTCTACCAATCAAGCCGGGCGATCGCGACACGAAAGGAACTGGTTTTAAGCAGTACAAGATTTCGCTAAACATCCCTACAAGCTTGGACGGGTTGAGAACAGCAGAGGAAGAGGCAAACGAGCTAGGCAAGCTGCTCGCCCGTAAACAGTTTGAATGGACTGACAAATATCTGGGTAAAATCGCTAAGGTCAGCAACAGATCCCAAACCCTTGGTGATGTTTTAGAAGAGTTTGAAACTGAGTATTTCAAAACACGCAAATTAACAGAAAAAAGCAAACACACCTTTTTCTATTACAAGGAGTATTTACGGCGATTGATTGGGCTAGATACTTTATTGACTCAATCGGAGATTGATAAAAGATTTGCAGAGTTGACGGGAGACTCTGCCAAATACAGCGCCGTTAAATCGCTGAAAGTTTTAAAAGCAACTCTTAATTTAACTAGTTTCACTCTCGAACACTTTAAAGCTACACAACCCAAAAGTCAGGCTAGGGACATTCCCAGTGATGAGGATATCATCAAATATCAGGAATCTTTTCATCATTATTCTTTGACTAGAAGCCTAACAATCAAAAAGAGTTGTTTGGACAGTTGGAAGATGTGGGAATGGGTATATGGAATGCTTGCTACTTATGGACTACGCCCAAGAGAACTGTTTGTAAACCCTGAAATTGGTTGGTGGTTGAGTCCTGAAAATAAAGATAATACATGGAAGGTTCACCCAGATACTAAGACTGGTTATAGAGAAGCTTTACCGCTACATCCTGAATGGGTTTACTTGTTTGATTTAAAAAACGTAGAGTATTTGGAACTTTTGAAAGCTCAAACTGATGACAGAACTAGTTTTACAGATATCAACAATATTCGGGTTAACTGTTCATCATGGTTTAGGCGCGTAAATATTCCGTTTACGCCCTATGACTTACGCCACGCTTGGGCGATTCGAGCGCACATGATGGGCATTCCAATTAAAGCTGCTGCTGACAATTTGGGGCATTCTGTAGAGATTCACACTGAGATTTATCAGAAGTGGTTCAGCTTGGAGAACCGGAGGAAGGTAATTAAGCAGGCAGTAGATAAAAAGGATGACATGGATATGTTGATACAGGAGAATGCACGACTAAGGGCTGAGGTGGAATATCTCAGGCAAGCTCTGGCACGGCATCAAATCAGTGAGGTTTTGTCTAGTTAACTCACTGCAAAGTGTGGTTTATTAGCAGAGGTGCATCTCTATCTGTTTAGCTTCTGAAACTGTTAAACTAGCGCCGATACATTTTTGGGCAATATATTAGATAAAAATGGCTATTTTTTGGGAATTTTTGTTAAAAAATAGCCAGTCAAAAAATTGTCTACAGTTGCTAAAAACGGCATCCAGAGCGAGTTTTACCCTCCTACAGTTTCGTCTACACCCGTAGAGAGTGTAGACGCACTCAACCCGCACTGTAACCGCACTTGTCACCGTTGATCGAGGCAGTGTAACCGCTCTTATTACCGTCAATCGTGGCACACAAGGCGCACTTGTCACCGTCTGTTGTTGGGGTGTAGGTCAACTGTAGACGGGTTGGAACCGAGTTGAAACCGTGCATAAGTTGACTATAAACCGTGCTTTAGTTCCTTGATAAAAGCGTCAATCACTCTACCTGCGGTTGATTGCTTACCCATTTTCAGCTTGGCAAGAGCGCGATCGCGGATTGCTTCATAGTCTGGTTGCAGGGATGCACCTGCTGTCTGTAGCTGTTGACTGAGTGGCTGGTTTTCGTTCTCCAGGCTTTTGACTTGCGACTGTAACTGGTCGATGGTTTCACTGTTCGCTACAGTTGACTCAATGTTGCTTGGCTGCCCGGTAGTTCTATTATCCTCTACTACCGGGCTTTCGATTTTCCCCGCAGTTCCTCCAGTTGTGATCGCACTTCACTAAAACTCGCTTCTAGTTGCGATCGCACTTCAGTTAGGCTTGCTTCTACTTGCTGCTTGAATTCTTCGATGTCTACAGGTGTAGACGAAGCTGTAGACTGTTCTATAATCCCTGCCAACATTCCCCTCAGCAATCTTGCTGCTGTTTGATTAGGAGATTTATCTTCTGGAATCTGGAAAGTTTGCAGTGCTTCTAATTCAGTATCGTCGAAGCGAAATGAAATTATATTGCTACGCATTTGTAGACTGTCTGTGTACACTATGGTTTACATAGTAGGTCAACCATAGTCATTTGTCCACAGCTTTGTCTACGGTGTCGTTGACAATCTTCAGTAATCAGCTTAAACTAGTCGTAGACAAAGCTGTGGACAGTAGTAAACTTTGGTTGCAGCGAGTAAATCGTAGCGTCGTTTCGCTCCCCTAGTACCCACCTGATACGACAAATGAAGTCAGCGCTTGAATGCGCCCCAGTGAGAGAGTTTACACCTCTCCCCCTGGCACGACTTCCCCCTTACAAGTTGTTCAAGCCACTAAGGAGGCAATACAAATTATGCAACAAGCGCAGACCGACAGCAATGGTACTGTACCTGTTTTTACTGCGGATGAAGGTAATGATTCTCTGGCTGCGATGATGATACGCGCCCTGGATGAATGGAACGTTATTCAGTATTACCAGCAGCTTTTAGAAATTGAGCGCATTGAGTCCGCAGACTCTATTGCGCTGCTTACCGATTGCTACCTAAAGCTTTCAGAACCGCATAGGGACGAGTTGGAACTAACTTTAAGAGCTATGCACAAGTTGATTAGCACTATCTCAAAAGGTTAGCGAATCTTTGTTTTCCCAAAAGGTACTTGAGACTGGGAACTAGAGCCGATGTAATTAATGATTGATTCGCTGGCCTTGTCACCTAAAGGGTTAGCGAAGCAAACAGATGTGTATGGACAGCCCCTAGTTTAGCTAAGGGGTTGTTTTTTGTGAATTGAGGGATCAACATAGCAGGTTAACAATGGATGATATATAGACTTGTATATAGCAATTATCTAGTGAAATGAAAAAATCATAGAAGTTGAACTTGAACAAAAGATTTTCTGTCTACTTAAATAACCCCTAATTCCCCTTATCCGTCACTTACCTTATGTAGCAATACTTCTGACCCGTCACCTCACCCGTCACCGACCCGTCACCTCACCCGTCACCACCCGTCACCGACCCGTCACCACCCGTCACCAACCCGTCACCGACCCGTCACCGACCCGTAACCCCACACGTCAGTCGTCACCTTACTAGACAATAGATATACCTTAGCTATACTTTTATCTGTTGCTGACCCGTCACTCCATCTGTCAGTTTCATTAACGGATGATATATAGACTTGTATATAGCAATTATCTAGTGAAATGAAAAAATCATAGAAGTTGAACTTGAACAAAAGATTTTCTGTCTACTTAAATAACCCTTAATTTATCATATCCGTCACTTGCCTTATGTAGCAACACTTCTGACCCGTCACCTCACCCGTCACCGACCCGTCACCGACCCGTCACCTCACCCGTCACCACCCGTCACCAACCCGTCACCACTCGTCACCACCCATAACCTCACCGATCACCGACCCGTAACCCCACGCGTCAGTCGTCACCTTACTAGACAATAAATATACTTTAGCTATACTTCTATCTGTTGCTGACCCGTCACTCCATCTGTCAGTTTCATTAACGGATGATATACAGACTTTTATATAGCTATTGTCTAGTAAAGTGACGAGTGACGAGTAGGGTGACAGGTGGTTGACGGGTGGTGATGGGTGAGGTGACGGGTCGGTGACGGGTCGGTGACGGGTGGTGACGGGTGAGGTGACGGGTGGGTGACGGGTGAGGTGACGGGTGGGTGACGGGTGAGGTGACGGGTCAGAAGTGTTGCTACATAAGGCAAGTGACGGATATGATAAATTAAGGGTTATTTAAGTAGACAGAAAATCTTTTGTTCAAGTTCAACTTCTATGATTTTTTCATTTCACTAGATAATTGCTATATACAAGATATACTTACTATAGTTAATCAAATACTAAGGTCAATGTCAGATAAGGTTTTAGCAACTTTCCGTATAGACCCTGACGAATGGGAGGAGTTTAAGTCGAAGGCAACTCAAGACAGCAGTAATGCGTCGGCAATGCTGTTAAAGCTTGTCCGTTCGTATATAGCTAGCGATCCTTTGTCCAACACTGAACCAGTTACAGTTCCAAACAATATAGACGAACGATTAAACAGGTTAGACTCGATAGAACAGCGATTGCGAATGGTTGCCGACCGAATGCAGCTAGCCTCTACCGCCCCTGCTGTGAATTTAGAGCTAGATAATGTAAGCAAATTGGTAGACGAGCGTATTCAATCATGTCTCAATCAAATGGGGATTAAGCCCCTAGAGCAGATAGAAGAGATGATAGACGCTCGTTTAAAAGCATCACTAGAAGAAATTCAGATCAACCCCGCAGATAACGCCATAGACAGCAAAGTAACAGAAGAATTTACTGTAGGGAAGGTACAAGAGCTTATAAGCAAGTGGGATAAATATCTTGAGGGATGGATAAAAAAAGTAAATGCTCGCTTTAAGCAGGCGGAAGAACGCTTGAGCAAAGCAGAAGAACTGAATAAACTTGGCCAAGTACAGGTTCACAAACAAGAGATTGACGGACGCTTGGAAGAAGTAGACAAAAGGCTTGAACAAGTAACAGATGTTCTAGACGAAATTAATAAGCTTATAGACGAATACCAGTATGATCCCGTCCGCGATCGCACGCTCAGCAAGCTGAAGGCGGGCAAGGACTCCCCGGCAGGTAAAGCAATTGCGGCGTTTATTAGTGAATTGAGTGCTGAGAATCAGGAAAATACAGGACAATCCTAGCCTAGTCAAAAACAGCAAATAGATAATACATAGACAGCCTCTAGCTTAGTGCAGGGGTTGTTTTTTTGTGAATTAAAGTATAGCTAAAGTATATCTCTTGTCTAGTAAGGTGACGACTGACGCGTGGGGTTACGGGTCGGTGATCGGTGAGGTTATGGGTGGTGACGGGTTGGTAACGGGTGGTGACGGGTTGGTAACGGGTGGTGACGGGTCGGTGACGGGTGAGGTGACGGGTCGGAAGTCTTACTGAATAAGGCGAGTGACGGATACGGGGAATTAGGGGTTATTTAAGTGGACAGAAAATCTTTTATTCAAGTTCAACTTCTATGATTTTTTCATTTCACTAGATAATTGCTATATAGAAGTCTATATCTAAAGTTGAAGTTGGAAGTTAGCGCAACGTGCAGAGGCAAGACCCGCCGCCGCCGATTGCGTACAAAAACGTCGGGCGATCGCTGAAAGCTACCGTAAATTGTCCGTAACGCGATTGCACTGCTCCCGATTGAGGCTTAATCCTTTAGGGCTGAGGAAACTGCTACAAGGAGCGATACAGCTTTCTGTGTTTGTGTTGCGGCGATTCGTGTTTGGTTCAGTTCAAAGGACTGAACCGTGGTTCAGAATCGCTTTCTTGGCTGTCTCCTCTCGGTTTGGTTCAGTTCAAAGTTCTGAACCGTGGTTCAGAACCATTGCCAAAATCGCTACGTTCCCCGTCAGTTGGTTGGTTCAGTGGTTCAAAGGGTCGGTTCAACGGTTCAAAGGGTCGGTTCAACGGTTCAAGCCGCGATGGTGCAGCCGCCCCACTGGGGGCTAGCCCTGCCCAAGAAATAAACCAAAACCATTCATTGAGTTGCAGAACTACTCAACTTAACGCGCAAATAAACCCATTGACTCATATAACCCGTTTTCGAGCTAAAAAAACCTGACGAACATCTTCATCCCTGAAATATTCATCAGACCTCCATACAGTTGAAAACAAGTTATAAAATTTCGGAACCCTCAGACCTTGTTTGCTGTGCTATTATGTGTCGCTCCTAACCAACAAAATTTACCCTTTTTTAAATACACGCTAATAGTTTAGGAAACCTATAGGTTTCCGAATTTAAATACACGCTAATATTGCAACTTTACAAAGAACCGAAAGACAGTGTGGAAACCAGCCGCCCCACTGGGGGCTAGCACTGCCCCGAAATAAACCAAACCTTCATTGAGTTGCAGAGCCACCTAGAGCGATCGCAACCGACGGTTCAACTTAACGTGCAAGTCAATCAACTCTAAATTTAGTTACTAAAACAATATAAACCTCTGGTAAAAATCTAAGCCTCGCTAAAAACTTGTGGAAATATATATATTTCCGTAGAAAAGAACAAGCTAAAAGTGTTGCTACGTTTGATTTACAGATTAATTGCTTGAAAAGTAAAATGGCACAAAATACAGAACGAGCTAGAAATTCATGGCTGTAACCATAGCAACAGCAGATAACGTGCTGTGCATTTTCTATGCGCTGTCGTATGTCGCTCATAGGCAGCAAAGTAAATTTTTTTGAAACCTCGGCAGAATCTTCCCTGAAACCTATAGGTTTGACTAGCTAATTTAGAGCTAATATTGCAGCCTGTGCATAGCTAGTGCCATACGCTTAATCACCCATTAAGCCACGACACACAAAACGAATAGGCGAAAGTTCTAAACTTTGAGGCAGCTTGGAAGCTCAGAAGTTTTGAAGTTACCTCCAAAAAGCGCCAACGCTCAAGCCTTACAGTAACTTCACCTCAAAAAATAAAACTTCCGTGCAGAAGTTGGCCGGAAGTTGGTGCAATTCACTGAACGGAAATTGCATTGTTGCACAAAAATAACTGAAATTCAGCCAAAATTCTTAACCAACTGGCGCTAGTCGAGAGTGCAGCAACTCATTACCGCGTTGCATCCGAACGCAGACTCTACAGCAGTTCTCACCAGCATCAAATTTTTGCAACGGTAGAGCGTGAGCAGCGCGAATCTTACGACCGCACAAAGTAAACCAAGTTTCTTGATCAGGCTTTTCTCCGTCCATTAGGTGCAGTATCCCATTTTCGCTTATCCGCCTTCCCAGTGCTTCCATACCAAATACACTCGTGTTTGAAGCTAGTGTATAAAATTTGACTTTTGCTATGCAAGCAATTGCAAAAATTTGCTGGACTACTTTAAGTTATCCGCTAACGAATTTTGACTTATGCACCACTGTTGCATCTCCAGTTAAGGATTAAGGCTCGATTCCTAGTTCTGTTGGGTATACAGCTAAAACTTCACGCCCATTAAGCCACAATTTGCAAATCAAATTACCATTTCATTAGAGTTTTGGATATTTAAATCACAAGCTTTAAGACAAAAACAAGACACCTGGAACGCAGATTTATAAAACCGTTGATATATAAGCTTTGTAGGTTTTAGTCTACCGTATACCCTGGCTTGAGTATAATTTCTTCGGCCCCACCAAGATTGCTGAATCTTTACGGGAAATCGCTTCTAAGTTTGACGAAACAATCCAAGCAAACGCTGAGAAAGTTATCGCCAAGTATCAGCCCACAATGGATGTGATTCTTGAGAAGTATCGCCCCCGTTTGGAAGGTAAGACTGTAGCCATCATGGTTGGTGGTCTACGTCCTCGCCACGTTGTCCCAGCTTTCCAAGACTTGGGCATGAAGATGATAGGTACTGGTTATGAGTTCGCTCATAACGATGACTACAAACGTACTGCTGGCTATATCGAAAACGGCACCATCGTTTATGACGACGTTACCGCTTACGAATTCGAGGAATTTATCAAAGCGCTGAAGCCTGACCTAGTAGCTTCTGGTGTGAAAGAGAAGTACGTCTTCCAAAAGATGGGTCTTCCTTTCCGTCAAATGCACTCTTGGGATTACTCCGAACCTAGCGATCGCTCCTCAACATCATATAATGCAAGGTTTTTTCGCGGTGGTAGAAAAAAGAGTCTATTTCTAGCCTAAATGCGAGTTTTAGGGCTATCCGATAATAATCTTTTTTGATGCTCCAGACAATATAACTTTTATGCAGTCTCGTTTTTAGATTTTGTTTGCATTTTGCTTAAAGAAAAACTGTAAAATGAAAGACTATTTGAAATGAAGATTTTTTAGATTAAATGGTGCGATCGCTTTTAATAGAGAATCAAGTTAGGCGATCTGATGGAGGATGCGATCGGTAAAAACAGGATTAATCTACCTGCTATATGTCAAAAGTAAACACAATCCGTAGGACGTAATATTTCATAACGATCTACTCGACCAAAACCCTTACGTGTTTTTCCCTGATGCCCTGGTTGTCCTCCTGGTTTCCTTTAAGCTTGAAAACGTAGTTGTTGGAGCGATCGCACTTGGGCAATAGTTTCAAAGTCACGATCATTGTGAATCAAAAGTAAGTTATTTTCCAGTGCCGCTTGAGCTTAAAGACTCCCCAATTATTAGCGCATCTCCTGAAATTATGGGCGGTACTATAGTTTTTGCTGGAACTAGGGTTCCTGTGCAGACGCTTCTGGATTATCTCAAGGCAGGCGAATCCATCGACGACTTTTTGGATGGATTTCCGACTGTTACTAAAGAGCAAGTTATCGCCTTGCTTGAGGAGGCTGGAAAGCAGTTTGCTAGCATGGTGGCATAGCATGAAACTCTTGTTGGATGAGTGTATTGACCGCAAACTAGCGAGGGAGTTTGTTGGCTATTAGTGATGCCTTCTCTACGAGACGCTCCGCGAACGGCGGGCTACGCCAACGCTCCTCAACATCCACAAATTAACTACTGAATTGCTGAACAATTGTCTGCACAATTGCCAAAATTGCTCCGACATTATCCAAGTAATATCTTTGCTTATCAAGCAAAGCCACTTTTTGCGAAAGTTGAAGAAACTGCCAAACTTCTCCTGTTGTCACGCATCCATATACAGGTATTTCTGTTTGTCCAGATGAACGATTGAATAAATCCGCTGCCACCATTTGCGCGATGCACTGTCCTAACCCAGCTTCAACATCATTTTTCTTCGCTTCCACAACAGTGATAATTGGGCTACGCAACGGTGGTAAAGGTGGAGCCATTGCTAAAATAAAATCACATTCCCCAATCAAGCCCTGTGCAGGATCAACGTCAAGTCTTTGTCCAGAGAAAATAGCCAAGCTATCTTGGCTAAGATCGCGACAAGCTAGTAAAATTGGTACAATAATAAATTCGCTCCGAGCTTTTTCACTAATCAGAGCTAATTGGGTTCGCTTTCCTAAAGTTTCATTTAACCACGAAGGAATAGAAAGAGGTACAAGCTTGGGAAATAGATCGGCTTCTTGGGTAGTGATTCCCAAAACAGCCGAAACTTTTTCTAGAGTAAAATCGCTGTACGCCATAGTTTTGACTCAGTGATGTTGCTTAATACACTTGAGGCACAAAAAACTGCTCATTGCGGGGGGCGCGAACATAATCCTCAGCCGCAGGTCTAGACGGAAGTTCTAAGGGAGGAGGTGTCATATCTTCGTAAGGAACTTTGCTCAACAAATGATGAATGCAGTTGAGCCGCGCCCGTTTTTTATCATCTGCTTCAATGGTAAACCAGGGGGCTTCGGGAATATTTGTGTAAGCAAACATGGTATCTTTGGCTTTGGAATATTCTACCCAGCGATCGCGTGATTCCAAATCCATTGGGCTGAGTTTCCAGCGCCTTGCTGGATCGTGACTGCGAGAGAGAAAGCGTTTTTCTTGTTCTTCATCGCTGACGGAGAACCAGTACTTGATTAAAACAATACCCGATCGCACCAGCATTCGTTCAAATTCTGGGCAAGATTGCATGAATTCTTGATATTCTGCTTCGGTACAAAAACCCATCACCCGTTCAACTCCGGCTCGGTTGTACCAACTGCGATCGAAGAGGACAATTTCGCCTGCTGTCGGAAGATGTTGCACGTAACGCTGAAAATACCACTGAGTTTTCTCGCGATCGGAGGGGGTTCCCAGGGCAACTACACGACAGCCGCGAGGATTGAGTGGATCGGCAATGCGTTTAATTACTCCTCCTTTGCCGGCAGCATCGCGTCCTTCAAATATGACGACAACCCGATAGCCGACGTGCTTAATCCAGTATTGCATTTTGACTAGCTCAATCTGGAGTTGCTCTAGTTCAGTTTCAAAAGTCTTTTTGGGAATTTTCTTGGCAAAAGCTTCAGTACTACCATCAAAAATTCGTTTGGATTTCTTAGATTTTTTCTTGTCTTTTGTCTTTACTAGGCTTTCTCTTAAGCCTGTAGCGGGTTGAGCTAGATCATTATTTTGTTGGTTTTTAACTTCATCAATTGACATTACAGCTATTCCATGCTAGATAATTGGCATAATTAGAGTTTATCTATGTTTATCTATAAAATGTATACCTTACAGCAGTTTTCATGTATTTGAACCACATCTGTCGTAGGGGCACAGCATTGCTCTTTAAGTATCTGTTCAACTGGTGGTGTGTTAACGCCCAAACCTCGTGTATTCTACTACTACACTACTACTTAGATAACTTGACAATTGCATTTCTACACTGTCAAGGCTAGGCATTATTAAAATAATTCCTAATTTGCTAAACCATTTCATGAACTTTCAAGCAGAGAGTAATTTGAATGATAAACTCGGTTCCTTCTCCAGCAGTTGAGAAGCACTCCAGTTTACCGCCATGTTTTTCTGTGATGATTTGGTAGCTGATGGACATACCCATTCCGGTTCCTTTGCCAATGGGTTTGGTGATAAAAAAGGGATCGAATATTCGTTGCTGAAATTCTTGAGAAATACCAACTCCATTATCAGCGATCGCTACTTCTACCCATGTTGAATTAACTACCGATGTGCGAATCTTAATTCGACTGGGATTATCATTGATTTCCTGATAAATATACTTAGTATTATTTTCTTCCAAGGCATCAATTATAAGTCAGGTTATAAGCCTGCATCTGATCCCAGAAATATTTGCCAAGGGTTTGGCGATCGCGTACATCCAAGATTCCCCTATGTATAGCATCTGCGTAAGGATTCAGGGTTTGCGGAATGGAAAGATAAGACTTTAGGTGTTCATCCACTACCTCAGTTGTGCGATCTATCAACTGTCCTGCTAGATCGTTAACTGCTCTTTGCCCATTTTTAAAGGACAAATAACCCACTAAACTAACCGCTCCAAAAATTTGGATCAGGAAGGGAACAACAAGAACAATCTGTAATGGGAAAGCTTTTCCTTTGCGGAGATAGTGGATCCAATACGGTTCGGATAAGGTTTTTTGATGACAAGCCTGATTATTAGACATCTCCAGAAATTAAATATGCTTTACCCATAACCCTTGTAGAGACGTAGCACTGCTACGTCTCTACATTGTTTTTCGGAGATGTCTATTGTAGAGACGGCGATTTACCGCGTCTCTTGCCTTAACCGAACCGTATTGATAGTGGATCTTCATTGCTGGAAGCTGGAAGCTATGCTAATTTTATTTACTTCTATAGTTCCCAAGATGTCCCCATATTCACCTTTGTTGAAATTTTTTGTTAAGTCAAAGGCACTATCAATGCATTAACCGGGAGCATCTTATTTTTGTAAAAACATGTCTGGCCCTAGCAAATGGAATTCGCGGCTATACAGACAAAACCCACCTTTCCTTCTCTATGAGAGGCTGCGCCAACGGAACGCTACGCGAACGTGGGTTTCAAATTCTTTGAGTCCGCGTAGGCGGACTACCCTGCGGGAAACCGCAAAGCGTCTAGGTTTGTGTAGCCGCGATTTCTAATCGCCTGGTATATTTGCAAAAGTGAGATGCTCCCCATTAACCAGTGATCGTGAGGAGAATATACTCGACTCTTTCAGACTTATCGGTTATAAACGAAAAGTTATCTGCATTATTATGAATAAAAATCTATATAATGCCTTGTGCTATTCGGCAACTTACCGTACTGCACTAATTAAATGAATAACTATCTAAATAACAGGGGCAATAAATTTAAAATTTATGACAGAAGAACTTACTCCTACTATCATACTTTCAGACCAGCAAGCTGCACGATCAGTCAGAACACTTGAAGCTTTGCTCAGACTTTATGCAGAGGGACATCGTAATTTTTCTGGTTCTGACTTACGTGGGATGACGGTTAATATGATTGATAAAGAGATTAAATATCTTGATTTACGTGAAATTATTCTCAATGGTTCTAATCTCACAGCTATTATACTTAGTAGAGGAAATGCGCTCAAAGTCGATCTAACTGGATCTGATCTTAGTAATTGTAATCTACAAGGAGCTATTTTAAATAGCTGTAGGCTTGATCAATGTAACTTTAGCAATTCAGATTTAAGAAGGGCAAATTTAGAAAGCTCCTCTTGTCGAGGTTCAGACTTTATACAAGCAAAATTTCAAACTACTAACAATATTAATGGTGATTTCACAGCATCAAACTTTACCAAAAATAATTTTCGTTCATCTCATGTAGCCGATAAATTTTCGCAAGCTAATTTTTGTGGAAGCAATTTTCATCAAGCTACGCTTCACCATTTTGACTCACCACAAGCAGATTTCTCGGATGCTGACTTACGAGATATAGTATTATCTACTTGTGTGAATATTAAATATTCTTACTACAATCATAAAACTAAATTTAGTAAAAATTTTGATCCAATTGCAATGGGAATGGAACTTATTGAAGATGAAAATGATTCGGAGGATTTAAGAGTGTGCTGAGGAAAACTGAACAAGGTTGGATGTTTGCACAAGAATATCTGCTAGAAGATTTTATTTGGGATTGCCTAGAAAGTACTTTAGATTTGATTCCCCTTAAACGCCAATTGAGCATTAAGGGAGAGTATTGTGATATTCTCGCTAAAACAAAAAACAATCAATTGGCTGTATTAGAACTCAAAAATTGCGAGGATCGCTACATTATCCATCAACTCACTCGCTACTATCACAGTCTCAGCTTAGAGCAACCTTTGAAAGAATTGATAGACTATAGCCAGCCCATTCGTTTAATTGCAATAAAATAGCTAGAGTAGATGTAAACAAGATATCTAAGCTTGGGTTGGGTTTCACTTCGTTGAACTCAACCTACATTGATAAATTTTATTATCAGTAATCACCCGAACTTGATATTACGCAAACAATAACCAAAACCCTAATTTTCAGGTAGGGGCAATTCATAAATTGCCCCCACTAACATGCATCTAATAGATAAAAGTCGCGCAACGCAACTCACTAGCTCTTTTATACCCCACAGCTAATTTTTTCATCCCAAGGAGCAGGTTTTCTGACTTGCTCCCACACAGGACTATATAAGGCTTCATGCAATTCCCGTGCCATTTCCACTAACCCCGCATAACCAGCGTAAGCATGATGACGTTCATGGTTAATATCCAAAAAAGGAATTTGTGCTTTCAGTGCTGTATATTGATTGCCAGCCCCAGCAATCAACACATCAGCTTTTGTATTCTTGAGTACCTTGAGTAATGCTGGGGGAGTTCCATCGGCCAAAACCATGCCATCTTCACCAAGCAATTGCTTAATTTTAGCTTTCTCTTCCTCTGTACTCTTTTTGTCAGTAGTGGCAATAACTTCCATTCCCAAGTCTTTAGCTGCTAAAATAAGTGACCAACTTTTGACACCACCACTAGCAAGAATAATCCGCTTACCTTTTAATTGAGAACGGTAGGGAGCTAAGGCGATATCTAGGGCTGCTGTTTCTTCTGCAATCAACCATTCTGTACGTTCTTGAAGATATTTATCGCCTAATATTGCTGCAACATTTCGCAAGCAATGATTGAGGTTTTCCACACCATAGAAAGATTCTTCAATATAAGGAATTCCATAATCTTCTTGCATTGAGAGTGCCATTTGCACTGCTACATTCGAGCAAATTACTACATTCAACTTGGCACGATGAGCATAGCAAACTTCTTCATAGCGAGCATCACCTGTAATTTTGGAGAGAACGCGTATACCCAATCTCTTGAACAGTGCTAAAACATTCCACAATTCACCGGCAACGTTGTATTCACCAACAATATTGATATCGAATGGTGTGGTAAATTCTGGTTCAGCCGTTCCGATTACATATTTCAATAAAGTTTCATTGCCGATGCGGTTCCCGAAATTTTTACTACCTAAAAAGCCCGGTGCATCTACATATATAACCGGAATACCGATTTTCTTTGCAGCCATTTTACAGACGCTATCTATATCGTCACCAATCAAAGCAGTAACACAAGTAGCGTAGACAAATACAGCCGCAGGATTATAGCGTTGAACAACTTCGAGAATAGCTTTGTACAGCTTCTTTTCGCCACCAAAAACAACATTATTTTCACTAAAGTTAGTAGTAAAACCAATTTGGTGTAGTTGAGAACCTGATGAGAGGCTACCATGAGTTGCCCAAGGGTTATGAGTGCAAGCAACAGGGCCATGCACTACATGAGCCGCATTAGTAATTGCTCCCACAGAAACCATCGCCCCATCAAAAGGACAATTACCTTGAGTTGCACCTGGTTGTGCTGCTTTATTGCAAGACAGTTTTTTGTTCTCATGCAGTTTTTTTTGGTTATGTACACAAGCTGTATCGTTGAGTAATTCCTTGATTGTTCCTTGGGTATTTTTCATGTCTTTGCCTCGCGCTGAAGATTAATACAAAAGGGATGAAGAGTGATGAATTCTGTTAGCATAGCGGGGTGTAGCCCGTGCTGATTGCTGAGTTAACTGAGTTTAAAAACCCTACTAAATAAGGGTAATTACAACATATCCTGTGAGAAAGCTGAGTTGCAAACGACACACCACACAAACTTTAACAGGTAGTAAATTCCCTATCTGGACAGTTTTTACTTTCTTCAAAGAGTTACAAAAAATCGTAACTGATGCATTAGTATTTTCAGGTAAAACAGCCAACTCCTCTCACATATCTTGTTTCCGTAGGAAATAAGACCTGTTAATGCTTTTGCTATTCTTAGCTTCTCTAAATGTTAGCCTAGCATAATTTTCAAAAATGATTTACTTTTTGATTTTTTGCTGTAAAAATACTCATAGTAATGCTGAATAATTCGCGATCAATCGAGGATCTGCGGTTAGCAATTGTCACAAATCAACCGTTCAAGTCCTGGCGATTAGAAATCGCGGCTACACAGACAAAACCTGCCTTTCCTGCGGAACGCCAAGGGCGAACGCAGGTTAAAAGCCCTTGACTTTGTATTAGTCCACGGAGGTGGACTTCGTTTGTGTAGTAGCGAATTCTATTCGCCCAAAACTTTTCAAACATCCTCTAAAGGATACTCCACAGTTTACAATAGCTTGCATGTAACAATATTTGAATTTCTGGAAGTTAATGATGAACAAAATAGTTCTGATTACAGGCGCTTCTAGCGGAATTGGCAAGGCTACAGCCGAAAAACTTCTTGATGATGGTTATCTAGTCTACGCGTCTGCACGACGCATTGACAAATTGCAAACTTTAGCTGCTAAAGGTGCAAAAGTTCTTGAATTGGATGTTACTCAAGACGAGTGGATGAAGTCAGCAGTAGATTTTATTATTCGTGAATCAGGCAGAATCGACATTTTAATTAATAATGCCGGCTATGGCTCCTATGGAGCATTAGAAGATGTTCCTATTGAGGAAGCTAAATATCAGTTTGAAGTAAATGTCTTTGGACTGGCAAGACTAACTCAGTTAGTGCTTCCATATATGCGAAAAAACTCCTTTGGGAAGATTGTAAATATTACATCAATAGGAGGTAAGATTTATGAGCCTTTGGGTAGTTGGTATCACTCAACTAAATTTGCTGTTGAAGGATTGAGTGATTGTCTGCGTTTGGAGCTTAAGCCCTTTGGGATTGATGTGATTATTGTTGAACCAGGAGCAACTTTGACAGAATGGGGAGCGATCGCAGTTGAAAAATTATTGCAGACATCAGGTAACACTGCCTACGCAACAGCGGCTCAAAGTGGAGCAAAATTATTAGCTTTCACCAGTGACGAGAAACTTGCATCTAAACCCGAAGTCATTGCAGACACAATATCAAAAGCTCTCAAAGCGAAAAAACCCAAGGCACGGTATGCAGCAGGAAGTGGGGCAACATTTTTGGTGACATTTCGCAAATTTGCCAGTGATGGGCTAATGGATTCCCTAATGCAATTTATGATTAAGCAAGCTGCATCACGACGGTAGCAGCAGAGCAAGACTACTACTAATAAACCATGCAACTCAAAGTAATAGAGATTGACGTCGCGATCGCAGCCAAGTTTGTTCAATTGGTGCTAAATTGCATCAACCAAGAGTATCCACACAACAATATTTTTTGGTTTGAAAGCGATGAAGACATTAAGCCACCACGTGAATTAACGCCAGCGTTTTATGGTTGTTTGGATTGGCATTCTGCCGTACATGGACATTAGACATCTCCAGAAATTAAATATGCGTTATCCAGAGTCCTTGTAGAGACGTAGCAGTGCTACGTCTCTACATTCATTTTCGGAGATGAATAAGGGCTTTGCTGATCTGATTGAACACAAAGCCCAAAGATTTTATCGGAGCGATCGCAACTATCCATTTCATTTTGAACCATTGGGTTATGATTTTGTCTCTCCCTGTCTTGCAGAGGCAGATTTAATGCGGCGCATTCTTTCACCAACAGATTTTGCAAATTGGCTTACCGATTTTCTTCCCCAATTACTCACAGAAGACGCAGCAAACTGTTTACAACCTATACAAATAAATAAACCAAACGACTATTTACAATCTCATTTTCGGGGTCTAAATCTCAGTCGCGCTTGGATGCTTGAGGGAATAATCTCTCGATTACCCGATAACGATTCTCGACTCGATACACTCCGCGCTGCGACTGTTTTACATCGCCAATATGGGTTAGTAGATGTTGCAAGTGAACATTATACTAGTAGTCATTGGTTGGGAACTTTTGTAGTTTATCTTGTAACCGCACGGGGATTATGTAAATAGATAAAGCTTCCTCCATAACATCTTTGATGTAGTACATTGCGCCTTTGCGACAACACACCCTAGCAATACTAGGAATTTGATAATATTAACAAAGTAAGCGATCGCCTGTTACCCAACTTCGGCGATATCTACGATGGGCCACGCCCTCTTCAGCAGAGAGAACAAAAACACTATGGCAAAGCGTAAGAAAAGCAATCTCCAGTGGATTAAGGAAACGCTTGAACTTAAACCCGATCATCGCTGGGAATCGCCATCAGGCTACAAAATTTTTGTCGCAGATCGAGGCGCTGTTCGCTTCAATGTTCCCCAGAATTGGGTTTTTGAGCCACAAGAAAAATCTTTCAAGTTCATGGATAAGAAACCGCCCAACGATGATTGCTGCCTAGAAGTATCTTTCAATCGCCTCCCACCCAACGACTGGAGCCAGTTTCCGCTAAAACCCACCTTGAAAAAAATCATGGAAGACGACAGTCGTAACGTCATTGCTAAAGGAGAAATTGTTACCATCAAGCGCCAAACCGCCAGAATTGTCTGGACAGAGATCAAGTTTATTGACACTCAAGAAGAACCACGGGAAGCTTTTTCGCGGACTTGTATTGGTTTGGGGTCAAATGTTCAGTGCTTGATTACATTCGATTATTGGGCAGATCAAGCAGAACAATTAATACCCATTTGGGATGAAGCGATGCGTAGTCTCACATTAGGGTTGTATATCCGTGACCCCATGACTGGTCTGGCTTTCCCAGATTGAGCCACCTTGACTTTGAGAGTTCATTACGTCTTGGTAGAGTAACAGTTTGGGAGTCAGGAGCTTGTGAAATGGATATCCTTGAAATATCAACTAGTAACAATGTCTTTTATTAAAATTACCAGTTCAACAACAAAAAGGAATTTTATCGAACCTATCTAAGACTGGTAATTTTTATGCGTGATATGTTGCGACTTAAGTCAGATGATATTTAGTTAAAAACTAGTATAAATAAGTGCTAGCGTTTTTGCTTTTCTTAGAGGTTGTTTGAAAAGTCTAAATTATTAGTTGCCCTGGCGACTAGAAGTCGCGCACTACTTGCTACAAGTCGGGGAACCCGCCCAACGCAGTGGCTTGGCGACACGAGACTTTACCCACCTACGTGGGTTAAAAACCCTTGATTTTATATTAGTCCACGGAGGTGGACTAAGTTTTGTGTAGTAGCGAATTATATGAGACCGTTGGTCAATTCACGGTGGGTTTGACTCCTCACCCCTAAAACATTGGTTTGGCGTTGCTTTCCCGCCCTGAAATAAATTTCGGGCTAAGAGCTACTGTCCGTTGAAACGGACCCAAATCAGAGTAATGAGGAATGATGGGTTAGACCCCCTATTAATTCGCCAACAGAGTCATTATATTCGCCCAAAACTTTTCAAACACCCTCTAAGCTCGACTTTATCCATAACAGCATCACAGCCATTTTATCTCCACCTTCAGGAGTATATGACATTGATAAACTCAGACATGAGATATTACTTAAGTAATAATTTAACTAGTTACTTTTATCACTAGTGTATATCTGTTTTAACTCATATCCTTATAAATATGAGACATCGACCAGATTAAGGTTTCCAGAACTTTAATCATACAATTCACTAAAGGAGATTTAGTCATGAATATCAAACAAATTCTTGCTGGTGCAGTGCTTCTTTTACCATTTGCTGTTACTTCTATTCCTTCACAAGCGTCAGCATCACAGGTTATTGTTAATCCCCATAGTCCTAATAGACCTGCTCAAATAATTGCAAACAAACCACCACAAGTTAAGCGTTATACACCACCAGTTAAAAAGAAAGTGCTAGTTTCTGGACATTGGGAAACAACAAATCATGGTCGCAAGTGGGTTGCGGCTCATTATGTATACAAATAAAAACGCCTAAAACCTCAAGCCATTGGAATACAAGAAGTGAAATCTTCTTATATTCTCTCTCTACTAGAAGTAGAGAGTGTGTAAAATACAAGGCAAATAAAAACTTTTTACTTAATATTTGAGAGATACTCATGAAATTGGCATCATTGACAAATGTTTTGGTTGCAGGTGCGATCGCTCTCGGTGCAACTGCAACCATCAATCAGCCAAGTCAAGCCGAAAGTCGGCGAGGATTTTATTGTGACACATCAGGAAACAAACCCGTGACAGTGTACACAAATCCTAAAGGTGTGACTGAGCCTTGGATTCGCTGGACTTCCAATTACTTTAAAGACGCTGGCTACGATAAGCTGACGCGCTGCCAAGATGTGAGCCACCGCTTGGAAACTTACCGTCGCAACAGAGAACTGAAGTTTATTACTGTCGGCAAAATGAATGGACAAAATGTGGTTTGCACCGCAAATCAAGTTAGTGGACGCTGTGAAAACTTGATATTGACCCTCAAACCCAATGAAGATGGCGTGCAAGCGCTAAATAATCTCCTGGCTTGGCACCAACCCCTGAGTAAAAGCAATAGAACACCTTACGTTGATTTGAGAGAACATCTAGGGATTCCCAAAGAATAAATACAGCTATTTCCAGGTAAATAGACCACATGGTAGGGGCGCAAGCAATGCTTGTGCCCCTACCACAGATAGTTTTTCCTGTGCTAAATTTGAACTGGTATAGTCAAGAAGTTACAAAGCTATAGTTTAGGTTCCATAAGCCTAACTGGTGCGCCAAGCTTTTGCATAAGCGTATACCGCCGAGTACTTTAAACCATATCGCTTGATTAGCTCAGTTGGTAGAGCGATCGACTCATAATCGATGCGTCACAGGTTCGAGTCCTGTATCAATCACCCAGGAAGTTAGCTCACTGGTAGAGCAATCGACTCATAATCGATGTGTTGTAGGTTCGATTCCTATACTTTCACCCAACCCTGTCCGGGTTAAAAGACAATACCCTTCCAAGGTATTCTTTATACCTTTAAAAGCATTACTGTATATACTTTTCACTGTTACCGTTAGACTAGCGTACCATCGTTGTACCGCTTGTCGTCTGATTGATAAGTAGAATAGGCATCTTATTGCGTATCTCTATTAAACTTACTTATCATTCGGCACAAATAAGATTACTGTGGTAATTCTGGAAGTCCCTAACTTACCATATTTTGTGCGCCAATATGTACATGGAGGATACATTACTTCAGTGATGGGCATTTGGTACTTTATTTGCCATATTTCGCAGTAGCTTCCGTTTGCCGTTTTTCCGGCACGAAATATCCCCTTGAACATGCACTCTTTTACAGCGATCGCTAAAGCACTATCTTGCTGAGTAAGTGAGTGTCCATCTTGGTGCATAACACTTCTCGCGAGTCCGATAGCATCTGATAATGAGATGGCACTACTACTAGTGCCATTAGTTGCGAAACTCCACCTTCTAGATTGTGGCGGGAACTCGGAAAAATCTCGTTTATCGAATATTGTTGTCACGGTGATATACCTCTTGTTTTACACGTCGTTAAATACGTCGTTTTATACGTCATTAATTATGACGTTACTATACGACGTTATTCTTTTACAAACACCATACGTTCGCCTACTTGACGGTGGTTGTACCCCAATCCTGACATTATGATGACGATATCCGAAGATTGTCGTTGCCCTACCTCGTATGTGGTGACTCGTTTTACATGGTCAAAAAGTTCAGTCTGTGCGATAACATCTGATGACTTGTTTAGTCCCCAAGCCTTAGTGTAGACATCGTCGTCAGCTTGGCTGTCGGTATGTTGTAAAGACTTCACGTACTCCTTGACAACTATGCCGAACGGTGATTGTATTCCCGTGTTCTGACTAGAAGACCACTCGATATGGTCTTTTAACGCTTGCATTCCATCATTTATACTCCACATGCCCAGCATTGTACCCACAGCGATCGGTACTCTCACTTTGTCGAAATCTCGACCCTTAAAAGGTGTGTCACTACTTGGCATCTTGATCAATGTAGACAATGCTTTGATATACGGTTTCTCATTCTTTTCTTTCCACTCATCGACCCATATTTTGCGGTACTCAACTTGCATTCGATCCCAATTAAAGGCATCTCTCTGAAGCTTTGGATGTTGTTTTTTGAAGACAAAAAACAGACACCTATCGGCAATTTCTTGCATTGAGCTATTGTCACTACTGCTTCCATTATGGATAGAGGTTATTACCTTAAAGCAGTGAGTAATAAACATAGAAGGTCTGTTCTCGCTGCCTATCTCTGACATTGTAGAGACAGAACTTTTCTTATCAGTTGCAAGAATAATGGAGTAATGTTCTTTAAGTGTCGTGTTGAGCATATCTGGAAAGAAGTTATCTATCTGACATATACCGGGCTGTCCAGTACCAAAGCATCTATGAAGTCTATCTCTAAAGGAAGCGCCCGTACTTCCTGGTCTGTACTCCATACTCATGCGCTCTGGGAAATGACTCCTAAGAGCGTCAGCCATTACCGATTTGCCACTACCGGGTTTACCCTCAAAATACGCAATAGGTATCTTTAACGTATCTCTAATCGTGGCTTGACAATTCATCAAAGCAAGCGCTGTTAAACACTTGTGTTGTATGCCTTGATCTGGCATTGGATGAAATTGTGGAAGGTAAACGTATTGATACCACTCCCAATAATGATTTACGTCTTCTATCCATGTTTCAGTTACGCCGCAAGGAAAATCGAGACCGTTGTCATCGTATTGATAGGACGGAAAATCATCAGGTCGCCTTGTTGTAGGCAATGGAGCGTTGTCGGTCGGCTTACTGTCAGCGTGTCTTAATCCGTCCAATGCTATAGCGATATCAGTGAGCATTTGCTCTTTATCCTCTGGCGACATCGAGCGACAGTCGTCAACGTCTGAGTACAATTCCTGAAGATATTTCACTGGGTTACTTTCGTAAAGGTATGAAGCGAGTTTCTCAGCGTAGAGTGTTTCTTGCATGGTTTACGGTTGGATGATGACTTGTATGCGGTTTGTATGCGGTAGATGCCATGCTGGTGACATCTTTTATAGCTGTTATAGCGCTGATGGACAGTGACATATCTACCCAATAAAGGCAAATAATTGATACTAAAAGCATTGCCGTTACCGAGCGTAAGTGTTTGTCATCACTCATGGTATTGCATGTTTGGTGATAGGTATTTGGCAGTGATTTCTGGGCGAGACGCACTGGCAACAAGGATGGCAGTTTTTACGTGAGCTAAGGTGTACTCAATACCGTGACTTTCGTGCCTCAGAACTGAGTACGATTTACCGCTCCAATAAAAAACATCCCATACTTGATCAATATCCTGATCACTGATACCTGGGTCGATGTCTGGATGATATAAGCGCACACAAATTGGTGAGAAATTGTATTTTATCCACTCAGCTTCAGCTAGAGTACGACAATCGGTAAAGACAGGTGTATATCCTTCGCAGCGTTTCTTTGCGTAAGCAAGTTTATCGATCTCTAAAGTAGTTCCGCCGCACCCTCTGAATGTTACGTCTAACATATCTAATAGTGTCGTCAAGGTGTGATATCCGCGAACGTTGAAATTGTACTCAGAGCGCAGTTTCTTGTTTTCGATGTCATCATCATCAAGGTCTAGCCAATCACTAAAAAGGTGCTTGATTATTGCCGAGAATTTAATATTTTTGTACTCACGATTATCGAGGCATAGCCTGTTAGCGATAGTGTCTTTACCGACGCCGGAGTAACCGAGTAAAACGATAGCGGTAGGTTTTTGAGTGTTTGACATGATGTTTTTTTGTGTGATTTGATGTGTTTATTCAGAAATAGTCGCTTCTCTTAGCGCTCTGATGATGCGGTGGGTAATACTGCCTTTGCAGTACTTCGCAAAAGCAAACTTCACCTTTGCGATCGTGATGAGTGTTTTGCAGTTGTCGATGTGGTTTAGACCTATAGACGTGGAACCCTCGATAACGTCTAACTCACGCAACTGTGCGGCGGTTTTACCGCATACCGCGATAGTAATAGCGTCGTGTACCATTGCACAGTTGAACTTAAAGCGGCAACAAGCGTTAACGAGTGCCGTGTGAGAGTCTTTGAGATATTCCCTACTTTGGCGATATTCCTCGTATGCAGATAACGTCTGTTGTTCGTACCGTGCCTCTGTTTTGACAACTTCAAAGACAGTGTCACAGCGTCGATCTAATGCTTCTAGTGCTAAGGCATACATCAATGCTTCTGCTTTAGAATTATCTTTCATTGCTCTACTTAGCCAAAAAGTAGATGCGATAGTAATCGTTAGTCCCATGATGTTGCGATTATTGCCACCGCGTCCTTTTGTATCATTGACGGTAGGAATGTCGATTCTATAATCATTACTGGGTAAGTATTTCGCCTGTTTTGAGGTCAAAAATTGACGGATCAAACTTTCCTTTTCATCTATGGCTTTTACTGCTTGAGCTTGGCTCATGACATACCGTAAATCCACTAACTGAAACACCTCAACCTCAATACCCGCTACCGTGATAATTGCTCTTTTCGCTTTGTCTGACATTTTCGTGACTCCGTTATATGTGGTGTATGTGTGTTGTAAACAAAACGTCGTAAATGTACGTCGTAAATGATGACGTTTAAAACGTCGTACAATAACGTCGTTACTCTCGTGACTCATACCCTAAGCTGTGGTGTCTTACTTCCTTGCCCTTCATTTGCTGTACTTCATATCCCAGTAAAGTGAATACAGAATGCCAATTTTCACCGCCGTTACGCGATATTTCTACCGAGCGTGAGGATTGCCACTCTGGGAATTGTTCACAACGAATAAAACACCGATCCTCTTTACTCACTCGCAATGCACCGGGAATGCTATAGCGATCACAAAACTCGTTATCACATACGGTTTTCGCTTTGATGTGGGTAGTAGAAGTGGTCATCAAGCGCTTGAGCATAAAGGACTTTTTGTACCAATTCACCTGCTTGTTCCCGATAAGGAATATCTCATCTATGACTGCAAACTTCTCACCTACTATTTCAATATCGAAAACATTCGCATCCCATATCAGAGTGTTGTAACCTGATTTTTGGTACTTCACTATCATCGGTACTACGACTTGGTCTAAGTTGTCGTGTTTCGCTTTGAGAGCCGCAAGGATCGAGTGCTTGACGGATAGCTTGCATTGATAGCTTGAGTGCAATATCAAGACATCATTGCTACTTACTTTGGTATTCACGGGAGCTTCCACAAGCAAATCACCTATTACGAAATTGGCGATCGCTGGGATATTATCGCGCTTTGTGTAAATAGGCAGACCAGCGTCACGACTACTAGAGAAGCTTTCGAGATATCCTGCGATAGCATTTATCTCCTGTAGTAATACTGCGAGAATTTCTTGCCGTGATAAAGCTCCCGTCTTGTCTGTGACTGTCCCACCATGTCTACGATATGCACTCAGTTTTTTACTAGCAAGAGTACCATTAGCAGCTACTAGTGGAATGATAGACTGCAAATCCTGTAACCAGTAGTGGTAATCGTTGTAAGGTGGCGTGATTGCTTGTCCTATACCGTTCGCTATGAGTGTTTCAGCGATAGTCGCACGTGCTTCAGGATCGCCTATCTCGTTACGACGAACTTCCTTGTCGTGGTAGCAGATAATCTCCTTCATCTTGGCAGTATCGTCAGAAATGTATGCTAAGTGTTGAGCGCTTGATCCGTAGTCATTAGCAGTGGTGTCAATGACGTCCGAGAATGCGTCAGAAATATTCCCTATCCACTCAGAATCGCTTGTGTTATCGGGAATGTAGCCTGTTTTTGGAGTAGCACTGCATTCGTGGGTATCGATATTGTAGTTGGTAGTCAAATCAGTGTATGCAGTTTCATTGCTTACAAACATATAGCGTAGCGCTACAGTCCATGCGATAACCTTTTTAAGGCTGTAATAAGGTATTAGCTTGCATCCTAATGCTTGCCCTTCTGCGAGTATCTCAGCTTTTGTCATCTTAGTGAAACGTGCGATCGCATCGTTAAATACTTCAATCGATGGTTTTGTTGTAATGAGTGCTTGTGTCATGGATATGTCCTTGTAGGAATAACGTCGTTATTGATCGTCGTTTTTAGCGTCGTTTAAAACGTCGTACTTTTACGTCGTTCTAAAAATAAGGTGTCTACAGGTAAGGTGCGTATCTCTCGACAACCGTCAGAGGTTACTTATCCTCAAAACCCCAGGCTTTGGCGAACATTGCATCTGTTTCTTCTTTGGTGCGGGTTTGACGACCTGCTACTTTCTCGCGTCTCCTGATAACGTCATCAGCGATCGCTCGGTGTTTGTCGATCACCAGGGTGTCCTCTTCAGCGTCTAAGGATTCCCATATCCCCTTAAGCTCATCTATCTGTACTTGTAACTCGTGTATGTCCTTTGTCGCTGCATTCTTGCGATCGCGGATGTTCTTAAACTTAAGGTCGTATTCACTGGGAAGTGCTTTTGCTACTTGCTGTGGTGCGGTGACTTGCGCTTGTGGCTGAGGTTGGGAATAACCTGCCAATGAGTACATGAACTTGCGAATACCAAGTTTCAGGAATTGCACTGCTATGGTGGGGTTGTCTTTGATTATCCACTCAGCAATGATGTTTTCGGTTAACAAAGTTGTGTAACGACAACCTACTCCAGTCTTGATTTCAGCTTTTTTAGTATCTTCTGAGTTGTGGGAACGAACACGTTTACTAATAGCCTGTTGAGTTAATCCTGCCATCCTTGCATAGCTACTAATAGATGCAAAGGATTCTCCGGTCTTATCGTCGATATAGATTTCAAGACCGTCATTGTTGTAAGCGATTAGATTTGTCATCGTGTTTTACTCTGTAATGTTGTTCTACTTGTGGCAGTTTTACGACTTACCAAGGTCGAGGAAATACTTGTACCCGTAATGTCATTCGATGGTATTCGATACCGCAAAATAAGTGCAAAAGGTAGCGTTTTGATATGTGCAATTAGTGGTAAATGCCGCTTACAATGCCAATTGTGAGTGTTGTGTGGACTTTTCAACTAAGCGGTGGAAAAGGGAATAAGATCGTGGAAATCAGTGAGAGATATCTGCCTTCAGATGTTTTTCGTTGTTCTAGTGATAATTGTTTTCCGAATGTCTTTTCCCTGTTGCTACCCGGTTGCAGGGAATTTTATTGAACTCTATCTACCGTGATGTCCTTTTTACTTATTGAGGTAAATATGCAATTAGAAGACTTAAAAGAGATTGATACTCAGATACAAGTGTTCCGCAACAAAGAGTACACGATATTGAACCAGATGATAGAGCTAAAGAATCAGTACATCTCAGCACGACTTTCTAAGGCAGAATTACTAGCAAAAAAGGCAGCAACAATAGCTAAAGAGGATGGCGAATCCTTGGCGCTTATTATGCAACTAAGGTCAATGGCTGAGCAAGAGGAGGTAGGTCTAGCTAAAAAGGGCTAAGGACGTATTTCAAATATTGTTTGCACCTTGTTATCTCTTGGTAGCAGGGTTTTTTATTGCGTCAAAACCTCTCGGTGTCTGGTATATATCACAGAAGTATCACCTCATACCTCTTGTACATCATCGTCTCTACGGATTGGTAGCAGTCGCGTGTAGTTAGTGGTGTGGGTGGTGATTTACCCAAGGTACACTGATTGAACCCAAAGTGTCAATAGCGTTATCCCAAAAAAAACACCATCTGTTTTTAGATGGTGTTACTCGAAGTTATTTTTTATGTTTTCCAATTTCTGCTTAAGGAGAAAGTTCTCGCTCCTTAAGCCATCAATTCCCCCCGTTGTGTAGCCTCGATTCTCTCTACACGTTGTCTTAGTTCAGTTAGCTCTGATATAGAGGTTCTCCCTCCTAAATACTGGTTAATGAAGTCGATGATTACGGATGTAGCGGTTCTTCCTTCTTCTTGTGCTTTGGCGTAAAAAGCCGCTCTTAGCTCAGGCTCTACTCGCACACTTACCCTTGATTCCTTGTCTCTCTCTTCTTGCATGATGATTACCTTATGTTTGGTCACTACGATTATACTTTGTTGTCACAGCATTAACATCAGTACTCATTCGGGTTCACGGTTTACCCATGAGGCACAATAGAAAGTTTGTATAGACCTTTAGATTGTCGCTCACTGATTGACCGTAAATCGCTTCAAATATCGCTTGTAACTGAGGTCTACAGTCAGCAGGATAGCCAAGAACTTCAACCATCTCATCTATGAAGAACTGCTTTCTAGACTCAAGTATTTGATCGTAAGTCTCTATTATTTGTCTGTTTGCGATCATGTCTTTCGGTAGAAGTACACCCATTATTTTAATAACGTCGTTTTACAACGTCAATTTAAACGTCGTTTAAAGCGACGTAGATTAACGTCGTTGTTTTTGGAAGGGGTGTACATCAATATAGTGCAAGATACTAAGTTTTGCTCATAAGTGAGTAATAGGAGTCATAGCAAGGATTTCGAGTTTTCCGCGATATCCCGGAAAAGTATTTTACCAAAAACCATTGACGTTCTGGGTTCAAATGGGATAACTTAGGTGAACGAAAGCAACACACCGCCTCTCAGAGGGTGAAGGACATCGGTAGAGGTGACGTTGCTAGAGGTACCACACAGCAGTACCCAAGGGTGAAGGACATCGAAGTACTGCAAACATTACTCACAACTATTGATGTTATGACTACAATCGCAAGCGCGTTACTTTACGGTGACGGCACTGATGACGATGACGGTGATCTGATATTTGAAACACTTGTAATCCTCTTGGAGCCTACCATCTACCTTACTGGTAACACTCCCGTCACGATGACAGAGATGATGATGTCACAGTTGCCAGAAGATATTTGCACATCCGAAATCGCACAAGAGTTGCTCGATTTCGCACTACTACTTGGCACGGACGGATACACACCAGAACAGGGTGCTGACATGTATCGACACTTAGAGAAAGACTTTTTGCTCACCACTAACGAAGTCCATAAATATACGAACGTTGCTATAAGCGTGCGATCGTTCATGGATGTTCACAACGGCGGTCATTACAGCACTCTCGCCTAAACAAAAACATCAAAAATATGACATTAACAACAGAACGAGAAACAACACCAACAACCATGGACGGATGGTATTGGGACACTATAAGTAACACCTTTGTAACCGAAGAAGAGTACATCAGACAACAACAAGATCATCAAGAGCTACCCGCAAAACCGCTCACACAAAAACAACGCACAGTGCAGTTATTTTGCTCGCTATATGGCTATGACGAAGGTGAGAGTTACACCGCAAAGCGTATTAAAAATATCGTACTCAAAAACCTGCCAAACAACGCTTCTATGGTGTCTGCCTCGTTAGAATGCACCAGCAAAGCTTTATGGATAGCACTAGAGGGTGCGATGTGGTGGCACAGGGATTATAAGGCGAAGGAATAACGTATTATCTCCTGACCTCAGCACGTCGTTAAACTGCTGACACGATGACATACAAACAACTACCACTTTTAGGACTAAATATCATGGCTGGATACACTGCAAAACCGCTCGGATCTCTGTTTGGCGATTTCAATGTTTGCATCTACGAAAGCAATGGTGTAAATATCGCCGCTTTAAAGTCAAATAGGGGCGATGGGACATACAACTTCAAGGGTAACGATTTTGCCGTGGAAGGACGCGTGATGACGGGTGTTAAAGACGAAAAAACGGGTAAATATTATCTCGTTTATACGTCTCACCCGACATACGAGGGTAAAGATGGAAGCTTTGAGATCGCTGTCAAAGAAAAAACAGGCGATAAGTGGGGACTTAATAAAGAGAAGGGGGACGAACAGCGCTTACTTTGGCAGAAGGGCTATTACACCACTACTTTACTGACCGACGGCGTTGACAACTTCACTATCCTCGCAAAAGTGTTATCAGAGTTAGCATTCGTCGTCAAAACACCACGTCCGATTACTGCAAAGTATGTGATGTCGGATGATGACAAAAAGGATCTTGAGATAGCACTATCGGAACACCTTGCTGATTTTGCGGTTAACGGTAAACCCGCTCCTGGTAGCGCCATACTTGCTAAGGCAAAAATCGTGGCAGATAACGGTGTACTCGTACTTCCACTACTGGATGAAAAGGAACTCCCCAGGATCGAGGTCAAGGATATGTACGGTGAGGTTGAGAGCGTAAATATCGAAGCGTTCCCATTTACGTCATCCAATTACCCGATTATCGATAAGCTCGGCATAGAGTTACCCGTTATCCCTGACGCTAGTGGTGCAAAAAAAGGGTGGTCGAGCGGTGGCGGCTCGGCTACCGTTACTACGACAGTTACGGGCTATTTATCACCACAAGACCGCGCAAAGTATATAGCTGATAGCTTACGAGGTATGGATGTTGCAGTAGTTGGCGATGATATTGCGGCGATCGCTAGAGCTATTACTGACGCAAAACCAGCTAAAGGCGATAATCCTGTTACCGAACTCGTGAAACTCGCTTACCAGATGACAACAGATAACTGGATTCTATAACAACGTCGTTTACATACGTCGTATTTAACGTCATTCAAAACGACGCTTATTTACGACGTACCAAAAATACATTACATGGAAGATAAAATCATGATACATAAACGCCCTCAGATCGTTACATTATGCGGTTCAACACGATTCAAGAACGAGTTTTTAGAAGCATCGAAACAGCTTACAGCACGCGGCGTAATAGTGCTTTCAGTGGGTTGGTTTGGGCATTGCGAGGTCGATGGTATCCCTGATGATGTGAAACAGAAAGTTGATAAACTTCACTTTCGCAAAATTGATATCAGTGATTGGGTGTTAGTGCTTGACCTTAATGGCTACATAGGACAAAGCACTCATAACGAGATTGAATACGCGCTAAAGAATAACAAACTTGTTGTACTTCTTTCTCGGCTTAGGCTTGACTACGATAAACTACCTTCTGAGTTGATAGAACAACTATGATAACTACTCACAACGACAATATCCGCATAGCCTTAATAGCAGAGGAACAAATAGAAGGACTGATAATTGAGCGCGACATGACTACAGGGCAATGGCACTGGCATTATCAAGATTTTCACTCCCACACGCTCTACTCATGCTCTGATGGTTTTTCTACCAGCCTCAACGCATTGATACATTTCACAGCTTATATTTGCGAGGAATTGAAAGCAAATGACATTTACACAACACACGATGAATTCTCAAGAACACTACACACCACCACACATCATCGAGATGGCAAGAGAAGTACTGCATGATATTGACCTCGATCCGTGTAGTAGTGACTTGGCGAATAAAACCGTAAAAGCGCGAAGATACTATACATCTCAGGTTTGTGGCATTAAACGCGAGTGGACTAATTTCTATGGCACTCCTGTTAGCGTATGGTGTAATCCCCCTGGTAGTCGTCATATTAAACCGTCACTACCTATTCAGTTTTGGTCAAAATTATGCAACGAAGTAGCGGAAGGTAACATATCCCACGCACTTTACCTCGCTTATTCGCTAGAGCAGTTACAGCAATGCCAAAAGGCAGGTTATCCACCTATGGCACAATTCCCGCTCTGTATACCACGCCGACGCATAGCATTTATCGATATGGATGGTAACGAGCAAAAATCACCCACACACGGTAACGTCATTGTCTACATACCGGGAACCCTTGATAACACTGACGCATTTAAGCGAGTATTTAGTGAATTAGGCTACGTCAAAACATAAAAAGGACAGCATATTATGACAAACAGGACAATGGTTTTCCAGACTGGCAAGACGTATTTAGCAGTAGTAGACGATATATTGGGTGTAACAGTTCATCTCACTTTTTACGCGGTTACTATCGATGAATTAGGCAAAGTAAGATATGTTTTCACCAAGGCAGACGAGAGTACTGTTACGCTTGATGCTAGCAACTTAAAAGCGTACTTCAATGCAAGTAGTTACAAGGATCTGTAGCTAACGACATTCATAACGTCGTTTAATACGACGTTATTTGTGACGTTAAAAACGACGTTACTTCTAGAGAGGTACATCAATGACAGATATAAACAGCTTATTGCTGTTATGGTTTGTGTGTTTACTTATTATTTACCTTAGTGAAAACGAGTGACAATCGATAAGCCTATACAAGCAAAAAAAGTATTCTACGATACAGCGAACAAGATTGTACACCCATGCAGAACGCGCAATACCGTTACTTTCGACAGTAAAGCAGAATACGAATGCTATCTCATGCTCGATCGTCTATTTCCATCGTATAAGTATGATATTGGCATACATCACGAAATACTGTGCGGTGATATTTCATGGAAATTAGACTTTTTGGTAACAGCAAAAACGCCGTCATTGAAAACCTTTAAACAGTTCGCTGAAATCGCTAGTATCGTCAACGGTAAGCAGTTCCCTGTTATTGGCAACAATCTTTTTTTTGAATTCAAAGGACGTGCTGATAACAACTACTTGCGAAAAATGTCCTACGTTAAGAGACATAATGGCAGTCTGGCAGATACCATCATTCTTGTGAGCTATGATGACGGTGCTTTCGGTTATTGGGATAAAGAACAACGACGCTTTCTAACACACGCTATTATCGCCCAACGACATTTATCAGACATTATTAAAGAGGTAATATGGCAAGAGTAAAACGTAGTAACGAAGACGGTGGCAAAGACATTACAACGTACACCGATTTGGGCGAAATGTATTGGAGAGAGGCACTAGAGAAAGTGTATTCACCTGGTATTGATACCGTCGCGGTATGCCCTGAAATGATGCCGTTGAAAGGGACGAGGCGACTAATTGCGCGACACAAAACACGCGACAAAGTGATGGTGATATACGACAGAGATTATGTCTTTTATAGGCTGTATAACCTGTTCATTAAAAAATTAGCGATCGCCAACAATAATCAGTTCGATGACAACAGATATCAGGTAATAGTCAACGGTTTAAAAGAGTACACGTTAAAAGAGTTCGAGAGAGAGCGTCACGAACGCATAAGAAACGAGGCTGCATTACTGGATACGAAATTCCCTGGAAAGGGTATACAGCATTGGGTGACGATGCTTTCTGATGACGTCAAGGAAGATAAAAAAGAGGATGATACGACGACAGATGGTAATGAGACTACAGTACACAAAGACACGTCGATTCAAACGGATAATAATGCTACTGACGTTGAGAAAAATGAAGAAAACGACGTAAGTAATGACGTCGCCAATATACCTTGGGATAAAGTAAGGAGTGACGATAATGACGATACTACAGACAGCGGCAACAGAGGCGCTATGGACGCTATTGATATGGATAGCGTACCTGATGGTAACGAACGATTAACTGAAGCAAGGAAACGAGGTAGACCAAAGAAATAGGACTGACGCTGATCTTCAGTGAAACGCAAAACACCCTACCGAACGATGGTAAGGTGTTTTTTTATAACGTCGTAAAATACGACGCATAAAACGACGTAAAATACGACGTAGTTTAACGACGTTCTTTCTACAAAGGTATCCACTACCTCATTAATGCACCAATGGGAAGTGTCTACCAGTTGTATCCACAAGGTAGATCGGCTTCTTTACGAGCGGTATCTCAGCATAGGCATACCTGAAGCGCACGTTAGCATTCGGTCTAAACTTAGGCGGAATAATTTCCTTCTCGTACACCAACTGCTCAGTAGGCGTTACAGTATTGTCCCTCAACGGCTCATGCGTTGATAACTTATTGGCATCATACGTCAATTCTTGACATTCCAGCATCGCCGTGATAATTGGCAGTGCATCACTCTCTTGATGGGCATAAATCATTAAGCGATACCCATGTACCGGGTCGCTGTAACGATAGATATTCTTACCCTTTGCAAACTGAATACCTAGTCCACTTACTACAAAAAACTCCTTTATCAGCGTTGCCAGTGCTGTGAGTTTCGCCTTCGTGATCGTTGCTGCCGTCTCAGTCATGAGTCTAAAACTGTACTCAGCGTCAAGTCTCGCTGTCCCGTTCGGAACACTCGCAATGTCTTGCGAGAAGTAAAACGATATCTTAGGATGTCCGTCAACTGGCGGTGCAATATCGTTTGTAGAGCCGTTGTAGACTACAAGATTACTGTTGCCGTATCCCAGCAAATCCCAAAATAGCCGATGTCGCATCGCGATCAACAACTCGTTATCATCAGGTGTAATGGTACACGCTACTCTTAAGCTGCTACGTGCTGTGGCTATATTTGGCTTCCAGTCACTACCAAGATCGTTGAAAAAAAGTGCTACCGCTGCATTGTGCTGTGGATAATACACCTGTTTGAGGTGCTGAAAGGGGTCGTAGTCATCTGGTAGGGCATCCTCCGGCGGCGTGGCAGCAGTCACCGTTGTGGTAACGGGTGTTAGTGTCGCACCCGTAGCAATGTTAGAGGTTGGCGGGAACTGTCCACCTGTATCATTTATTGTTTGCGGTACTTGAACTGAGGTTGGATCTGCCATTGTCTTTAATCGTTCGCGTTAAAAATGTCATCAATAGTCGCTTGGATGATATTAGTGCTATCGGCTTGTGCCTGTGCTTGAGCGGCGATAGTCTTAGTAGGATCTGGGACTGTCAGCCCTGGGACATATTTTTTGACGCTACCATCTGGGTTGCGTAATGGTTGTCCGTGTTCATCTACCGGATCTGTTTGGTCAAGTGTTTTCGCAAATGCGTTCGCGCTGTCATTTATCGCTACCCC
>NZ_JBALDZ010000015.1:0-3392 GCF_036917155.1 Nostoc sp. | reverse complement strand
AACTGCTAACTGCTAACTGCTAACTGCTAACTGCTAACTCCTAACTCCTAACTCCTAACTCCTAACTCCTAACTCCTAACTCCTAACTCCTAACTCCTAACTCCTAACTCCTAACTCCTAACTCCTAACTCTTAAATTTATACACCCAATATTTTGTAGAGCAAGCTGTTAATTATAGTCAGTGCAAATGCCCCAATAACAGCACTCCAAATGCCGTAACGCAAGCGAAAGCCCTCCACTAACCAAGCAGCAATACTAAAACAAACCACGGCAATCATAAAGGTGAAAATGCCGGATAATAAATCTAAGGTAAGTAAATTTGGTACTGCAAAAACGAGACTTAAAATCGGTCTGACTATTGCCGTTACGATACCAAGCACTGCGGCAGAAAAGAAGGCTTTACCTGGAGTGTCAATTTCGACTCCCAGAGGCAATTTGCTAATAATCAACAAGCTGATAGCTGTTACTACCCAAACAATTAAAAGCGTCACAATATTCATGCCACAACCCCTGAAACGTGAATGGCAATTGGTGATAAATTACTTCAGTTTATCGGTGGAAAAATCTTTAAAGCTCAACCAATTATTTATAAATTAGCAGTAAATTTTTCTCTAGCCGAATTTTATTTCAGATATCTTTAGGTTTGGGAAAGAGATTGGAGAGAAATGGGGAGTGGGGGAGATGAGGGAGATGAGGGAGATGAGGGGGAATTATTGAACAAGTCTAAGTCTCTTCCTTGTCTATTCTCCATGCCCAATGCCCCATACCCCATGCCCAATGCCCAATGCCCAATGCCCAATGCCCAATGCCCCATATCCCTATATCATCTTTTAAGAGGAGGTTGGGTTTGTTTGGGTGCTACAGGCGCTTGAGATGCTGGTGGGTTTGAAATACCAGGATTGATAGGACTGATGCCTTGTCCAGTTGGAGGCTGACTTATACTAGGAAAGGGTACAGAATTAGGTGCTAAGGGAAATTTAGGGGTAATATTCCCTTCAGGATTGATACCTGGAACTGGTGCAGCACCAGGATTGATTGGGAAAGAAGGAACAGTCGGCTGGTTAAGTGAGTTTATGGGTGGTTGAGATGGGCCAGGAATAATGCCCAAAGAAACGCGATCGCCCCCTACTTGCCGCAGTAAGTCCAATGTCTCAATTACATCATTGTAAGTTGCTGTCCGTGAAGCATTCAGCACAACAACAGCATTGGGATTTTGTTGGAGATACTGTTTTAAACTCTGTCTCAAATCTTCCTGTTTTACAGGTTGCTTTTCTATGTAAGTATTACCAACGGCATCAATAGTCACAATCACACTTCCAGTCTGTGACGTTATCCCAGATATGCTACTAGGGCTGGCTTTAGGCAAATCAACATTGATTGCCTGTTGCCTTGTAAATTGTAATGCCGCTAACAAAAAAAATGTCAGAATACAAAAAACGACATCAATTAAAGGGATGATTTGAATTTGGACTTCTTCAATTGGAGTATGTAGATTAACTTTCATGTCTTACTCTAAAATCTGGTTCGGGGGTTGAATTTTTGACTATTAATTAGCTGTATTCGGGGGTTCAGGAGGTTCAGGAAGCCTAGTCTTTCCTGGCTTGCGGGGTGGAGTGAAATTTTCGCGTACAATTGCTGATGTACTATTGCTAAAATCAGGTGGGGACTGGCGATAGAGCAATTCCATCTCATTTCCTGCCTTCCGAAAAACTTTGACTTGGTTGACTACAAAACTTTGAAATAGGCGGTAAAATACCAAAGCAATAATCGCAACTATTAGCCCACTTGCCGTACTAATTAAGGATTCACCAATACCAGTAGTCACCCCAGCGGTGGATTCAGTTCCCAAATCGCCAATTCTAATTGAGCGCAGAGAGTGGATTAAACCCAAAACTGTGCCCAACAATCCTAGCAGTGGCGCTAGGGCGATCACAGCTTCTAAAAGTTTTTCGCCCCGCCGCATCCCAGCTAATTCGTCTTCTGCTGTAGCCTCTAGTGCGAGTCGAAAGGTTTCCGCATCGTTTTTCGTTAAGCGTAGAGGGGCGTAGAGAAAACGCCCGACAGGCTGATCGCTTGCTTGTTTAGCGATGTCCGCAGCTAATTCCCAGTTATCTTGGGCAGCATCCAGGATGCGATCGACTATTTGCTTTTCTTGAGTCAAAATTCGCAACCAGAACCACAAACGCTCAAAAATCACACTTACAGCCAGAATTGATAGAACAAGCATTGGCCACATCGCTGGCCCGCCCTTATAAAACAAATCTAAAATATCCACTGTTTAAGTTTCCTCCCTCCATGACTAAAGCAAATGTGCTAAGGCATTTTAATTCTAGAGATTAATGCAAAATGAGGGACTTCCAAAATATAAATTTCTCGAAAACCTCAAAAAACAGGCGTATTTGACTGCGACTGCTATACAAACTTGATGCTGGGTAAGCAATTGAATGATAGACCGATAATTTTTGGCATACTTTTGCTAGACTTCCTTGTAACCTGGGTTTCACCACAAGATATTTTCACGTAAAGGAGAGCAAATTTTGGCAGCAGTCCGAGTCCGCCAGCATGTTAATCCACTTGGTAAAAAGTATCAAACACCAGCAAGTCCCCAAGACTTGGAAAAAATTTATGTAAAGCCAAATCAACCACTACATTTAGATATTGGCTGCGCTAAAGGAGTATTTTTATTGAATATGTCCAAGATAGAACCCAATTGGAATTATCTAGGCTTAGAAATTCGGGAACCGCTGGTGGTGGAGGCGAATAAGTTACGTTCTGAGTTAGGTTTAACAAACCTGCACTATTTATTTTGTAATGTGAATAACTCACTGCACTCACTTTTATCTTCCCTCCCTTCAGGAAGTTTACAACGCGTTACAATTCAATTTCCCGATCCTTGGTTTAAAACCCGCCATGCGAAACGTCGTGTAGTCCAACCAGAACTAGTGGTAGATTTAGCTAAGTATCTTGCGGTTGGAGGGTTGGTATTTCTGCAATCAGATATGGAATTTATCGCTGTGGAAATGCGCGATCGCTTTGCAGAAAATCCAGCTTTTGAGAAAATTGGTACAGGAGAATGGTTGGCTGAGAACCCCCTACAAGTGCCTACAGAAAGGGAAACATATACCCAAAATAAGGGTGAACCTGTTTATCGAGCTTTGTTTGTCAGGCGAGAAGTTGTGAATGAGGAGTAGTTATAGTTATAGTGCGATCATGCGATCATCTAGCGCTATGGCAAATATGGCTTGTTATCTTGAAATTGTAGAGTTTATATGTTTGGCTCTTCAGTACATAGTATGCGTGAACTACCCCAACTTACCGAGTACGGTTGAAGTTGGGGCTTCTGTAATCACGGGGGAGTGCCTAAATTTAGACTTTCGCCCAAGAATAGGACT
>NZ_JBALDZ010000014.1:0-61131 GCF_036917155.1 Nostoc sp. | reverse complement strand
CGATGGCGAGGCAACTTTACTATCACTAATTTTTTACCGATGGTAGGTGTAATATCAGCTTACCTGCTTTGTATACCAATTAGATAGCTAGGGATCCCAGATGCAGACAAACAATCTATCCATCTGCAAATTGGTCAACTGCTATTAAGCAAAATATCTATTAAAAAGCAAGAAGAGAGAATTTTTGAGATTGTTAATCAGTTAAATATTGGTGTAAAGCTAATCACTCGACAGTCCGATCGAGATCAATTAGCACAGTTAAATTTGCTGGCTGGGCAAAAAGCTAAACTATCAACGGCTTATGCTAATACAATAGAATATATCAGTTGTGGTATTCAGCTATTGAGAACAGATAGCTGGCAACAACAGTATTCACTCACATTAGCCCTGCATGAAGAAGCTGCTTCGGCAGCCTACCTTATGGGTCAATTTGATCAGGTAGAAGAGTTTGTCAAGCAAGTTCAACAACATGCTAAAGTCTTACTAGATCGGGTTAAATCGATTGAAATCCAAATCCAATCTTATTTAGCCCAGAGTCGTTTTGAGGATTCGATTCAGACTGCGATCGCACTGTTAAATCTCTTAGGTGTTAAACTATCTCCTCAAGCAAATCAAACGCAAACATTACTTAGTTTAGCCCAAACCAAGTTACGATTTTTAGGTAAATCTCCTTTAAATTTGATTGATTTACCTGACATGACAGGGGGCAAGCAACTAGCCGCAATCCGAATTTTAGCTAGTACGAATTCAACAGCTTATATTGCTCGTCCAGATTTACTGCCACCGATAATTTTGAGCGAAGTCAATTTATCGATGCAGTACGGCAATGCGGCAGCATCAGCCTTTGGCTATGCTTGGTATGGATTGATTGAGTGTGGCATTCTAGGAAATATTGAGACAGGTTATAAATTTGGTCAATTAGCATTACAAGTTCTCGAAAAATTCCATAGCAAGGAATTAAAAGCGAGAACCTTCTTCATTGTTCAAACATTTATTAATCACTGGCATCAAGCACTTCAAGACACAATTGCACCGTTAACTGAAGCCTATCAAGTGGGGTTAGAAACAGGAGATATTGAATATGCTGCTTGGGCTAGCTATAGCTGTAGTTTTCATGGATATTTGATGGGGCAGGAATTAGCCGAGTTAGAAAAACAGATGGGTGATTATGCTGAGGTCTACAACAATTTTAGACAAGAAAAACCTCAGATATATATTAATTCATTTCGTCAAGCCATCTTAAATTTATTGGGACAGCCTACTAATCCCAGCTACTTATCAGGTGCCGTTTATGATGCCCAAACTATTCGTCCATTACAACAACAAGCAGGCGATCGCACTGGATTAAGCTTTAGCTATGCCAATGAACTCATACTTTGCTACCTGTTTGAAAATTATACCGGAGCATCTGAGGCAGCAATTAATGCCATAACCTATTTAGATGGGGTAACATCGGCGGCAATTGTACCAATAGTTTATTTTTATGAGGCGCTAACCCAACTGAATCTCTACCCTACAGCAAAGGCGACTGAGCAAAAACAGATTCTTAAAAAAGTAACATCTCATCAGAAAAAACTGAAAAAATGGGCGCATCATGCCCCGATGAATCATCAACACAAATTTTACTTAGTCGAGGCAGAACGGCATCGGGTTTTGCTGCAAAACAACAAAGCAATGGAATTGTACGATCGCGCCATAACTCTAGCTAAAGAAAACAAATATGTCCAAGAAGAAGCCTTAAGTAATGAATTAGCTGCTAAGTTTTACCTCGACTGGGGCAAAGAAAAAATCGCTCAAGTTTACATGCAGGAAGCTTATTATTGCTATGCCCGTTGGGGTGCTAAAGCCAAAACCGAGGACTTAGAAAAACGCTATCCTCAACTCCTTTTTCCCGTCTTGCAAGGGCAACTAAATCGCTTGCAACTGAGTTCAAGCATCGATACATCATCGTTCACACATCAAACCATTCACACAAATCTTTCTAGCAGCAGTATTTCTGAAACCCTCGATTTGTCCACCATCTTCAAAGCCTCACAAGCTCTTTCCAGTGAAATTAAATTAGAGCAAGTACTCACTACTCTCTTGCAAGTGATCATGGAAAATGCTGGGGCACAAAAAGCTATTCTGCTTGTACTTCAACAAGACAACCTAGTGGTTGAAGCTGTAGCCAATATCAATGAAGCAGTTACCCTACTATCTGTACCATTATCAACCAACGAAGGCATTCCGATTACATTAGTAAACTATGTCAAACACAGCTTAAGAACTGTTGTGCTGGATGATGCAACAGCACAAACTGATTTTATTGCCGATCCATATTTCATGCAGCAACAACCTAAGAGTGTCTTGTGTACGCCGATATTAAACCAGGGTAAAATCATCGGGTTGCTATATCTAGAAAATCCGCTAACAATTGGTGTATTTACTCGCGATCGCACCGAAGTGATCCAACTGCTATGCACTCAAGCCGCCATCTCTCTAGAAAATGCCCGTCTTTATCAAGAATCCCAGAATTATTCCCATCAACTAGAGCGATCGCTGCAAGAACTTGAGCGCACCCAATTACAAATGGTGCAAAATGAAAAAATGGCAACCTTGGGCAATTTAGTTGCTGGGGTGGCACATGAAATTAATAATCCCGTTGGATTTCTCAAAGGTAGCCTCAACAATGCCGAAGAGTATACTCAAGACTTACTCACCCATATCCAATTATTTGAAGAACATCATCCCACTCCTGCGATCGCAGTTATTGAGCATAGCGAAAAAATTGACCTAGAATTCTTGATTGAAGACTTACCAAAGTTAGTAAGTTCGATGAAGGTGGCTTCAGAACGGATTAAAGATATTAGTACCAGTCTACGTACCTTCTCTAGAGCCGATACAGCCGAAAAAGTTGCTTGTAATCTCCATGAAGGTATTGAGAGTACTTTGTTAATTTTGAAGTATCGCCTCAAAGCTAATGAAAAACGTCCAGCGATCGAAGTCGTCACCGAATACGGCAATTTACCACCCGTCAAGTGCTTTTTAGGACAGCTAAATCAAGTATTCATGAATATCATTGCCAATGCCATTGATGCCTTAGATACATCCATTGAGGGGCATTCTTATGCCCAAGTGCGAGATGAATATCAGCAAATACTCATTCACACCGAAGTATCCACTGACCAAAGCACAGTAATAATTCGCATTAGAGATAACGGTCAGGGGATGCCAGAGGAGATTAGAGCGCAGATATTTAACCACCTGTTTACAACTAAAGAGGTTGGCAAAGGAACGGGATTAGGATTAGCGATCGCTCGTCAAATCGTCGAGGAAATCCATAATGGGCGGTTGAGTTGCAATTCTGTGCTTGGCGAAGGAACAGAGTTTGTCATAGAGATTCCAGTGTAAATCTACTTAGCGATCGCTGACTCATTTGACATCCTCCCCGCCGTAAACGGTCGGGGATTCCTAAGACTCACGACTTAGGTTTCTGTTTCTTTCCATTGCTGGTTTTTTGCAACTGCCTTTTAGAGATATCTCTATCGGGTCTTATGTTCGCTCCACAGACAAGCCAGCGCGGTCTTCTCCCAAGGGGAGACGCCAAGGGCGATGGGGGTTTCCCCCATGAGTGACTGGCGCTGAAACTGCGAGTCCCGCAGCCAAAATGTTCTTAGCAGCATTGACATCTCTATCGTGATGTGTGCTGCATTTTGGACAATCCCACTCTCTGATATTTAAAGGTAATTTATCTACAATATGTCCACAATGTCCACATCGCTTAGAGCTAGGAAACCATCGGTCAATTTTGACAAAAGTACGACCATACCAATCGCATTTATATTCAAGCTGTCTGACCAATTCACCCCAACTAGCGTCACTAATAGAGAGAGCAAGTTTTCTATTTGTAACCATATTCTTCACAGCTAAGTCCTCAACAGCAATCGTTTGGTTTTCACGTACCAATCGAGTCGTTAACTTGTGTTCGCGAAGCGTCCCGAAGGGAATAAAATCATTTCGCGCATCACTAATTTCTGCGTGGACTTTAGCTACTTTAAGCAACATTATCTAATAACTTTTTTTAGTTAAACTTAAATTCTCTGTGATATATTGATGTAATCAAGAACACCCGTGATGTAGATAATATTGCATTAGATTTTACAACTTAGTATTATGTCTAGTCAAGAACAAAATTCCAACAAAGCATCAAATCAAACACAGGCTAGCGGAACAAAGAAGAAGAAAATACAACCTCCCTCAGATATCAAAAAACCAAAGAAAACCGAATAAAAGTATCACAGTTACTTGTATAATGAAGAGTGCTGAGTACCGAGTACCGAGTGCTGAGTTGAAAGACCGCGCCACTTGCGAGCGGGGTATCAACCTCCAAACGAATTGTTGATTCCGCTTGACTTCGGGCGGGGCTTTTACCATAGTGCAAAAGTACTGAGTACTGAGAGTACTCAGCACTCAGCACTCAGCACTCAGCACAGTAACCAGCAAATCCCCGACTTAATTTAATAAGTTGGGGATTTTGGTGTTCGCCAATAATTCAGGATTGCGATAGAGACTTAAATTAAATTAAGTCTCTACAATTACCATCAAAAATCAATCAGCTTATTTATTTTTTGCTTGAGTCTTTGCCTGTTCTAAAGCTATTTCTTTGATTGCCTGATATGAATTAACATTTGAAGTACCTTCAATAGCTTTAACAGCCAAATCCTGAACTTGTTTGAGAGCGGATTCAAGTTGTTTAGAAAGATTTTGAATTCGCGTTTCTTGATTAGTAATAGTTTGTTCTAGAGATTGCAGTCTTTGTTCATAGAAACGCTTTTGCCCTTCCACTTCCTTAGAATATAAATCTGATTTTATTTTAGCTTGGTAGTGAGCAATGCCTTTGCCCTCTTCCGTAGCTTTTTTAATGGCTGCTTCTTTATCTTTCGGAAAAGCCTCTACCTTAGCTTTTAACTCTTCAAATTGTTTCTCTCGTTCAGAAATTGCTTTCTCCCGTTCAGCCCATTGCTTTTCTGTCTCTTGTAGTAATTCTTCCAGTTGCTTATATAGCCCTTTCTGCTCTTGTTCGTATTCGTCATTTTGCAGTTGCCGCTGGAGTTCTAAATTATACTTATACTCTGAAGCATCGCGTTGTCTAGTTTTATTCAAGTTTTCATTCCGTTCTTTTATCGTCCGTTGCTGTTCCTCCTGTTCTTTTCCCCAAGCATTCCTTTGCTCTAGTATTTCTTGAAATAACACTTCAGAACGTCGGGTATATTCTTCCTCATAAGCTTTAGTATTATCTTCATAGGCTTGGATGAGAGTATCCAAGATATCATCAGAAATTTCTAAATTGTGCAACTGCCTTAATTGTTGAATTTCTTCTTCTAAAGTTCGCCTAATTTCTTCCAACTTAGAGGATTTTGTGGTTAGCTGTTCTGATAATTCATTAGCAGCACTGCCAAAACCTAATTGAATCTTCGCCAAGCTTTCAATTGTATTATTCATCTTTTGTTGGACACTAGAAAGCTGATTCATAGCTGTTTTTTGTTCTAATTTAGGCTGTTCTTTAGTTCCAGACTGGTTTTCTTTGGCAACTTGATCGAGTTCCGATTTTAGCGCTGCTTTTTCTTTAGCTAACTCCTCATACGCCTGAAGAATTTCTACTTTAGTATTCTTATCAGTCGGTTTTTTCCCCACCACAACAAACCTCCTCTTCAGGAATTAAAGATGATTAAGATGCTATAGACTCACAACTATTTAGGATTAGAACTACCAAAAGCCCTCATAGCTAAGTCTTGTGCTTGTTTTAATGCAGTTTGCAATTGAGCAGAAATGCCTTCTATTTGCTCAGACTGTTTCTTAATTGTTTCTTCCAGAGATTGAATTTTTTGTTCATAGCTCTGTTTGTTAGATTCCCATTCTCTTTCAAATAAATCAGCCTCAATTTTAGCTTTTTGGCTTGTTTCTTTAATTGCTTCTTCTCTAGATTTCTTAACAGCTTCTTCCAGTTCGTTAGGAAATGCAGTTACTTTTTGTGCATAATCTGCAAAGAGTGGTTGGCGTTCAGCAAATATTTTTTCTCGTTCTGCCCAATCTTTCTCTTTCTTTTGAGAATTTTCTTGTATTTCCCTTTGTTGTTGGCGCTTTATCGCTTCGTAGCTGTCTCTATTGAGTTTACGAGTAGTTTCTAACTTATACTGAGATTCTTCTTGTTCTTGCTGGCGATCTTTGGCTAATAACTCATTATATGCCTGGAGTTTTTCTTCATACTCCGCTTGCTCTTTTTGCCATTCCTTCCGCCTAATTGTAATTTCTTTCTCTAGTGCTTCCCTTTTACTAATAGTATCTTGTTCAAGAATTTTTAATTTTTCTTGGTGTTCTTGACTCAAAACGTCTAGAGTATCTGCAACAACTCTGATTTGTTGCAGTTCTTGTAGGCGTTGAGTTTCAATTTCTATAGCTCGGTTCAATTCATCTAACTTAGAATTTTCTTGAGCTAATTTTTCAGATAATGCGTTAAGAATACTGCCAAACTCCAATTGCAAATCAGCTAAACCTTTGACAATACTATCAACTGTATATGCAGAAGCTGCTTGCAGAATCTCTTGACTTTTTGCCTTTTCTGCTTCCTCTTGTTTGGTTGCTATTTTAGATTCCAGCTTTTTTCTTTGGATAATAATTTGTTGAAATGCTTGCATTAGTTGTTGTTTGCTGTCCTTGACTCCAACTGTAGTCATCTTCCAACTCCCTTCAATAGGCAAATGATTTATTGGGTAGCAAGCCATACTAATGACTACCCTATGCAGACATCAGAGTAGCCTTTGAATTAACATTTTTAACGCAGTGGAAATACTGAAATGATCAACATCCAACACTTAAGTGGGTACGAATTTTCCACAGATGTGTCCTTCTGTTTTTCAGGTATAGTTTTCCCTTTGAGACTCAATAGTACTTCTGTACTAAAACAAATATACCTAACCGAATCTCCTCTTGTCAAGACAAATTCTTAGAAGCTTGCAGCCATAGTGATTGACGATTTATAAGAAGAATTCAGAACTCAGGAGTCAGAATTCAGTATGAATTCTGTACGAGTGGGTAATAGACATCTGGTGAAAATGAATGTAGAGACGTAGCAGTGCTACGTCTCTACAAGGACTCTGGATAACGCATATTTAATTTCTGGAGATGTCTAATGAATATTGGTTAAAACCGTACAACTCTTAGAGACGCTACCGCGAACGTCCCGCTACGCGCTTTCGCCCCTGGTGGGCGAAAAAAATTACAATATTCTCGCCTGAAAACTCTATCCCTTTATGGGTAGAGTATTCTGAATTCTGTTAGCGCAGCGGGGCGTAGCCCATTCTGACTCCTGTTTGATCAGACTACTGTGGTATATGTTACTTTTTGTAAAGAAAATCTAAAAGAATTAACCTTAGTAGAAGCGCGGTTACAGTAAGGCGGGATAATAGACTCAATAATCCTAATTGATACAAGCACAGTCCTAGACTTTTGTGATATCAATGTACACCACTGAATCGACCAAATATTCTGCTAGAACGGACATTGGACAAACCAGCCGTATTCTAGTAGTAGAAGATGAAGAATTAATCCAGGAAATGCTAGCTGTAGCTCTGGAAGAAGAAGGTTATGGGGTGATAACTGCCCCCGATGGGCGGTCTGCTATCGAGTATCTCAAAAGTTTTGAAACCAATTCAGGGGAACTTCCCTTCGATCTGGTCATTCTAGATTTGATGCTACCTCAAATCAATGGGCTAGATATTTGCCGTTTGCTGCGTCATCAAGGCAACCCAGTACCTATTTTAATGCTTAGTGCTAAGGGTAGTGAAACTGACCGGGTTTTGGGGTTAGAGGTGGGCGCTGATGACTATCTGACCAAACCCTTTAGTATGCGTGAATTAGTGGCTCGTTGTCGGGCTTTACTCCGTCGCCAACGCCTAAGTAATTTACCCCAAATACCAGTATTAAAATTTAAGGATGTCTCCTTGAATCCCCAAGAATGTCGCGTGCTGGTTCGCGGTCAAGAAGTGAGTCTTTCTCCCAAAGAGTTCCGCTTGCTGGAACTGTTTATGAGTTACGCCCGTCGGGTATGGTCACGCGAACAATTGCTCGATCAGGTTTGGGGGCCTGATTTTGTCGGCGATAGTAAAACTGTAGACGTTCATATTCGGTGGTTGCGCGAAAAATTAGAGCAAGACCCCAGCCATCCCGAATATATTGTGACTGTACGAGGTTTTGGCTATAGGTTTGGATAATTAGTTTAGATAGTTGTTAGTTTTTAATAGTCACCAAGAAACTAACAACTCAAATGCTTTTATTGGGATTTTTTCTGGGTTTAGCGGTAGGCATTGGGTTTTGGGTTTGGCAACAGGTTCAACTTAACCGCTACCTGGGGCGCTTACTCCGACCGTTAACCTCCCATTCTTCCAAGATGGGACTGCTGTTGATTCCTGGGTTGCGGCAAGAAATAGCGATGGTGAAGCAGCAGCGGCAAGATTTACAGCAGTCGTTGCAAACTTACCAAGACCTGCTAGATTTTGCACCAGTGGGATATTTGCAGGTGGATGAGGAAAATCAACTGCTGTGGTGCAATCGACAGGCGCAGGAAATTTTGTATCTGCAAAGGTGGCAACCAGAACAGGTGCGCTTATTATTGGAATTGGTACGGTCTTATGAACTCGACCATTTAATTGAGCAAACTCGTGATTTGCAAAAACCACAAAGGGGAGAATGGATATTTCATCCATCTTGTGATGATGCGGCAGAGATGGCAACAATCAAATCTCTAGCTTTGCGGGCTTCTAGCTTGCCTTTACCCAATGGACAAGTGGGAGTCTTTTTGGAAAATCGTCAACCCCTATTAGATATAAATCAAGTGCGCGATCGCTCTTTTTCTGATCTAGCACACGAACTCAGAACGCCGCTCACTTCGATTCGCTTAGTTGTAGAAACTTTACAAAACCGCTTAGAACCACCTTTAAATCGTTGGGTTAACCGTTTGATGCAAGAAGTTGATCGGCTGATTAACTTAGTGCAAAGCTGGTTAGATCTTACCCAAATGGAAGCAAACCCAAATATCCAATTGCAAGCCAAAGCTGTAGAATTGCGATCGCTAATTACATCTGTTTGGGAAACTCTAGAACCCTTGGCACAGCGTCAACATCTGTCTTTTTCTTATTCTGGCCCCGAAAATATTTGGATTAAGGCAGATAAAGCCAGGATTTACCAGGTTTTTCTCAACTTGCTAGACAACAGCATTAAGTACAGTCCTCCTGATACAAGCATTCACGTCCAAGCAAAAATCCGCTCAATTAATAATGAGAGCGATGCTGTTTCCCCAATCTTGGAAATAAATCTGATTGATTCTGGAGTCGGATTTTCTGAGGCAGATTTACCCCATATTTTTGAGCGATTTTATCGAGGAGATAAAGCCCGAACCCATTCCCCTCAAGATAGTAACTCCATCGGAGCGATCATTGGCAATGGATTAGGATTAGCGATCGTTGAGCAAATTCTCATCGCCCACGGTGGTTCAATCAAAGCGATGAACCATCCAGAAACCGGTGGTGCGTGGATGCAGCTCCAATTTCCTGAAGTTATGGCAAACTCCCTAAGCCAAGACTATAGTTAGTAATATCTTCACCTTTGAGACAACAAGTGTGAAAGCTATCGATTATAGTCCCAATCCTCAAAGACCACAACTCGCACGCGCCATTAGGCGCTTAGAACGGGATGTATTACGCATGGGTGCCTTGGTAGAACAATCGTTTCGCCTCAGCCACCAAGCGTTATTTGCTCGTAACTTAACAGCAGCTGAAGAACTTCCCCGATTAGATAAAAAAATCGATCGCTTTTATAGACAAATCGAGTCAGACTGTACGGCAATTATGACGCTGCAAGCGCCTACGGCTCAAGATTTGCGCTGTTTAAGTGCCTTTATGCAGTTGGTGCGAGATTTAGAGCGCATTGGCGATTATGCAGAAGATTTGGCTGAGATTGCAATTAAAATTTTTCCTTATGCGCCTCATACGTCTTTGCCAGAAATTGAAGCTATGTCCCTTCACGCCCAAGCGATGCTAGCAACTAGTTTAAAGGCCTTGGGAGATTTCGATGAAGCTGGTGGACGCCGTTTAAAGCACCTAGATGATACTGTCGATGATGCCTACGATCGCGTTTATCAGACTTTAGCCCAACAACGAGATGTACCTGGTGTTGTCGAGCCAATTGTACTACTAGCACTGGCAATTCGTTGTCTAGAACGCATGGCAGATCATGCCACTAATATTGGTCAAAGAGTAGCATATATTGTCACTGGTCAACGCTCTTAATGGACGTGTTGCCCAGATCCCCAACTTCTTCAAGAAGTCGGGGATCTGAATCCAGCTGAAATCAGCACCATTTCTACCCTAATCTTCATAATTATTTGTGCCTACATACTTACTTAGTCTTCAGAAAATACCAAATTATTAAAAATTAAGTTAGTTAAACATTTTACTAAAAGCTTACCTCTTCTTAAACTTGCACAATTAAAGTAACGGATAAACAACTAAAAAATTCCGGGTCTATCTGACTGATAGATACCTTAAACCAAAAGTTGTTGCCATCAGAAAATTTGGAGTTAGTCCTTCGCTCTGATTGAGAAGAATAGACTTTTAAATATACAGGTAGATTCTGATACAAATTATTAGAGTTTCTTAATCATTCTCAATAGCGAGATTCCCTGATAATTGTGTAGTTACGGTTAATGATGTATTCCACAAGTCCTACTTCAAACTCCTCTGCCGTGTCAAATGGCTCTGCCTTGGGCGGACAATTACCCCAGCAGATATTTACCCGTCGGGAAGTAATTCCACCTCAAAATGACGTACTTTGGCGTATTGAGCATGGTGCAGTTCGTACTTTAACTTGGAGTGAAGATGGAACATTCATCACTCTCGGTTATTGGGGACTAGGGGATATTATTGGCTATCCTTTGTCTAAGGTCAAGCCTTACCAAATTGAATGCCTCACTGGCGTAGAAGTAAGCATTGTGCCACCTCATCTGTGGCATCAAGATATTAATGCTTTGTTGTCTCACATTCAACAGGCAGAGGATCTACTAAGTATTGTGCATCGAAAACCAATTTCGCTACGTTTATGGCAATTTTTGGTATGGTTAAGTGAAAAATTTGGACGTGAAGTAGATAAGGGCAAGCTAATTGATTTAAATGTTACCCATCAAGATATTGCTGAAGTGTTAAATACTACGCGAGTAACAGTTACCCGACTCCTACAAGAGCTTGAGGAAGAAGGGACAGTTCTACGTCACAAGCGCCGCATTATTTTGTGCATACCAAATAAATTCATTAAAAATTATAGTTCAGCACTATATTAAATGACTTGTATTTCTCAGAGGATAAATGTATAATCGTGGGTGTGATTGTGTGTAAAATTCCTGAAAGTAAGGTGCTTTAAGCATTTTACCATCATCGGATTAGTAGGTGTGAGTGAGAGTAAATAACATGACAAAACGGTTCTGGAATCTTCTTAAGGTTAGTCCAGTTGTTTTAGCTGCTGCATTTTTCACTGCAAATAGTGCCTTAGCTGCTGAAGTCAACGATACAAATGTTTCCCAGTTATCTGAAGCTCAAGAGTCTAACAATATTGATCAGGTAACATCAGTTTCGCAATTTTCGGACGTACAGCCTACGGATTGGGCATTCCAAGCTTTGCAATCACTAGTTGAGCGCTATGGCTGTATTGCAGGTTATCCCAACAGTACCTATCGTGGGAACCGTGCTTTGACCCGTTATGAATTTGCCGCAGGTTTGAATGCCTGTTTAGACCGGGTTAACGAACTGATTGCTACAGCTACAGCCGATTTGGTCAGCAAACAAGACCTGGCTACTTTACAGCGCTTACAAGAAGAATATGCTGCTGAACTAGCAACTCTGCGCGGTCGTGTAGATGGATTAGAAGCCCGCACTTCTGAGTTGGAAGCTCATCAATTCTCAACTACCACCAAGTTGGTTGGGGAAGCAATTTTCAGCGTGTCTGACGCTTTTGGTGGCAACAGAGCATCTACTTCTAGTGCTGTTCCTTCTACTAACAAATTGAATTCCAACACGACTTTTAGTGACCGAGTTCGTTTGAACTTGTACAGCAGTTTCACTGGTACAGACCAGTTGCAAATCCGTCTGCAAGCTGGGAATACCATCAGTAATAGTGGTGTGACCGGTACTAACATGACCCGCTTGGGCTATGACACAAATCCTTCCGACAACAGCGTTAGCATAGATAAAATCAACTATGCTTTCAACCTTAAGGATGCAGTACGCGTCAAAGTTGATGTTAGCAATAGTGAGCTATACGAAAACGTCGACGTTTTCAATCCTGACTTTAAGAGCAGTGGTACAGGTGCTATCTCTCGGTATGGACGTTTCAGCCCCATCTACCGTCAAGGTCAAAATGGTGCTGGTTTGACTGTGACTTTTAATCCTAAAGGTCCTATTAGCTTGAGTGGTGCTTATTTAGCACAGAGTAGTAACAACGGTACTATCATTAATGCCTTTGGTGCTAATAATCCCGCCGCTAATAACGGGCTATTCAATGGTGATAGCACTATCTTCGGACAGTTATCTTTCAAACCCAACAAAGCCTTCAATATTGGTCTGACCTATGCCCACACCTACCTAGCTGGCAATGCTGCTAACAACTTCTTCCAAAGTACAGGTAGCGCTTTTGCTAACAGCCCCTTTGGGACTGTGGCTGGTATTCGCGCTGAATCCAACAATTACGGTGTAGAAGCTACCTTCCAATTTAGCCCGAAGTTGGCTCTTAGTGGTTGGGGAGGTTACACAACTGCATCTACTCTTAGTGGCCCTAGTCAAAATGCAGAGATTTGGTACTATGGTGCAACACTTGCTTTGAGAGACTTTGGCAAAGAAGGCAACGTTTTAGGTATTATCTTTGGTCAAGCACCCAAAGTTACTGGTGGCAGCGTAACAACAGGTAGTCCTTTTGACACTGGTACCTCTTATCACTTAGAGGGTCTTTACAAATACAAGGTTTCCGATAATATTCAAGTCACACCTGGTTTGTTGGTAATTTTCAATCCAGAGAACAACAACAATAACGATACTGAATATGTCGGTACTCTACGTACTACCTTCACCTTCTAAAATTGGTGATAAAATCTAAAGCTCGGAATTAGATAAACAAAACCCCACTTTTAGGTGGGGTTTTGTTTGGGAAGAAAATTAGCTATGTGGGATTATAATCTGACTGATTTGATATATCTTTTGGGGGGCGATCGCTACTCCAAGCCCACCACGCAGAACCACACTGACAGTAGTAGAACTCTTGCCATTTGCGACGACGGTCTTCTGTAAGTACAGGCGATCGCCGATTTAGCCAAACTTTTTCAGCTTCTAGGCTACTTGAGTGGCAGTTAGGACAGCAAAAATTGTATGCATGTACTGCCTGATTTGTCCATTCAGGCGGGAGGGGAGCAAAAGCATCCATGTAGTTACAAGTGTAGTCTCAATGGTGATCCAAAACTTTGAGGTTTTGAATTGGGCGGCAAAGGGATACTATAGAATTCCGCCACACGATCAAACTGCTTAATCAGTATTTTCATGTCTTGATTTGAATCTATTCAAGACCGCGATCGCATCTCACAAATCAAAGGTTAACACGAAAAGTTTATTTTTTACACACTTAGTTACTATGCACATTATGGCTATTGACACTCCTCGCGCCTATTGGTAGGAGGATTCTACATTCATAGACTCGCCGTTAGACAGCAGGCTTACACCAACCGCCCAAGAGGGCAAATCTCCTGTAGCGTAAATTCCGGTATGCCCTACCGTACTCAGTCCTAGTCTCAAAATGTTGATGCTAGCGTTCACATCCCTATCCGCCACGTAGTTGCAATGAGGGCAAACATGGGTTCTTGTAGATAGAGATTTTTTCACTTTCTCACCACAGTGAGAGCAATTTTGGCTTGTATTATGGGGAGGAACAGCAACAGTCACCTTCCCATATTTATGCCCAAAATATTCCAACCAACTGCGGAAAGTGTACCATCCAGTATCAGAAATTGATTTAGCTAGATGTCGATTTTTTACCAACCCTTTCACATTTAAATCTTCATAGGCTACCAAATCGTTAGATTGGATGACGGAGTATGCCAGTCTTAAGCAATACTCTTTTCGTTGCCTACTTACCCTTAAATGCTTACGGGCATATCTGTTTCTAGCTTTGTGGTAATTGTTAGATTGTCTTTGTTTAGTCTTTTTCTTCGCTAAACTAAATTTCTTGGACTTTTTGCGATTAGCTCGGTTTAACTGCTTCTCAGATTTCCGATAGAACTGGGGTGAAGGTTCCACATTACCTTTGCTATCGGCAATGAAATACTTCAGCCCTAAATCAATGCCAACTATTTGATTGGTTGGTTGACTCTCTACCTTAATATCAACATCGATTGCAAATTGAGCATAATACCCGTCAGCGCGACGCACTAAGCGGACACGCTTAATTTGTTTGATGTCGTAATAATTAAGGTTGTATGTTCCCTTTAATTTCAGGGTTCCAATACCCTTTTTACCTAAGAAAGTTATGGCTTTACGGGTTTCAGAGAGCTTCCATCCTGATGTTTTGTATTCAACGGAACGGCAGTTTTGCTTAAACTTTGGAAACCCCTTTTTACCCTTAACTTTTTTCTTACAGTTATTGTAAAATCTAGCTATTGCTGACCAAGAACGTTCAGCAGCAGATTGTCTTGCCATTGAGTTTAGTTCATCAGCAAAGGGAAATTCAGCAGCTAATACGGCACAGTACTTATTCAAAGCGTACTTATCTACTTTTGAATCCTTGTTATCCATCCAGTAGCGCAGGCACTTATTTTGAATGAACTGTGATGTCCGAATAGCCTCGTCAATTGCGCGATATTGCTGATCTTTACCTTTCACCTTGAACTCGTAAACAATCATGGTTCGACCTTAAATTACCACTTTTTTATGATACCATGACTCGGATAAAGCCATCCTAGAATGACAGGGTTTTAAACCCAAATTTTCGATAATTAAATTTATGGAGCCAAATGTTGAAATTCGCCGTTTGTTAGATGTGATGCCTGCTTCTGGTCGGATGACGACAAAACTTGTTAGTAAGCCAGAGCAGCCAAAAGTGATTGATGCCTCCTTTCCCCAACCCTGGAATCAGGCGCGACCGATATATATTAATTTCGATTTGTGGCGTCGCTTGACAAAGCCGCAACGAGACTTGCTGCTGTTGCAGATGGTTAGCTGGTTAACGGGGGTGAAGTGGTTTAAATCGGACATTTATCAAGGTGCGGTGTTAGCTGGGTTGTTAGGCGGATTCTTGGAAGCAGCACAGTCAGATGTGGTGGGTGTAGCTGTAGCTGGGGGATTAAGTGCGATCGCTGCTTTTCGGATCTGGCGTACTAATAAATCTCAAGAGTCAGAGTTAAATGCCGATGCTGCTGCAATTAAAATAGCACAGCGGCGCGGTCATTCGGAAGCTGAAGCAGCACAGCACCTATTATCTGCAATTGAAGCGGTAGCCAAAATTGAAGGGCGTGCCAGTTTCAATTTTACCGAGTTGATTCGTTGCCAAAATTTACGAGCGATCGCAGGTTTATCACCAGTAGGTATACCAGAAAGCTACGATAAGTAGAAATGGGGAAAAATTAAAGAATCAGGAGATTATTTGATAAATGAATAAGTTTTACCTCAGATTTTAATAGCATCTGTGGCAATATTTTTGATGAAAATAATCGAAAGTTTTACTATCCTGAGCTTCAAAGAATGGGAAGCTTTACCCTATTTAAAAAAGGTCGTCAAGATGTCGAACAAGCTGAGATATTAAGCCAAATTAATTTCCTCCTCAAGAATCAAGATGAGCAAAAGAAAATTTTGCTGATTTTAAATAAAAAACTGAATGTCAACCGCAATGATTTGAAAATTGTTCCAATCAAAGATTTTGAGAGAGGCTGGACGAGTGATGAACTATATTATCTTTATTGGGTGGGTAGATGAAGCATAAGGATAATCAGGGCCACTTCATTACTATCTAGCCCGCCTCAAGCCTTTGGACGACAGGTGCAAAGTATTGAGCCTCCAACTAGCGCGATTACAGTTTCAGTATATCAATAGACATCTGGTGAAAATGAATGTAGAGACGTAGCACTGCTACGTCTCTACAAGGGTTTTGGATAACGCATATTTAATTTCTGGAGATGTCTAATGATGAAATGATGTTTTTACGTCCTTTGACTAGCTTGCCACCACTGATAACTAGTTGCAATGGGTGAGGCTACTCTACACTGGAATAAGAGAATGTGTATTTAACTGAACTTAGATGTCAGAGACTGAGGAGTTTATTGATACCTTCTCGATGTTGGTTATGAAGTGCTTACCTCGTGTGGTAAAACTTAACTTAAATTCTGTCAGTTACTAACGGAGTTGATGGGAATGGGTAACTTTATTATTTTTGCCTTGATAGTCGCCTACGGAGTCGGCGTTTTGAAGTTTTGGAATGGGTTTGAGCGGACTAATTTTAATCCAGCCTTGAGCAATCGTATTCGTTTATCTTTGCTATGGCCAGCTTTGTTTATTACAAATCAATCCTATCGTCGAAACTTTAGAAAGGCGTTGAAGGGCTAGGTCTTAGTATTAGGTGTATTAAGTCTAACATCATACGATTTTGACAGTTGACATATATCTCAATATAAATCTAACCCGCCAACCTCCCTTCCTTAGTCAGGAAGGGAGGTTGGCTTGCTCCTTTTCGGAGAGAGAGGAACTAGGGAAGGATAGGTTCGTTAACCGTTGGAAAATATTTCAGCTGATGACTTTACGAATTATTTACCATTGGTTAATAGATGGATTGCTGCACCGACAGCGGCACCATCAACAGCATTGCCAACGGTATCTCTGCCATCGCCAGTAACTACGCCTGTGACTGCGCTAGCCCCTGCACCAACTCCGACATCTTGACCAAGGTTCCGGTGACGGCGACCGCGAGTGTTTCTCAGACCATTTGCACCATTTACGGCCGCACCAGTCACACTACCCTTAACAGCATTGCCTAATACACTACCATTTCCCCTAACAGCTCCGGTGACAACGTTGGTAACAGCACCAATACCTGCGTCTCTCAGTACTTGGTCGTCAGCAGCAGCGGGTTTGGCGGGAACTAAGGTGACACCAGCTAAACTTGCAGCCATGAGGCTGGGTAGAAGTGTGCGTTTTAGGATTTTATTCATTGTATTACCTTCTCAAAACATCAAACAATTGGCTAAAACCCAAAGTTACTGGAGTCTGATAAAGTCTGATTTTTTTATTTGAACAACAGCAACTATTTATTGTTCGAGTACATATATATCATTGCATTTGCAAAGTCATAACTACATCTACTAAAAGCATGAATATAGATTCAGTCTACAGAAGGCCTTGCTGATTTATTAGACCATACTAGGGATTACATATTGACAAAATCAATAAAATATGTAGTAGGGATTTTTCATTCCTAGCCAGAGATTCCTCATGAAAAAGCGCGTAATGTTTACCCTATCTATCTCAAGGTAGTTGCCAAAATAATTAAACTAACTCGTCGGGGTTAATATTTTTTAATTCTCTTAGTTTAGCAGTTATTTGCCTGATTTGGAGGATAGGGAGAGGAAGTTACAGGCGTTTGTGGGAAGAGTTTTGGAAGAATAACTATAGCAAGAAAGAGCCATATTCATTGATATCTAAATCCTTGCGGTTCCGATTGTAATATGTTTCGGAAATATTTGGAGTAAAACTGGGGTAATGTAAAATGGTCAAGGTATTTACAAAGCAGCTGTGTTAAACAAAAATTATGTCGTCTGATCAAAGTAGATTTTATCCCACGACGACGATGGTCTTCTAAATAAGCATTGGCTTCTATAATTGCGATTTGACACACACGTGTAGATATATTAAACGGATTTTGCGCTGCTCAATACCCTATATTGTCAAGTTAGGCGCTTATATCTTGCATATAGATAACTTTTACCCTCACGACTGGAGAGCAAAATCTTGGGCATAGAATTACGCAGTTTCGTATTTCTCGACAACCTGCAACCTCAACATGCAGCATATATGGGAACAGTAGCTCAAGGCTTCTTACCATTACCAGGAGATACATCACTGTGGATTGAAATCTCTCCTGGTATCGAAATTAATAAGATTACGGATATAGCCCTGAAATCTGCCTCTGTCCGTCCAGGAGTACAGGTAGTTGAACGATTATACGGACTATTGGAAGTTCATTCTAGCTCCCAAGGCGAAACGCGAGCAGCTGGTCAAGCTATTTTGGCAGCACTAGGAGTCAAAAGAGAGGAATGTCTCAAACCGCGTGTTATTTCTAGTCAGATTATCCGCAACATCGATGCTTATCAAACACAACTGATTAATCGCACGCGCCGGGGACAGCTACTACTAGCAGGTCAAACACTATATGTATTAGAAGTGGAGCCTGCTGCTTACGCCGCACTGGCTGCCAATGAAGCGGAGAAAGCAGCGAGGATTAATATTCTTGAGGTTCAAGCTGTAGGTAGTTTTGGACGGCTTTACTTAGGTGGACAGGAACAGGATATTCTAGCAGGTGCGGCGGGAGCGTTAACGGCCATTGAAAGTGTGGCAGGTCGGGTAAATTCTTTGGGTGGGCGTCAGGAGTAAAGGAGAGAAAATGGCAAATCGAGAGCATCTAACTTTACTCAAAGCAGGTGCAGTGACATGGATTGAGTGGAGAAAGAAAAATCCCCAGATTGAACCAGACCTCAGCGCCGCGAATCTGCAAGGCGATAATCTCAGAGGCGCAAACCTCCAGGGGGTAAACTTGAGGAGGGTAGATTTGGGTAATGCTTTACTCGTGCGGGCAAACCTCAGCGGTGCTGACCTCAGTAGTGCCAACCTCTATAAAGCCTTCCTGAATGAAGCTAACCTGAGTGCGACTAACTTCAGTGTTGCTAATTTGAGTGGTGCTATACTTAGACATGCAGATTTGAGTCATGCGAATTTGATTGGAGCTGACTTGAGTGGGGTTGACCTTAGAGGCGCTGCGATCGCATTTGCTAATCTAATTGGCACCGATTTAAGAGGCGCTAACTTGAGAGATGCCGATTTAGGTGCAGCAAAGCTGATGCGGACTAACCTCTCTTTTGCCAACCTCATTGAAGCTAACTTGATTGACGCTGACCTCAGCGAGGCAAGTTTATACGAGGCGGAGGTGTTGGGGGCTTATCTTTACAAAGCTGACCTGTACAAAGCTAATCTGAACAAGGCTCACCTCGCTGGTGCATATCTGTTACGAGCTAACCTCAGTGAAGCTGACTTGAGTCAAGCTGATTTAAGTTGGACTAACCTCAGAAGCGCTAATTTAGCAGGGGCGAATCTCAGAGGAGTTAACCTGAGGGGAGCCGACCTTAGGGGAGCTAACCTCAGTGGCATAAACCTTCATGAGGCAATTATGCCTGACGGTTCAAGGCACAATTAATTAACAATAAATTTAACTTAAAGGATGCAAAACCACCGCGTCTGACTGCAATCTGCAATACATACCCAGTGTTGTATAAAGGTCAGCAGATTCGCTACAACTTAAATTATCAAACAGTTGCTGTTAAGGTTTGGAGTGGAACTGATTGGGTGTGGCTTAGTGGAATTAAGGTAAAAGGTCATGGGCGGAATCGCCACTTAACTTCGGGGAATGAAATATGTTCGCCTGCTTTAGTCGTCAGTAAGAACAAATGTCAACTTTCGATGCCAGTAAAAATTGACAAAATTAACCGAGAGGATTCTGATTATGTAGTGAGTGTTGATTTGGGCATTAATAACGCAGCAACCTGCGCGGTAGTAGGAAAGGACGGTACTGTAAAGGCGCGGAAATTCCTTAATCCCGCTAGAGACATAGACCGTCGTAATCAACGCCGAATGATGATTGCTAAAAAGTCTAAACAGACTCAAAATATTACAAAAACTCAACGCGAAAAAGGGTTCTGTAAGGAACTTTACCGCAAGTCCTCAAACATTAATTTAGAAATTTCGCGTCAAGTGGCTAGAGGTATTGTTGAGTTCGCAAAGACTCATAATGTCAAAGTAATTGTGATTGAGAGTTTAGCTGGTTGGAAGGCTAAAGCTGGGCATAATGGTTCGCTTATCAAGCAGAAATTTCATCTCTGGTGTCATGCAAAAATTGTTGATATACTGACAGATCGATGGGCTGAATTAGGAGGACAAGTTCAAGCTATCAATCCCAAATATACCAGCGCTTATGCTTTTGATGGAAGCGGTAAGGTTAAACGAAATAAAAATAATTATTCTCTTGCTGTCTTTAAAAGTGGCAAGCAATATAATTGTGATTTATCAGCATCTTATAACATCGGTGCTAGATATTGGTATTGTCTAATTCAAGGTGATAAAACCTTTTCTAGAGTGTTCGTAAGCAAAAGTTCTAACGACACACTGAGAACGCCAGTAACTCTGGGAACGCTACGTAGTCTAGAGGTTGCATAGCGCAAGAATCCCCATCTATAATCTCTGATTTAGATGGGGTGCGTTCAAATCTGGTTACAAGCTAAAACATGGGTTAGCTAAAGCAGATTGGGAATTATTGCTTTTTTGCATAACGCAAAAAAAGCAATAATGCTATAATACTATAGGGAATTTAGTAGAATTTCCCTAACTTCATGGCATTTGAATCTGGATATAGATACCCAAGTGTCTGAATAAATAGCTGGAGAGGTGTCCGAGCGGTTCATGGTGACGCACTCGAAATGCGTTTTGGGGAAACTCAACGGGGGTTCGAATCCCCCCCTCTCCGTTCAAAAAGATTACTGAACAATTAAACAAGCATAGATGTTGCTTGCCTTGATAGTCAGTAGACATCTCCAGAAATTAAATATGCGTTATCCAGAGTCCTTGTAGAGACGTAGCACTGCTACGTCTCTACATTCATTTTCGGAGATGTCTAGTATATATCATTCTTTCTTTGCGTCCTTGGCGTCCTTCTGTAACGAGACGCTGCGCGATGGTGGTCAATACTGCTCGGATAAGCAGGGGAGGCAGGGGAAGCAGGGGAGGCAGGGGAGGCAAAACTCTTCCCCTGCCTCCATTTCTCCCCCTGCTCCCCCTGCTTGCCTCAACGAAGAAATTCCTTAACCGAGCAGTATTGCGATGGTGGTAGCCTGCGGCAAGCCGCTTTGCGTCTACGTTCCTCATATAGTTTGGCGCATCTTCATACAGAATTGGTATCAGTCAATTACGTGCATAATTTCCCAAATGAATCTACCACTAGAAACCCAACGTCTGATACTACGAGACTTTGTAGAATCAGATTGGCCAGCGGTTCATCAATACGCTAGCGATCCTAAAGTTGTGCGTTATTTAACCTTTGACCCAAATAGCGAAGAAGATACCAAAAACTTTTTACAAAGAGAAATTTCATTACAAAGTAAAGAACCCCGTCAGCATTTTGCCTTGGCAGTGACTTTAAAACCTTTTCAGTTTTTAGGCAATTGACTGTCAAATATATTGTCGTGATTTCTCTATTGACATCATATCCGCTATGTAAATTTCCTGAAATTTATTCAATATTTTTACAAAAGCTCATAAAATTTAAGTAGAAATTAGTAGAAGCAGGGGTGATCGCTCCGAATCTAAAGTTATAATTTCCACAGTCATTTCACCCCACACGCAGAATTTCTGGGGCATTATATTCTATATCCACACCTTGAATAAATTGATAAGCCTACACTGTACCGTCCGGTATAGTGTAGGCAGTTGAAATTATGTCAGGTTAATTAAAACAAGTCCAAATCTGTCACAGCACCAATACTACTAGAAGATACCAATTTGGCATATTTCGCCAACACGCCTTTAGTGTAACGTGCAGCGGGAGGTTGCCAATTGGCACGACGACGGGCCAATTCTGCTTCAGATATATTCAATTGCAATAGACGAGCGGGTGCATCGATAGTAATACTATCGCCTTCTTCTACAAGCGCGATCGCACCACCAACTGCTGCTTCTGGAGCAACATGACCAACCACCATGCCGTAAGTACCGCCAGAAAAACGTCCGTCGGTAATTAATCCCACAGCATCACCCAAACCAGCACCGATAATTGCAGAGGTGGGAGCTAACATTTCTCGCATCCCAGGGCCACCCTTAGGCCCTTCGTAGCGGATGACTAGAATATCACCAGGTTGAATTTTACCCGCTAAAATTGCATCTAAAGAAGCTTCTTCCGATTCAAACACTCGTGCAGGTCCGGTAATCACTGGTTTTTTCACCCCGGTAATTTTGGCGACAGCCCCTTCTGTTGCCAAATTACCTCTGAGAACGGCTAAATGTCCTTGGGGATACATTGGGTTATGCCAAGGACGAATCACATCTTGATTGGCCGATGGTTCTGCTGGGATGTCTGCTAATATCTCTGTAATTGTTTGACCGCTAATGGTAAGACTATCACCATGTAATAAATCATGCACGAGTAGCATCTTCATTACTTGGGGAATACCACCAGCTTTGTGTAAATCTGTGGCGACATATTTACCACTTGGTTTTAAATCACACAAAACGGGAACACGACCACGGATAGTTTCAAAGTCGTCTATGGTTAACTCTACATCAGCGGCACGAGCGATCGCTAATAAATGCAACACTGCATTGGTCGAACCACCCACCGCCATGACTACAGAAATGGCATTCTCTAGAGATTTGCGGGTGATAATTTGGCGAGGCAAGATTTGTTTGCGGATCGCTTCGACTAATACAAAGGCTGATTTCTCAGCGCTATCGGCTTTTTCAGCATCTTCCGCCGCCATTGTCGAAGAATAGGGTAAACTCATCCCCAGGGCTTCAAATGCTGAAGACATGGTGTTAGCTGTGAACATTCCCCCACAAGAACCAGCGCCAGGACAAGCCCTAACTTCAACTTCTAATAATTCCTTTTCGTCAATTTTTCCAGCACTGTATTGGCCAACAGCTTCAAAAGAACTGACAACAGTTAAATCGCGTCCGTTGTAGTGACCAGGTTTAATGGTACCACCATAAACAAAGATCGCAGGGATATTGATCCGTGCGATCGCCAGCATTGCCCCTGGCATATTTTTATCACAACCGCCAATCGCTAGTACACCATCCATACTTTGTCCAGTACAGACGGTTTCAATGGAATCGGCAATGACTTCTCGCGACACTAGGGAATATTTCATCCCTTCAGTTCCCATCGAAATGCCATCGCTAATGGTAATTGTGCCGAAAATTTGCGGCATGGCCCCGGCGGTTTTAATCCCAACCTCTGCTCTGAGCGCCAGTTGATTTATCCCCATATTACAGGGAGTAATCGTACTGTAGCCATTGGCAATGCCTACAATGGCTTTGTTGAAATCTTCATCTTTAAAACCAACTGCCCGCAGCATAGCCCGATTGGGCGATCGCTGCACCCCTTGCGTCACAATTTGGCTTCTCAAATTCTCCGACATCTTTTTTCCTTCCCTGGCTCATCGCTTGTATTGCGATTGTATTATCTGATTTTCTCATGCCTGGGCGGTGCGATCGAGCCTGAGTAAGGATTAGTAATTTTGGATTTATTCAGATGTGCATCGTTGCCAAATCCGCCAACAAGGTTTTCATTGCCAGATCCACCATTAATCACCACTTTACCTTCAATGATGAGGACGGCTTTACTCGGCTCTCAGGTACAATTGAGCGATTTCATGCTAGAAAAATTAAATATACTTGATATCCTGAAGCATAGCCAAATGCTTATGAACAGGTGCAAGGGTATTGGCAGCAATCATTCCACTGGCGGCGACTGCTGGTAAACCAATACCGGGAAATGTCGAATCTCCACAGCACATCAGTCCTGCTAGAGGTGTGCCAGGGCCAGGAAACATGCCAGAACCAGCCGGAATTGCTGGGCCGTAGGAACCTTGATGACGGCGCAGAAAACGTTCATGGGTTAGAGGTGTACCAATAAGTGTGACTTCGCAACGAGAGCGAATATCTGGAATGATCCGTTCTAAAGCTTGCCACATTAATTCTGCACGCGATCGCTTTTGTTCGGCATATTCCTGCTTTCTTCTATCCATTCCCTGCCAGATAGCATACGGCTCATTACCAGGAGTATACACATGAATCACATGTTTACCTGGTGGTGCTAGGGATGGATCGAGAATTGACGGGATTGATATTACTACAACATTTTGAGGTGCGCTCACGCCCAATTCCCAGTTATTAACGACGATGTAATGACACCGCAAATTTGACTGTAATCCTTGAGCATCAATGCCTAGATGTAGATGCATAAAGCTATCACACTCAGGCGTTGCCTGTCGTTTTGTGCAGTACTGTTTGGGTATTGCCTTTTCTGGTAGTAGCTTCAGTGTGTCCCAAACCGAAGCATTAGAAATCACTGCCCTATTTGCCCGAATTTCTTGGCGATCGCGCAGACGCACACCCACGGCGCGATCGCCTTCTACCAGCACTTGCTCCACATGAGCGCCCAATATCAGCTTCCCTCCGTGACGCTCTAGCCCTTGTACAAGGGTGTCAACTAAAGCACCACTACCACCAATGGGATATTCAAGTACTGCATCTGGTCGATACCAATCAGCAAACATAAATGCTACCTCTGCGGCACTAGTACCATCTGCGGACAATCCAGAAAGCAAAAAGCATAGCAAATTGAGCCAGTTTCGAGTAAATGGGTCTTTAACAACACCATCCATAATCCGGCTGAAGGGGCCCGTCAACTTGATAATATCTGCCAGATGTTTTACCAAAGATGGGGCAAAGGGGCCGACAGTTCTAGCTGCACCAAGATCAAAGCGTAATGCCACTGGTGGTATGGAAGTTGCTGCACTAGCAAATGGTTCCATCACACGTTGGAGTTTCTGCCATTCAGTTACAGCATTATGACCACGGAATTTCATCAGTACTTCACAAAATTGTTCGGCACCAACTGACGTGTCAAAATCACCTTCTGGTAGACAACAACCCCAAGTATCGTAGGTTACGCATGGTAGTTCAGAACCAATGGCATCTAGCACTTGTCTCAAAGGGTTGGCAGAGGGGCTGTAAGAAAGTCCAGAGTAGAGGGATGGGCCAGAGTCAAATTTGAAACCGTTGCGCTCAAAGCTATGGGCGGCGCCACCAGGGATAGAGTGGCTTTCGCAGACTATTACATTAAAGCCATACCGTGCCAAAAGAGCAGCACAACTCAAACCACCAATACCGCTACCAATGACAATTATATCTGTATTTTGCATATCTCTATTCTATAGTCCTAAATATCGCATCACTAGATAAATAACTGAAAGTCTTTTATCTAAATATTTCACTTTATTTATAGCTGGAGGCGGCTTTAAAAAGCAACAGCTTTTGAGTATTAATTTGTAGAAAAATTTTCTATTAGACTAGATTTTTTGAAGATAAAAACTACTATTAAAAAGCCTTATAAGAGGTAAAGTTTATTTTATGATTTTATGTCTAATTGCAAGCATTAGTAATTTAAGCATCTTGCTCATAAGCTGTTACGCAGCTTGATTGTATATAGCACTCCTGATTGTTAAAATACACGTAGGGTATGAAAGCTTAAAATAGTGCATTACCCGGATTTCTCACCACATCTCAATAATTAAATAAGTAATGAGTAATGAGTAATGAATCTTACTTATTACTTATTACTTCGCCCGTGAGGGGAGCAGGGGAGAGTTCAATCTGCCAAGTTCAATCCCTTCTCTCCTTGTGAGAAATGCGGGATTAGACGTAGGTTGGGTGGAGCGGAGCGGAGCGCAACCCAACATATATCAGGATGTACTGAAGGAAAGAGTACTCCTTCCCTCGGTACTCTACGCGAACTGAGAAACAAGCTACGCTAAGGTCCCGGAGAGAGGCTTTAAAGAAATTTCTTGCCCAGTCCCCAATCCTTAACTACAATTCATCCCAAACCACGGGAAAGGAATAATCTGAAAACGCGGAAAAATCATGATTTTCGCTACGGGTTTCTTCATCTAGAACTTTGATAACTTTGTTATAGATGTCTTGTGCTTGTTGCGGGGAATCACCAATGCTGGTTAATCCCAACTTGCCAAACTGCGAAAGGCAACCCATAAGATGAAACACTGTGCCCGTTTCTGTACCGCTGTCAAAGTGCAGTCTGTGGTGAGCAATGATATCCATCAAATCATTGGGTAATAATCCCTGATAGCGTTCTTTTTGCAGGTTGTCAGTAGCAATGTAGTATTTGGGACGACCTTGCTGACTATAAAATAAACCTGTGGAAAGGTCATAGCGTCCGTTCGTTAATAATTTCAGGGTCATGAATGGATGAGTTGTACCGCCTTTACGTAGGTTGATTTCGATCGCCTGAATATCCCACTCTCCGTTACCCTTGTCAACGGCGATAAAATCTACACCAAATCGCTCTAAAGTGCCTTTCTCTGCTAACTTTCTGCCAACTTGTAGTCCCAATTGCTGTAATTGCAATCGATATCTTTCATCAGCGGGAAAGCGACAACCAAGATAAATCTGACCATCTGGTCCTCCGAGAATTTGGTCGTGGGTTGAAAGGATTTCTACTTCACCTGTGGGTGTGATCCGTCCTTGGACGCTGGGCGATCGCTTAATTTTTCCTTCTACAAATGCTTCAGAAATTGCCCCTAATTCCGGGATTCTCCCCGAAAAATTATCCCAAGTCTCTTGTTTTGCTTGAAAGCGCATTGTTGAGAAGCGATCGCTAATTGCTGCTATCCTTTCAGCATGAGTAGCTTTTCTTGGTGCTAAATTCTCAATCGGTCTAAGATCCAGCAAGGCGTTTCCCTCTCCAGAAATACCTTCGTTGAGTTTTACTACTACCCGTTGTAATGTCGGTTGTCGTTCCCACAAATCAACGGTAGCCTTTGTCAAACTCGTGTGGTTCCAAACTTTTTCGCTGCCATCTGGATGTGGTACTCCACTTTGGGCGAAGATTTGCCGACTACCACTTTTTGTCCCCCAAATCTGTAAATCTGGTGCAGCAGCATACAGTGGTACACCTAATTTTAAAGACAATTCGCCTTCCCAGTGCGAAGAGTTGTAGCAGATCATAAATGATTTGTCTAGCCTCAAAGATTGATGAATCCGCTCTAGTAAGCGGGGGCGTTCTAAAATCTTTTGGCTGAGAGGCTTAAGGGAAGAATCGTAAGTAGAAAGTAACAGCAAGCGATTGCGAGCATGAGAAAAGGGAATTCCTGGCAACAGTTGCAGATAATAATCAATGATACTCGGATGCAACGGTACTGATGTTATATAAATCAGCCGAGTTCGGGGATTCCGCAATCGAATTAAGGAAAATAGTAATCTTTCTTCATAATGTTCGCAGCCTTCGATCTTTTGGAGTTCGCGCTGGTCAAGACTGATGGAGGGAATAATTAAAATGTCTGCTTCACTATTATCAAATAGCTCGCTAGTTTTCCAGCGATCGCGCAGGGTTAATTGTAAGTGGCGAAACTTTTCAACCTGTTCTAACTCGGAAATATTTAGTGTTGCCATAAATAACCCCTGCCCTCTAATGATCTCAATGTAGCGCACCACGCAAGCTTTTGGAAGATGTAGAGTTGTCGTGTCAAGATTCAGTTAGTTTTGCAATAAATTTCAGAAAATCTGCAAGGATAAATCAAACTCTAGCAACCCGCAGAGCCACCACTTATTTAATTTATTTTCAGTCTTAAGGTTGAGCTAATTGCAGTTTACTTTACCTCTAGGGAGCGATAGATTACAGCAACATAATGGTTAACTTGAAAGCAGATGGAAAAGATAAGCTTTTCATAACATCAGAGTTGTGTACTTATTTTTCATTGTCATGTAAGCTGCATACAGTTGCTAGAAATAAGTAAGTTTGGCAAACATCCAGGATATAAATGCCTAAAATTACAAATTGCTAGTGAGAGTCAAAGCAAAAACTAAACCTTGGGTTGAATTTTCGATTCAAGGTTTAGTTTTGAAATGGTGAATGGGAGAGAATGACCCATTAACAGCACCCAATTCAATATTCAATTACCAAGACAAAAACTATGGCTAAATCAAAAGAGCAAAAAGAGAAAAAATTGCAACCGCCACAGCAACAAGAAGCACCGGGTACTGAATCAAAAATGATACCAAAACCCAAAGCAGATGATGCTCAGTATCGGGGTAGTGGCAAGTTACAAGATAAAGTAGCATTGATTACGGGTGGAGATAGTGGTATTGGTCGTGCTGTTGCGATCGCATTTGCTAAAGAAGGTGCAGATGTGGCGATCTTTTATCTCAACGAACACGACGATGCCAAAGAAACAAAACATTTGGTAGAACAGCAAGGGCGTCGCGCAGTAACCATTGCAGGTGATATTGGCGATGAAACTTTTTGTCAGCAAGCCATACAGCAAATAGTTGGTGAGTTTGGCAAACTCGATATTCTCGTCAACAACGCCGCCGAACAACATCCGAAAGAAAGTATCGAAGAAATCACCGAAAAACAACTAGAGCGAACTTTCCGCACTAATATATTCTCGATGTTTTTCATGACTAAAGCTGCACTCAAGCATTTACAAGCGGGCAGTTCTATTATCAATACAACATCGGTAACAGCTTACAAAGGTAGCCCACATCTCCTAGATTATTCCTCTACAAAAGGTGCGATCGTTGCCTTTACTCGTTCCCTATCACAAAATTTAGTGTCAAAAGGAATTCGCGTTAATGCTGTCGCGCCAGGGCCAATTTGGACACCTTTAATTCCCTCAACTTTTCCTGAAGAGAAAGTTGAGAATTTTGGAAAGCAAGTACCAATGCAACGAGCCGGACAACCAGAAGAAGTTGCTCCCAGCTACGTATTTTTAGCCTCTGACGATGCTTCTTATATCTCTGGACAAGTGCTACATGTTAATGGTGGAGAAGTTATCAATGGGTAAGTAGAATAGCTAGGAATTATTTAATTTTGGATTTTGGATTTTTCTTTTAATCCAAAATTTTAAATCAAAAAATTAAAATTGCTAGAATTTGGAGTCATAAGTTTTTACTTATTAATTCTTAACTCTACCCTCCTCGTCTTCCATTGGAGGGATGAGTCAATGTTGAAATATTGATAATCTATCTAACAGCGTACATTTAAGAAATAATAACTACGTATATGGCATCTCTTACACCACTGCATGGCACAGAATTAGTAGATTGTGCTAGAGCAAATGCCAAGCAAGGAATTGAAACTGCTGCTTATCAATGTGGCTATGGTCAAGACCTCAACAAATTTGCACAAGAACTCAGACAAGCTTGTGAAGAAATGAATTTACAAGTGAAAGAACTCAGTGGATTGATTACTGAACAGGACTTGATACTAGAATTGGGTACTGGCGAAATTATTGCTCCAAAGACGGAATCAGAATTGTAAAAGTTAGTCATTACCCGAATTTCTCACTAATAGGGTGGGGAGGTGCTGCGTTGCACAAAGTGCTCGATATGAAGCGCCCATTCTCAATTCCTCCTCATTCTCCCCACACCCCCCACACCCCTCAATTTCTCGCTTGTGAGAAATCCAGGATTAGTCATTGGTCACTGGTCATTAGTGAAGAGGGCGATCGCTACTTCTAATCGTCCTTACAGAAAATAAGCCCAAACAGTAGCGATCGTACTAAGTACAGTCCACCACAAAAGAGTATGGAATTTAATCATTTGTAGGTTGAGTGGTAGCAAGATCCCCGTAGGGGTACATAGTGAAACTCAACATCAGCCCTCGATATTTCCGAACCCCTTTTACAGTAACTTGTACTGAATATGTGTAGTAGCGTAACGTACCAAAGCCTTCAGATGGTGTGTTATGCCTCTAGCACCCTACGTAATATTTAAAAAATCAAACACGAGTCCTTAGAGTTTAAATTGTTTGTCTCAGTCAAAGTCCCCTTTCTTCAGCCAGTTTGAACTAGGTTGCTGCCTCTAGTCTAGGGGAAAGATGGGAATGGGCAACGTTGTACTTGTAATTTTTATTTTTGAATTGTTAAAATTTGAAATAAATTGAAACCTTTTGTAATATAACGCGACAGTAAAGGTTTCGGACGCAGATAATTTCTTTCGTCTAGCGATCGCAGAGCATCTTCTTGCCGTAGCCCTTTCGTAGAGAAGCTATCGCATGGCTATTTGCTGGATAGTCTACCTACAACAGAGTTACTTAAAAAGTAAACTATATCTTTGCTGTTTCTTGTAACCAAGATATGAATTGACAGTCAAGATGAAGCATATATAAATAATACCTTTTTAAAATCTTTAAATATAAAAAATTTTCTTTATGCAATTTTCATATAATTAATAACCATCTGGATAAAAAGTATGAGATTATCCTGTAGTTGGCAATTTTCATTTAAAGATCATCAAAACTTTGATATTCCTTTAAAAAAGGACATACTAATGTAAATTTTTAAACAAAAATTCACAAAAAAGATAGACATAATACCGAGATATAGTGTCAAATGTGTAGTTGATTAATCCAAGAATAATACTTAAGTGGAACAAGTAAAATTATTACTTTTAACTAATTAAGTATGTATCTATCTTAATCAAATGTTGCTTTGTCTCAAACTTTATGCACCTGCACATCATTAAGATTAGAAGCTTTAGAGAATGGTAATTTATAATTTTTGATTAAATTCACCAAAATTCAGAAATTTGTCGAAAGAAAACAGAGATTAGTAAGGACTAATAAGCCCTTTTGATAGTCTTTTTTAATCTTTGCTATACGCGTTTTTCTACATTTTCTTTATCTGAAAATAGGTAAAGATATAGGAAGATATATTTTAGCGTCACACTATTTTATTTTAGTGTTAATACAAATAGGCAGCAAATTAGTAAAGCAAATGAACACAGGAGAATATACATAATCAATAATTTGTATTAACAGTTGAGTCAAATAGTATCAATATAGACAAGTGTATCAATAGGCAGATAAGGATTTTCTTATAAATATACTTAAGCTATGCTCAATACACATTTTTTGTTGAAAGCATTAAACATAAAACTAATCCCAAAGCATTAATTATGGGATTAGTTTTAGAACTATTGTGAGGCATATATCTCAATGAGTGAATTAAACAATCAACTATTAACAACTACAACAACTGCAACCACAAAAACTGCTGCTACAACATCTCCTCTAGATCCATCACCTAGTCTTGTCTCCCGGGCTAGCGCCAGCGTGCTATCCCAGGGAAATGGGTTGACAGGACAGTACTACGACAACATCGACTTCACCAACCTAAAGCAGACCCGCACAGATGCGACGGTGAACTTTAACTGGGGTAGTGGTTCTCCAGATCCGTCCATCGGTGCAGATACTTTCTCAGTGCGTTGGACAGGTCAGGTAGAAGCCAAGTACAGCGAAACTTACAATTTCTACACCACCGCTGATGATGGTGTGCGGTTGTGGGTGAATGGTCAACAAATCATCAATCAGTTTGTCGATCAATCAGCCACAGAATCCACTGGCTCAATTGCACTGGTTGCAGGTCAGAAGTACGATATTAAACTTGAATACTACGAAAATCAATACTATGCCCTTTCCCAACTGGCTTGGTCAAGCGCCTCTCAAACCAAGCAAATTATTCCTCAGTCTCAACTGTATAGTAGTGCCAGCACACCTCCATCTCCTACACCTTCATCTCCTATAATTGGTAACGGCAACGGACTCCAAGGACAGTACTACGACAACATCGACTTCACCAACCTGAAGCAAACCCGCACAGATGCGACGGTGAACTTTAACTGGGGTAGTGGTTCTCCAGATCCATCCATCGGTGTAGATACCTTCTCAGCGCGTTGGACAGGTCAGGTACAAGCCGAGTACAGCGAAACTTACAATTTTTACACCACTGCTGATGATGGTGTGCGGTTGTGGGTGAATGGTCAACAAATCATCAATCAGTTTGTCGATCAATCAGCCACAGAATCCACTGGCTCAATTGCACTGGTTGCAGGTCAGAAGTACGATATTAAACTTGAATACTACGAAAATCAATACTATGCCCTTTCCCAACTGGCTTGGTCAAGCGCCTCTCAAACCAAGCAAATTATTCCTCAGTCTCAACTGTATAGTAGTGCCAGCACACCTCCATCTCCTACACCTTCATCTCCTATAATTGGTAACGGCAACGGACTCCAAGGACAGTACTACGACAACATCGACTTCACCAACCTGAAGCAAACCCGCACAGATGCGACGGTGAACTTTAACTGGGGTAGTGGTTCTCCAGATCCATCCATCGGTGTAGATACCTTCTCAGCGCGTTGGACAGGTCAGGTACAAGCCGAGTACAGCGAAACTTACAATTTTTACACCACTGCTGATGATGGTGTGCGGTTGTGGGTGAATGGTCAACAAATCATCAATCAGTTTGTCGATCAATCAGCCACAGAATCCACTGGCTCAATTGCACTGGTTGCAGGTCAGAAGTACGATATTAAACTTGAATACTACGAAAATCAATACTATGCCCTTTCCCAACTGGCTTGGTCAAGCGCCTCTCAAACCAAGCAAATTATTCCTCAGTCTCAACTGTATTCATCAGCTATTCAGACCGCTATCACATTAGGATCATCTTCCGCGACTGTGAATGAGGGCAGTGGTAGTGTTACCGTGACTCTACTCAGGAATGGTGATTTAAGCGGCACATCTTCAATCAAGTATGCAACTATAGCTGGTACTGCCACAGCAGGAGTTGACTACGGAAGTGAAGGTGTGGAAAGCGCCGGAACGCTTATTTTTGCACCAGGACAAAGCAGCACACAGGTGTCTATTCCGATTATTGACGATTCCTTACCGGAACCAGATGAAACCTTTAGTTTTGTCATCGATCAGGCAGTGGGGGCAACACTAGGAGTTCAAAGAACTATCGGAATTACGATTCAAGACAACGATCGCTCTAGTATCGACTTCTCCCAGCCAGTAGTTAATGAGGGTGGTGGTTCTGCGACGGTGACAGCTACACGAGGTAACGCTACGGGGGTCGCTAGTGTAGACTACACAACCCTAGATGGAACTGCTAAAGTTGGAACTGACTACCGGGCTGTATCTGGAACCTTAAGTTTTGCAGTCGGACAAACTACCAAGACCATTGTTATCCCCATTATTGATGACAACGTTGGGGAATCAAATGAAACATTTTCTTTGAGATACAGTAATGCAGTTGGAGTGCAGCTAACTAATCCACAGTCAACTATCACTATTATTGATAATGACTCTGGTAACTTTGCTTTAGATACAGTAGCTTCTGGTTTGAATCAACCTACAGCTTTTGACTGGTCACCTGACGGCAATACCCTGTTCGTTGCCCAGAAAGATGGGACAGTGCGAGTTGTGAAAAACGGCACTTTATTAGCAACACCATTTATCAATATTTCTGGAGAGGTAAATGATACGCGCGATCGCGGTCTGTTAGGCATTGCCGTAAACCCAGGTTTTGGTCAAAGTCCAAACGGTAACAACTATGTTTATCTGTTGTATACCTACGATCCACCAGAAACCAATCCAAACAATGCTAAAAACAATCCCAATAGCACATTGGACGATCCTGACCAGAATGGGAATCGTACTGCACGGCTAAGTCGCGTGACAGCTGATCCCAACACTGGTTACACTACTGCTATTGCTGGCAGCGAATTTGTGCTACTAGGCACAAATGGTACTTGGGCGAATATCAGCCATCCAGATGGAAATAGCACAGATGTCTCACTTGGCTATGCACCATCAGGAATTATCAACAAAGTTACTGGTAAGCCCTTTACCAGCTTGCAGGATTATCTCAATAATCTTGATAAAGTCCAAAATGTCCAGAATTTTATAGCCAATGATAGTGAATCTCACTCAATTGGTTCTGTGCGCTTTGGTACTGATGGTTCTCTGTTTGTTAGCGTAGGAGATGGTACTTCCTACAATGGGATAGACCCCCGAGCAATTCGCGTCCAGGATAAGAATAATTTGTCCGGTAAGATTCTGCGGATTGACCCGATTACTGGTCAAGGCTTATCAAGTAATCCTTTCTACAACGAAACCAACGACCCCAATAGCAATAGTTCCAAAGTTTATGACTTAGGTCTGCGTAACCCCTTCCGTTTCACAATTGATAAAAGAACCAATACCCCCTACATTGGTGATGTTGGCTTCTCTACTTGGGAAGAGGTAAATGTCGGAAAACCAGGAGCTAACTTTGGCTGGCCATTCTATGAAGGTGGCCTTGATGCAAATGGTAATACTGTCAGCCTGAAACAACCAGCCTACGCTTCCTTACCTACTGCCGCGCAAAACTTATACAATCCTGGCACAGCTGCGACAGCACCACTGTACACTTACAAACATTTTGGTTCTAATTCGATCCTCGTGGGTGATTTTTACACAGGTAATACTTTCCCCTCAATCTATCAAGGTGCTTTATTTGTTGGTGATTTCAGTCAAGGAACTATCGATGCTTTGATATTAGATAGTCAGGGCAAGGTTGTCTCAGTTAAGCGATTTGCTTCCCAAACAGATAGACCTAATCTAGGGCTGCCTACACAAATCACCACTGGGCCCGATGGCAATTTGTACTATGCAAACTTGACCGGAGGCGAGATTGATCGCTTCCGACCTGTTTAGTGATGACCTGAAGGAGGGCAGGAGGCAGGAGGTAGAAAGAAGGAAGTAACTCTGGGAACGCTACGTAGTCTAGAGGCTGCATAGCGCAAGAATCCCCATCTATAATCTCTGATTTAGATGGGGTGCGTTCAATCCTGTACTTTATCCCGGATTTCTCACCAATGCTCAAAGCCTGTGCAGGGGAGCAGGGGAGCAGGGGAGAGTTCAATGTGCCAAGTTCAATCCCCTCCGCCCCTCCGCCCCTCCGCCCCTCTGCCCATCTGCATTTCAAACTTGTGAGAAATGCGGGTTTATGCCTCATCTAGTTGAAAACTGCTGTATCAGTGAACAGTCGCATAACTGTTCACTGATTTTGCTTAAGATAACTTTGTCAAAAATCCCAACAATTTTTTTGTATTTGATCTCAGGAGTGTTCGACGATAAGCGTCAGCTGCTTTTTTAATAGCTTCAGCTTGAGTGGGATAAGGATGAATTACACTGCTTAATTTACTCAAACCGATTTTATTTACAATTGCCGTAGTCACCTCTGAGATCATCTCACCCGCGTGACTGGCAACAATAGTTGCACCGATAATTTCATCAGAACCCTTTTTATGGTGGATTTTGAGAAATCCTGACTCTTCATCATCTGCGATCGCTCGGTCTACACTACTAAAAGGTATCTGAATTGTTGTCACCTCAATACCCAATTTTTGCGCCTCATGTTCATACAACCCTACGTGAGCAATTTCTGGGTCAGTATAAGTTACCCAAGGCATCACCAGACTACTGAGTTTCGAGCGTCCCAAGCCAAAGGGAGAAAACAGGGTATTTTTAATTACAATCCGCGCTGCTGCATCAGCAGCATGGGTAAACTTCCAGTTCATACAGATATCGCCAGCTGCATAAATTTTAGGATTGCTTGTCTGGAGATAATCATTTACCTTTACACCTTGGCGCTTGTCGTATTCCACCCCTACTGATTCTAAATTCAAACCTTCCACATTTGGCGATCGCCCCGCACCGACTAAAATTTCATCGACTGTCACCGAATCTCGATGACCATTGGTAGAAAAGTAAAGCCGTTTTCCCTCGGTGACAGTTACCACTTCTTCCAACTTGGAATTCAGTACTACCCGAATTCCTTCGCTAATCAAAACCTTTTGGAGAATTTTAGCAGCCTCAGCGTCTTCCTTATTGAGAAGATGAGAACCACTATGGAAAAGCACCACCTCACAACCCAAACGCCGGAAAGCTTGCGCCAATTCGCAACCAATGGGGCCGCCACCAATCACCGCCAAATGTTCCGGCCGTTGAATCAAGGAAAAAACCGTCTCATTTGTCAGATAACCCGCCTGTTCAATTCCCGGAATCGACAGTTGTGCAGCTCTTGCACCAGTAGCAATTACAGCTTTTTTAAACTTGAGGGTTTTGTCGCCAACTTCCACGGTATTTTTACTCGCAAATCGACCGCTACCCAAAAAGACATCGACACCCAAGTTTTGAAACCGCTCCGCCGAGTCATTATGGCTGATATCAGCTCTTACCCGCCGCATCCTTGCCATAACTTTGGAAAAATCAACATCAATATTATGTTGGGGAATATTAACTCCTAAGTTTTTGGCATTCAAGATTTCGCCAACGACGCGAGCAGAACGAATAATAGTTTTAGATGGTACGCAACCAACATTTAAGCAATCCCCACCCATGAGATGCTTTTCAATCAACGCCACCTTTAAACCCAAATCCAGACCTGCTGCACCCGCCGCCACCACTAATCCCGCCGTACCAGCACCAATTACTACCAAATCGTAAACATCGGTGGGTTGAGGATTAACCCAATTTGGTGGATGGACGTAAGACAGCAACTTTTGATTATACTCATCTACTGGGCGAATTGTGACTCTTTCTAAATCTGAATTGGTCATTGGCAAAACCTCTTTTAAAATTAAGAATCCCAATCAATTTAGGCGGCTCAGTCTTTTATTTTTTATGCTTGTTTAATAAGGAATACAGCCTTTGAATTGTTTTGTCCGTTTGGGAATTGACAGATACAATTGCAGCTTTCGTGTATAAACGTTTCAGCAACCAATAATTTACAATAGGAGGCAGAAGACAGGATATAAGGGAGCTGTCCACCTCTACAATTCCTCTTCTAAAGCTTTGCGTGCAATGCGGGTTACATAAACCGTCACGGTGACTGTTGCAATCAAACCAAAAATGCGAATTGCCCATTGTAAAGTAGGGTTGCTAGGTTGAGCTTCAGTACCAATCATGGCAAGATTACCTGCAAGGGAACCAATATAAACATACATGATGGTTCCAGGAATCATACCCAAGGAGCCGATAAAGTAATCTGGAAGTGAAACTCCTGTAATGCCAAAGGCATAGTTCAGCAAATTGAAAGGAAATATGGGGGAAAGTCGCGTTAACAGGACAATTTTTAATCCTTCTTTACTAACCGCTTGGTCAATGGCGGCAAATTTTTTGTTATCTGCGATTTTCTGAGCAACCCAACTTCTTGCTAAATAACGTCCCACAAGAAAAGCAGCGGTAGCACCAAGAGTTGCACCAATAAACACGTAGAGAGAACCCCAAACGGCACCAAAAATTACACCAGATCCTAAGGTAAGAATAGAACCAGGGAAAAAAGCAACGGTAGCAATAACATAAAAACCAATAAAAGCTATGGCTCCCACCGCACCCAGGCTATCAATCCAGTGCAAAGCATCTTTTAAAATTGCTTGGGGATTGAAAAAATTTAGATTTGCAGATTCTTGTGCCAAAGCTGGGTCTGTGTTTAACGAAAAAGCAGTCGCCAATATCAGTAATATTAATACACTGAAGCTAAAAAAATTCTGCAAGTTTCTGGTATCAATACTTTTAAATATCTGAATTATTGTTAGTTTTTTCATGAATTGTTATTTCTTCTATTGCCACACTTTGAACTAATTCTTTCTGAGCAATTTTTGTGACATACACAGTCACAGCAACAGTGGCAATCAATCCAAGCACTCGCATTATCCATTGCCAGACTTGAGTTTCTGGAGCAATTGCTTGATGCGAGGTGTCAATCATGGCAAGATTACCAGCTAAAGAACCAATATAAACTTATAAATCAAGCAATGAATTTAATTAATTTCCAAGATTATCAATAAAAATAATTTTATACTAAGATTTTTTATAAAATTATGAAAATCTTAAAAGCTGTGAGATATTCAAGTAATAATGTTGACTTTACCAGTGTCAATATCGTAACAAGCACCAACAATTTTTAGTTTACCGTCACGGAGAAATTCAGCTAAAATAGTTGAGCTTTCTTGCAATTTTTCAGTTTGATACTGAATATTGGCTATAACCACATCCTGCATATTATCACCTGTGCTGAACTTTACCCTTTCTACAGATGGTTTGATGCCCTCAATAATTAAACCAATTCTGCCAGGAAGTGGTTCGTTTTTGATTGCTTCTGCTACTGCACCGCATCTTCGATGACCCAAAACCACAATCAACTGCGAACCTAATACTGCTGTAGAATATTCCAGACTACCTATTACCGTGTCACTGACGACATTACCAGCAACTCGCACGACAAATAAATCTCCAAGCCCTTGATCGAAGACGATTTCCGCAGGTACTCTAGAATCTGCACAGCCCAATATAGCCGCAAAGGGATACTGAGCTTTAGCAACTAATCGTAGACGTTCTAGTGATTGATCGGGATATTGACGTTTTTGCTGAATAAATCTTTGATTACCATCCAGCAAGCGTCTGACGGCTTCATCTGGACTGATTTGATTAGGGTTAACTGGGTGAATATCAGCAACAGCAGTTTGCTCTGAATTCCAAAAGCTATCACCAAAACTAGTAGCTGCAATACCTACCACACTGGCGAATTTTAAGAAATCACGCCGCCCTAAAAATCCATTAATTCGACTCATCAATCTACCTGACAACAACAAAGCTGTTCCCAAGAAGATATCAGACTTAAGCAAGATGTAGGAGTACCTTATTACACGATTTAAGAGTCATTTAATCTTCACGTTAGAGCAGATTTTAAAACCTATCTACCATACAGATTGACTGTTATATGCGTCAAGTAAATTCCATATTATTTGTCAAATTGAAAGCTAGGGTTAGCCAGAAATAGGATAGTTTTTCTAATACATCATCATCTAGTGACGAAAAAGTATAATTTCTGTCAAAAGCTAAACCTGGATTTCTCACCACATCTCATTAATTAAATAAGTAATGAGTAATAAGTAATAAGTAAGATTCTTTACTCATTACTCATTACTCATTACTTCACCCGCGAAGGGAGCAGGGGAGCTTGTGAGAAATGCGGGTAAAACCCTCTATTGTTTGTATTTCCTGTATTTTTGGGAATACTTAACAGAGTACTGGCTATAGATATGGCTTTTTTAAACAAAATAAACTGGAATTTACTACGTAAAAATGCTCCAAATAGCTCTGGGATAATTCCGTCTGCTCCCAGTTCACAACCTTTAGTGCAAAAGCAACCTGCGACATCATCAACCCCTAAAAACCTTGCTGAATTAGAGCATGAAATGGAGTTAGAGAGGCGGGTTCTCAAAATATCCCCTCAGCAACTACATCGTAAAGCCAAGCGGGGTATAGGTAATAGACTTATTTGGATAGCAATACTTATAGGCATTCCCAGTGGTGTAATTTGGGTGGCGAACCAGCCTTACCCAGTGATTCGCCGTCCGGTGATGCTCCATGCACCTTTTTTGTTGCTACCCAGCTACATCAGCATGGATAATCACTATCGGCAGGCGTTGGTATCAGTTGAGCAAGCTGAACAATTGATTGAAAAAGCTACCAGTCCCGCTGATTTGGCTTTGGGAGAACAGAAGCTACAAGAAACACAAAAACATTTAGATCAGTTACCAACTTCCTTTGTCAACGATTGGCCACAGTATAGATATTGGTGGTATGACTCGCGATTCAGTATCTATGGTTTTAATGCATTTCGGAGTAAAGTTGGGCAGCTAGAAGCTCAGGTTTTTCAAGAAAAGAATGCTCAGTCGTTACTTACCGATAATATGCAGACCTTCTTGAATGCAAAACAGCAATATGAACGGGCGACAACAGCAATTGATAAACAGACTGCAATCGCTGCTTGGCAAACGGCCCTGAATCAATTTGAGCAGATTCCTGGTCAAACTCTGGCAGGAAAAACTATACAAAATCAACTAGATAATTATAAGCGTGAGTTTCAGGAAGTTGTTGGATTGGCAGCGGGGAACGATCGCATCAGTGCCTTAATCACCGCAGCGCGACAATTTTCTTGGCAAGCTGCTAAAGCTGGTCAAAATCCGCCGCACACTGTTACTGAATGGCGACAGATAGAAAATTTGTGGATAGAGGCAATTGAACGGTTGAAGGAAATTCCTTCAAAAGATGTAGCAGGTTATACCGAGGCACAGAAGTTATTAGCAATTTATGAGGCTAATTTAGGTCAAGTTAAGGTTAGACGGCAAGCCGAGACAGATGCCGTGGAGGCTTTGGAGGCAGCGCAACGAGAAATCGAAAGCTTGTTGGCTTCAATTCCTACGGATGCTCATGATGGGGAGCGCAATCGTGTATTGAGCCAATTGCAAAGTATTATTCATCAATTAGAAAAGGTACAAAATGGCACAACAACCTATTTGAAAGCTCAAGAATTACTACTATCAGCAAATAATAAATTAAGACAATTACAGATTAAATAAATGGTAGCGATCGCTTGGGTATGTTAATATCTCCGCCAAAAATATTTACAACAGAATGAATCGGCTGTAGGCCCCTACATCCATATCAGGTATTTCCTGAAATGGTATAAGTCCATTTGTACTATGTGTTTTCTGTTTGATTTCTAGCCAGTTGTAGTGAAGCGGTGACGTTGGCGCTGCATCCACCTTAAGGTGGTTCGGAGAGCGTCAGCGTCAACAACTGGCCATTGGGTGGGATTTTGAGATGGGAATTAATCCCTTGTAGAATTTTCTCAATGTCCCTGTAACCCTGCTGATATATCAATTAAAACTGCAACAAAAAAATTTTGGATGCCAAATTGCCAAAAGCACTCAACATAATTACAAATTGCTAATGAGGGTTTTGGCAAATGGGAGTAATTTACGTTTTGGTCAATTTTTTCTGAATGAATGTCCTGTTTTGTCTTTTGACTAGCTGTAGATGTGATTAGAAACGCAAGGATTATTGGGGAGAATTCTTTGAGCATCGAAAACGACGGTCGCGGCAGTGGCAGGATTTATATTAGTTATAGAATAGCGTAGGCACAGCCTAAGCTAGGCATCGCTATCGCCTAGTGAAGCTCCTATATTAAACTGGTGTTATGTTGAATGGGGCAAGAGTGATTAAAAAGAATTAATGTCTCTTACCCGCTCCCAGATATAGCTCACCCACTTTCGGGTCATTCAACAATTCTTCACCAGGGCCGGAGATCGCATCACGTCCCGACTCTAATACATATCCACGATTAGCCATCTCTAAAGCCTTACGGGCATTTTGTTCTACTAATACGATCGCAGTACCAGCCTGATTAATTTGTTTAATCTGCTCAAACACTTGTGTCACCAAAATCGGCGACAAAGCAGCAGATGGTTCATCTAAAATCAGCAAACCAGGTTCCAACATCAAAGCTTTGCCCATCGCTAACATCTGACGCTCTCCTCCAGAGAGAGTACCAGCGCGTTGACGACGGCGATCGCTTAGTCTGGGGAACATGGTAAATATTTTATCTTTAATTGGCTTCAGGGGAACATTAAGCACAAAAGCACCCATCTCCAAGTTCTCTTCAACACTGAGGGAGGGGAAGACATTGGCGATTTGTGGTACGTAGCACATTCCTCGTTGGACAATTTGATTGGACTTTAGCCCCACGATATTTTCACCTTTGAAGGTAATTGTGCCTGTGTGGGGAATCAAAAGCCCAAAAATTGCTTTTGCTAAAGTAGATTTCCCCGCACCGTTGGGGCCAATCACTGTCACCAATTCCCCTGGTGCAACCTGAAAATTCACACCTTGCAGGATATCTACATCTTTGATGTATCCAGCGTGAACATTTTGAACATCTAGTAAATAGTCATTTGTCATTGGTCATTGGTCATTTGTCATTGGTCAACAGTCAAACATAACTATTGACTGTTGACTATGGACTATTGTGGGGTTTTTTGCAACTCTGGTCGTTCTTCTGCAAGAATCGCCCCTTCTACTGGGCAAACTTGGAGACATATACCACAGTCGATGCAAGTGGCAAAGTCAATCCAGTACCAATCAGTTCCCTTGGCATTTTTACCTGGGCCATCATGAATACAAGCTACTGGACAGGCATCTACGCAGTCAGCAACGCCTTCACAGACTTCTGTAACAATTGTGTGCGGCATGTTCTCGATTCCCTCTTTTCTGTATCGGCTATTTCTAGCCTAGCAGGGGACTGGGGATTGGGGACTGGGGAAGAAGCAAGGGGGCAGGGAGCAGGGGGAGACAAGAAGAATAACCGATGCCCCATGCCCCATGCCCAATGCCCACTAAAGCAATGGTTCTATTTTTGGTGAGCCATCAGCTTTGATCCAGGCAATTTGAGCTATGCTGCGATCGCCTGCATATTGGCGAATAGCATCAGCATCCCTTCCTCCTAAATCAATTTCTACCCGCACCAAATCAGTGGAATCTCTGAGTTTTTGCGCGTAGGCAAAAGCGGCGGCGTTAGCACTGGCTGTCTCTGGTGCTACTAACCAGTCACTCGCTGGAGTTACCTGTGGTAATTGCTGAGTAGATAACAAAACCTGGTATAAATCTTCGATATTCAGTCCAAAACCAATTCCGGGAATGTTTTCTCCTTGAGGATGATATAGCCCCAAAAGCTGGTCATAGCGACCACCACGCCCTAAAACTCTGGCTTGGGATTCGGTATCGTTGACAACCTCAAAGACGATACCAGTGTAGTAATCTATAGTTTGGATCAGGCTGAGATCGAGGATTAACGGTAGTTTTTTCTCGGATTCTAGTAATTCTACTAGGGATTTAAGGTTATTCACTGCCTCTCGCTGTTCTTCATCAAGATCCAAACTACTGACTTTTTGCAACACATCTGCACTTGGCCCGCGTAAATCCAGGATGATTTGGGCACGATCGCGGAGTTTATCGCTGAGGGGTAAATTATCTATGGCAATGCGATCAAGATGAGCGATCGCACTGCGAACTTGATCTTGGAGATTGTCAGGAAAGGCACTCAGGAGCGATCGCGTAATTCCCGCCTCACCTAAAATTAAATGCCATCCCTGCAAACCCAGTGCTTCTAAACAATCTGCTACTAACAGCAGGACTTCGGCGTTTGCTAGCAATCCGCCAGCACCTAGCAACTCCACCCCAGCTTGATAAAACTCTTGTTGGCGATTGTGTCTACTTTCCCAAGTGCGGCGAAACACATTGGCATTGTAGTACAACCGTTGTGGATAACGCAGACCTGCCATCCGAGTGACAACAGTACGAGCAATAGAGGCTGTTAATTCTGGACGTAGCCCTAACTCATCATCTTCGCTATTTTGTTGTAGTTGAATCACCATCTGACGCTGAATTGCTTCCCCTGCCATTAGGGTATCCATCCGCTCTAAAGTCGAGGTGATAATCCTGTGATATCCCCAACGATGAAACACCTGTTGTAACCGCTCTTCAATCCAGCGTTTTTTCTCCACATCCAAGGGTAATAAATCCCTGGCTCCCGCTGCTGGTTGATACACCATTATTTTTTCTTCCCACCAAACAAACCACCGAACAAACCACCACTACCAGATTTATCTGGTTGCTTATCTCCATTATTGGGGGATGAAGTCACCTTATGATCGCTAATTTGTTGTCCTAAAGCCTTATCTATTTTAGGTTTCCATTGCAGAGCCGTTTCGTCACTGGGGTCTAATTTTAAAGCATTGTCAAAGTGGATTTTTGCCATTTTTAGCTGATTTTGCTTCAAATACACCATTGCAATTAAGCTATGGCAGCGACTATTTTTAGGTTCTAGCTTTAGGGCCTCTTGCAACTCTACTTTGGCTTGGGCAAACTGGTTTTTCTCAATCAAAGATTGAGCGCGACGAACATACTGTTCTACAACCAAGCCATCTTTTGCTGGCGCTGGTGCTGGCGCTGGTAAGGGATTTTTTGGTGTATTTGGCTGAGGCGTAGATGATTGGACTTTGGGTTGAGCCGGTGGCGGTGCTGTGGGTGATTTGCTCACACTCCGCATTAAATACACTAAATTCAACTCGCTAGCTTGGGCAATGACTTGCAGCGCTTGGTCTAAAGAATCATATTGGGTTTGGGCTAGTTTCGCGATCGCAGTTTTATAGAAATGATCGGTATTAGCCGCCTCAACTAGCTGTTTAGCCAAGTCAGTGTTTAGAGTTATCGAAGTAGACTCTTGTACGAGGCGCTTGCCAATTTGCGACAAAATTAGAATATATTCAGTGCGGGTGCGATCGCCGACAAGTTTTTCGTAAGCTGGGTTAACCAGCTTTGATAACAATTCGTTACCTAGCTGTTTTTGAGCAGCCGTTTCAGTAAAGCTACTGTCTGGATGCAAACGGCGAGCGACTTGGAGATAGCGTTTGCGAATCTCTTTGACATCCGCATCAACTGGAACGCACAATACTGCGTGATGATCTATGAAATCATATTTAAATAGTCCGCGGTCTATTTTAAAAGACATATAGAGGTTTTACACCAAAGGAGCAGTTCGATTCCTCTTAGTTTACCCAAAGTCGGAGGGAAAGCCCCCACCTACTACACCCAGGCTGACAGTGGTGGAACTCGTAAAAGTTCGCTACTGAGGGAGTCGTGAATATAACCATTTGTGGCGAGAATTCTACCTGACTCAATTTTGACGGCAGTGCCATCGTAGGCGGTGACTTTGCCCCCAGTTTCTTGTACCAAAATTATTCCAGCGGCAATATCCCAAGGGGAAAGTCCCCGTTCCCAGTAACCATCAACACGTCCACAGGCAACATACGCCAAATCTAGCGATGCGGAACCGCTACGTCTGACTCCTTGAGTAAGATGGGTGAGGTGACTAAATTCTGCGTAGTTGTTATCAGAGGTTTCACGGCGATCGTAGGCAAATCCTGTTACTAGTAGGCTTTTACCCAGTTCAGATGTTGCTGAAACCTTGATGGGCTGACGGTTACGCGTTGCTCCTAAGCCAGCAGCAGCACTGAATAGCTCATTATGAAAGGGGTCATAAATGACACCAACTTGGGGAACACCATTAATTAACAACCCGATGGAAACAGCAAAAAATGGATATTGATGAGCGTAGTTGGTTGTGCCATCTAGAGGATCTATTGCCCAGAGGTATTCATTTTCTTGATTACCTAATTTCCCTGATTCTTCAGCAAGAATAGAGTGCTGGGGAAAATGGCGACGCAAAATTTCTAAAATCAACTCCTCTGAGGCTTTATCAGCAGCGGTGACTAAATCACCAGGGCGTCCTTTTTCAATAATTGCGTCTTCTAACTTACCCAAGTAACCTTGCAAAATAGCACCAGCAGCTAAGGCTGCTTCTGTAGCAATATCTAGAAAAATTTGTAGATTAGTCATTAGTCATTAGGTAAAAAGGGCAGAGGTGTGGAGGGAAAACTCTTCTTCCTTGCTCCCCAGTCCCCAATCTTCAAAGATTTTGGCGGCGAAACTCGGGGGGAGTGAGGCGCATGGGTTTTTCTGGGTTCCAGATTCCTTGGCCCATGAGTCTCGCCCATTGTTGGGCACGTTCTAAACGCTGATCATACTTGTGGTTGGGCGATCGCCCCACAAACATTGCATTCCCTTGTTTGACTAGTTCTTCATTTAACAACACATTATTTTTCCACACATAAGCTAGAGTTCGTCCGATTTTGTCTTTTGCTTCTAAATCAAACTCCAGCGTTACCAATTGTTCTACACCACCAATTAGATTCTCTAACTGTTCTTTTGCTGCTTCCCCCCAAGGGCGCTGTCGCAAATCTGGAGCATCAATACCAACTAACCGCACTTGGGAAATCAAATTTGGTTGTTCAGCCATGCCTAAAACTTCCAAGCTTTGCCCACTAACTACCCGTGCTACTTTCACCTGGGCTTCACTGTTCGGCAGTTGGTTTTTAGCTTGGCAACTCACCAAGAGCAATAAGCAACCCAAAATAGCTATTTTTCGCACCCAGCCACCAAAATGTAAAGGCATCAGAAATTCGGTGATTTTGAATTGTTTATTCCTCATCTAAGGGTAAACCCGCTTTAATTCTCCCCCTAGCAAAATAGCGTCCAAATTGGAGTTCGTAGACTTCATCTTCGTCTTGTGTCTCCACTTCCAAGTCAGAACGGGGATAACTCACACACAGCAAGGCATAACCTTGGCGACGTAAATCTGGCGATAAGCCGATCGCCTCTGGTTGATAAATTTCTCCTGACAACACTCTCACAGCACAAGCGGTGCATGCCCCGTTGCGGCAGGAAAATGGTAGTTCTACCCCTTGTTTTTCGCCAGTATGCAGGATGTAGCGGTCTTCTGGCACTTCTAGGGTGTATGTTTTGCCAGTGGCGCGATCGCGAACTTTAATTGTGTATGTACGGGACATCTGGATTTGCGTTTTAGGATTGGGACTTTCAGATTCTTGATAAAGAATATGGGGTTTTTTAGTGTTTAGAACTAGATACATGGAATCATCCAGTATTATAAACAGTGTATAACTGTATTCCAATCAATTATCTGTAGATTACGTGGAGGAAATGGAATGAGTTTATGGCAACGCTCACTGAAAAAATTACAAGCGATGTCTTACGACAATCTGCTTCTCTTCTTCTCCTATCGGAGACGCTGCGCGAACGAGAGGCTTCGCCAACGCATCTATGCTGAACATACAACGTATCGCTTCAGACTCAATTCGCTCAAAGGCTTTGTATCACTCTTTTTGGTAGGGACTGTATTGAGTGTAGCCCTTGCTGCCTGCTCTGGTGGAGGAACTGGGAATACTTCTTCCTCTGAAACCCCTAATGTTAATGTTACTCCTGTGGCTGCAAGCAAAGATAATGTTGAATTAACTCTAGTTTCCTTTGCTGTCACCAAAGCAGCTCACGAAGCAATTATTCCTAAGTTTATAGAACAGTGGAAGAAAGATCATAATCAAACTGTCGTCTTCAAGCAAAGCTATGGCGGTTCTGGTTCCCAAACTCGCGCTGTTATCGACGGTTTAGAAGCAGATGTTGTTCACTTGGCTCTAGCTGGAGATACCTCAAAGATTGAGAAAGCTGGATTGATTCAACCAGGATGGGAGAAAAAAGTTCCCAACAATGGTATTGTCTCCAAATCGGTAGCAGCATTAGTCACCCGTCCAGGAAATCCTAAAAATATCAAGATCTGGCAAGATTTATCTAAAGACGGTATAAAACTAATTACCGCCGATCCAAAAACATCAGGGGTTGCTCGCTGGAATTTCCTAGCTCTTTGGAATTCAGTGATTAAAACTGGTGGAGATGATGCGAAAGCAACTGAGTTTGTTACCAAAGTGTACAGAAATGTACCCTTGTTGACTAAAGATGCTCGTGAGGCTACTGATGCATTTTTCAAACAGGGTCAAGGTGATGCCCTGATTAACTATGAAAATGAGATTATCTTGGCAGAACAAAAGGGTGAAAAATTGACTGCAATTATCCCTGATGTCAATATCTCTATCGATAATCCCATCGCAGTGGTAGACAAAAATGTTGATAAGCACGGTACGCGTGAAGTTGCCGAAGGTTTTGTCAAATATCTCTATACTCCAGAGGCTCAACAAGAGTTTGCAAAATTAGGATTCCGACCAGTGGATGATACTTTGACCCTAAGTAAGGAAGTTGCAGACAAATTTCCGAAGGTGAAAACTTTGGGTACAGTTGCAGACTTCGGCGGTTGGGATGGAATCAATAAGAAGTTCTTCGCAGATGGAGCGATTTTTGATCAAATTCAAGCCAAGAAAAAGTAATTCGTAATGGGCTTCTCTGCGTTCGCGCATCGTATCGCAGACAGACGCTAAAAGCGAACGCCCCACTACGCTAACGTAATTCGTAATTCGTAATTGAAGGACAGAGCAACTACTTGCTTACAACATGCTGTGCGAACTGTTGTGCGGTAATAATTACGAATTACGAATACTGACAAAAAACTTTTTTTGAATTTTGAATTTTGAATTCGGAGCGAAGCGACGTGACTGTATCTTCATCTGTGGAAGTTGAACGCAAAACGCCATTCTGGAAGAGATTGGGGCAGGTTCCTTGGACTTGGCGAATCACCATTGTTTACTTGACTGTGATGTTGTTTATCCCCATAGCTGCCATGTTCCTGAAAGCAAGTACGGAAACTCCGGCGAGATTTTGGGCGATCGCCACCAGTGATATCGCATTAGCAACCTACAACGTCACTTTTTTCACAGCAATATTTGCTGCCTTACTCAATGGCGTATTTGGAACTTTGATTGCTTGGGTTCTAGTCCGCTACGACTTTCCCTTAAAGCGCTTGATTGACGCCACAGTAGATTTACCCTTTGCATTACCAACTTCGGTAGCAGGGTTAACCTTGGCAACAGTTTACAGCGATAACGGTTGGATAGGTTCACTACTAGCTCCACTGGGAATTAAGGTCTCCTTTACTCGCACAGGAGTAGCGGTAGCAATGATCTTTATCTCACTACCTTTTATCGTGAGAACTGTGCAACCCGTACTTCAAGAAATGGAACATGAAATTGAAGAAGCCTCCTGGTGTCTAGGTGCTTCTCAATGGCAGACATTCTGGAAAGTGATTTTGCCACCTTTATTTCCCACAATTTTGACTGGTATTGCCTTGGGTTTTTCCCGTGCAGTTGGAGAGTATGGTTCGACTGTAATTATCTCTTCCAATACGCCCTTCCAAGATTTGATCGCACCTGTACTGATTTTCCAACGATTAGAGCAATATGACTATTCTGGTGCAACAGTAATTGGCATAGTTCTACTATCAATTTCGTTGGTACTACTATTGGCAATTAATTTCTTACAAGCATGGGCAAGGCGATATGACACTAGATAAGCCAAGTTTTCAATCTACAGCCAAATCTAAAGAGCAGAATAGTTGGATACCAATAGTTTTGATTGGGATAGCGATCGCCTATTTAGCCCTAGTTCAATATATCCCGGCAATTAACGTATTTGTCCAAGCCTTTAGCAAGGGTGTTGGGCCATTCCTGTCCAACTTGACGCGGCCAGCTTTTCTCCATGCAGCTTGGTTAACGCTATTGCTGGCTGTGATTTCTCTACCTTTAAATACAGTATTTGGTTTATGTGCAGCTTGGGCGATCGCTCGTCATAAATTTCCTGGACGCGCCATAGTTTTGAGCATTATTGACCTACCCTTTTCGATTTCGCCGGTAGTTGCAGGATTGATGATTGTGCTACTTTACGGACGCAATGGCTGGTTTGGCCCTTGGCTCCAAGCCCATGATATCAAGATTGTCTTTGCCTTTCCAGGTATGGTATTGGCTACAGCCTTCGTGAGTATGCCCTTTGTGGCGCGGGAAGTGATTCCTGTTTTAGAAGAGTTTGGTAAGGATCAAGAAGAAGCTGCTAGAACTCTAGGTGCAAAAGATTGGCAGATATTTTTGCGCGTCACCCTACCTAGCATCCGTTGGGGCTTACTCTACGGTTTAATTTTGACCAATGCTAGAGCAATGGGTGAATTCGGAGCAGTTTCAGTAGTATCTGGCAACATTGCTGACCAAACCCAAAGCCTACCACTATTTGTAGAAGACGCTTACAAACAATACGAAACTGAAGCTGCTTTCTCTGCGGCTGTACTGTTAGCGTTGCTAGCAGTCGTAACCCTAGTGCTGAAGGAAATTCTGGAACGGAAAACCCGCATTAAAGAGGTTGAATAGAAAAATCCAGAGATTATAGTTATCCTTTGGATAGGATACAAGCAAATTATGGGACATGGTACAACCTACCTAGTACCTATTAGGAAATTACCATTAGGATTAAGGGTAGTTCTGTACCAATCCCAATCAGGGATTGAAATAATTCAGATATGACTACTGATAATACACTTACCAATAAACGGATTCGACTCAGAATTCCAAAAGATTATCACCAGGAACCTGTCATTTCTCGCCTGGTGTCTGACTATGGACTGACTGTGAATATCACGGCAGCAATTTTGGGAGCCAATGCTGTCGGTGATGGTTGGTTTGACCTTGAACTACAAGGAACAGATGCACAAATTCAGAGCGGGTTAACCTATCTCCGCAACTTGGAATTAGAAGTCTGGGATGATAATAAAGCAAGTGATTGGTAAGGGAGGTTTACGCTCTTAGAGGTTGTTTGAAAAGTCTTCTTGTCGGTAGAAAAATGTTTTATATCCCCCTAAATCCCCCGGTAAATTGGAGGACTTTGATTCTGGTTCCCTTTTTAAGTGGGACTAGTACAGCACGGCGTAAATAAACCACCCATTTCAAATCAACGAAACTCTTACGCTGTATTCATTTTGACTTTTGACTTTTGACTTCCACCTTGCGGTACTAGGGGGATATAGAAGTAATTAAAATCATAGCCAACCACTTTTCAAACATCCTCTCAGATATAAAGACACGTTCGATTTTTAGTTCAACGATATGCCTTAAATTTGTCTATTCTTCTAAAGTCCTTACTAACAACTTAATTTATTCAGCAAAGTTACCTTAATTTAAACTATGCTAAAAGACTCTATTGATTGCCGCAACAATATTATGGATAGGACTGCCAATACCAGAAATTTCCTCAAAAAATTCTAATTTATTTTCATTTTGATTAAAAAAACTAATTTGATGATATTTCCCTGTAATCCAAGCTTGATAATTATCTGGAATCTTTATATAAAAATGTACTCTTATTTTGTAGGCAAATTGATTTTTTAAAGCTACAACATCTTCCTCATCTTCTTCATCTTCTAACAAGAGTGGATTGAGTAAACCGAACTTCTGCTCTTCTGTTTTCAAATAAAGCGGCAATGGATGTATTTTTTCAATTTCCAAATGCTTTAAATGAATAGGAAAATCGTCACTTAGTGCTTCATTCTCTACAATACAGCGAGTTAAATGCTCTATAAAATTATGAGGTAATAGACTAATATTCTCTTGGACATCATCAGGAATAATTTCATTTTTAAACATAGATTTATATTGTCTCAAGCCGGATTGTAATTCAATCCGACTGATTTGACAGTAAACTTTACTGACAAGCTCTTTAATTTTTTCTCCTTTTAAATCTGCATCTATCCCTTGATAAAGTTCTTCTAGGAGAATCTCAATATTATTCTGAATTATATCTCTGGCTGAGAAAGGTATATTTAATGTATTTTTTAAGTCTAATTTATTGAAGGAATTATAAAAGATACCCGTGATTTGTTTGTAAAAAAGTATAGTATCTTCCGTTTTTAAACCTTTGTTAGGATCTGTAACAGTTGATAAAAATTCTTGTAGTATAGCTTCACCGGGATGTATGGGAAGCTTTAATACTTCCCTCTCTTCCAAAGTTAATTGATAAAATATACGAAATACCCTTAATTTTTCTGCTCTAGTTAAGATTCGTGATATTTTGGATTTTGGTGTTTCCAATCTTTTTGCAGCCCGGTATTCTTGAATTCCCTCTAAAATTTCTACCAACTTTCCAAGAGTTAGTCCTGGAACTACAGAAATTCTTTCTTTTTCAATATAGTATTCAGGAAGTACTGAGCGTAAAACACGTCTAATAAAAATCCGATTATTTTTCTGATTCCATTGATTAGCAATACTACTTTCATTAGGCTTAACAATATCCTCCTTTTCATTTATGCCTAGATCGGTTAAATGATCAAGTAAATATTTATACACCCTTGTAGCTCTGTATGGATCGCCAGAACGACGGTGCTGACAACTTAAAGAATCTTTACTTTCCCATGATTCAGAGTTAGGTGAGCTTTTCTCGCTTTCAGAGTGATTATTCTGCTTCTGCATACCTTAAGCCTTGGTTCTGTATAGTCTGTTTCTAACCAGATTAGTTTTTTTGTACAAATTGTACAGTTATTATATTTGCAGGTAATTATAATTGTACATGTTGTACACGCTTTTTAGTAATTATTGGATTAATAACAAGCTACATTAGGGAGTTTTAAAAAATGAAATACATCAGCTTGCATAATACCTATTTATCTAAGATTATTAGTCTTACAAAGTTTTACAGCTTTGTCGCAATAGATTTTAGTGATCTGAGCGGTTATTTTTTCATTAGTCACACTGTACAAATTGTATGTAGATTGACATATAGATTGTACTCAGATATTATAATACTTGTATAAATTATTTGTACTAATTGTACATCTTATATTTTTGGACCAAACACTATTAGGGCAGCATGTAAAAATAATTTGAACAATTTTTATGTGAAAGCTAATATTTGGCAAACCATTCCAAATCAAATTTGTACAACTTATTTTTACATGTTGCCTTAGTTCGTAGTTAACAAAAAAATTAATAAGTGCATAACCCTTTACAAAATAACCACAATTCTAGTTTGACCCAGAGGAATGGTATGAGTATCTTGACTTTTCATTCCGAAGACGGAAGCATGAAACATCATCGGCTTGCTCAGGCGTTAAAAAAAGCCGATGTCTCCAAGATAGCCAAAGAGGCTGAGATAGCTAGAAAATCTGGAAAAATTAAAGAGTCTGGAAAAGCTGGAGTTACAGATGATTTGGTATATAAGTTTAAGGAAGTAGCAGACTGGTTATTAATAGCTGTATTGGGATGGGAAGATGAGTCTCGACGAGGTTTTGTTCAATCTGATTCTTTGTCATCTAAAGTGTCAACTCACGAGACTAAGTTGGAAAGTGTAGCTATTGAAACTTGGAAGCTAGCTAATACACATACAATTAAATTCCACCAGAAATATAAAGATATTCCTGTGTATGGTGCTCAGGTAAATGTGGAAATTGACGAGGAGAACGAATTACTTGCAATCAACTCAGCCATTGGCATTCCCATTGATATTGATGAGAACCCCAAGATTAAGTCTAATGAACTTAAAGACTTAATTCAGAAAATGACCAAGCGTGACTTGAAAAAATCGGTTTTCAAATCCACTCTTTACTATTACTTTGACTCCACACAGTCTCAAGATAAAGAAAACAAACCTCAAGCCGGACAATGGCGGCTAGTATACTTAGTCGAAAATCAAATTGATAAAACTAACGTTTGTCAAGTATTTGAATCGATGCAAGAAATGGTAGACTATGTAATTGATGCTCATACGGGAGAATTAGTGTCCAAGCTACCTCGTGTGAAGACTATCCGATAACAGCTTTAGGCGAAAGGTGCAGGGAAACAATCTGGTTTCAGTGATAGCCGTTCAGTTATTGAGAGTATTGCGAAAACTCTATTTCGTCGAAATCCTTCTAATGAGAAGCAGAAAAAGCTGGGAGCGATTGCCGCAGCTTTTGACAGCGTAGGAATATTAGGCATTTAACCGAGAACTGTGTAATGTCCGGCAAGATGCTCTGAAAACCCCTATACTGTGTGGGTTTGAAAAATTGCTACATCAAAATCAAAAGAGCCGTTGTTTGCAGAGGAAAATCAAGCCTTTCCAGGTCATCTTGCAGCTTCAAATAGTTGGTGAATATTTTGCACTAGGACTATATAAGGCATTGAGGGACTTCCAAAGAATAAATTATTCCAAGAAAAGCAAGAGACAAGATTATTAAAGAATGATTATCATTATTGTTATGATTGCATTGCTTACAGATAGACAACTGCACTGTTAAGTTGTATTTTGCTGCTGATTCACAGCAACTCGGTACTTGCGCCTATCACTACCACAAAAAAATCACCCCAACTAGTGCATCTAGTTGGGGTAAATGATGTCCTTCATGTTCCCAAAGGACACAAGAGATTAATAGTGGTTCAGTATAAGGAGAGGGATTGAGGGTGAGGTAAACCAGGGACATAAATTGTATAGACATCTTGCAAAAGTAACTTTTGCAAGATGTTGGGGAAAGGTTAAAGGTTAAAAGGTAAGGGAAAATTTCATACCTTTACCCCTTACCCTTTTCCCCACTTCTGCAAGAAGTCTTATGTTATTTAATTCTTATTCCTAACGTTCATAGTGACCGCGAATCCATACCTCCTGGTGATGTATTCTCTCCCAATGCCCAGGAATCCACCTTTGATGATGATGCCCACCAAGCTCGATTACTAATGCTGATGCCTGTTTTGGCATAGCAGCAATGAACAGTGGTAAAGCAACTAATACACCTGCAAGCATCCGTTTCATAACTACTTTTCCTTTGTTCAACTATCTGGATTAAGTCAGTTAAATTCTTTGTGAGTTCGTTTTCAGTAATTTAACTGATTTATAAATTTAGACTGCTGGCTTTTCCAAAAGGTTTAATTTAGTTTATGTCAGTTTTGTGTTAGTGATATGTCAAATTTATGTACTAATACAGTTCAGAATGAGCAACAAAACCCTGATGTAGAGACGCGATTTATCCGCGTCTTCAAAGACCAATTATCTACACCAATAACCCTTATACCGTTTTTTTGTGAAGCTGCATATAATTCACCCCCCGGCTATTGCCGTCCCCCCGATGCCTTGGGGGGACTACAGGGGGGTATTATTATCCCGCATTTCTCACAAGCTTGAAATGCAGAGGTGCAGGGGAGCAGGGGAGAGTTCAATGTGCCAAGTTCAATCCCCTCTGCCCCTCTGCCCCTCTGCTCAAGAGCACAAGGTTTTGAGAGATGTGGTGAGAAATCCGGGTTATGTGCATCTTCATACAGAATTGGTATTAACTGAACCATATTGATTTATGTACTACCGCTTTAATCTCAAGTTATACCATTTTGAATTTTAGATTTTAGATTGGGAATCGCTCTCTGTGTCTGGGTTGTGTGAAACCATCTGTCGCGATTATTTTTCAAATTGGTATTAATCTACATGAAGTGAGCATAATTTACGTAAATTTACTCATTGTCTTTTTGTGGTCTTTGTGAGAATCTCCTTTACATAATAATTAAATGCGCTAAACCGATAGATTTACCGTTTTTTGTCAAAACCAGAAATATGAAAATCTTGATGAGACTGACATTCAACCAGGTACAGCATCAGCAAGATTTTCTGCCGAACCCAAAAATTGCGTAGGCGTAGCCCACTGTAGGTATCGCGATTGGGAATTAATCTGATGTCTGAGAGTAAATCTTTAGAACCCGCTTCAGTCCACAGTCGAATCCTTGTGCCTCAACGGTATCACAGGCAACCTGTAATTTCTCGACTGGTGTCTCGTTATGGTTTAACTGTCAATATCAAAGCTGCATCCCTGACATCCGACAGTGACAGCGATGGCTGGTTTGATTTAGAACTTTCAGGAAATCCTCAAAAACTGACAAATAGCCTATCTTACTTGCAAGGATTGGGAGTGAATTTGCTGCAACTAGCCATCGCTAACCAAATTCAACCCAATCAGCACTCTTTACCTTTCCCAAATCCAGCTAGCAAACTGAGTCTCAAAGATTCTGCATGGCTGACAAATCAATGGCAACAACAATTCCAGCAATGGATTTCTCTGGGTCAAACCAATCGATTGCGCTTGCAACTGTGCGTCTTAAAATCTTATTACGAAGAACCAGTGATTTCTGAGTTAGTTTCTCGTTATGGACTAACAGTCAATATTACCAGTGCCATACTTCAACCCGATACCGAAGATGACGGCTGGTTTGACTTGGATTTGTGGGGGAGAACAAAGCAACTTTACTCTAGCCTGAGTTATTTAGAAAAACTGGGACTACCGATTTGGGTGGATTTGTCTAGCGTTTATAGCGATCGCTAAGTTAATAATTCGTAGTTCTTAATTCGTAATTGAAGGACAATTTGGCTGAATTTGTCTCGGTAGCGATGTCTACGACGGGCTACGCCTACGCTAATTAAAAAAATCATCATTATCCAATGGCAGCACGAAATAACCAAAAAACCAATTCCCAAAACAGATTATCACTGGTTTCTTCAGTTTATGAAAAAAGCCAAGTCACTCAGATTCGTCTGCGAATACATATTCCCAAAAACTATCTGCAAGCGCCCGTAATTTCGCAGTTAATTTCTACTTACGGTTTAGTAGTTAATATTACCAAGGCTATGCTACAACCAAATACAGATGGCGAAGGATGCTTTGACATTGAACTGCGGGGAACAGTACCACAAATTTCTAGCGGTTTAGCTTACCTGGAATCTCTAAATCTTAGAATTGTAGGCAAGCCCAATGCTGACGGCGATAGCTGGTGTTACTGAAATAATCTAAATTTCGTAGTACCAAATTTCTTCTTCTTTTAGGACAATTCGATGTAGGGAGAGACGATCAATCAAGCCCTCTTGCTCAAACTGCCCAAGAACACGAGTGATAGTCACACGAGTTGAACCGAGCATTTCTGCCAGGTCTTCATGAGTCAGACGCATATCTATTAAACGTCCCTTCTCAACTTCCGAACCAAACTTTTTAGATAACCATGCTAATAGCTTGATGAGCATAGTATCCACTTTTTTATGGCTACGAATGATCATCAATTCTTGAGCCTGTTGGATATGGGCAAGTAGAGTTTCTGTTAGTTCAGTCCACTCTTCTAAAGGTAAGACTGTCGCCTCTACTTTAGTTAAGCATTCCATCTGATAAGGTTCTAATTTTGACAAAGTTCTACCAACGATATCTCCAGGGCCCCACAATCCCAGAGCGACGGTTGTACCATCTTCCAGATAAGTAAAAGTCCTGACAAAACCCGTTTCAATCTTCCAAAGGCCGTTTTGATGCTCTGGCAGAAATGACCTACGGGCAAAAATTTGCTTAGTATTATTACTGCTTGAACTAGAGAAGCTTGTGTACAAAGACACCATATTATAACACTATTCCCCGATAAACTAGCCGTAGTATTATATTTATATCAGGTTCTAAGAACATCTGGGTATTTTAAAGAAGGGAGTTAGGAGTTAGGAGTTAGGAGTTATTTGCCCAATGCCCCATTCCCAATTCCCAATTCCCTAAATTAAATTCCCGCACCATCGAGAAAATCTTCAATCATCCCATCAGAATTTTTACTCTTAGGTTTGTTGATTGATTTTTCATCAAGTTCAGTTGGGGCCAAACTTGATTGATCTGACAACTGCTCGAACTGTTTCTCTAGAGACTTGACGCGTTCAAATAAAGCGCGGATGACTTCAGCTTCTACGTCGCGGACTTTATCATGATCCAGAACATTGCTATTTAAGTTGTTCTGACGAGTCACGCGCCCTGGAATCCCAACTACAGTAGTGTTACTGGGGACATCTCGTAGCACTACTGAACCGGCTCCGATACGGACGCGATCGCCAATTTGAATATTTCCCAATACCTTCGCACCCGCTCCCACAACCACATGAGAGCCTAAAGTAGGATGGCGTTTGCCGCTTTCTTTCCCAGTGCCGCCAAGGGTGACACCTTGATAAATCAGAGCATAGTCACCCACGATCGCAGTCTCGCCAATCACTACTCCCATCCCGTGGTCAATAAACACTCCCTGGCCAATTAATGCCCCAGGATGAATTTCAATTCCGGTTAAAAACCTACTAAGATGAGAGATGAATCTTGGTATAAAGGGAATGCCAATTTTATATAGCCAGTGTGCCAATCGATGGCATATTAAGGCTTGGAGTCCAGGGTAACAGAACAATACTTCTAGCCAGTTACGGGCTGCTGGGTCACGCTCAAAAATGGTTCGCAAATCAGTTAGTAGCATACTCTGTTGAGATTTTTGTTGGTAGGTGAGGTTCTGAAAACAGAAACTCAGGATGATTCCCACAAAAAGATTCAAGTAATTTATGGGAATTGTGTCAGATCATAATCTACGGTAAGTCGATAGAGTATAGTGTTTTTGTGGGTAACAAGTGGGATGCTATCACATTCCACAGTTGAAAAAAATTAATTTCGCATAAACTGCGATAAGTCCCTCAAATCACCGTAGTATATTGAGTACAGTCTTGAATAGCCAAAACTACGCTCTCTTGGATCTGTCTTCCAAAGTGGAATACGCACTGCTGGCACTCTTAGAACTGGCAAGCCACCACGGAAAAAAACTTCCTTTAACCATGAGCGAGATCACTGCCAAGCAACCTATACCTGAGCGCTATCTGGAACAAATTTTGACCAACCTCCGGCGTGCGGGTGTAGTGCAGAGTCAACGCGGTTCTAAAGGAGGTTTCGTTTTAGTTCGTGAACCTTGGCAGATTACAATACTTGAAATTGTCACTCTGGTAGAAGGTGAGCGGAAAGAGAAAGATACCTCTGACTCTCCGACTCTGGAAAAGACTCTGGTTTATGAAGTTTGGGAGCAAGCTAATGCTGCCTCAATAGAAGTTTTGGGTCGTTATACACTCCAAAACTTGTGCGACGAAAGAGAAACTCGCGCCCAACAGAGTCCAATGTATTATATTTAGACACGACGGAGTACCCCCATGCGGATAGCGAAAGATATCACAGAGTTAATCGGTCGAACTCCTTTAGTTCAATTAAATAAGATTCCCCAAGCTTCAGGAGCGGTTGCTCGAATTGTGGTGAAGCTAGAAAGCATGAATCCAGCATCTTCTGTGAAAGACCGGATTGGCGCGAGTATGGTGGAAGCGGCAGAAGAAGCAGGCTTGATTCACCCCGGAAAAACTGTTTTGGTTGAGCCGACTTCTGGAAATACAGGAATTGCGCTGGCGATGGTGGCAGCCGCTAAGGGTTATCATCTCATTCTAACGATGCCTGACACAATGAGCCACGAAAGACGCTCTATGCTCAAAGCTTATGGCGCTCAATTAGAGTTAACGCCAGGGGTAGAAGGGATGCGAGGAGCGATCGCTCATGCAGAGCAGCTTGTAGCTCAAACGCCCAATGCTTATATGTTGCAGCAGTTCCGCAACCCGGCTAACCCGAAAGTTCACGCCGAAACTACAGCCGAAGAAATTTGGAATGACACCGATGGAGAAGTAGATATTCTCGTGGCGGGAGTGGGTACTGGTGGGACGATTACGGGAGTTGCAGAAGTTATTAAAGGACGGAAGCCGAGTTTTCAAGCGATCGCAGTTGAACCAAGCAGCAGTCCGGTATTAACAGGTGGTAAATCAGGGCCTCACAAAATTCAGGGTATCGGCGCGGGATTTGTCCCAGCAATTTACCGTCCAGAACTAGTAGATGAAGTGATTCAGGTAGCTGATGAACAAGCGATCGCTTATAGCCGTCGCCTCGCCAAAGAAGAAGGATTGCTATCGGGGATTTCTACTGGCGCTGCTTTATACGCGGCTATTCAAGTGGCACAACGACCAGAAAATGCAGGTCGCCTAATTGTCATGATACAACCTAGCTTCGGCGAACGCTACCTCAGTACTTCATTGTTCAAAGACCCAGAAGAGAATGAGTGGTTGAGTAAAGTTTAATTCTCCATACCGATTTTGGATTTTAGATTCTTATATCTTGCACCAAGCGACTAGAAGTCTCGTGTAGCCGCGACTTTACCTGCCTCCGCAGGTTGAAAAGCCTTGGTTTTGCGTTAGTTTGCGTGGTGCGCGTTGGCGTTGGCAAAGCCTCTCGTAGAGAAGCCTCTCGTAGAGAAGCGCAGTGCAAGCGCGATAGGCGGAAGAGAGTTTGTATAGCCGCGATTTCTAATCGCTAGGGCTAGGTGCAAGATCTAAATCAAAATCTAAAACTGGCTTGGTCAACTACTAGAATTTTCGCGAATTTCATCGGCACTTTCATGATTTTTCACTAAAATCATCAAACAGACACTACTAGCAGCTAGCTTTATTGGACTTAAAGCTTCACTTTTTAATACAATAAAAGCGCCTAATCCGATAAGAACAAAAGGCACAATATTATTAACGTAGTGAGTCAATATCTCAGCTATGACTCTGTTGTTAGTTAATTTGTATGCGGTGTAGCACCAAACTCCTAACAAGAGAAAAAATAATCCGATAATTACCAAAAAGCTCTCTAAGTTGCAGCTAGCAAATAAAGGAACATAGACGCTAATATTATCGCTACCATTGGCAATTGTCACAGCTGCCACACTATAAACTTGGGGAGAAAAAAAACTAGTAATTGTTGACTCTTCATCTGCTTCCGTTGTATCTATAACTTCTTTTGATGAATCTTCTTCCCGGTTCACTAAGCTACTGATACCTATAGACATTGGTAGTAAACCAAGTAATCCAATCCAGCTTTTTGAGAATACTAACCCACCAAATAAACCAGGAAGACTCAAAATTAACAGAACTGTAAAACCTAGAAATTGACCAGCAACTATATGCCGGGGTCGAAAGTTAGGATTTATTTGGGAAAAAAACAACAATAGAATGACAATATCATCAATATTAGTGGCAATGAACGTAATCGCCCCTGTAGTAATTGCAGTAAGTAACTCGTTCATACTTTAAGAGAAATATAGACATACTTTTATCTGGAAGCAGGCTACCCAAAGCCTCTCTTAGAGAAGCATTCCAAAGAGAAGAATGCAAAGAAATTGGCGTGTTAAGGCTAAAATGTTGCAAAAAAATTGTCGGTTGGGGAGCCACTGCGTTGCGCGGGTTAAGAGCGTTGTAGCAAGTGGCGTTGGAGGCTTGGCGTAACCCAACATCCTGATATCTGTTGGGTTGCGCTCCGCTCCACCCAACCTACGTCTAATGCACAATTTTTTTGCTTGCCATGCCAGTACGTAATGAAATGGAGTGTTCTCGTAGCGTCTTCAAGAGTTGCGATCACAACATCTAGACTTTGCGATCGCTTTATTCCGCTTTGCTTCATACCGTTTTGACAAAACCAAACTCTTGCGAGAAAGATTGTAGACAGCTTTAGCGTTTACTTCCTACTTCACTCTGGCGGTGTCGGCACTCACCAGTCCATAGGCTAGCATCACCTAACTGGCGACTCTTGACAAATTCACTGCGGCATTTAAGTCACGATCAATCACCAAACCGCAATGCTCACATTCAAACACTCTCTCACTCAAGGAAAGTGTTTCTTTTTTACTGCTACAATTCGAGCAGGTTTTGCTACTTGGGAACCATCTATCAACCACTACAAGCTTTGAACCGTAAAGTTCGCACTTATAGGTCAACCTTAAACTAAACTAGATTGATCAGGTTTAGAGAAGTATTTTGCAATTTAGTTTAGCCCTTCTCTACGAGAGGCTGCGCCAAAGGGTTCTCCGAAAGAATACGCAATGACAATCTATCATATTGATAAATTTGCTTGCATTGGGATGCTCCCCTAAATCTGAATTTTTGCAATAAATCTCGTAAATCGATGAAATTCATTGAATAATCACCAAACACCTCGCCCCGTGGAAGCCCCCGAATTCATCCGTGGGGGCAAGGGGCAGGCGAATTTATTCGCCGTCACGTCTTTAAAAACCATAACTATATCCATCTTTTTGATGAATTGATGAACAA
>NZ_JBALDZ010000013.1:0-37656 GCF_036917155.1 Nostoc sp. | reverse complement strand
ATTACCGCAATACAAGGTTTAGTCAATCAACATACCGAACTTCTCTCTGTGCTTGAGTCTCAAGCCCTGAAATACCAATTAGATAGCTAGGGACTACACCCTACACCCCACACCCCACACCCCGCCCCAACGGGGCTTGGTCAAATAAGACTTGTCGAACTCACGTTTTATTAGATAAACTTCGCTATCTACAGTCATATATGTGTCAGTAAATAAGTTATGTTCATTGGTTTAGAAAACTTATTTGGCTATGATGATAAACCTCATCTATGTTGAAACCTAGAGTTTTTTAAAAGATATATTTATGTAGGTTGGGTGGAGTGAAACGCAACCCAACATTACCACCAAATTTTATGTTGGGTTACGCGATCGCTGCACCCAACCGACAAAACTACTTATACCCCAATACGCTTCGTGTTAAGGGTTATTGGCATTGGTTATTGGTCTTTCAGACGCGATGAATCGCGTCTCTACATGAGGGTTTTGGCTGAACTGAACTGTATTGACTTATACCCAGCCTTTGACTTCTTCTTTTGTCAGAAGTCTTTGCAATTTCAGATAATCTCGTTGCGTTGCCAGGAGAATATGTTTCATCATTACTGGTTCATCTGCATCAGCGGCGATAAAAGCGGCATTCATGGCAATGTTGCGGATGTTGCCTCCAGCGACTTGTAACTGTCCGAGTTTCTGATAGTCTAGCCCTTTGATTGGTGTCTGCGGTGGGAAAATGCGCTGCCAAATTTGCGATCGATATTGTGCGGCTGGGAAGGGGAAGTCTACCATAAAGCGGATGCGGCGCAAAAAGGCGGTATCTAAAGCATTTTTTAGGTTAGTTGTCAAAATTGCTAAACCGCCGTAGGCTTCCATGCGCTGAAGCAAGTAACTTACTTCTACATTAGCGTGCCGATCGCGGCTATCTTTAACTTCCGAACGCTTGCCAAACAAAGCATCGGCTTCATCGAACAGTAAGATTACTCCTCCGGCTTCGGCGGCATCGAAAATCTTGGCTAAATTCTTTTCGGTTTCGCCTATATATTTGCTGACAACGGCGCTGAGGTCGATGCGGTAGAGATCGAGGCGAAATTGCTGTGCTAATACATCGGCTGCCATTGTTTTACCAGTACCGCTTTCGCCGTGAAACAAGGAGGTGATACCAAAACCGCGATCGCTTTTGCCAGCAAAGCCCCAGTCTTGGTAAACTTTAGACCGTTGTTGCAGATGAGTGGCGATATCAGAAAGTACCTGACGTTGGGCTTCTGGTAGCACTAAGTCATCCCAAGTAGATTTGGCGTTGATGCGTTGGGCTAAGTCATCGAGGCGAGGGCGGGCTTGAGTGCGGCAAAAATCCCAAAGTTGGGAGGAGATGCCCCCAAGCCCTGTATGAATTGGGGGAGAAATATCTGAAGAACTGGTGACTTGAAGGCAGGCGGCTTTAATGGTGGCTGGAGTGAGGTTAAATTGGGATACTAGCTTATTCAGTTGTCCGTTGAGTTGGTTTGCTGCTGTACCAAGATGAATTTCCCAGAGGGTTTTTTGTTCGTGGAAGCTGAGGGGGGGAACATCAAAGCTGACGAAAGTTTGTTGTCGAGTCGGCAGACGTTCTAGGGTGCTGATAATTGCCGGGGTCTGGAGATTTTCAATCAATAGAGAAATCGCTGTTGTTTTCACAGGATCGGCAGTGGAGATGGAGTCACAGTCGAGTAATAATAGCCGATTTCCTAATATCGCTTCTCTTTCCCATAAGCGCTTGAGTTGATGCAGTTCCTGGGGGAGACTGGGAAGGACGGCGGCGGAAATTATGCCGAGGTTAAAGCCGAGAGTGTCGCAAATATTGCTGACAATTTGATATTTGGTGGTAGATTCGGAACCGCATAATTGCAACAGGGGTAATTTGCGCGAGGCTTGCGACCAAGTGGCTATTATGCGATCGCAAATTCCGGCGTGGGAAGGAGGCAAAGGTAGGGTTTCTGGTTCAGGTTCCGGGAAAGTGACAATTCCTAAGAGTTGTTCGTCAACGGCGGCTTCCCCTAACAGATAACAGAGAATGCGTTTGTCGATTCTAATCGCCGTTTGGGTGAGGGAAAAGCCAGGGGCAAATTCAATTAATTGCCATCGTTGCAAGGGATTTTGGGGAGAGAGGACAGAGAAACTGGCTCTGGGAAAAATGGCAAGGGCTAAACTGAGGGTGGGATAATTGCGATCGCTGTTGTCATTGGCTTTGGCGCAAAGGGTGGCAAATGTGGGATCTATTTCCATACCCACGCACAGCAAGAGGATATCCCGTGCAAAGGCAGATAAATGAAATTTTGAGCAGATTTGAGCTAAGGCACTGGTTGGGGCGATCGCATAGTCAATTACGTCCTGGGGTTTGTCTTCTATATATGTTTCTAACCACTGACGAATGCGAAAGATTTCTTGCTGAATGATTTGCCAGTTGGTTTGATACCAGTTTGGTAGTCCCGTATTTGTCATAGCTTGGATATATAGGATTGTTATTTGAGCGATGCCTACGGCTGGCTACGCCTACGCATTTGTTGATATGGCGTTCGCATTTGTTGATTTAGCGAACCCATTTGTTGATTTAGCGAACCCATTTGTTGATTTAGCGAACCCATTTGTTGATATGGCGATCGCATTTGTTGATATGGCGATCGCATTTGTTGATTTGGCGAACTCATTTGTTGATTTGGCGTGTCCATAACGCAGGATATAGCAATCCTGAAAATTGTAAGGCTTCCCCGACATCTCTTACCCCACCCTAACCCTCCCCTTGTAAAGGGGAGGGAACAAGATTTTCTAGTTTCCCCCCTTTACAAGGGGGGATTAAGGGGGGTAATTCGACTTGTGTGTACACCAAGCCTTATAAAGGGGAGGGAACAAGATTTTCTAGTTTCCCCCCTTTACAAGGGGGGATTAAGGGGGGTAATTCGACTTGTGTGTACGCCAAGCCTTATAAAGGCGAGGGAACAAGATTTTCTAGTTTCCCCCCTTGTAAAGGGGGGATTAAGGGGGGTAATCCAACTTGTGTGTACAGTGTAGTCCTTTTCAGGAGGGTTGGGGGAATCTAAAAAGATGAAAACTTTCACCAAACTATTGGGCAATAACCTTTGTAACACAACAAGAATGCTTGTATCCAGAAGCTTCGCCGTTACACTAATTAATTGTTAAAGATGAGTGCATTATTATACTTTCAGCTATAGTAGAAATCCAAGAATTCCCCGAAAATATCAGACATTAAATAGAGGGTAGCGAGGAAAAATTATGTCCAAACAGAGTGGTAAGGTACAGGCGAAATCGTGGCAACCCCCCGCAGTGCAAACAGCAAGTTTTGGATTCTCCGCCAGACCATTTCCTGAGATAGCGAGAAAGGAAGAGGGGAAGCAAGCCAGCCAAGACCAATTACAGATGAAAGAAAATCAGCCGGGAGGGATGATTGATAATATCAACCGCTCACTCGCATCAGCCAGCCCACCCGCACCTTTACCGATATTGGGACTCTTAGGAGTGCAAGCAAAGCTGACCCTCGGCACAGTGGGCGATGTGTACGAGCAAGAGGCTGACCGGGTGGCGCGGCAAGTGGTAGATGAAATTCACAGTGACCCATTCCGAGCAAGCAATACAACGTCGGAGGGGGAGAGTATAGCCAACGGTGGGGAAGCGGGACGAGTGCAACGGCAGATAACTGTGCGGGCGGCGGGTGATGCAGGGGGAGAAATTTCTAGCGAGTGGGAAGGGGAGTTAGTGCGTGCCAAAGGCGGGGGACAGCCGATGTCTGCGACGGTGAGAGAGCCGATGGAGAGGTCGTTTGGGGCGGATTTTGGCGGCGTGCGCGTGCATACGGGGGCGCAGGCGGATATGTTGGCGCGATCGATTCAGGCGAAGGCGTTTACCACGGGGCAGGATGTGTTCTTTCGGCAGGGGGCGTATGAGCCGGGGAGTCGAGGGGGGCAGGAGTTGATCGCCCATGAGTTGACCCATGTGGTGCAGCAGGGTGGGAGTGGTGTTCAACAAGCCTCACAAAGTGTTTCCTCCTCTATAATTACTCGCAAGTTTGTTAAGTCTGACAGCAACCTCAATGAATATGTCTGGAAGTATAAAAACGAGACAAGCGGTAAATTTCGCTGGCTTATGTATTCAATAGATTGTGGAAAGGATATTTATCTCGATCTATCCAAAGTTAAAGAACTCGACCTGTCTGAACCTAATTTAGACCTAGTTCAAAACTTGCTGAAAAAACAAGCCATTGTTAAGTCTGGTATTTCTCAACCTCTGGCGCTCAAAACACTCTCGCTATCAGCGCAGGAAACCGTGGTTAAAAGTCTAACAGATAACTTGAAGAAGAGAGAAAATACAACCGGAAATATTGGAAAGATGGACTTTCGCTTTGAGGAACCTCGAGGTATACTTTACTACAATTCATCTTTTCCTCCTCCTGTCAATCTGACGAAAAAAGACGGAGAAAAGCGATATCAGTATGTGAAATTTGAGCCAGTTGATAACAAGAATTTAGAAGAGATACGTCAGCAGGTTTATGAAACCGAATTCCCCCACTATATAGAGCGGGTAAATTATGAAAACTACCTGTATGTTAGAGAACAATCCACCCAGACAATGCTTTCTCGTAATGTAAATGCTGTATTTAAGTGGGGTGCAAATAACGATGAAAAGACAAACGATTCTAACAGTGTCACAGAGAATATTAGAAAATCAATTTTGAAAAGAGTTAGTAACTTAAAGCAACCGCAAGACTCATACCAGAAAGTGACTTCCGCTTTAATAGGCAAAGACCGGGAGGAAGGTCAGGATGCCGCGATGGATAATATCAATGCCTCAGCCTATGCCTTAGCCACAGGCGACCTAAATGCAAATGTGACCAACTGGGAGTGGTTACACATCCGAGGCGCACGCCTTGGAGGTGCTACTCAGTCTCATAACCTGGTATCTGGTACGCTAGCAGCAAATTCACATATGATCCCAATTGAGCATGATGTACTTGAACTGTCTAAGTTAGCTTCCATGGAGCGGCCGCTCCATGTACGCTGGAGGAGCGGAGGAGGAGTACAGCATTCGCATCAGAGACAATGGATATCTATAGAAATAGAAACGCCCGAAGGATTAACCAACAACCTTGATCAAGAAATCCTTCCAAAAGGAGGTTTTGCCCGGTGGGTGTTTAATCCTGGAACTGGAGCAACTATTGATCGGCTTGATCGCGATCTCCAGTGGGGAGTTGAGACAGTAAAAGTTCGTCAGGAGAACTATCACGAACAAGCAATGGGTGTACCGAGAAACTCCATGCTTGAGAATAGTATGGAGGGGATGAAGTTGAGCAATAGATATCTGGGATTCGCAAACCTGTGGGAATGTAATGCAACTATTACTCAAACACCGGATTCAGTAAACCTCGTTACCAAAGTGAAATATATGCTACCGCTATTTAATCACTATGGGTCTCTATTCTCAAACAACTTGTTCGATGGGCTTTTGCAGACAGAGGGTACAATGCAAATATCATCCAGATTCGGTCAATTAACATTTAATGGTTCTCAGGAAAAGATATTTAATGAAAGCTTAATGAAGGTGCTTCCAATGTGTAAAAAGCGTCTACGTAATCAATTCCTGATAAATGAAGACGAAAATGAGCAAGGTTCTGAGTCCTTAGACCTTGCACAGTATAGAACCGAGCTGCAAAAGTTACAATTCAAAAATGTGGGAGACAGTATAGTAACGATAACCGTGCCCAAAAAAAAGCTAGCGACACTGAGTACGAAAAAACAATTAAAGATAGAATCAAAGAGGAGGGCGGCTCTCAAGTACTGAGGGCGATCGCTCGCTCGATCTTGTAGGGTGCGTGAATGAAATGTAACGCACCAACTCTTGATTTCCGGTGCGTTACGCTGTCGAATTCGCACCCTACGAGCTTAAAAGTCAAGCGAACTCTAATTTATGCTGGTGGTGGTGGGTGCAATCTTCTGAATCTTGTACGGTGCAAAGTATGAAACGTAACCTACCATCCATTTGCTAAACTCAAGATAAACCAGTTAAAAATTCCACGAATGGAACAACAAAGACTAGAAGGAACTTGGGAAGAAATTCTACAGCATACTGCTGAATTAGAAGGTAAGCGAGTCATCTTGACCATTTTGCCCAGCCTATCTTCTAATGACTCTCCAAAACTAACCCTAGATCAAACATTAAAAGGAAGGATTGGACAAGTTAACTTTCAGCCATCGAACTTATCAGGGCGAGTGGAAGAAGCATTTACAGAGTTTTTAGAAAATAAAGACTGATCAACATAAAAGGCATGACACTTTGCGATGCTTCTCCTCTAATTGCTCTAATTAATCGAGGTGATGACAATCATCAACGCTGCGTTGATATTCTACCATCATTGTCAGCCCCCCTAATCACGACTTGTTTTTGTTTGACCGAAGCGATGTATTTATTGGGGAGATACGGGGGTTGGTTAGCACAACAAGAATTATGGAGTTATGTTGTTGATAAGCTATTGATAATATCTGAGCAAACTTCAGATAATTTAACTCGGATGAGAAACTTAATGGAACAATATAGAGATGTTCCGATGGACTTAGCAGATGCCTCTTTGGTAGCAACGGCTGAAATGCTGAATACTAGACAAATTTTCACCCTTGATGGAGATTTTTACATTTATCGATTGTGGGATAATTCATCGTTTGAGGTTATCCCTTAAAATAAGTGCGATCGCCTGATCTTGTAGGTTGGGTTGAGCGATAGCGAAACCCAACAAAGTCCCGAAGATGTTGGGTTTCGTGCCTCAACCCAACCTACTATGGTTATAAAATTTCGGAAATTACAAGTAACATCATTACCTATTTCTAATCACTATTTTGGGGCTAATATACTGATTAAAAGTTTGACTATCTGGATTTGTATCCACGCTCAAAATACTTTCCGCACCGTCCACTTGTACACGCGCTAAATATTCACCTGTCTTGACTCCAGAGATCACAAATTTAATCAAATTAGTCTTTTCTTGCCGTCGCTTAGAAGCTTCAAACATATAACCTACAGGATCATTTGACGAACGCTCATTTAGCAACAAAACTACCTGCTGCCCTTTGGCAATTTTGAGATTAACTTTGATACTTACCTCAGCCGATCGCAGTTCATCTCCACTCCCTTGAATCTTAGATACTTTAACTTGTATAATCGTCGGGCGCACTACAACAGCTACAGCGTTTGACTCCACTCTGCCTCTAGGCGCTGGTGGTATCCCTGTCATTACTTGATGAACCACTTGCAACCTCTGCACACCAGCCCGCAACTCATCAGCAGATACCAAAGACAGAGGCAAAACTATCTGCTTTTCACTTACCTGTTCTGGAGTCACCACCACATCACCTATCCGCACATGGGTGACATCGCCCTTTAACCGCTGACCTCGAATCATCAAAGAACTGTCTGCTAAAATTGGCTGATATACACCTGCTTGGGACACAACTTTTTCTACCATCGGTTGAGCCATAAAAGGCACAAGTAAAGGTTTGTATTCCCCCACAGGCAAAGCTTTTTGAGCAGACTCCGCCCCATCAATTAAGACAACGCTGGTTTGGTAGGCAACTGATAAATTATAGGGAGTCTGGAAAAGTACAGACCACACCTTAGATAAATCTTCTAAAGACAAATCAAGTGGCTCAATTTTGATTAATTCTACTTGATTAGCGAGGTCAGAATCAGCTAAAAAGCTAAAGCTGGAGTCAGCCAGCGCATCTTGAATTATCTGCGGATTAATTATTGGATAGTCTTGCAGCGATCGCACAACGCTACCCAGCAGACGTTGCGGTTCCAATTCGACTTCATTGCCATAGAAACTCAGCAAATAGTAGAGGTCTAAACCTCTTTGACTGCGTTTGGTTGGCTGTCCATTAGATTCTCTGTAGCCATGTCCATGATTGTTACTCCAGATATGATTGGGTGTGACATGGTAAAGAAATAAATTAACCCCTGTTTCTGACGTACCGCTTCCCAAATTACTAGGCTTAACTGTTGTTACCCTAGCGTTATCTACATCTAGTTGAATGCTTGCCTGCAAGGTTCTTTGTAGCACTGCTGTTACAGTGGCAATAGCTAAATAATTACTCATCTGTTATCTATTATTTTTTTGTGTTAAGGTTCTGTACCTCATGTATCGCAATCATTTCTTAAAATTGGTGTGACTTAGTTATTACAATAAATGGCCTCATTTCTGTAATTGCCAGTTTTGATCAGCGAGGTAATGTAAAGGAGAACTGTGCGCCTCTTCAGGGAGATTGTCTACCCAAAACGGTTCGGTTAACCTGTTTATTCCTCGAAGATCCCCCCAACCCCCCTTAAAAGGGGGGCTTAAAACCCTCTTTATACCCCCTTAAAAAGGGGGTCGCCGTAGGCGGGGGGATCTTAACCGAACCGTATTTCTACCCAAAACCCAAAGACTGCCGCGATAGTCGAGGATAATTTTTTTAGCGATCGCTAATCCTAACCCTGTTCCTCCTGGTCTTTGAGTATAAAAAGGCGCAAATGCTTGTAAAAGAACTTCTGGGTCAACTCCAGGGACGCGATCGCGTACTTGAAAAATTGCTTCATTTCTAAATATTTGCCAGTGCCAGCTAATAGTTCCCCCTTATGGGCTAAAACTAACAGCATTGCTCAATAAATTGTCGAAAACTTGCTTTAGCTGCCACCGATCCACTGCTAAAGTAATCGGCGCATTCGGAAGCCATAATAAAAATTCCTAAAAGGCATCCCTGCACCGCCAATGGACTGAATAGCCCTCTTTTGTCACTCTGGGGAAATAAAAATTGAGGCTAAATGATGAAACCTAGATTTAGTGAGAAAATTAGCGATCGCAAACTAATAGAAACTCCAAACAAAGCTCAATAGGCAAAATCCTGTCTGAGCAAGAGTTACAGATTATTATCTGCCAAAAGTAACAAAAGAGCATTAGCAATTAGCAATTAGCAACTAGCAATTAGCAATTAGCAATTAGCAATTAGCAACTAGCAATTAGCCAGCCTTTTTATTCCAAAGGTGTTAAACCCGTTTGACCTAGCAAGCGCTGACCTTCACGGGTTTTGAGAATTTCGGCAAATTTTTCACCGATACGGGGGCGATCGTTATCGCGGGGATAGACGATCACAATTGGATATGCCAGAGGATATTGTCCGTTCTTCAATAACTCAGCCTTGGGATGATAACTGCCTTTCTTGTCACACAAGTCTGTGCTGGGGTCGATATCCCTGTTATTATTCAATACAATTACCTGTTTCGGCGGTTGCCCCTTTGCCTGTAAAGCTAAGGGATAAACAGAACACTGACCAACAATTTTGCTTAAGGAACTAAATCCAATTCCCCCTATTTGTCGGGATTCAAAATCTTGGATTACTGTTCGCATCATCTCAAATTCTGGTAGCTTATTAAGCTTAGATATAGCAAAGTGTTTTTCATTTCTGCTTTCCATATCTTCTTTTTTATTCAACATTAATTGCTGGAATATTTCTACCGCTTCTTTATCTTTTGGTGCATACAAATTCACGGGCAATTCAGAAGCACCCAACTCCACCCAAGAATCAACTTTTTTTGCATACAATTGACGCAACTGCTCCAAAGTAATCTGTCCGTTAAGCTTTTGTGGTAGTCCTTTTTCACGTTGAGCGTAGCTGAAGGCAACGAAAACTGCTAAACCATCGTAGGCAATTGTCTGCGCCTCTAAGTCTCTTGGTAATGGTTGAATTAATGGGACAATCGCAAAAGCTGTTTGTCCTGACTGAACTTTGGCAATAGCATCTGCTGTTGATTCTGCTGGCTGATAACTCAGATATAACTTGGGCTGTGCAGCTTGCAATCTTTGTTCTAGTTTTTGATTTTTGGCAATTAAATCAGGCTGTCGAAGTACATATTGCCAAATACCATCGCGTGCAGAGGTGTAAGTAAACTTACCGGGAGGAATTGCTGCCACATCTTTTAAACAACAAATTTTTGGTGTATTCTCCGTAGCAGTACTTAACTGCGATTTATTAATCAGCATCCATACCAGCCACCCAAGCATTCCCAAACCTACGGCACTTAAAAGCAGTATTAACACACGAGGAAACTTTCTGACAGGTTCTATCTCAGGCTCTGCTTCTTTTCGATGTACAAGGGCTAGTGATGCACTAGGCAACCGTTGTAATTCTTGACGGGCAGAAAAAGCATTCTCAAATGGCAATTCCAACTCCATCAGTCGTAGTATCCATGCCTTCAATTGAGGATCTGCGCCTCCCCAGTGCTTTTCATTTCTGGGATCAAGGGGTTCACCCATTTCTGTAACAACTCTTCCCGCCAGCAAGTAAAAGGCAATGTAACCCAAGGAAACTAAATCCTGGGACTTTTGTAAAGAGGGAAGAGATTTGTCTTGAATTGGATTGAACAGTCCTTCCCATACAGCTAAATCGGATAGATAAATAAAGAAATCTAGATTATCCTGTGCGAAAGATTCACCCTTGATTAGCAGTAAAGTATCAAGGTTGAGATTGCCATGAATTAATCCATTTTGCACTCCTCCTGCTTTAAAACGAAACTTTTGACCGTGGAGAAATTCCAGTGTTTGTAACACTTGATGCGCCACTTTTTTTACCTGGCAGTCTGACATTGCTCCCAAACTTAAATAGCGGTTCAGCGTGGGACAGTCATACCGTTCGTCGATTACCAGATAACAGCGTTCATCCATTGCATCGGCGATCGCTTCCAATGGCTGCAAAAACCGGAAATCTTGCACTCTACCATCAGCAAAGCTGATACCAGCCAAATTCTTAAACAGTTGTTTGTGCTGCCGCGTTTCATCTTCATTGAAATACCGTCCTGGCAACAAATATTCTTTAATGACGACAGGCTCATTTACTCCTAGCTGAGTAGCGGCATAAAGTCGCCCTATACCACGCCTACCTAAATATTTCTCAATCCGATAAATTCCACGATCGCCCTTAATTTCTGAGTTGTTTGCTAAAAGGGACGGGAAACCGCACAACTGGCAAGTCTTAATTCTGGACTCATCCTCTGGTATATGAGAAGAGCGATCGCACCTTAGAGGGTCTTTGTCAGAGCAACGATAGCGCTTGTAAGGCGAGTTAGAGAATTGTACACCTGCTTCTTTTGGCAAGACAACGGATTCAAAAATAGGCTTTTTAGTTTCTTCTGCTGTATCGGCTTCTTTTGGAAATAACTCATCGTGAATGTCTGCCAGAATTGGCTGCAACCAAGAATACCGTCTCAGCACATTGAACTGAGACAGCCTAACTTGAATTGGATACCGTTGTAAATAAACTTTGACTATGGTCTGTGGGAGCTTTTTTATTGACATGATTGCTAATTGCTGATTGCTAATTGCTAGTTGCTAATTGCTAATTGCTAATTGCTGATTGCTAATTGCTAGTTGCTAATTGCTAATTGCTAATTGCTGATTGCTAATTGCTGATTGCTGATTGCTGATTGCTAATTGCTAATTGCTAATTTTTTTATTAGCCATTAGCCATTAGCCATTAGCCATTAGCTATTAGCCATTAGCCAATAGACTTAAGGTAAGCATTAAGTTTTGGTGATAGTTCATCAATAATTGGATTGAGTAGTTTGGTTTGTTCATTTGTTAAGAGATTTCGCTTGTAAGCGCGTCTTAGCCAATTTATTGTTTCATATAAAGAACCTCTGGCAATTTTGATAAAACGTCGATTATCTTGAAAGTTATATCGCCCCTCACCCTCTGCAATATTTGCACTTATGCTATCGGCAGCCCTAACGATTTGTTTACCAATAGTATCCTTAGCAAAATAGTCCCAGCCCTTGACAATTTGCCAAATTTCATCCGCCAACTTTTCTGACAGTTTGTAAACTTCTAATCTCTCAAAATTAGGTCTACCCACTAAAACTCCTTTAATTACACTTATTAGCCATTAGCCATTAGCCATTAGCCATTAACCATTAGCAATTTACGGTTTAACTAGTGTCGTACTTTGCGCCTCTTTTACTAACTCTTGCATGACCATCTTTAATGTTGATTTTGCTACAAGTTGATTTTCATTGAGTTTAAGGGCAGCTTGCAAAACTGGCACTGCTTGTTGATAGCGCTTGAGTTTAGAGAGGACTACTCCACGTCCAGTGAGAGCATCAGCGCTTTGTGGATTGATTTTCACCGCTCGCTTGTACGCAAACAAAGCTTCTTCATAACGTTTCATGTCTGTTAGCACTATGCCCCGGTTGTACCAAGCTTCAAAAGACTTGCTGTTGAACAAAAGAGCTTTGTCTGTAGATGCTAGTGCTTCGTTATAGTTTTTTAACTGCCAGAGGACAACGCTCTGGTTTGCCCAGCCTTCAGCGTTGTTTGGTTCGAGTTCTAGCGCTTTGTTGTAAGCCAAAAGTGCGTAATTATACTGTTTTAGTTTGCTCAATATAGTACCCTGATTAAACCATGCCTGGGTGTAGTTCTGATTGAGTGCGATCGCCTTTTTAGTCGATTCAAGCGCTTCTTTATATCGTTCTAAGTGCCAAAGCGCCACGCTGCGATTGCTCCAAGCTTCTGCGTAGTCGGGTTTCATCCCCACTGTTCGCTGTAGGGATGCAAGTGCTTTATCATACTGCCCCTGTCCTGCCTGTGCCTCGCCTAGCTCGTTCCACGCCTGAGCCAGACCAATTTCTTGCCAATTGCCATCTCCTTTAATTGCTTCGTTACAAGCTGCTTCTGCGTCTTTATACTGTTGATTTTTGTTAAGAATAGTACAGCGTCCTACCTGTGCAAAGGAGTATTTAGGGTTGAGGGCAATGGAGCGATCGTAGGAAGTAAGCGCTTCAGTGTTGCGGGACAGTTTCTCTAAAACTGTAGCTTGGGCAGCCCAAGCGATCGCATCATTCGGGTCAATGGTAAGCAATTTGTCATAATCGGCGATGGCTTGTTCTAATTTGTTCAACTGACGATGGGCAATTGCCCGATTTGCCAAGGCGAAGGTCTGGCTTTTATTTCCCCAATCACCGTTACCATTTAAAGCTTGATTGCATGTAGCAATTGCTTCAATAAATTGTCCCAGTTTGTTCAGCGCCTCACAGCGATATGCCAGGGTTAAGGACTCTTTTGGCTGCAACAACAGCGTCCGGTCAAAAGCTACAATTGCTTTTTCGTACTGATTTTGATGACTGAGAATCAGCCCGCGATGGAACCATGCTAGCTTCGGCGATTTTCTTCCCCAGTTACCATCAACTTTTAGCGCTTGGTTGCAGGTGTCTAAAGCTTCTTCATTGCGTCCCAAAGCCATTAACGCCATGCACTTGTAGGTGAATGCCAGGGAAGTTTTCGAGTTAAATTTGAGCGCTTGCTCAGAAGAAGCGATCGCTTCTGGATATTGTTTCATCAACAGCAGCACACCGCTATAGTCAGTCCAAGCCAAGGGATTTTTTGGTTTGAGGACTATCGCCTGTTCGCAAGCAGCTTTGGCTTCTTCGTACTTTTGTGCGTCTAGCTGTAAATTACATAGATTAGACCAGTAGCTAAAGTCTTTCAGTTTTTCATCAAATGTAAGTGCCAATACTAAGGGAGAGGCGACTTTTGCTGATACATTTTTGACGTTGTACAGTTGAGGAGACAAGAAAAATAAAGTAAGGGTCGCTATGCCAAAGGTTTTTTGGTGGCGCTGCATAAAAGCTATTAGTGGCCTGTGGAATATACTAAGTAGCAAAGTATAACTAAACATGGGTTAAGAATGTAAATAGCTAATGGCTAATGGCTAATGGCTGATGGCTAATGGCTAATGGCTGATGGCTAATGGCTGATGGCTAATGGTTAATGGTTAATGGCTAATGGCTAATGGCTAATTGCTAGTTGCTAATGGCTAATGGCTAATGGCTAATGGCTAATGGCTAATGGCTGATGGCTGATGGCTAATGGCTAATGGCTAATGGCTGATAGCTAATGGTTAATGGCAACTAGCAATTAGCAATTAGCCATTAGCAATTAGCAACTAGCAATTAGCCATTAGCAACTAGCCATTAGCAATTAGCAACTAGCAATTAGCACCAAAACTTAGTATTCCCAAAAAAATAGTCGAGTTATGAAAATTTTGATAATTTCTTTGATTTTCCCCTTGCTGTTAACAACGGTGGCTGAGGCGGCGAATTCTGACAGTGTGAAGCGGTTGCTAGAAACCAGAGAGTGTGAGAATTGTGATTTGGTAAATGCTAACCTCAAGGGTTTTTATCTGCGTGGAGCAAATCTAAGAGGTGCGAATCTCAAGGGGGCGAACTTGAATGGAGCGGATTTGCGTGGAGCGTTTCTGGTGAAGGCGAATCTGACAGATGCGGATTTGCGAAACGCGAATTTAGAAAATGCTAATTTACTTGATGCCAAGTTGGAGGGAGTGAGATGGAATAATACTATCGTGAGCGATCGCACTGTAATTAGTAGTAAATGGCGTTTGGTTATGCAGGTGGTTAACCAAGGGGTGCGCCAAGATTTGCAGGAAGCTGACCTTAAAGGGGCGAACTTTAACGGAGTTGACTTACGAAATGTAAATTTAGCAGGGGCGAATCTGGAAAAAGCTACCTTAGAAGATGCGCTGCTGAGTGGAGCTAATTTCAACCAGACGAATCTCCAAAAAACCAGCTTTTTTATCAGTGATTTGAGAAACGCCAGCTTCAGCGAAGCAAATTTGAAAGACAGTAGGTTAATGGCGACGGACTTGCGCGGAGCAATTCTCACACAAACAGACCTGAGTCGTGCGAATCTGAGTAATGCTTACCTCGGTAGTGCAAATTTGGAAGACTCTAACTTAAATTCAGCTAATTTAGCACGAGCATACCTCACCAATGCAAATCTTAGCAGGGCAAAGCTACAGCGTACTAACTTATTTACTGCTGATTTACGAGGGTCAAATCTCGATAGTGTAGATTTGAGAAGTGCTAATCTCCGTGGTGCAGATGTCAGCGATACGGTGGTGAAAAACGGCAATTTACGCGCACTGAAGTTGGAGGGGGCAAATTTACAAAAGATGAAATTGAGCGGTGCTGACTTGAGCGGTCTTAATCTCAAGAATGTTGACTTCAACGGTAGCGATTTGAGCAATACTAACTTAAGTGGCGCTAATTTGAGTGGAGCTAATCTTAAAGGTGTTAACCTTAGCGGTGCGAATTTAATACAAGCAAATCTCAGTGGTGCAGAACTAAGTCAAGCCAACCTAAGCAAGGCTAATTTAACTCGTGCTAACCTAAGCGGTGCTAATCTGCAACAAACTATTCTTAGCGGCATTAAGCTTGACTATGCTAACTTTTGCAATGCCACCATGCCTAACGGCTCTAAAGGTAAGTGCTGAACTCCATATCGGGAAGTGAATGAATTCACGCGGGATTGTGATGAACGTGTACAAAACTCGAAGCTCATACGGTATTGAGCCGAGATACCGCATTAACTCCACTTGTTGTCAAATTCTCGTAGACATCAGCTGCTGCAATCAGATAATTTGACTTTTGGCGACTATGACCAAAGTGATGGCTGCGCCAACGCCAAGGGCGAACACGGCAATAATCTTCAAACGTGCTGTGACTTGAACGGTACAGCCTGCGATCGCGCAATTCTGCCAGCGCCTTCCCCGCCTCAAAAAACGCTCTTTCCACACGGCGCTACATTTAACTGAATGGCTCAACAGTGGCGTTGACGAAGAAATCATTGTATTGACACGGAATCTCTTGACATTCCCCAAACTCATGCAATGTCGCCGCCACAGCCCGGATAAGCCAGTCCTTGAGTACCCCAACATAACCAATGGAACATCGCTTTCTCAACAAGAAGCTTCGCTTCCTGAAAGCGCAGAGTGGGAATAAGAAGACAGGAGGTAAAGATCGCTTCAGTAAGCGATACTTAAACTCTGCCACATTTCCCCAAATTAGGCAGGTCAGACTCAGTACTAGCGTCAACGTCAACCCAGAACCGAATACACCACGGTGAGACACCACCCCAAAGACAGGCAATAAATACTTGTCATACGCCATTTGATATAGAATTCGGGGACAATTGGAAACAACTGTCGCACAAGCTAGTAAGCAAGAAGCTGCCAGCAAAAAAGTAATTATCAGACCAGCTGACTTTCCCCAGAAAGGCTCAGATGCGGCTAGCAGATTTAAAAAAGCACTGTCCTTGAGTTCCGGATTTATGGCTAACCGCATCACAACCCAAGAACCTCCCACATAAATCGGGAGCATCAACCAAGCTGCAATCTTAAGACCTAGTAGGGTCTTTTGAGGACGGCGGCTGTCAGCAACAAAAGAAGAAGATGTTTCACAGGCGAAAGTCCCATAGGTGACAAACGAGATTAGAAGACTGGTGGTTTGGGGCATGAGTCGGATTAGACATGATTCGGAATCCTGTGACGCTTTATGAATTTCATTACTTAGAGTTCCCATTTCATTCAAATAATTCGTAATTTAGTTTTGCAACGCAGGGAAAAGATTCTTCAGAAAAACGAGATGACCGCGTTTTTGATTCCCATTGATCGGGAAACTAAGCTTGAAATGCAGAGGTGCAGAGGTGCAGAGGAGAGTTCAATGTGCCAAGTTCAATCCCCTCTGCCCCTCTGCTCAAGAGCACAAGGTTTTGAGAGATGTGGTGAGAAATCCGGGTTCACTGTTCCATCAAAACCGTTACTGTGAGTCGGTGATTGTGCAGTTTCCCAGTTGGGATTCCGTCGGCGAAGAGGATACGGTTAGTTCTATTACAAGCCAACCAGCATTTTTCGCAACAATTCTTTATATTTCCGCTTAGGTGATCGCGCGATACTGTTTCTTAAGTAGTTACACAAAATTAAGACATAAAACCCTTATCCAGACTAGAAATTTATGTGTAGATAATTCTGTGAGATTACTTATCTGGTTACTCTATTGCACTTGGTATTAGATAACACCATACAAAGAGATTTCAACGTGAGTCCCGAACCAACTACCCAACGAACGACTAGAAAAACAAGCAAGCCTAAAAATGTTGCTAGAGCCAAAAAAGAAGATTCACAGGATGTAGTTCATGCTACTACATTGTTGGTAGATAAGGAAGGTTCTAATTTGGCTGCTACGACGATACCGTTAGATAAGATTGTCATGCCAAAAACGCAACCCCGGCGCTATTTTGCGCCCAAGGCAATGCAATCTCTGGTGGAGTCAGTTAAGCGCAATGGCATCCTGGTCCCCCTTCTGCTACGACCAATGGGAGATAAGTATGAATTAGTGGCTGGCGAGAGGAGATACAAAGCTGCAAAGGATATAGGTTTAAGTGAAGTGCCTGCAACTATCAGGGAGATATCGGACTTTCAAGCAATGCAGTATGCACTGACTGAGAATTTACAGCGTGAAGACCTAAATCCTGTAGAGGAGACAGAAGGGATTTTAGATTTATTAGGTTTGAGATTGGAAACTGATAGGCAAGGGGTAATCTCTCTACTGAATAAACTAGCAAAGGTCAAACGAGGTTTAGCGGACAACAATGTCCGCCCAGAAGAGTCACTTTTAGTGGAAGAGATATTTACAAGCATTGGTAGGATAACGCCTGAGACGTTTAGAACGCACAGAGTACCGCTGCTTAATCTTCACAGTGACATCTTAGAGGCTCTTCGCTCTGGGCAAATTGAATATACTAAAGCCAGAGAGATAGATAAGATTTCGTCAGATTATGACCGCATAGAGCTTTTAGAAGCAGCGATAGAGCATTCTTTATCATTAAACCAAATTCGAGAGCAGGTCAAAGCTTTACAACCACCATCCCAAAATGGGGAACTTCAAAAACTTCTGGAAAAGACCTATAAAAAAGCCAAAAAGTCTAAGGTATGGTCTGATCATGACAAACAGGAGAAATTTAAATCTTTGCTCTTTGAATTACAATATCTGCTGAGTACAGAAGATTGATATCGTTAATGTCAGAATAGAGAATTCAGAATCCTCTACCCATAAAGAGATAGAGTATTAAGGCGAGAATATTTAATACTAGTTTCGCCCACCATTCCACTGGCTTTTAACCAATATTCAGACGCTTGCTTTCCTCGCTACCGTAACCGTTCGCGTTCCTCCTCTTATGAAGATTGATTACTAAAAAATAGTATTTTTCATAAAAGGGAAAGGTTTGGTGGTAGAAGTATTAATTAAGCATCTATGTAACTAAATTCTAACCGAAAAAACAAAGGGACAGAGGATAGATATTTATCCGATTTGTTTAAGCCAAACAAAAAAGATTTGTGTCTAGACATGTAGTGGAGAAAGCCGAAGAAAGCTCTTTTCCAGACTTGGGCGGACTGCCGTCGAGACAGAGGGTGTCCTAATATCAAAACCCTACATTTATGTATAGGGTTTCTCCAGTCACTGAGCTTGTCGTTAGCGCCGCCTCTCGTAGAGAAGTAATACTCCCCATACCTCTTCCTCTCTGCTTGTTCTTATTCTTCATTTTGAATTCAAAATGAAGAATAAGAATAATTTTAAATTAATTAATTCTGGGTACAAGCCCCCACTGATTGTCTTTAATTTTGAATTCCCCGTTCGCGTAGCGTCTCGAAGAGAAGGGGTTGACACCAGTAACATCTGCATAACGCAGTCATCCAAAACTGCGAAGGGGAAATTTATGCTTGATAGTTCAAGTCAATATGGGCAAAGGGAATCGGCAAGTTCAGCCCAGGGCGACAATGGCAGCGATAAAAATTATTTTCCACCTCCCCCTGCTACGTCCTTGCCCAAAGTCAGTGGAGCGATCGCTGGGATGGGTGAGAAGTTTGCTGCCAATCCCTTCACAGGTAAAAATTCTTTGCTCAGTATTCCCATTCCGAGTTGCGGGGACTTTGCTCCCAAATATGTCATTGTTTTACGATTCGGGAGAGGGGAATACCCGAATTTCTCACGCTTTTGGGTGGGGAGGTGCTGCGTTGCACAAAGCGCTCGATATGAAGCGCCCATTCTCAATTCCTCCTCATTCTCCCCACACCCCTCAATTTCTCGCTTGTGAGAAATCCAGGAATAGTCCGTTTGGGTTTGACTGCTCTAGTTCGACTAGCCAATCAGTAGGTTTCTAGATGTTGCCAGAGTATACGGGAGAGAAGTTGAGTATGACATTTCCATCCGAGTTGATTTCCATCCAACTATCCTGTAACATTCGTCACGTTGCTGTGCGAGGTAGTGCTAAAACGGTTTCATTAGCTGAGTTAAACGCGCTACTGCAAGACCGGGTGACGGTGATTCATCGGTTTGCCAAGGAGCTTTTAATGGTTGCTAGCAGGGTGAACAAATGACAACAGTAGCACAGTCCTATCCGGGGATTTATATTCAAGATCTGTTAAGCAATACTTATACAATTACTGCGGCACCGACTTCTATTACGGTTTTTATTGGTTATACCCACCCATTAAAAACAACTAATCCTGGTAAGGCTGTGGAATTGTTTAGCTTTACTGACTATGAACGAGAATTTGGTGGTTTCTTTACCAGTACGGCGTTTGACAAAGGCAAGGATAAGTTTGCAAGCATTGCTTGTGCAGTTAACCAATTTTTTCTTAATGGCGGTTCAGATGCATTTGTCATCGGTCTTTCATCCAAAGCGCTTGCAAGTGTTGATCCTCCTTGTACCGTTATAACTGATGCCAATAAAACCATTAGGATTAAATTTATAGGACGAGAGCCAACGGATAAAATTCCGATAATGGTATCAATCACAAATGTTCAGAGCATTCACAAGAATAACGATACTGCTGACATCACTATCACTTATGGGAACCAGATAGAAACATATCCAAAAGTCAATCTTGATAGCACTGACAAACAGAATTACATTGTTAATCGGATTGGAAGCGAAACAAATCCTATCTCTGCGCTAGTTATGCTTCCAAATGATCAGACTTATTCTAAGTTTATAGGTACTCAGGGACCACAGAGTTTGTCTGTATATCCTCCCGACAGTACGGAAATTTTTTCGCAAGATGATTTTATATCTGCTTTACAGCAGGATAGTGAGTTAGATAAATTGCCCATTTTTAACTTACTGGTTCTCCCTGGTGTTGCTAGCAATTCAGGTAATTCGATCCTTAGTGAGGCACTGGCCTTTTGCGAACGTAAGCAAGCATTTTTAATCATGGATCCACCATTTGCTGATATAGCTAATGGACAGCTACCAGGTTCAACGAAGAGGCAGGGGAAAGGGGGCAGGGAGCGGGGGGAAATGACCCCTGACTCCTGCTCCCTTGCCTCTTCTTCAATTTATTATGACAAGGTAAATCCCAATTCAGATGCACCCAACCCTATTCCTCAAAGCACCAATGGTGCTCTCTACTTTCCCTATGTAAAATCGATCGATCCCGTAACAGGTCAATCGAGTATTGCTAATGATCCAGCAACAGGTCTTCCCATACCATTTACATTGCCACCCAGTGGTACAGTTGCAGGTATTTATGCGAGTACTGACCGGAACCGTGGTGTTTGGAAGGCACCCGCAGGCTTAGAAACCATCACCACGAATGTAACTGGCGTGAGAGACGATGGTCGCTTGACAGATTCTCAGCAGGGAGTCCTCAACCTGGCGGGGATTAATTGTTTACGAACCTTTCCTGGCGTTGGCACTGTAGTTTATGGAGCACGAACACTAGTCGGCTATGATCAACCAACTGAAACACCCTTCCAGCAGTGGAAATATGTCCCAGTCCGGCGCATGGCTTTATTCATCGAGCAGACTCTCTACCGGAACCTTGGTTGGGTCGTGTTTGAGCCGAACGACGAACCTTTGTGGGCTGCCATTCGACTCAGTATTAGTAACTTTATGCTGTCGTTATTTAATCAAGGTGCTCTTCAAGGCTCGACCCCGAGTCAAGCATTCCAGGTCAAGTGCGATAGTTCAACAACTACTTCAGATGACCAAAACAATGGCATTGTGAACATTATTGTCGCCTTTGCACCACTCACACCTGCGGAATTCATCATTATCAAGATTAAACAACTCGCCGGTCAAGTGCAGTCATAGGAGAGAATCCTGGCGGCGACAAAAATGCTGCTTCACTTAGTTAATAACTGCACTAACTTGATGACAAGGATTTCCACAAGCTATTGCATCCTTACACTTGAAATTTCTTTGAAATTGGAGACAAATGAATGCCAGTAACACCATCCTATCCTGGGATTTATATTCAAGAGTTACCCAGTAGCACTCACACAATTACAGCAGCCCCCACATCCATTGCTGTTTTTGTGGGCTATACTCATCCATTTCTAACTCTTAATCCTGGCAAGGCTGTCGAAATTTTTAGCTTTACTGACTATGAACGAGAATTTGGCGGCTTTTTTACCAGTAATGCGTTTGACAGCGGTACTTCAAAGGCTAATTTTGCAAGCGTTGCTAATGCGGTCAACCAATTTTTTCTGAATGGGGGTTCGGATGCTTATGTCATAGGGCTTCCAGCCACCTATTATGACCTCACTACCTCCCCACCTACGCCTCACGGAAAGGTAAGCGCAGTAACAGCAACGATTGGCAGTATTGTTTTTACAGCGTTACAACCGACAGACACCGTTGATTTAACAGTGATAGTAGTTCCCAATGCCAGTAACTCAGCCATAGCTGATATTACCATTATCTATGGCTCACAGATAGAGACATATCGAGGTGTGACAGTTACATTCAATCAAGCCGACAACCGGAACTTTATCGAGAATCGCATCAATGGTACAGCTACTAACCGTATCTCATCATTAGTTAAAGTAACGCCGCTAGCACCGCCGACGCAAGGTCAGCCGCCTAACTACGGAACAGCCTTTACAGCTACACCAGCAGCAGGACAAAAACTTGTCTATCAGACTATCCCTGATCCTAGCTGGTCAGTGTTTAACCCAGCGGATTTTACGCTGGGAACTCCAACTGCTCCCGCAATTTTTGATCAAGATAGCGATTTAGATAAATTGCCAATCTTTAATTTGCTGGTTCTACCAGGCATCGTCGATTCAGGAATTATCAGTGAGGCACTTGCTTTTTGTGAACGTAAACAAGCATTTCTAATTCTAGATCCTCCTATTACTTCTCAACCTGCAGACGGTTCAATTACTAACTATTTGAGTCGTGTTTCCCCAAGTACTAATGGCGCTCTCTACTTTCCTTACATCAATTCAACAGATCCGATAACAGGTCAACCGATTACGTTGCCACCCAGTGGTTCTGTCGCAGGTATTTATGCGCGTACTGACCTTAACCGTGGTGTATGGAAAGCACCTGCTGGGCTAGAGACAACAATTAATAATACAACTGGTGTCGTAGATTCAGGTCGTATGAACGATCCTAGACAAGGAGTCCTGAATTTAGCGGGAGTTGATTGCTTGCGAACTTTCCCTGGCATTGGAACTGTCGTTTACGGTGCTAGAACACTGGTGTCTGCAAACCCAGCTTACCAACAATGGAAATACGTGCCAGTCCGGCGCATGGCTTTGTTCATTGAGCAAACACTCTTGCGAAATCTCGGTTGGGTCGTGTTTGAGCCGAACGATGAACCTTTATGGGCTGCCATTCGTCTCAGCATTGGGAACTTTATGTTGTCGTTATTTAAACAAGGTGCGCTTCAGGGTTCGACCCCAAGTCAAGCATTCCAGGTCAAGTGCGATAGTTCAACGACTACTTCAGATGACCAAAACAACGGCATTGTGAATATCATCGTTGCTTTTGCGCCACTCAAACCCGCTGAATTCGTCATTGTCAAGATCGCACAACTTGCTGGTCAAGTACAGTCATAGGAGAGAGTTCCATGAGTAAACCCTTCACCGTTAATATCAATCGCTTTGACCCTTATAAAGCGTATCGCTTCCAAATCTACTTTGGAACTTCCACGACACCCGTTGCCTTGATGAGTAAGATGACTGGTGGTATGAAACGCACTGCTGATGTCATTGAATACAAGGAAGCGGGTAACATGATTATTTTGCAGGGATTGGGGCGGCTGAAATACGACGCGATTACACTGGAGCGGGGCATTACCCATGACAGCGCTTTTGAAGACTGGGCTAATGCTGCTCAAGTACTGGATGCTGGTCACCCCAACCAATCTTTAACTGCTCTGCGTCAAGACATTAGAATTGCGCTGCTCAACGAGCAGGGTCAACAGGCTTTCGTCTATAAGGTTTACCGTTGCTGGGTATCAGAATATCAAGCATTACCCGATCTGGATGCTGGTGGAAACGCTGTGGCGATCGAGCATATCAAGCTAGTACATGAAGGATGGGAACGGGATTTGAGTGTGACAGAACCCAATCAGAATCAGGCAGGGTAAGTCCAATGCGCCGGAATGAACAGGCTCTACGCCTGCCAGTCAGTGGGTTAGAGGTGTTTCTACGCCAACCAACAGGGGTTGAGGATCTTCTCTTGCTGGAGGCGACTAACCTGGATACCCAGTTGGCATTGGCGCTGCTGACTGCGATCGCACAAGCTGCTGATGGGAACGAGGTTGGCTGGAATACGCTTTCAATCACCGACCTGGATACATTGCTCCTATATACCCGCCAGTCAGTCTTTGGCGATCGCCTGCGGGCCGATGCGACTTGCCCTGCGAGTAACTGTGGTGCACCTATTGAGGTCTCTTTCCAGGTGAGTGAGTATCTTGCCAACTACTTACCAAGTCAGGTTCGAGGTGTAGAAGCGGCTGAAGAATCAGGATGGTTCCGCTTGCAAGACATACCAGTGTTGTTCCGGTTACCTACCGTTGCCGATCAGGTGGCGATCGCCCATCATCCTCACCCCGATCAGGAATTGATCCGCCGATGTCTCCAACCAGCTGAGATTACCTCAGAACAACTCCAGCAAATTGAGGAGGCAATGGAAACGTTGGCACCCAATCTGGCTCAGAATCTCCAGGGGCAATGCTCGGAATGCGGAGCGATGGTCGAAATTTTCTTTGACCCGCAACAATTTACATTGCGAGAACTCCGCAATCAAGCAGCGTTTATCTACGAAGAAATTCACCTGTTAGCCATGTACTATCAGTGGTCAGAATCAGCTATTTTGGCACTACCCCGTCAGCGGCGGCTGCAATATGCCGAGCGGCTGCGACAGACAAAGAGGACAGCTTAAGATGGTGCAATTTTCTTACCTGAAACAGATCGCTCATCGTATTCGTCCTGGGAGCGATCGCCCTGGTGGTGGACTGCCGATGCTAACTCCCCCTCGATTGCCGTTTCCTCAGGGAGATCTGAATCAGGCTGTGGCAGGGGAGGGTGAAACACCTTTGAGTAATGGAGCAGCAGCGGAGCGATTGCCCCAATCCGCTGACCTCCCCCAGGTGGCTGTTCGGCAAACCCCGCCATTGCCTGTGATCACCACTCCACTAGCTACAGAGACCAGGACTGAGCCAGCCACACTCAATCCCCTTAGTCTCCAATCCTCAACCTGGGATGGAGAACCATCGCCTACCCCACCACCACCGTTATTACAACAGATCCCCCAACTATCCCAACCACCACTGCAACAGACAGAGACTGTTACAGCCAACCAGCCAGGGACAGAGATCCGGATTGAGCCAGTCACACTCAATCCCATCACTCTCCAGTCCCCAACTTGGGATGCGGAACCATCGCCTACCCCACCACCACCGTTATTACAACAAATCCCAGAACAGAGAGATGCTGGTACTCTCAACCGGACTGTTTCGGAAAATTCGACAATCGCTCATCCAATATCCAGCGATCGTTTAGAGATGGCGCAGCCAATACTGATGCCCCCAACACCGACCAGTCCACCCAGTTTCCAAACAACTGTTGAACCTTTTGAGGCAACTGCTTCAGAGTCTCAGTTGCCACCCCAGCCAAAACAGCCATCCCCGATTACTAGATTGACTCCCTCTGTGCAACCTTTTTTTCCGGTTACCTCAGAAACCTCTCCCCGATCTGTCCAATCATTGCAAACCGTGCTGGAACCTGGTCGTCCTAGCCAACAGACACACACAGATGCAATGACCGAGTTTCTGTCTCAGCGATCCATGCCAATGCGGACAGCAGAACTGCCCCAGCCTTCGACAGTTCACATTGGCGCGATCGAGGTTCACATCGTACCCCCTCCGACACCGCCTCCACCAGTACCCATTAGGGTTGTGTCCGTTGCGGCGAAATCAGGATCAGCCCCCATACTGTCGCGTGGTTTTATATCTGCCTTTGGTTTACGCCAGAGTTGAAAGGAGGAAAGAGATGCCACTGGGATTACTAGATCTCTCTATTGTTACTGACCGTCTAATCAGTCTACTAAATGCGAGCGTGCAAAGCTCTCAACTTTGGAGCGAAGAAACAACTCCACCCGATGGCACTCCTACGGGCATCAATCCTGGTCAACGATTTGATATTAATGTAACAGGCTTACCCCCTGACGAAATTCGGAGTTTGACGGGATGCCAACTGAATCTCTACCTGTTTCACGTCGTGCAGGATTCGTTTCAACGGAATTCGCCTGTAACAGGACCGTGGACAACTCCTCCTGTTACCGATCCCACTAAAACGACAACGCGCGTACCGCCGATTCCGTATCAACCTTTAAGCCTGGATCTTTATTACCTGCTCACTGCTTACGCCAAAGGTTCCTATATCCAAGAGCAGCAGGCAATGAGCATCGCGTTGAAATGCTTTCACGAAAATCCCATCGTCAGGTCAACTGTACCCATTGATAATCGGGTCGAAGAATTCTGCCTGACAATGGAGGTAGAAAGTGTCTTAGAAGCAGGGCGACTTTGGCAAGCCATTACTTCTTCACTCCGGCTATCCTTAATTTATAAAGTGAGTGTTATTTTCATCGAACCCAAGCTCCCACCACCACTGGCAAAGCAGGTACAGACAGTGAATTTAGCGGTCAGTCCTGCATCTTTACCATTTGCCGCCGCAGGACAGGTGATTGGAACCTATATCAAAGTTAACTATATTGGACCAAATAACACGCCATCGCAACCTGACCATCGAAGCTATGATCTGTTACCCGCTGTAGTTGCTCCAGGACAAAGCTTTCTACTTTACGGGGCAGGGTTGAATCAGAATAGTTCTAACCGACTCTATCTTTTATTACCAGATGGCACCGAACAGGATGTGACAGCCTGGGCAACTCCAACAAATCCACCATCCCCAGCAGCGCCTGTACAAACAGATTCCCGTTTTACCTTAGTACTACCCACGACTGGTGCCCCTGTAGCAGGTGTTTATCAGTTGCGGGTGGGAAATAATCTCCCTTCAGGAGACCCTAACGCTATTCGCTCAAACGCAACACCCTTCAGTGTTGCCGCTTGGGTCGATCCCACGGGTGGCCCTCTATTAAGCCCGGTTGGCGGCACTTATACGATTAACGGCATTGGCTTTAGTCCAGGAACAGTGGAAGTTTTGCTGGAGACGATCGCGCTGACACCAGGACAGTTTACATTCACTAGCAGTAATGCCATCAGTTTTCAATTGCCAGGGAATCTACCCAATGGGCGATATGGGGTTCGGGTTCGCGTTAATCAGGTGGAGTCTCCACCGGCGAAATGGGTGGTGAAAACATCATGATTGCATCTGAGGCGTTACAGGGACAGCAAGCAACGACAGACTTTCTGGCGAGTGTTCGCCTGCGTGCCCAACGGCGAGTCCTGTGGCTACAAACTCTATGGTCAGAGGACATCGCGATCGCCAAACAGTCTCTTGCGATTTCTGCTACGGAAGTTGATCGCATCTTGACCCCACCCCCGGTGATGGCAGAAGCAGAGGCGGCTTTCTACCAGAGCGATCGCAGTGCTCAAGAGATGACGCAGCAGCTTCAAGTTGCTGAGGAGCAATTGGCGCATGACCAAAACTGGCAAGGTTTGCGGCAACTGTTTGGGTTATCTGATTGGGAAAGTGACCTGTTATTGCTGGCGATCGCAGTGGAAGTTGATCCCTTGTTGCGGCGAGTTTATGGCTATCTCCATGACGATGCCACGATGGGGTATGCCACGCCCTGGTTAGCCTCCCTGCTGTTTCAGTGGAACGCTGCCAGTGTTCCCGAACCAGAGTCGGGGTTGCTGCGCTGGCGGTTAGCGGTTCCTGCTGAGGGGCAACAGCACGGGTCGATCGCCTCTGCCTGGGTTGCCGACCCCTATATTGTGGGCTGGCTGGTGCAGGGACAGCAGCTCGATCCCATGCTGGGCACGGCCGTCCAGTGGATTCCGGCAACCCCAGGGACTGGTCAGACCTGCCTGTATCCGGCTGAACTGGCAGCGATGCGGGAGTTTATCGTGGCGATCGCCCACACGCCCCCCGATCACCCAGAGGCTCTACCCTCCTTTACTGCCCTGGAACTGGAACTCATTGCACCAGAGGGGGCTGGGAAGCGGACGCTGGCGGCGCAGGTGTGTGGCTCTCTGGGTGTGAGCCTGCTGGTGGCCGATAGCAGCCTGCTCCTGGGGGCGGAAGTGTCGCTGGCGCTGGCGGCGGAACGGGTGCTGCGAGTCCTGCGATCGGCTCGCTTGAATCGCAGCATTCCCTACTGGCATCGGGTAGAGGATACTAATCCCAAAGTCTGGCGATCGCTCAGGGATACCAGTCAGTTGACAATCTTCGGCGCGACTGCACCCTTGGGACAGCGGCACAATGGCGCACTGCGGCGGGTGGTGTCGTTGCCATCGCTGACCCGCAAGCAGCGGCTTGAGTTGTGGCAGCAGTTAACCAACAGTAGTCCAGTGCCCGATCCGGTGCTAAACTGGGTGTTGACTCCCGGTGAAATCACTGAGGCGGCACGGGCAGCGCGGGCGGGCACGGCTGCGGTAGTGGCGGTCTGTCAGCAGATGGTACACCACGAGCCGGGGGAATTGTTTAATCTGCTGATCTGTCCTTACACCTGGGAGGATATTGTGCTGCCATCTGCCATCCGCCAACATCTGGAAGAACTGGAACAGCAGGCGCGGTTGCGCTGGCAGGTGTATGAGGAGTGGGGCTTTGAGCGGCTGTGTCCCGTGGGGCGGGGGATTACGGCCATGTTTGCCGGACCGAGTGGCACGGGGAAAACGATGGCGGCGCAGGTGTTGGCGCGATCGCTAGGCATGGAACTGTATCGGGTGGATCTGGCAGGGGTGGTGAATAAGTACATTGGGGAGACGGAAAAGCGGTTAAAGCGGGTGTTTGATGCCTGTGAACGGGCTAATGTGGTGTTGTTTTTTGATGAAGCGGATGCCTTGTTTGGGCAGCGGACACAGGTAAAGGATGCCCACGATCGCTTTGCCAATATTGAGATTGACTATTTGCTCCAGCGGATGGAGCAGTTTGATGGGATTGCGATTCTGGCAACGAACCGCAAGGGGGATATGGATCAGGCGTTTATTAGGCGGCTACGCTTCATTGTGGATTTTATCCAGCCGGGACCGACGGAGCGGTTGAAAATCTGGAAATTGGCTTTGCTGGAGCGATCGCCTGGGGGTGAGGCGTTACTGGAAAATCTGGATTGGCAACGGCTGGCAAAGCAACTCAATATGACGGGAGCGGATATTAAGGGGGCGGCATTGGGAGCGGCGTTTCTGGCGCAGGCCAGTGGGACACGCATCACCATGCAGCATCTTTTTCATGCGGCGCAACGGGAGATGGCGAAACACGGGATCGTCATCCGGGCAGGGGAATGGGAGGGTTAGACTAATGATATCGATTCAGAGGGGTAAGGAGCAGGGGAGCAGGGGAGCAGGGGAGCAGGGGAGCAGGGGAGCAGAGGAGAAAAACCACGCCACTTGCGGGTGGGGCTTCAACCAAGGAAGCTAGGGAGCAAGGGAGCTATCGCGCCACTTGCGGGCGTTAGCGTAGCGGGACGAAGTACGGCTTTGAACCTTATCTTTTTCGTAAACTACAAACTAAACAATATGACAAACCTAAACACCCAGCGCCTCACCTTAAAACTCTCTGGACTCTCAGAGAGCATTAAGCTGTCACTCCAACTTGGGTGGATGCTCTCCCATTTTGACCCACATCCGCCGCACACGAGTTACTTGAGGGCGATTCATTTTCAGAGCCGCAATGGTGGCTCAACCGACAGGTGTGAGTCCAATGATTTCTGTCCTCTCCTCACTCCAGGCAAAATGCTCGCTCCACACCTGAAACTGGGGATGAAACAAGGAAACAACTTCTTCCGTGTTTGGATCGGATGCCTGCTGCCGCTGGGCTTTGTACCGATTGCACGACGGACAGGACAAACAAAGATTTTCCAGGACTGTTTCACCACCAGCCGATCGTGGAGTGATGTGCTCAAACTCAAACGTTGTGACTGTCAAGGCTTCAGCCGTGCGGCAGTAGGCACAACAATTGGCAAAGCGATCCCGAATCTGCCGTTGCAACTTGACGGAAATATAGGTGTTCACGAGGCTTGGGACAGGTTTTCTAGAGATTGCAAAGTATATCTGGCACGGGTTTTAAGCAGCGTCAAATGGTCAACCTGGGCTAACAGACAATCCAGTTCAGCTAATTCAGCTTCGCCAAGTTTGGTTTCGGTATGGCGAGCTAGTAATTCATCCAGTCGCGTCTGGGCAGCAGGAGCCACCATACTTTCGGCAAGTGCCTGCAACTCAGCCCGGTTCAACCCAATCAGACAGTCTGTATCCACACCCGCTGCATGGGTTAACCAATGGTATGTCTCCAAATCCAACAAGACACCGATTCGCTCTCCCTGTTCATTGGTGATGTAACGCATCTGCTCAGACATCATGCTCTCTGACTAACGTGTCTAGATCAATCCTAACTCACCAAGTTTATCGAACTTAAGTCTATCGAGGAGCCAAAGATGACAAACCTAACCATTGATCGCCTCACCCTCACTCTCAAACCCTCTGGACTTTTCCAACCAGAGAGACAACACTTTTAAAAGGGAACAGGGAACGGGCAACAGGGAACAGGGAAATCCCCATAATTAAAATTAGGGGATTTGTACAAGGACGTATTTTTTCTTGCGCTACGCGTCCCCTTAAAAAATGTTTTTATTTCTTTCATAAATAAATTTAGGGGCTTGTACCCTAAATCTTCGGGGCTAATTCTTGCACTGTTCCCTGTTCCCTCTTCCCTGTTCCCGCCCCGAAGGGGCTTGGTCACAGGGAGATGGCTATGCCGCACTTCGCGATCGGCGATCGCCCTTAGATTGGGTCGCGCAACCCAAGACCCAACATTGGAACTCTCCTGGTGGTTGGGTTAGAACAGCGACAGCGTTGAGCAATCATGGAAGGAAAACGGCGATCGCAATGGGGAAGAGAGGGCGATCGTGCCAATCACTTAACTATATTGTTTCAACCAATCGACCAACTCCACTTCTGATACCTCATCCGACGCAAGCGCTTGCATCAGCAAAACAACCTCAGGTTCCGGTGCCTTTAGCTCAAATCCATGTATCTTGAGAAACACATACATCGCCAGAAACGCAGTCCGCTTATTACCATCCACAAAAGCATGATTTTTGACAATGCCATAGCCATAGGCCGCCGCAAGTTGGTGCATATCTGCACCTTCGTAAACATATCGGTTACGCGCACGCGCCATCGCACTTGCCAGCAAACCCGCATCTCGCAAACCGTAGGCACCCCCATGAGTCGCAATCTGATCATCATGAATCGCTTGCACCATCTCCTCCGTAAGCCATCTGGGTTCAGCCACCTGCAAGCTGTCTCAGCGCATTTCGGTATTGCGATGCACCTTGCTTGTAAACTTCCATCACCTGTTCAAAATTTGGGTCATAGACCATCAGCTTAATGCCATCCTCCATCACCATCAACGTGAGTATGTCCCCTTCTCCAAGACTAAATTTATCTAAAACCTCCTTAGGAAATGTAGTGCCAAGGGAGTTGCCAATTTTTCGGAGCTTAATCTGCATCGTAAATTCACCAAATGTTATTACCAGTGTAGCTACACCGGAGAGCATTATGCCGTACTTCAGCGCGATCGCCAATCTTGTAGGTTGGGTCAAAGCCTGAGACCCAACAATTAAAACCAATTCATCAACTACAAACTAAATGACAATGACAAATCGAAACAGCGATTTCTCCTTTTCCAACTCTCTGAAATCTCAGAATACCAATGACAACAGTTAGCGTCACTAGTTATGGAAAGAATTACTTTTAAGCCAATGAATTGCCAGTACTAAGGAAAAAGCTATGCTACAAGCTTCCACTAACGATCGCAAAACCAAAGCTGAGGCAAGTTCCAAAACTGCCGAACACTTGCCAGAGCAGGAACAGCCTACCTACTTACCAGGGTTGATAGGATCGCGCCAAACTCAATCATTCCAACAACATAAAAACCTGAAAGCCTTGCATAAGACGTATGGGAATCAGGCAATGTTACGAATGATGGATAAATCGTCAGCACAAACACCTGTAACCACTTCTCCCTTAAGTAGGGGTGGCATCTTGCAGTGGAAATGTGCCTGTGGGAATGCGGCGGGTTCATCAGGAAGTTGTGCTGAATGCCAGGAAGATGGTGAGATGGCTGTGCCGGGAAGCATTCAAACTAAGCTTACGATTAATGAACCTGGCGATCGCTATGAGCAGGAAGCAGATCGAGTTGCCGAGCAAGTAATGACGATGCCCGACCCTACTGCTTCATCTGTGCAGCGAATAGCAGGGGATGATAAACAAGACGGCATCCAGACCAAATTGCTAGCAACCTCCATTACGCAGCTCCTGCAACGAGAAGCGATGCCAGAAGAAGAGGAAAAAGAGAAAGAAGAGGAAGAATCGATTCAGACTAAGCCTGCGCTACAAGGGGCAAAAAAAAATAATAGTCTGGAAACGGGTCATAACTTGGAAAGTCGGTTGAACAATAGTGGCAGCGGTAGCCCCCTGCCCAATGACGTGCGATCGTTCATGGAACCACGGTTTGGTGCTGATTTTAGTCAGGTGCGGGTGCATAGGGGCGGCGAAGCCGTGCAGATGAACCGAGAGTTAAATGCTAAAGCCTTTACCCACAAACAAGACATTTACTTTGGGGCAGGCAAGTCGCTGGGGATGAATGATTTGACTGCCCACGAATTGACCCATGTGGTTCAGCAGCACCAGAGTGGGGCACTTTTCGGATCATTTATCATACAACGTGATGCCGATTCCGACAGTTATAAGCAAGGTTACCAGGACGGTCTGAATGGTGGAGAATCACAGGTGGGACCTCGGTACGGAGACGCTCTCACCGACTATAACGAGGGTTATGCCAAAGGTCACTATGAGTTCACTCGGTCGTCGGCAACTCCAGCCCCAGCTACTCCGGATCAAGCGCCAACTCCAGCCCCAGCTATTTCGGGGCAGACTGAAACCCCAGCGCCCGGACCTACTTCCGACAGTTATAAGCAAGGTTACCAGGACGGTCTGAATGGTGGAGAATCGCAGGTGGGACCTCGGTACGGAGACGCTCTCACCGACTATAACAAGGGTTATGCCAAAGGTCACTATGAGTTTAGTCAGAGGGCAGCGCCCGCCCCAAGATCAGCGTCCACCGACGACTCGCAGACGAATGACCAGGCAATCGCGCAGATGGATAAGATCCACAAGTTAATAGCGGCAGTCAAGAGCGCGCTCATCCAAGCTCCTGAGAAGTTTGGCGACCAAGTCAACGCATTGCTGCAACCGGAAGCGTTACTTGAGTTTGCCATATGGACGGAAGTTTTCGCCGCGCTCCAGGCCACGCCAGCAGGATGGGGGGCGGACTTGGCAATCATCGGGCTTGAGGCATATCTGATTGGACCATTAGTAGTTAAAGCTATCGAAGATCTCGTTGAGTTCTTCGATACAGCGATCAATGCTCAGGATAAGAAAGCGATCGATAAAGCGGGCGCAGCGCTCGCAGATGCTTTAGGAATCCTTGGTATTGACTTACTCATGAAGCTGCTTTTTCACGGGTCAGGCGAAGTTGAGCCGGAAAAAGCACCGTCCGGCGAAGTTGAAATCAAGCCTAAAGCGGAAGAAACATCCGAAACGCCCAAAGAAGAAGCCTTACTTGAGAGGACTGCAAACAAACCAAGTAATACATTATCTCCCGAAGAAATTAATACAGAACGTAAAATAGCAGACCGTGGCAACGCAGAAGCAATTGACGACCCGCCCTTTACAATCAAGCGCAAATTGCCCAACGGGCACGAGATCGAGGAGACTCCGAATGGTGACCGAATCAAACGTTGCACGGCGTGTGCAGTCTTCGACAAGGATGGAAATCTTGTCAGTGAGGAGACGGAAGGGCATACCGAGGAACCAAAAGCAAACACTCCACAAATTCGAGTTGAGGATGTCACGACAGGCCCACATGGCCCAGAGCGTCCAATAGAAGATGTAGTGGCAAGGGCATGGAAGGACGGGAAACCGCAAGGCAGATGGCTCACACGAGAGGCAGGAGAAAAAGCAGTTGCAGATGCAAATCTAGATGTGAATAATATGAAGCCAGGTACGCCTTATTCTATACCCATTCCTGACGAGGCTGGAGAGGTTGTGCGAACTTACAATGAATATCCTGACAGAGGTATTCCAAGAAGTCAGAGATTTGAACGTGAACCTGCTAACAGGGCTATTGTTATCCGAAAACCTGATGGAATTCATTCATTCCCAATTGGTCCAGACAATCCAGCTTATAATACGCCTGCTCCAACCCTGTCTTCTTCAAACCCTTAAAGATCAATTGTATGTATGCTCAAACGGCTGAGTTAAAGACTAATCTTGAGCCTCAAGTAATTCAAGGCTTCAATGGGTTAAGCTCACGTGAAGTTATGAATCAACTATTAAGTATAGGATATCAAACCATTCTATTGAAGGGGGCATTGGTAGATCAGTTTAGTGATGGAATTTCTTTGTGGGTTGAGGAAGATGCTAAGTTCTTAATTGACGATTATTTCTATCTTGAAAAGCTTCTTACATCACAAAAGCCTTATGAGCATGGAAGCTTTCTCAATGACGGCTTGTTATCCTTTACAGCAACTTCTGATAGGACAAGAGTAGAGATAGAATTTAGATATTGTCCTGGTTTAGATATTGCAAATCTAGTGACTCATCATTTAACTATCACTGAGAATGAATATGTATGGTGGTGGAGGAATATAGCCCATCAGATACTCAATCTTGTATCGTCAACCTAATCGTATATCTTCTAGTAGAAGCACAAGATCCAATCACCTAAAACTACTTTTCAAACCGCAAATGACATGACAAATCTAACCATCGATCGCCTGACCCTCAAACTCTCCGGACTCTCAGAAACGGAAGGACAACGCCTAGCACAGATCATTACCCAAAGGCTTGCCAGTAGCGATCTTCCTAACCACGAACCCAGTGATCTTGCTGCCCTTCAAGTAACAATTCCCACTCGCCCCAACGCCAGCATAGATTGGTTGGCAGAACAAATTGTAACAAGTATCTTGCGGCAACTCAATCAAACCCTGGGATAATAAGGAGTAATAATGGCAGGAAAATTCATCAAAGGTGCCTTAGTCGAATTCATGCCCACGTTTCTGGTGCCTCTACCCAACGTGATTCTGTTCCAGTACAACCCCGAAACCATGATCCATACATGGACACAGGCAGAGACATCCAGTGGAAAAGAACAAGCCATCACCAATCCCCTGGCAGTTAAAAATGTGCCCGGTGAGTCGTTTTCATTCACAATTATGATGGATGCCAACGATACCATTGCCGATGGTAGCGCCGTCACCGCCAGCCTTGCCCAGGCGAGCGGCGTTTACTCACGACTGGCGGCTCTGGAGATGCTCCTCTACCCAACCAATGCTTTTGGTGGTGGGTTGCTCGGCTCGGTATCTGTGTCTGCTTCAGTCAATGTGGGAGCGGGTGGTGTATCAGTTGGGGTTTCTGTCAGTACAACCGCCGCCAGTCGCAGTGTCCCCCAGTCCCAGGTACCTACTGTACTATTTGTCTGGGGTCCGGGACGAATTGTACCCGTCCGCATCACAAGCCTGACGATTACTGAAAAGCTCTATGACACCTCATTAAATCCCATTCACGCCGAAGCCCAACTAGGACTGCGGGTACTGACTCTGGAAGAACTAAACGCGATTTCTGGACAAGACCCGCTCAACGAGATCGCCAAAACAGCCTATACCTACTCCCAAGGACTACGTCAGGCGCTGGCCCTCGCCAATCTCGCCAATGCTACAGAATCCATTATCGGGATGTTACCCGTATAAAGCTTAAAGGAGGTTATAAGCATGTTCTTTCCCGGCAGTCGCTACGAAAAAGTAGGTACCTACCAATTGACCAGACCCAATGGCACCCTGATCACCGTCACGAAAGTTCCCCTACCGTCTAACCAACCACTCCTGGGGTACCACCGCCGCCTGGAAGGGCAGCGCCTAGATTTGATTGCCAATAACTACCTGAAAGATGCCACTGCCTTCTGGCAACTCTGCGATGGGAATAATGCCGTAGTTCCCGATGCCTTGGCAGCCCACAACTTAATTGGCATTCCTGCCAAGGGGAGTTGAGTCATGGCTAGCACCTTCCGGCTATTTTTCAATGGTACAGCAGCGGATGACAACTTCTACAATACGCTGTCCACCCTGGAAGTGGAGGAAAACATTGACCTGCCTGGTGCAATCCAACTCAATTTACCTGTTAGCCATTCAGGCGATGGCGACCTGACTTTTGTGAATGACGCTCGCCTCAAACCTCTGGCAAATCTGGCTGTTGTCGTCATCCCTGACAATAAATCGGCTGAATGCATCTTTGATGGCTATGTCCTTTCCCATAAATTACACCTGGAAACAGGTACTACCAATGCCACCCTACAGGTATGGGGGCAGGATGCTTCTTGGCTGATGAACCTGGAAGAACAGGTCAAGGAATGGGTGGATATCACTGATGCCAGTGTGGCCAATAGCATTTTCAGCACTTATGGTATCACCCCCTCAACCGACAATACCAACGATGACTCACCCTCCCACACAGAAGATGGGCATAGTTTGATGCAACGGGCTTCCGATATCCAATTTTTGCGTAACTTAGCTCGTCGCAACGGGAAATTTTGTCGCGTTGCCTGCACCAATCAACCGGGACAGCGCACTGGCTACTTTATTAAACCCAATCTGGATGGTGATGCAATTATCACCCTTACCCTCAACGACCCAGAAAAGTGGACAGTGAATGCCCTCGATTTCGACTGGGATATCACCCGACCCAGTGCTGTAAAAGCCAGTCAAGCATCGTTTACTGATAGTGATGAGGATGGTTTCAGTGCTGACACAGGCGATTCCGGCTTAAAGCCGCTGGATGCCCAGAATCTAGCGGCTTTTGCGGGCAAACCCATGACGGTCATCCTCACAACTCCAGTGGATGATGCCGGGGAGTTAACGTTCCGCGCCCAATCCCTGCTGCGCGAAGCGGGCTGGTTTGTCCGCTGTGAAGGCGAAGCCGATGTCGCCAGACTCAATGCCATCCTGCGGGTTGGCACTGTGGTACAGATTGAAGGGGTTGGCAGTCTCAATTCTGGCAAGTACTACGTTTGGACAGTACGTCATAGTATCACCGCCGATGCTCACAAAATGAAATTCGTGTTGGTACGCAATGCTATGGGAGCAACGCCATCCAGTAGCAGTGGAGTCTTGGGAGGATTGCCTTTATGAACGATCAAATGATGTTGGAACTGCTGGAACGGGTACGCAACCGTTTCTATGGCAAATACCGGGGGACGGTAACAGATATTGATCCAGGCACCTTACGGATCAAAGCCAAAGTGCCTGCTGTCTTAGGGCAACAAAAAACGGGCTGGTGTATGCCCTGTGTCCCCTATGCTGGTCCTCAGGTTGGGTTGGCATTTCTGCCCGAAGAAGGCGCGGGGGTGTGGATTGAATTTGAGGGCGGTGATGTGTCCTATCCTATCTGGACGGGGTGTTACTGGCGATCTGGTGAACAGCCCTCTGATGCCGCGCCTGCGGTGAAAGTCATCGTCACCCAAGCCAAGCACAAAGTTCTGTTGGATGACAATGCCGGAACAATCACAATTACTGATGCAAACAACAACACAATTACCTTGGAATCTTCAGGTATCACCCTAGAACGGGGCAGTCAAAACATCCAGATCAGTGATAGCGAAGTCAATATCAACGATGGTTCCTTGGAGGTGATGTAATGGCAGGACTGCTCACAACTTCTAGCATCATGATGTGTCCCCACGGTGGTATGGTTCAGGCAATTACGACTAACACTAAGGTCAAAACCACAGATGGCTATATCCTTAGGTCTTCCGATACCTTTAGCATCGTGGGCTGTGTCTTTACCCCCACAATCCCGCATCCCTGTGTGCAAGTGCAGTGGGTGCAACCAGCGCTGAAATCCCAGGTAATGAGTGACTTCACGCTGACTGAAGAGAGCGTTGGACTCTGTGTGGCAGGGGATCTAGCCGTGCAGGGATCTGTCTTGATTAACTATACCCAATCCCAGGTTTCGGGATTTTAGCTAGGACTACTTAGAGGAGCAAACCCATGAATCGACATGACTATGCCTTTCCATTCCGAATTGATGCCGTGTCTGGTCAGGCGGCGCAGACAAGTTATGAAGCTCACGTCGAGCAAATGATTCGCCAGGTGTTACTGACGGCACCAGGAGAACGCGTATATCTTACGCGAACAAACGAATAATTAATTTTGTTTATAGTTATCAGCAGAAAAAAAGCATAGCCACCAGAACCCCAAGCCATAGTAATATAAAT
>NZ_JBALDZ010000012.1:0-22468 GCF_036917155.1 Nostoc sp. | reverse complement strand
TTCCTGTACTTCATAAACAAGATTTGTGGACAGGACTAACAACAGTCGTGATGGTAGTACGTTCGATTCAGCATTGGAATAAAACTACCCAGGAGGTGCAATTTTACATCACTAGTCTTACCAGTGATGCTCATAAAATTGGTAGTGCTATTCGACAGCATTGGGGTATTGAAAATTCTGTTCATTGGACATTAGATGTCACTTTCAATGAGGATGAATGTCGAATTCGTTCTCTGCACAGTCCACAGAATTTTTCTTTGCTACGTCGCATTGCCCTAAATGCCTTAGAGCGAGAATCATCTTTTCGTCGCAGTATTCGCCAAAAATCACGACGAGCAGCTATGAACGATCGATATATGCTTTCTGTGTTGGCTGCGGCTCTCTCAAACTCAGTACCTCTGCCATAATGCCCCTGTCAATAGGGTTTGAGACGCGCTAACCCTGATTGATTAGCTTGGTGATAATTCGTTCATTAGCAATTCTTTGTTCCATTGCCGATAATAGTTTTAGAGCTAATTATTTAAGAGGTTGATTATGGTTTTTGCTCAAACCAGTCCCTGTGATGTAATAAAAACTAGCCTGACGTTAGACGAGTACCGGGCTATGGAAGAAACAAACCCAGAACGCCATGAATACCGCAACGGAGAGATTATTACTATGTCGGGAGGGTCGGAATCTCACAGTGCAATCGCTAGCAACTTTTTAATTTACTTGGGATTTTTACTGAGAGACACCGATTTTCGCTTGTATAATAGCGACTTGCGAGTTTGGATTCCTGAATATCAGTGTGGGACTTATACCGATTTGATGGTTGTTAATGGCGAATCAGAGTTTAATGGCACTCGCAATGATGAAATTCTCAATCCAATGCTGATTGTCGAAGTTCTATCGCCCTCAACTGAAGCTTATGACCGAGGGGACAAGTTCAGAAAATATCGCTCGATTGCCAGCTTTTGTGAATATCTGCTTGTGAGCCAAACTGAACCCTACATTGAACAGTATCATAACTTGGATCGTAACAGTAACGATCGCTGGCTATGGCAAGTTCACTCTCACCTTGAGCGGACGATTGTTCTGCACAGTTTAAACGTAGAAATTCCCCTGACTGAAATCTATCGTCGGATTAATTTTTAAGGGTGGCTAACTCTTTTGCGAAAATATCAAGTAAGCCAGAAAACATCAACTCACCCTCATAAATTGGCAGAGACACTGGGTAAATCAGAGCAATTTTGTTTTTTAGCCATTGGTTGAAACTCTTGCAATGAATTCATCAAAAGATTCATAAATTATTTCGTCTTGACGTAAATCATCAAGGCTGAACTCTTGACGTATCAATCCAAATCGAAACATCACATTTAAGCGACAACCACCACGAACAGTATTTTCTAAAAACAAAACTGCACCAAAACACAGTTTTGATTCCGCAGTAACTCGACCTTCAATAGACTCTGAATAGTCTACAGTTTTGTGACAGTGAAAAGCTTTGTCGTGTGTAATTGCTTGCAGAATATCACGCGCTTTTTTAGAGGAAAGCGAGTATTCTACAGATTTTTGGAACGGACAATCAAAGTTAACAAGCTTTTAGAAAAATGAGTATCATAACCGGATTCTAAAATATACGTCCGGTCTGCTTGAATAGTTATCAGCAACTTGCAGGTTTCTTTTTTGCGGCGTTCTGTATTCTCAAACCGCAGTTCTTTAAGATATCCAGTTAAGGCAGTTTGAGGGACATCACTCGGTTCACCATTGAGTGTGTACTACAATCCTCCGTGCTGACGATTGCAGTAGATTTTACAATTGCCAGCTTCAGAGTGCAATCCCAACGCGAACACTTTTTTCTTTGTTTTACCCTCTATTCCTCCTTAACCGAGCAGTATTGCTATGCGTTGGATATCTGGTGGCTATGCTTTATGGTAAAAAGATTACACGATAATAATTCCTGTGGTAATTACATAGAAACTTGTTGATTATCTTTCAAAAAAGCAAAAAAGAGTAGTATATTAGCGGGTTACAATTAAGCCTTAGTATCAGTAGTATGTAACAAAATATATATGGCTCGCTATATTACATAGTGTTTAAGTTACATGATGATAAAAAAGCTTTGGTAATAATCCAACAACCAGAAGTTGGCAAGCTGATTCTTAAACTTCGCACGATCACTGGTTTAATACAGGAAGAGTTTGCAACATCTTTAGGTGTTACTTATTCCACGGTTAATCGTTGGGAAAATGGACATAGATATGCCATGAATAGCCATAAATTTTAAAATAAATAAGTTTTTATATATGTGGTTATTCTGGAAAATTGTTAATCTAAAGGCCGTGTATTAAGTAGTTGTTATATTCGAGAATATCGCAATTTTACTTAATTAATTAAATCCAAATCTAAGTTTTATTTTAATATTAAAATCCCACTATCATTTGCAATAAATAGGTTAGATTAAAACTATGAATGATTCAAAATATAAAATCATAGAAAAAATTTCAGATGGTCTAGATACGGTTGTTTATCGAGCACAGGAGCTTACGAATGAAAGAATGGTTATCCTTAAAATACTTAAAAGTGAATACGCTAATATTGAATATGTAACAGAGTTTCAACATGAATATGAAATTGCTAAGTCATTAGATTTACCAGGAGTAATTAAAGTTTATAGATTAGAAAACTATCAAAACAGTATTACTTTAGTTTTTGAGGACATTGGAGGAATAAATCTCAAGCAATTTATCAACAATAATAAACTTAATATAATAAATTGCTTGCACTTAGCTATTCAGCTTGTCGATATTGTTATAGATTTGCATGAACAACATATTATTCATAAAGATATTAAGCCACAGAATATAATTATTAATCCTAAGTCAATGCAGGTTAAAATTACTGACTTCAGCATTGCCTCACGCTTGTCAAAAGAAAATGCAATTAGTAGCAATCCTAATTTGCTTAAAGGAACACTTGCTTACATGTCTCCAGAGCAAACAGGTCGTATGAATAGGACGATTGATTACCGCACAGACTTTTACTCTTTAGGTGTAACTTTTTATGAATTGTTGACTAATAAGTTGCCATTTAATTGCAGCGATCCCTTAGAAATAATTCACTCTCATATTGCCAAACAGCCGATACCCCCTCATCACATAAACCCAGAAATTCCGGAAGCTGTATCTAATATTGTAATGAAACTATTGTTGAAAACTGCTGAAGAAAGATATCAAAGTGGTTTAGGGCTAAAAGCAGATTTAGAGATTTGTTTTAAGCAATTATTAAATAATAGTAAAATCGAAAATTTTATTCCTGGTAAGTTAGATAAATTTAGCCAATTTACAATACCTCAAAAACTTTATGGACGCAAAAAAGAAGTAGCATCTCTCATGTCAGCTTTTGAGCGAGTCAGTATTGGTAGAAGTGAGATGATGTTAGTTGCAGGTTATGCAGGGATTGGTAAATCTTGCTTAGTTAATGAAATTCATAAACCTGTTCTCCAACAATGTGGATATTTTATTTCTGGTAAATTTGATCAATTTAAGCGAAATATTCCTTACACGGCTTTAATTGAATCATTTCAAGAGCTAACCCAACAGTTATTAACAGAAAGTTCTGAAAAAATAATTGTTTTGAAACAGCGACTTTTAGAAGCATTTGGTGAAACTGGTCAAGTTATTATTGATGTTATTCCTGAGATTGAAAAAATTGTAGGTCAACAGCCATCTGTGCCACAATTAGGAGTAATTGAATCCCAAAACCGCTTTAATCGAGTGTTTCAAAAGTTTATTCAAGTATTTACTCAAAAAGAACGCCCACTTGTTCTATTTTTTGATGATTTACAATGGGCAGATGTAGCAACTCTAAAATTTATTCAAATGCTGATGCTTGATGATAGCCAATATTTTTTGATGATTGGTGCTTATCGAGATAACGAAGTTATATCAAGTCATTATTTGAATCAGACGTTGAATGAAATCAAAAAAGCAGGAACAATTATAAATACTATTACACTAAAGCCTTTAAATATTAAGGATGTTCATGAATTAATAATTGATACACTTCATACTGTAACAGAAAAAACCAAAATACTAGCTGAATTTATTTTTCATAAAACTCAGGGTAATCCTTTTTTCTTAACTCAGTTGTTCCAAACTATGTATCAAGAAAATCTATTAAATTTTGACTTTAATAGTGGAACATGGCAGTGGGAAATAAATCAAATTCAAACCATTGGAATTACAGATTATGATGCCGTAGAATTGATTGTGAGAAATATAAAAAAATTGCCGATGAAGACACAACAGGTTTTAAAATTAGCTGCTTGTATTGGCAATCGATTTAACATAGACATTCTAGCAATTGTAAATGAAAAATCTCAGTCAGAAACCGCTTCTGAATTATGGGAAGCACTTAAAGTAAACCTAATTATCCCATTGAGCGACAATTATAAAGCTCCACTGTTTTTTGACAAAGATATACCTGTATCCTTAGGATACCAGGAATTAAAAGTTTCATATAAGTTTTTGCATGATCGTATCCAGCAAGCAGCTTATTCCCTAATTCCAGAATCGGAAAAAAAACAAACTCATCTGAAAATTGGGCAATTAATTCTAAAATATTACCAAATAGAGGAAATTGAAGAAAATATTTTTAATATTGTTAACCACTTAAATTTTAGTACTGAATTTATTTGCGATCAATCTCAAAAAGATCGGCTAGCGAAATTAAATCTCATAGCTAGCCAAAAAGCAAAAGCATCATCAGCTTATGAAGCTGCCCTTAACTATTCAACAGTTGGACTAGAATTGCTTACACCATCGAGTTGGGAAAATAACTATGACTTGATGCTAACACTTCACCTAGAAAGCGTAGAAGTAGAGTACTTAAATACTAATTTTACACGAGCAGCCATCTTAACTGAAACTATTCTACATAATGCTAATAATCTGCTGGATAAAGTCAAAGCTTATCAATTACAAATCCAGTTTTATATGGCTCAAAATCAGATGCTTAAAGCCATTGATATTGGATTAGAGGCGCTTGCAAAGTTGGGGGTTCCTCTGTCAGCGGCACCAAATAAGCAAAGTACTATAGCTAATTTACCTCAGCTTGAAGATTTAGAAAATTTTCCAGTTGTCAAAGATCCTTGTATACTGGCAGCTTTAAAAATCCTTGTTACTATTGCTGGTGCTGCTTTTATTACTAACCCGACAAAGGCAACTTTTCCCCAGATAATCTTGACTGTCGTCAATCTCTGTATTGAACATGGTCATTCAGCTTTAGCGGCTCACGGATACGCTTATTATGGGATGCTATTGTGTGGCTATCTGGAAAATATTGATGCTGGATATCGCTCTGGTAAAATAGCTTGGCGAATATTAGGTAAGTTCCAAGATATTGAACTTAAAAGTAAAGTATATGCACCATTTTATGGTTTTACCATTCATTGGAAAGAGCATCTTAGAGAAACAATTACTCCGTTGCAAGAAGGAATTCAAAGCGCGTTAGAAATTGGAGATTTAGAATACGCTGGCTATTGCTCTGTCCATTATTGTGGTCACATATTTTTTAGAGGAGAACAACTTGAATCAGTAGCTTATCAGCAAGCATCATATATTAATATATTAGAAAAATTTAAACTATATTTTCCTATAAACTACATTAAAATTTGGCATCAGCTAGTAATTAATCTCCAAGGAATTTCAGAAAATAAATATCTTTTAGTTGGTGATAGTTTTAATGAAATAACAATGATGCCGTATCTAAAAAGTACTAATAATGCTACTTCATTATTTGCTGCTTATGTTGCTAAACTGATTCTTTTTTACTTGTTTCAAGATTACACTCAAGCAATTGATAATGCCAAATTGGCTTCAGAATATACAGGTAGCGTGATGGGGATGATGACAGTTGGCATCCACAATCTATATTATTCACTAGCTCTAATTGCTTTATATCCAAATGCTGAACCTCAGATTCAACAAGAATATCTGACTGTTATTAATGGCAATCAGGAAAAAATGCGGTTATGGGCTGATCATGCTCCTACTAACTATCAGCATAAATTTGATCTGGTGGAGGCAGAAAAATCACGCATTTTAGGGCAACCCTTTATAGCTATGGAGTATTATGATCTAGCTATACAAGGGGCAAAAGGACAAGGATATATTCAAGAAGAAGCACTAGCCAACGAGTTAGCAGCAGAATTTTACTTTTACCGTGGTAGAGATCAGCAGGCATTATTCTACCTTAGAGAATCTTATCATGCTTATATACGTTGGGGAGCGATCGCAAAAGTTAGTGATTTAGAGTCAAAATACCCTGATTACTGCCCATTAAGAATAAATCATGAATCATCTAGTTTGAAAGCTAGCCTGTCAACTACTTCAAACAAGATCAATAATTTGGCATCTTTTGATTTATCTACAGTTTTTAAAGCTTCGCAAGCTATTTCTAGTGAAATCATGCTAGATGAATTGCTAGCTAAGTTGATGAAAATTGTTATGGAAAATGCTGGGGCACAAACTAGCTGCCTCCTTTTAGAGAAAAATGGTCAAATGCTAATAGAAGCATTTGTGGGAGTTAATAAAGATGAGATGTTGTTAGAAACTTCCATGTCCTTAGATAATAGTCTATACGTACCAATATCTATACTCAACTACGTGAGAATAACGGAGGAAAGTGTCGTTATTGGTGATGCTAGCTCTGAAGGAAAATTTACTAGAGATCCTTATATTATTGAGAATAAATGTAAGTCCGTTTTATGTATACCGATAATTCATCAAAGTAAACTTATTGGAATTCTGTATCTGCAAAATAACTTAACAACTAATGCATTTACTACTGAACGCTTAGAAGTTTTAAAAATTCTTGCGTCTCAAGCAGCCATTTCTATCGAGAATGCCAAGCTGTATACTAATCTATCTAAACTAAATGATAATCTCCAACAAGCTAACCAGCAGTTAGAGAATTACAGCAAAAATCTGGAAATGAAAGTAGAAGAGAGAACACAGGAATTATATGAAAAGAATGTGCGTTTGGAAGAACAAGCACAACAATTAGAATTTACACTAGAGCAACTAAAAATAACACAGTTACAGATTATTCAAAAAGAAAAAATGTCTGGTTTAGGTCAATTGGTTGCTGGTATAGCTCATGAGATTAATAACCCAATTAATTTTATTTACGGCAACATTTCTCATGCTAGTGAATATATTGAGGATATGTTGTATCTTATGAAAATGTATGAAAAGTTATCACCAAATCTGACTCCTCAAATGTTGGCAGAACAAGAGGAGATAGATTTACCATTTTTGCTTGAAGATTTACCCAAATTGCTATCTTCAATGCAGGTTGGAGCCGATCGTATTCGCCAGATAGTTCTGAGCTTACGTAACTTTTCCCGTCTGGATGAAGCAGAAATGAAGCCAGTTAATATTCATGAAGGTATTGATAGCACCTTGCTAATCTTGCAACATCGACTAAAAACAGAATCAGTCAATTCTAAGATTCAAATTATCAAAAATTATGCTTCCTTACCGTTAGTAGATTGTTATCCAAGTCAGCTAAATCAAGTATTTATGAATTTATTAGCTAATGCTATTGATGCGTTGGAAGATTATAACTCTCAGCGTTCATTAGAACAAGCTGAACTCAATCCAGGTTATATCAAAATCACTACTGGGTTATTAGAAGAAAATCTGTTGGCAATTCGCATTGCTGATAATGGTTCTGGTATGACATCAGATATAGTTTCTCAAATTTTTAATCCTTTCTTTACTACCAAACCTATTGGTAAAGGTACTGGTTTAGGATTATCTATTAGCTACACAATTATTGTAGAAAAACATGGGGGTAAAATAAGTTGTCAGTCAGTACCAGGACAAGGAACTGAGTTCATAATCGAACTTTCAGTAAGTAAGTAGATATGACTTTTCACGGGATGTGGAAATGGGGGATTGCTTGGCGGATATCATTCGCGAACTAAGTACTATTCTTTGTTGTGTTTAGAAGTTTCTTCGATTAAATCTTTTAAACCCTGATTGAGAATTTCAATTGAGAATTTCAATTGAACGATCTAGTCGATCTAGTGCTTCAATTTTAGCTCTGTTAAGAATTTGTTCTAGAGCATCAATTAGTTATTTAAAAACATTATATGGTAAAAATTGGCGGTCTAATCGTGCTGTACTCTTTTTAGATCCATTTGGAATGCAAATACCTTGGTCAACAATCGAAGCGATCGCCCACACTGAAGCAATTGACCTTTGGTATCTATTTCCTTTGGGAGTTGCAATGGTTAGCAAGGGGATTATTTGTTGCTCATATAGCGTGGGAAATGGTTATGTAGCTAGGGATTTGAAGTACAAATCTTGACACCATAAAACTGAGATAACTCATCAGGTGCTAGAGGAGTGACTGGTCGATAATCTTGACTCACAAGAAAATCTGGTCGCGGATTTTGAACTGGTAAAGGAGTATTGTCAATACTGTTATAAGTAATAATCACAGCAGAGCGCCCAAATGGCGAGATATTATTTGATGAAGCATGTACAATATTACTATCAAAAAATAGTACTGAACCCGCCGCTGCTTTTATAAAAGTAATTCCATATTTTGATACTAGATTAGTAACTAATTCCTGGCTTAGAGAATACTTCAAATTAGCACTAAAACTCGATATCCACTCATTGCTGTCACTAGGACTATTAGAATTTGTAGTTCCCACCTTATTTTGATAAGTCGTAACATCAATCATTTCTTCTTTATGGGAACTAGGAATTACAAATAATGGCCCATTAAATTCGTTCATATCATCCAATAAGCACATAGCATTAACTACTTTTGGTTTTGGCATCCTATCTTCCTTGTACCAGTAAATATAGTCTTGATGCCATTTCCAAATATCGCCACTAAATGCTGCCTTCATATTAACTTTGAATTGATATATGTATACTTTGCTTCCAACTATTTGCATTGCCGGATAAACGAGCAATGGATGTCTTGTTAGACAATTGAAAACATTATTTTTGGTATGTGAACCATGAAAAGAACGTACAGTTTTACCATCTTTCTCAAGAATTTTTTGGGGGGATGTTTCTACTGATAGCTTAGATAATTCTGCTTTCATAATTTTAACTTCGGCGCGAGAAAAATATTCTGGCAATAAAAGAAATCCTTGATTTTGATAGATTAATAATTCTTGCTCTGTTAACTGCATATTAAAATCCTACATTGATGAATACTTAGAATCTAACTCTTTTAAGATTTACAACCATTGCCAGAAATACTTAAATATTTAATTATTGACTGATAGGATAAATCCCTTCTGACTTGAAAATACTCCTTCGATGAGTATCTATATAGAATAGATCCGTCTCACATCACATTTTCATTCATGGTGATGAAATTTTTTCATTGGGACTGCCCTCTACCTTTCTTCGATAAACTATTTCTGGCTACTTGATATATGAATGAGTATCAACTATCTAAAAAACAAAAGACATATCTACTAGACAAACTCCATATTTAAAAATCCAATACGTTGAAAATAAGCTAAATATTTACTGATTAATTCAGTATTTATTGATGGAGGATAAATGGAAGTATCGGCAATTGCCTCAAGTGTATTACGACAGTCTAAATCAGGAGTGTTTTGATATAGCTGCCATGCAGTCATTCCTTGATAGACTTTTTCAGTTAACATGGGTATTAAAGGAAATAAAAGATTTTTCTGAGAGTATCTAGCTTGATTGATTAAATCATTTGTCCATTGGTCATAAGGCACTTTTCGCAGTTGGTATCCACAAATTGATATCATCTCAAATAATCTAGTTAAATCAATATTTTGCGATGCTAAAGGAACTAAATGAAAGGATTTTCCTAAAGATTTTTTTCTCTTAGATATTTGAACAATAGCTTTACTAGCATAATCAACAGTAATTAAATCTTGTTTTTGCTTGACAAGATATGGAAAACTACCTACTTGAATACAACCTTTGATCAATCTAGATATGTAGTCATCTGTATTAGTTACACCAGTATGCAGATGACCCATTAAAAATCCGGATCTAATAACTGTCACAGGGATTCCTCTGGATTTAGCAATCCAAACAAGTTTTTCGGCTACCCATTTACTTTGGGTATAACCAATATCCTGATAAAGATAAGTTTCACTATTATCAATATCATCATCCTCATAAAGGGTATTCACTCCCGTTAAACAGGCTATTGTGCCAAAAATAGCAATTGTTGAGATATAGTGTACTGGCTTGAGTTGATGATGACACGCTAATCTGAGAACTTCTTGAGTACCAAGAACATTTGCTGCCTTAATAACAGAGTAAGGTTTAGCAAAGTTGACTTGAGCGCCACTATGATAAATCACATCAATCTGCTCCGCTAGCTTGTCAAATTGCTCTAGAGAAAGTCCCAGATGAGGTAAAGCTAAATCTCCTGGGATGGGGATAATTCTTGAGCTTTGGCTTGCGTCCCATATTAAATATTTTTCTAAGGTTTCCTGTAATCTTTTGAAACCTTCACTTTCGTTATTAGCACGCACAAGGCAATATATTTTCGCCTGAGTTTGCTGTAGCAATTCATGGATTAAGAAAGCACCTAAAAAGCCTGTTGCTCCTGTTAAGAAAATATGCTGCGGCTGACTGATATCGTTACCAAGTACTCCCTGAGGATAGATGTTTGGATCGAGTACAGCTTCAGCTTTGAGATTAACAACAGTATTGAGAATAGCAGTTCCTTTTTGGTGTACTTTCTCAACTATTTGGCTGAGTCCTTCTATAGTCTGTTGCTCGAAAATACATCTTACGGGCAGTTCTACTTGGAAACTTTCTCGTACAGACATCATTAACTGCGCTGCTAGCAGAGAATTACCACCAAGTTCAAAAAAGTTATCGCGAATGCCCAGATGCTCAATACCTAGTATCTTAGCCCAGATGTCGAGCATTTGTTCCTCGATAGGAGTACGAGCTTTAATCAATGCTACTTCCAGAGTTGTCCTAGACCGATCGGGAGCCGGTAGTGCACGACGGTCTAACTTGCCATTGAGTGTCAGTGGTAATTTCTCTAGGCACACAAAAGCTGTAGGTATCATATATTCTGGTAGCTTTTCTTCAAGAAAGCGGCGGAGTTCTAAAGCCAGCTTGCGAGTAAACTGACTCTGTAGCGGTTGATTAGCATAGTAATTCCAAGGCTTGGTGTGAACTGTATCTTGAAAAGCGATCGCCTCTGAGAATACATCTACTTTTCTCCTTTGGCAATGTCTGAAAACTACCTCATAACAGTCAAGCACGCTAAAGTCTGACCAAATGATATCGATCGAATAAGGTAAATCCTGGCTCAAATTCCACAGTTCTTCAGGATCGATACCAATCCGGGAAAGTTGTTCTAAATTCGATCGCATCTCGCCTACTGTCTTAAACTCATCTAGGTTGTTTAGCAATTCTACAGTCTTGACTTCCTTAATTAACCTGGCATTAGGTACGTTTTTAATTCGCAGAATTTGTGGCTGAGTTGCTAATAGCAGGTGACGAACAGATAACAACGTTAGCTCTTGTTGTTGCCAATCCAACCAAGGAATATTTACAGTGTTGTCAGTACTAGTGCCTATATGCAGAATCACATCATAGCGAAACTTTGTGAGTTCATTGTGATACTGACCGCGCTTGAGGTAAATTTGTACTTGACTAATCTTGGGTAAGTGCTGTTGCAATGTCCTAAAAAAGTCTGGATGAATTACCAGTTCTTCCTCTTGGTTAACGCGTTGTCGAACCTGCTCTTGTAACTGTATTGTGGAAAGTGTGGATGATGCTTGATACAATGCTACAGAGGCGTGGTAAGCCTCTAATAACGGCAGGCTACGCACATCTCCGACAAAGATAAAACCGCCAGGTCTGACAGCATTTACAGATCCTGCCAAAACTTGCACTAAATAGTCAATGCTGGGAAAATACTGAATTACCGAGTTGATAATTACCGTATTGAAAGCATCTGCCTCAATGTTCTCAAAATTATCAGCAGGTCTTTGTAACAAAGTCAGTTGTGGCCAATCCTGACCAGACATTTGTAACTGTTGGATTTGCCGTAGTGCTTCCGGCGCAAAGTCAGTACCCCAATATTTATCGCAATGGGAAATAATTTTACATAGTAATAGACCTATACCGCAACCAATTTCTAGTACTTCGCTAGGTTGCAGAGAGAGAATGCGTTCAACAGTGTGGTCTACACACTCACGCATCTCTTCCGTAGGAATAGGCATACCTGTATAACTACTGTTCCAACCTATAAGATTGAATACTCGATTTTCTTTCTCAGTAGTTTCTTTGTAGGTTTGATCGTAAAGTGTTTGCCACTGAGAAAGGTGTTCAGTTTGCCAATCTGTTAATAACTTTTGGGCATTCTCATCTTGTTGATTTTGCACCACATAAGCTACCAAACGTTTTTGTTCGGGTGCATCTTCCCGATCTATCACCACACCTGTCTTTACTGACGGATGTTGCATGAGCAAGGCTTCAATCTCTCCTAGCTCGATTCGGAAGCCGCGAATCTTTACTTGGCCATCGATACGACTGAGATACTCAATATTGCCATCTGGGAGATAGCGAACTAAATCCCCTGTTTTATAGAGGCGAAGATCGTTATTGTCTTCTGCCTTCTGCCTCCTACCTTCTGCCTTATTAAAGGGATTGAGAATAAACCGAGCATCTCTAAGGTCTGGGCGATTGAAATAGCCACGTGCTAAACCAGCACCACCAATGTAGAGTTCTCCCGGTACACCCACTGGCACTAGTTGTAACTGACCGTCGAGTACATAGAATTCAGTATTGGCGATAGGCCGACCAATCAAAACTTGTCCATCCTCAGATACTACTTTATATATTGCTGACCAAATAGTAGTTTCAGTAGGTCCATAAACATTCCATAAAATAGCACATCGCTGTTGTAACTGTTGAGCCAATTTTTTCGGCAAGGCTTCTCCACCGCACAGTATTTTCAGATGCTTGCTGCCCTGCCAACCTGCTTCTAGAAGGAGTTGCCAAGTGGCTGGGGTAGCTTGCATGATGGTAGCACGAGAGTTGGTTAACTTTGCGATTAATTCTATACCGTCCATAGTCTCTTCCCGACTAAGCATAACGACACGGGCACCAAGAGTAATCGGTAAGAAAATTTCTAGTACTGCAATGTCAAAAGATAAAGTAGTGACGGAAAGCAGTATATCTTGCTTTGTCAGTTCCAAATGCTGACCCATGAAGTGAAGGAAATTGACTACAGAGCGGTGCATAATTTGTACACCTTTGGGTTTGCCTGTAGAACCGGAAGTGTAGATTACATAAGCTAAATTGTCAGGATTAATACTAGTATCAAGGTTATCTTGACTCTGCATAGTAATATCCTGCCAGTCTCTATCCAAACAGACAATACGCGCTTGATGTTCAGGGAGTTGAACCAATAAATGTTGTTGAGTTAATAGCACTGATACCTGAGAGTCTGACAGCATTAAGGATAAACGCTGCTGTGGATAGGCTGGATCTAAAGGTATATATGCACCACCTGCTTTGAGGACGGCTAATAAAGCTATGATCGTTTCTAGCGAGCGCTCCACACAAATACCTACCAATACATCTGCACCTATACCTAAAGTTTGTAAATGACGAGCTAATTGATTTGCTCTGGCATTCAACTCGCGGTAAGTTATTTGCTGATCTGCAAAAATTGCTGCTACAGAGCTAGGCTGACGCTCTACTTGTGCTTCAAATAGTTGATGAATGCACTTTTGCTGTGGGTAATCTGCTTGAGTTTGATTCCATTCGACTAATAATTGTTGGCGTTCAGTAGGTGTTAAAAGAGGTAAATCTGCAACTTTCTCATTTGGATTAGCAACAATCCCTGCAACTAAAGTCTGAAAATGTTCTCCGATGCGAGAGATGGTAGCAGCGTCAAACAAGTCAGTGCTGTACTCAAACCAACCACTAATGCCATCTGGTGTTTCAAATAGTTCTAGAAACAGATCGAACTTGGCTGTGCCATTGTGTTCCAAGCAATGGTTGATGCTTAAACCAGAAAGTTCCAGAGCTTGCATAGGTACATTTTGCAGCGCAAAGCAGATTTGGAACAAGGGATGGCGGCTCAAATCCCGCTCTGGTTCTAGTTCCTCAACCAGCTTTTCAAAGGGGATGTCTTGATGAGCGTAAGCTTCTAAGGTCACTTTTCGCACTTGCTTGAGCAACTGGCGGAAACTAGGAGAGCCGGAAAAATCACTGCGTAATACTAAAGTGTTAACAAAGAATCCAATTAAATTCTCAATTTGTTGGTGGTGACGGTTGGCAATTAACGAACCTACGAAGATATCTTCGCTACTCGTATAGCGGAATAGCAGTGTTTGGAATGCTGCTAAGAGCGTCATATATAAAGTAACTCTCTCCTGCTGACTGAACCAAGTTACTGCCTCGCTAAGAGATTTGGAGAGTGCTAAAGGTTGACGTGCCCCACGATAAGTTTGGATTGCCAGTCGGGTGCGATCGCTTGGTAACTGCAAAATGGGTAAATTTGCTAACTGCTGTTTCCAATAAACTAGTTGCTCTGATATAACTTTTCCTTGTAACCACTGCCGTTGCCATACAGCAAAGTCTGCATACTGAATGGGAAGTTCAGCTAAGGGAGAAGGTAAACCATTGGTAAAAGTCTGATACAGCAATGTCAACTCTCGAAACAACACGCCCACAGACCAACCATCAAAAACAATGTGGTGAATGCTCAAAAGCAGTAGATATTTCTCTACATCTAACTGCAATAGGGTTGTTCGCAATAACGGCCCACGATTGATATTAAAGGGCTGCTGGAATTCTTCAATCATTAACCGCTGAATTTCTGTATCTTTTTGTGATTCAGACAGCGAACGCAAATCCACCAATTTTATAGGTATGCTCAAAGCCGGAGTAATAATTTGTACAGGCTGCCCATTTAATGAAGCGAAGGTAGTGCGGAAAACTTCGTGTCGCCGAACAATTTCGTTGATGCTTTGTTCTAAAGCTCTCAGATTTACCTGACCAAACAGGCGAAAAGTTTGGGGAAAATTGTAGAAGGGACTATCAGGCAACAACTGTTCTAGAAACCATAATCGCTGCTGGGCAAAGGAAAGGGGCAAGTTTTGGTTACGCGTTACAGGTGCGTAGATATGTAGTGGCTTGTCGCCAGACATCGCCCAAGTCTGCCATTCTGAATTTTGCTTTAGTTCTGTCTCGATACTTTCAGCCAAGCTGGCAACAGTCGGCGCATCAAATAAACGTCGCAATGGTAAATCTAATTGATAGGTATCTCGAATACGAGAGATTACCTGAGTAGCTAGCAGTGAGTGTCCTCCAATCTCAAAAAAGTTATCGTGAACACTAATCTGCTCCAATCTCAAAACTTCTACCCAAATTTTTGCTAGTACTTCCTCAACAGTGGTACGAGGTGAGACAAAATCCTGCTCCAGATTCCGTCGGGTGCGATCAGGTGCTGGTAAGGAACGACGATCTACTTTTCCGTTAGATGTCAGTGGTAAGGCATTTAACATCACAAAGCTAGAAGGCACCATATAATCTGGCAATTTATCCTTGAGAAATTTACAGAGATTGCCGCTCACTGTGCGCTGCAAAATCTTCCATAAATTTTGGGTTTCTAAGATATGCCCTATACTTTGGTGAAAGAGGGTTTTTTCATTAGGCGTTAGAGTCAACTGAATACCAGCCCGCTGATCCTGACTCCAAGCAACGCTGCCGTTTAACCATAGTTCTTCTGATGTCACTGGCAACCGTAGACAAAGACGGATACGTTTACCTCTAGCCCAACTAAATGACATTCCTACCAAGCAAACGCCATCAATGCAGATAGCCTCCGTTTGTAGTTCTACTATCCGGTTGTCATCAGTTTCCACTATACAAACGCTTTCATAAGGCGCTTGCTTTGGAATCAAGGTGGAAACAATATAACCGACTAGATGCTTATCTCCAGGTACATCCTCGCGTGCTATGACTACGGCTTCACACACCTCAGGATGTTGCAACAGCATTCCTTCGATTTCCCCCAACTCAATGCGGAAGCCGCGAATCTTCACCTGCTGGTCTATCCGACCCAGGTATTCAATATTCCCATCTGGTAAGTAACAAGCTAAATCACCTGTTTTATACAAGCGAAGATCGTTATTGCCTACTGCCTCCTGCCTCCTGCCCTTCAGGTTCGGTAGTCCCCCATCGACGGGAACCGCCAAGACGGGAGCTACCTCACCTCCTGCCTTCTTAAAGGGATTAAGAATAAAGCGTTCGGCAGTGAGATCGGGTCGATTCAAGTAACCCCTGGCTAAACTATCGCCACCAATGTAAAGCTCTCCCGGAACACCTATAGGAACTGGCTTTAATCCTGCATCGAGTATATAGATTTGGGTATTAGCTATGGGACGGCCTATAGATGGATAAGTAGGCCAGGAATCAGGATCTCGATCTAATGTCAAAGCCGTTACTACATGGGTTTCTGATGGACCGTAGTGATTATGAAATGAGCAATATGGCAGCGATTTGAATAATTTGACAATGGCTGGGGTGATTTGCAATTGCTCACCTGTTGTAGTAACTTCTCTTAAGCTAGTAAATAATTCCAACTGAGATATAGCCATTTCTGCCATTTGCTGTAGTACGACAACAGGCAGAATGACTTTTTCAATCTCTTGACTTTGAATAAAGCGAGCTAAAGCTGTAGTATCCCGACGCAAATCTTCTGAGATGAGAAACAAAGTTCCTCCTGAAGACCAAGTAGCAAACATCTCATGAAAGCTAGCATCAAAGCTCAAAGATGCAAATTGCAAGGTACGTACACCTGTTAATAATGAGTTTAAGTGCCATTGCAGTAAATTCACTAAAGGGCGGTGAGCTAAACAGATGCCTTTCGGTCTGCCTGTAGAACCAGAAGTATAGATGATATAGGCTAAATTCTCTGCTGTTACTTCACTAGAAGGATTTTCCTGACTGTATTGCCCTATCTTGTGCCAGTCAGTATCTAAACAGATAATCTGCGCTTTGGTTTCAGGAAGCTTTGTTAATAGTCTTTGTTGAGTGACTAATATTGATATTTGAGTATCCTCAAGCATAAAGGCTAGGCGTTCCTTAGGATAAGCTGAATCCATTGGTACATAAGCCCCACCAGTTTTGAGAACTGCCAAAACTGCGATCGCCATTTCCAGGGTTCTTTCTACGCAGATTCCTATGGGTATATCTGGTTTCACACCTAGCGAACGCAAGTAGTGTGCTAATTGGTTCGCCTGCTGATTGATCTCTCGGTAAGTGAGTGAAGATTGTCCCTGGTTATCTGCCTCTTTAAAGAATACTGCTACAGCATCTGGCGAGCGCTCTACTTGCTCTTCAAACAGTTGATGAACGTATTTATCTAATGCGTAATCCTTACTAGTATCATTCCAAGTTTCTACTAATTTTTCATCCTCAGCTTTTGGTAATATATTCAGGTCATGAAAATATTCACATCCTTGACTCACTTGATTTGCAAGAAATAGCAATCTTTCTAAAGAGTTTATATCTGTAAAATATTTTTGATTATAAAATATTTCTATTTCTAAACTATCATTAAAGTCTTGAATTACCAGATGAACTTCATTTTCAGCAAAAGAATTATGGATAGTTAATCTAGAACAGTCTTCGGCAAAAGGAATATTCAGGATGGTAAAGTTATAAAAATTATAGAAAAATTTTAATGACTCATCCTTTAAATAGTTTCTTTGTAGAAGAACTGAGATGTTTTGGAGATTATCGAGATTTTTACGATAGTTTTTGATGTATAAAAGATAATCAATTAACCTTGACTGATTCTCAATACTTTTTTGATGTATAACAACAGGGGCTACTTGGTAAATGCAACCTAAAATATTAAGTAACTCTTCATCTCTTTTACCAAAAATATCGTAAAACACGAAATCTGCTGGTGCTTGTAAATATTTACTTAAATAAATGCCATAAACCGCCCTAAAAAATGTCGGAATACTACATTGATTTAATTGGCAGTATTTTCTAATTTGTACTAGCTCATTCCCGGCAATTTCTAATTTTCTTGATTTAGCTTTGTTTTCTGTTTCGATTTTGATATAAGGCGTAACAGGAATAACATTACTTAACGTTTCTAGCCAATACTCCTGAATCTCTGGAGTATCAAATTTAGTTACAAGCTCGTCGATAAAATCATGAAAAGAATTACCATCAAAATTTTGAGGATTATTGCCTATTTTTAAATATTGGTAGATTTTTGCAACCCTTTCAAAGAAAACTTTTCCAGAATATCCATCAAAAAGAATATGAGGTGCACCCAAAACAGCTGTATAGTTACCTTGTTTATCTTTGACTAAAATGTTTTTAAATAAATCTTGATCGCTTTTTTGCAATTCTAACTTTATTTTAATCTTCTCTTCGAGAACTTGCTGTAAACCAGTAAAATAACTGTGATGAATTGATAAATCTATAAACTCAAAATTAACATCAATATTGCGATCTACAAACTGAAAAGGTTCGCCTTTATAAAAAATAAACCTAGTTTTAGTAGTATCATCTTTTTGACAGACTATTTTTATTGCCTGTTCCCAAATCAATTTGTCTACATTTTGTGATAATAAATTTACGGAAAATCCTAAAGTAAAAACAGTACTATCTGGATGAAGCATTTTATCCAGATATAAATCTCTCTGTGTAATTGTTAATCGTGATATTTTACCAATCCTTGAAGGCTCAAAAGGCTCATTTAATATAGTTCCTGTTACCAAAGCCCTGAACACTTCATTAAGTGAGATACTAGAAACATTATTGCCTTGATGATTGTTAATCATGATGATTATTTTGTAGTCAATTTTTTATCCTACCCACATTCCGCAAGTTGAAACAGAAATCTGGGGATTTTTTAGTAACGCTAAAATCCTTACCTTGAAATGATTCTACCATAAACATACCCCACCAGTTTCATCGATTGAATCCGCCAGAGTGCCTATGTCCCAGATATCTAGAAACTTTCATTTAACTCAAACTGTAACCAACCAAAGGACAATCTACCAAGAGCGATCGCACTTTCGATTAGTTGAGAATAGTGTCAATAAGTCCAGAGTGAGTGCTTGCTACTTGATGTTTTAGCCGCGATCGCCAAGTCATATAAATACATGAAAATATTGTAGTATAAAAATTTGAAAATTATCGATCAATTTTCACTTACCTGCGGAATGTGGGTTTTATCAAAAAAGTAAAGGTTCAAAACCTCGCCCGCAAGTGGCGCGAAAAAATCCTAGTATCTCAAGATAGCTAAATTGGTTATCTGCTCATGAAAGACTCAGAGAAAAGAAAGTTTTCACAATGTTTTGGGAACTTATGTACCCCAACCAGTGCGGGATATACTAGATATAGGGTGTTCAGCAGGCATTTATACGTATCGGCTCAATAAGTTGGGGTAGCAGAAAAAAATAAAAAGCTTAGTAGGTACAGCAGTGATATAGAATATGACACATGACGCAAAGCCAATCGAGGAACAAACCAGTATACGATTTGCTGCAAGCCATCGACCCAAAAGGGATTGCAGATGAATCAGTGCGTCGAACCGTAGAGATATTATTGAACCTCGTAGAGGAATTAAACTTACAGGTCAAACAATTGTAGATTGCCGATTGTAGATTTGAGATTGACTACACCCACTCTTGGATGCAGCTTGAGGATTTGAGATTGACGATTTGAGATTTATTCCGCCCACTTTCCTGCTGGGCTTGTACCAAAAACAATCTGCAATCTGCAATCTCCAATCTTCAATCTTCTCGGTCAAAGAACTACGAGAAGAAAATCAAAGATTGCGGGATGAAAACAACCGCCTGAAGGGAGAACAAGGGAAGCCAGACATAAAAGCCAAGAAGAACAAAGGCGAACTCAGCAACCACTCATCAGAGAAAGAACGAGAAACTCCAAAAAAGCACACCAAGACCAGTAAAAATGAAAGTATCAAAATAGACCGAGAAGAAATACTAGAATATCCTCGGTCGGAACTGCTACTAGCTTATAGAGATTCTCCAAGGGCAGAACTCGCACGGCAACTAAAGTCTAAATTCTGGGAACTGTTCGATACAAAAAGTGGTTACGAGCAGTTGGATGAACGAAAACGATTAACGGAGGCCATTGCCTCCGAGTTACTTCTAGTTTTAGAGCAGAAGGAATTACCATTGCACAATAATCCTGCTGAGTTAGCTGCTAGAACTATGGTGCAGCGACGTAATATTAGCTACGCCACTCAGACTACTGAGGGTACTAAGGCGATTGACACTTTTATGTCTCTTGTTGCCACTACTCGGAAGTTGGGAATTAGCTTTTTTGAGTACGTGCGTGACCGCATTTCAAAGATGAGAATCATCCCCTCTTTGGCGACTATTATTCGTGAGAAATCTTCTATTTATCCCTTTGGTTGGTCGTGGCAACCAGAATAATTGCCTACCCCGAAGTATTGAGGGGATACGAAAAATCTATCAACTACTACAAGTTTTGAACCGTAAAGTTCACACTTGTAAGTTAATTGACGGCGGAACTCATAAAACCCCATATCCGCAATCGCCTTAGCTAAATTACCGTTTGCTAACATCCCGCGCACATTTAAATCCTCAATCCCGATAACAGCGTGGTTTTTACTGATATAGGTCGTGATTTTGTGCAATGTGTCTTTGCGAATGTTGGCTATTTTAGGGCAAGTAAAGGTGGATGAAAAATCCAATGAAATTACAGCAATTCCAGAGTTATTAAAAGTTTTAGAACTGTCTGGATGTATTGTGACAATTGATGCAATCGGCTGTCAGAAAGAAATTGTGAAATTAATCACACAGAAAGATGCAGATTATGTAATTACATTAAAAAAGAATCAAGGAAATCTTTATGATGAGGTAGAAAAGCTATTTAAGTCAGGGATAAGTACAGGTTTTGAGAGAATTGAACATAGCACATATAAAACAGAAGAAACAGGGCATGGTCGTCATGAAATTCGCAATTACGTAATGTTAGCTGGAATTGGGTCACAACTTGATCCAGATTCGGTGTGGTCAAAGTTTAGCAGTGTTGGGATGGTAGAGTCCATCCGCTTATCGGATGGTAAAACAACAGTCGAAACTCGTTATTTCATTAGTAGCCTTATCAAGAATGCTGAAGAATTTTCTAATGCTGTTCGTAGCCATTGGGGTATAGAAAACTCTTTACATTGGGTGTTGGATGTTGCTTTAAAAGAAGATGACTGCCGGATTAGGAAAGACAATGCTCCACAGAATTTTGCAGTATTACGGCAAATTGCAGTCAATCTTTTAGGTAAAGAGAAGCGAGTCAAACGAGGAATCAAAAATAAACAGTTTCTCGCCGCGATGGATAACAACTATTTATTAAGTGTTTTAGCGTTAGCTTAAAACAGTATATCAAAACTTGAATTGAATGTTTTATATGAAAGGTTTATTTATTCTCTCGATAAATATGCTTTTATTTACCCCATAATTGAATATTTTTAGTATTAATGAATAGCCGTTCAGTTCAAGATAAGCTAATTCACAGCTTGAGAAAATATTTGATTTATTTTGTTTATCATTCACTCAATTCCTACAATTATTTATGTCATTTTGAAATCTTTCTCAGTTTTTATTAGTAAATAAGATGCGTTCGCCCTGCTACGAACCTAAAAGAGCGATCGCCCCCATAGAATCAGGAGACAATCGCTTTCTCATCAGTTCATGTTTCTGTATTTGGCAGTTCTGAGAGACTGAGTTTTCGCTGCAACCACAGGACTACTAGCCTGTCGTGCAGTTGATGCCCATTTCCTCATCCGAGAAACCGCCGCCACATCCTGAATTGCAAGCGGGGTAATCGTTTGACGACAGGCTTCGAGGTCAGCAAGTGTTACCTGCTGCGGTCTACCCTCATCGAATGCCAATAGAGCAGCTTCCGATGCTAGTGTTTCCAGTTCTGCGCCTGAAAACTTTGCAGTGTTGGCATCGATCGCTTCGAGATATTCGGATTCCAGGTGAATGCCAAAGCGTTGCAGATGAATCCCTAGAATCTGTACACGCTCTAGTTCCGATGGTAAATGGGGCTAAATGAGCAATCGTACAGATAGTTACGCTAAGGCTGTAACCCTTACTGGATAAGCATTCTCCAATTCGATATTTTTCGCAATTCTCGATGTACCAAATAACCTATAGGTTATTTGGTACAGCTTTTTTGTACGGCACAGTAAGGATTTGAGGCTTTTAAATTTCAGACAGATCAATTGGTACAGGTGATCGGGATGTTGAAAACGGCTCATCAATTCCTTAGCGTAACTTTCTGCACGGTTGCTCATTTCACCCCTTTACCATCAGACCATTTGACTCCCTGTTTGAGTTTCCAAGTCACTGATTTACCATCTTTTGCTACTCCACCGTTCTCTAAAGAGGGAATTTCTG
>NZ_JBALDZ010000011.1:0-74807 GCF_036917155.1 Nostoc sp. | reverse complement strand
TGGATGTTTGAATGGTTTATTCGACACACTACCTTTGATTTTGCCACTCTTAAAATGTACGGAGTTTTTTCAAAAATCAAATAGGATTCCTATAGATTACAAAAAACTGGTGGATTTGAAGCTGAAATGGTTCGACATATTACACAGCTTCAGACATCAATGGATAGGTTAACCTTATTGCTTTCACGTACCTACCCATTAGATATCTCTGATATTGCTAATTTATTAGAAATATCTATAGAAGATGCTCAAAGATTATTTATTGATGCACAGAGTTACTTTTTTATCAAACCAGTAATGGGTGGTTATCAAATAGCATTGCATGATATTGTGCGAGACTTGGTTGAGAAATATGTATGGACAGATATTGACCCCGATGAAGAATGGAGAAAACGAGATAGTCGGATTGCTGCTAAATATTTCGAGCAAAAAGATTATCAGCTAGGCCCAGACAAAAGGGTATTAGAGATTCAACGTCACTCTGATAATTCTGATAAATTTACTAATATCGAGTTTCTGATTGAAGAAGCTAAACAACACCGGGAGTTCAATACTAGGCGATGGCTATGGAATGCTTTATACGCTGACCCGATAATAGGCTTTGAAACTTGGCGCGAAGTGACTGATAGGATACGCCGTCAAGCTAAGAAATTTAGCTTTGTCAAACAACTAGTGACAATTGCGAAAGAGTTTGAAAAAGATTTAAACCCCGATCAAAAATCTGAACTGATTATTTTTGACTCCAAGATTGCTCACGACCTTCAAGACAAGAGTAAAACAGAAAATGAGGTGAGAAAGTTAGAGGTAATGCTATCTGAACAATCTTCTAATTCTTCTCATCAAGCAGATATTTACAATGTCTTAGGAATGCTGAATACCAAGTTACATCTTTATGACGAAGCCTTGAAATATCAGCAAAAGTGTTTAGCCCTAGTTCAAGGGAAGAAACTATCATCTGCTATTCCTGCTGTAGCTAACCAAGTTGGTTATCTTTATCGACAACTCAACAACTTTCAGGAAGCTGAAAAATATTACAAACTAGGTTGGGATGCTGCTATGGAAGTTGACACTCCTAACAAAGGCTTAACTCTAGTTATGGCTAGCATTCAGAATAACTTGGGATTCTTGTACGGACGAGAAAAAGATTACGTAAAGGCTGAACAGTGTTTTAAGGCTGCTATTGATATGTGGTCGAGTGTTGAGAGTGAACGCGAAATAGCCCACGCCGAAATTGCCTCTGCTACTATTTCGATAGATAATGGTAATTATATTAAAGCTAAACAGCTACTTGAACGAGCCTTAAGCCGTTGCGACAATAAGGAAAACGATAATCGAATATTGTGTAGGGCATACTTTCAACTAGGCTTAAATCAGTGGTTTAGTGCCGAGGTAGTAAATGAAGCGGTTTGGGATGTGACACAGGTAGAATGGGATCTCAATCTACTAAGTCTTGCTCAAGATGCTTTAGAAGAAAGCCTGAAACTGGCAGAGAAATACGGAATTGAAGAGGAATTACCTGGAATTTTGCACCAAACTGCTAGTGTCTATTGGCATCTTGGGTTTCAAAGGTGCGATCGCACGTTGCAAGAACAAGCTCTAAAATTCAATGAACGGTCTTATCAGACTAGTCTAGAATACAATGACACGCGATATGCCATTGATAGCCTGGTAGGTAAAGCTGAGTTTGATTATTATGCAAAAGCATACAACCGGATCTCAGATTATGCACAAGAACTTAGCGATCGCTTCCAATCCTATCAAAATATTCATACACTATACTTTGGTCGTATATTACGGATAGAAGGTGATGTTGCATTTCAACAAGCGAACTACGATTTTGCTTTTAGTAAATATGCTCAAGGAATACCCAAAATCTTTCAACATGGAGGTTTCGGGCCGTATTCAATCAAACATGAGCTAAATCTACTCCAAAAGAAAATTGAACGTTTGCCTATAGAACTTTCTAAAACTCTGATTCAACAACTAAAATCTCAGTGGAAAGATCATAAAGCCCTTAAGGAATGGTGCGATCAACAAATGTTCCTGACTAGAATACGTGCCACAAAACAGCCATCTTCTCATGCTTAGTAAAAAAATTGATCGACCCCAAATTTTAGTTTCTCTCAATTCTACCTATGTACCAACTGGGCAATGCGACTGTGATGGAGGGGATTGTGCCTGTGACTTATCCCCTTTAGCAGAATTAAGCTCAGATATCCGATTATCTCTGGGGATGTTGGAGACAGAGTTTGTAAGAGTTCCTAACTCGCAGATGATGAATCTAGATGATACTTATTCTATCTGTTATGGTACTCATCATAAAGTAGCAGTTCTAAATCAATCAGCAATATATTTACTAAATAAATTTACAAATCCTCAGAAATTAGATGATATTGCAATAGAGAATCTTCTTATTGATTCAACAGATTTACAGACAGCTATTCAGGAACTGTATCAAGCACGTTTGATAGCACCTAATAATAATTACTCATTTAACCTAAATGAAATACCAGAAACTTTAACAGCATGGTTACATATCACCGATCGCTGCAACTTAAGATGCGATTACTGCTACCTCCCTCATGTCGCAAAGGATATGTCAATAGATATAGGTAAAGCAGCTATTGAATCTATATTTCGCTCTGCAACTTTAAATCATTACCGCCGCGTCAAACTGAAGTATGCAGGAGGAGAGGCATTACTATGTTCCCCTTTAATTAAGGATCTCCATTTGTACGCTCAATCCCTTAGCAAAGAAACAGACATTATATTAGATGGAGTCGTTCTCAGTAATGGAACGTTGATTACACCTGAGATTATTGAGATGCTGCAAGCATTGAATCTGCGTCTCATGATTTCACTAGATGGATTATCAAATTTCCACAACATCCAACGTTCTTATGCAGGCGGAAAGGGATCGTTTCAAGATGTTGAAAGAGGTATTAAAATTGCTTTGCAAAATGGTCTTATACCAGATATTTCCATTACAGTTAGTGGGCGGAACGCAGAAGGATTACCCGCTCTTATTGAATGGATATTGGAAAATAATCTACCCTTTAGTTTAAATTTCTATCGCGAAAACGAACTTTCAGCTTCTTACGAAGACTTGCAACTAGAAGAATCTCGGCTGATTGAGGGAATGTTGGCAGCGTTCAAAGTTATTGAATTGAAATTACCTAATCGAAGTTTACTAGGCTCATTGATTGATCGTGCTAACTTATCTTCTCCTCATAAACGAACTTGTGGAGTTGGGCAAAGCTATCTCGTATTTGATTACAAAGGGCAAATTGCTAAATGCCAGATGCAGCTACATAAAACTATATCTTCATCTGCCACTGAAGATCCTTTAAGTGTTGTGCGACAAGATAAAGTAGGTATTCAGAATTTGTCAGTTGAGGAAAAAGAAGGCTGTCGTACATGTGAGTGGAAATATTGGTGTACAGGTGGTTGTTCTTTGGCAACGTTTAAGGCTACAGGCCGTTACGATATTCAATCGCCAAATTGCAATATTTACAAAGCTCTCTATCCTGAAGCTCTCAGACTAGAGGGTTTACGCCTGATAAAATATAGTTACCTGCTATATAAATACTAAACTTGTCTAGACATTTACTTCTTACTTCAACGGGAGCATGGGAATAGTAGTCCTATATAGCGCTTATATGTGGAAAAATTTATTGTTCGCAGGTTGCTAATGATATTCTTTTTCTGGTACTCTAAAAGCTGCGTATTTCCATTCATTGCCCTCTAGATATTCAATTTTAAATTCTCCTTTAGTTAATAAAGTCATATCTTTAAGTGGTACTGTAGCATTTTCTCCTAAAATAATACATTCCGGATTAATCGTAGTAGCTTGGTTGGGAGTGGTATTTATTTTGGTATAACTTTTTCTAAGCTGGTGGAATTTCTGAAGAGAAAATTTCTGTGAAATTCTCCTCAAGCAGTGAATCTGGTGTTTGCATAATAATAAATGGGAGTTCGGCTCCCACCAGGCCTCTTGGGATGCGTTCTACAGTCTCACTAAAAACGACAAACAGAGGATATATCGTATTAGCTCCCTCACTCAAAATATGACTGTGACGGAGAGGCATCAACCATTCATAATCATTATCTAGGTAAACTTGGGTTTGTCGCCAACGTCCTAATAAATCAGAAAAGTCTTCGTTAGCACGATGAATAAAAACTAAAATTTCGGCTCCAGTTTTGATTTTCCACTCAGGATCGCACATCAAAATTGCCACATCACAGGGTAAGCAAATTGTTTGTGTGGCTGTTGTAGCAGTGTTGCGAAGACGGACAATTGGCAAGGGTATAGTAATGACGCTTTCATCTGGACGACGCAGACTGGGGATCATCTCTAAGTATGGACGATATTGCTTTAGTAAGGCGATCGCAGCTAGATGATTGCTGTACTCTGCCAAACTCGCTTCATAATGAGATTTTTGCACAGTCATAATTTATTAAATAGTGAGGAGTTAGGAGTTATAAGTTAAGAATAAAATTAATAAGTTAAGAGTTAACAGTTTAGAAATAGAAAGTTTTAACTCCTAACTCCTCACTTCTAACTCCTAACTATTAATCCTTTATCCCAGCTTTTCAAATACCGCAAACATCGGTAGATACATCGCTAGCAAAATGGTTCCAACCATTCCCCCTAGAACTACAATCATCACCGGTTCTAAAATACTGGTCATTGCTTTTACTGCTTGCTCAACTTCATCTTCATAAAAATCAGCAACTTTCATCAACATTCCATCTAATTCTCCAGTTTCTTCTCCGATACTAATCATCTGAATTGCCATAGCCGGAAAAACGGCATCTTTTTGTAAAGCAATGCTAATCATACCTCCTTGTTGAATTTCCATACGGGCTGCATCTATGGCATTGGCAATTACTTGGTTTCCTGATGTATCTCGGACAATTTCTAAACAAGTTAAAATTGGTACACCTGAACGAGTCAAAGAACCAAAAGTTCTGCTAAAGCGGGCAACTGAAGACTTTTGAATTAAGTCACCAAACAACGGCATTTTGAGGGAAAGACGATCAATTGTTATGCGACCAACAGGAGTCTGAGCGTATTTTCCATAGGCAAATTTTAGTCCTATGAGAGCAGCGAGAAGGATGAAAGCACTCGGACTTCTCAAAAATTTACTAGCATCCATCAAGAATTGCGTTAGAGGTGGTAATGAGATTCCAATTTGCGTAAAAATCGTGGCAAAAATCGGAATCAGAAAAATGGTCATGCCAAGAAAGATCGCAACTGCGATAAAACCCACGACCGTTGGATAAGATAATGCTGATTTGATTTGGTTTTGCAGACGAGCAACATCTTCTAACAACTTAGCTAAACGATTCAATACTTCGTCTAGAACACCACCAACTTCGCCAGCTTGAATCATACTCACATATAATCCATCAAAACAGTCAGGATGCTTCCGCATTGCCTCTGAAAGATTCATTCCGCTTTGAACATCGGTGCTAATCTCAACTAGGGCTTGTTTCAGTTTAGTATTACTACACTGATCGGCAAGTACCCCCAGACTTCTAACGATCGCAACTCCCGCATTCATCAAAACGGCAAATTGACGCGAAAAAACGGCTTTGTCTTTCACAGAAACCTTAATTAAGGAATTCTGGAAATTTTTGAAGGCAACATCTGGCTGAAATCCCTGAGATTGTTTGAGTTCTTGGATTACAAAACCTTGATCTCTGAGATTAGTCCGAGCTTGTACCAAGGATTCAGCAACAATTTTTTCTGTTCGAGAGTTTCCTTGCGAATCCCGAACACGGGCAACGAAGTTTGGCATAAAATAAATTCAAAATAGTTGTTATTAATTGGGCATGGGGCATTGGGCATTGGTTATTAATTCTTCTCCCTCACTCCCTCATCCCCCTCATCTACCTACTTCCTTTAATGAGCTTTAGCAGCCGCACCAGGTTTCGCACCTGCTGCCTGCGGTGGTACAGAAGTACCGATGAGACGTTGGATTTCATCTGGCTTAGAAGTCTTAGACATCGCCGCTTCAAAGGAAATGGTTCCTGATTTGTAAAAATCGGCTAAAACCTTCTCCAGAGTTTGCATCCCCAATTTGCCACCAGTTTGAATAGCTGAGTAAATTTGAGATGTTTTGCCTTCTCGAATCAAGTTAGAAATAGCTGGAGTAACAATCAGAATTTCTTGAGCCATTACCCGACCATACTCACCAGGTTTAGGGCTTTTCTTGGACACCAAAGTTTGGCTAAATACCGCCACTAACGAGTTAGACAGTTGCACCCGCACCTGGGTTTGTCTTTCATGGGGGAAAACGTCAATAATCCGGTCAACCGTTTGTGCCGCGGAACTGGTGTGTAGCGTACCAAATACCAAGTGTCCTGTTTCTGCTGCGGAAATCGCCAAGGAAATCGTTTCCAAATCGCGCATTTCCCCTACCAAAACAATATCTGGATCTTCCCGCAAAGCTGCTTTCAAAGCATTAGCAAAGCTCTTAGTATCTTCCCCCAATTGCCGTTGGTGAACCAAGCTTTTAATTGGTTCGTAGACAAATTCAATTGGGTCTTCCACCGTCAAAATATGCTCTGCTTTGGTGCGGTTAATTAAGTCAATCATTGCCGCTAGTGTCGTTGTCTTGCCGGAACCTGTAGGGCCTGTCACCAGAATTAGCCCTCTGGGCTTATCTGTCATTTCCCGCACGATATCTGGCAAACCTAATTTTTCAAAGTTAGGAATCTTAGAACTTAATGCCCGTAAACAAGCAGCATAAGAACCACGTTCTTTATAGACATTGACCCGAAAGCGAGCCAAACCCTTAACACCATAAGAACAATCCAACTCCCAGTTCTGCTCTAAGGTTTTACGCTGGGTGTTGTTGAGCATACTAAAAATTAGCCTTTGACATTGATCGGCTGTTAATACATGCTCACCTATGGGGGTGAGTTTGCCACTGATGCGGAAGTAGGGAGGCAAACCTGCGGATAAATGCATATCCGAGCCACCCAATTCAATCAATTGCTCCATCAAGTCTTCAATCATCATTTCCATAATTCTGCTTCCTTTTAATATTTGTTATTTGTTCTTTGTCAATCGACCAATGACCAATGACCAATGACCAATGACCAATGACTATTAGTCTTAAAACCGAGCTGTCATACAGTAAGGACAATCCAGCCATTCTTGTTTCAATGTGGCCTGGCAACTCCGGCAGGTAAGTCCAGTCTTACGTTTGGCTTTTAATTCGGCTTCCAAACCAGTATCAGTAAATGTCACCCGTTCTACTTCTTCTAGGGTGGTAGAACCAAGGCGCACTAAGTCTAAACTGTAAGCCAGCAAGGTTTTCATCCCCTCTTCTATTGCCACTTCCTTGATGCGTTCTGTGGGTGCATCTTCGTTAATGAGAGTTTGCAGGTTTTCGGTGACTCGCATAACTTCATAAACACCACAACGCCCTTTGTAGCCGCCGCCATTACATTTTGGGCAAAGCTGATTTTTGGCTTTGGCTTCGGCGATCGCATCTAATGTCAAGGTGTTAGCTTTATAGAAGGTGACTCCGACATCAGAGGAAGCTGATAGACCATAACGAGCCAGTTCTTCGGTTGTAGGAGTGTAGGGAATACGACATTCAGAACAGACCCGCCGCACCAAACGTTGAGCTAGAACACCAATTAGGGAACTAGAAACCATGAAAGGCTCAATCCCCATTTCTCCCAGACGAGCGATCGCACCTGGGGCATCATTGGTATGTAAGGTAGTTAATACTAAGTGACCGGTCAAGGCAGCTTCAATAGCTGTTTTTGCTGTTTCTTTATCCCGCGTTTCACCCACCAGTAGCACATCTGGATCTTGTCGTAAAAAAGCCCGCAACGCGGTAGCAAAATCCAGCCCTTTTTCCCGAATCACCTGTACTTGAGTAATCCCTGGAAGGCTGTACTCAATTGGGTCTTCTACAGTACTGATATTAATTCCGGGATCATTCTTTTCTGAGAGTGCAGAATACAGCGAGGTTGTTTTCCCAGAACCAGTTGGCCCAGTTACCAAAATTAGACCGAAGGGGCGGCTAACCATATCCTGGACAATATGTAAAGTCTCTGGATCGGTAATTAACTTATCTAATCCCAGTTGGGTAGAGGAGTTATCCAAAATCCGCAGCACCACCTTTTCCCCGTAGCGACTGGGTAAGGTATTCACCCGGAAATCTACTTTGCGCCCCTCAAACATCCGCCGGATACGTCCATCTTGGGGTAAACGTCGTTCCGCAATGTCTAGATTGGAGATGATTTTAAATCGGGCTGTCACCGCCGGGATAATTTTTTTCGGTAGGGGATCGAAAGCTTCACGCAGTACGCCATCCTTGCGAAAGCGAATGCGTAAATTTTCTTCTTGCGGTTCGATATGAATGTCAGAAACGCCTTCATGCAAGGCTTTAGCCAGGATTCTATTAACTAGGTTGATGACTGGGGCATCCTCCGCACCCTTCATCGCTGCCCCTAGATCAGCCTCCATTTCTTCAGGAGCATCAGAAATATCGAGATTTCCGAGGTTTTCTAAATCCTGATTAATATCTGTAAACTTTTCTTGATCTAGGTGCTTCTGCTTAACAGCCATTTCATCCAAGTATTGGTTGATTAGCTGTTGGTAGTCTTCCTGGGTAATCACCATCCGCTGCAATGCCAAGCCTTGGGGGCGCAAGATGCGGTTCAGGTCATCGGAAGCCTCTAGATTATCTGGAGCGACCATCGCCACTAAAACTGAGGGTGGGGTTTGGTCTTCGTGTTTCGACAGTGGTACTAAACGATGGCGACGACAGATATCCACTGGGATGAGAGTTTCAATCAGATTCCCCATCATCGTGTTGCCAACGGAATTGACTTCAGGATCGAGGAATTCAACTCCGTATAGGATTTTAAGTTCAAATAGCTGCTGTTTTTTGTATTGCCTGAGCAACTCAGGCGATAGTTGTTGCCCAGTGATTGACTCTAGTACTTCCGTTAAGGGTCTGCCAGATTTGCGGCTTTCAATTAGTGCCTGCCTCATCTGTTCGGTATTGACATAGCCAGATTGCACTAGCTTATTGCCAAAGGGCGAAAACTCTGTTCTGGTAGTTAGAGCGGTACTGCGCCGTTGTGGTGACGAGTTCATAAATGAGCAATTGATTTGGGGAAACCTCTACTTCAAGTATTCCCAGCCTGGGAGATAGAATTCTCATTTCCCAAAAAAGCGAATAGAATTCGCAGCTACACAAACAAAGTCCGCCTGCGCGGACTAAAGAAAAATTGAGTGTTTTAAACCCACCTCCGTGGGTTTAGCCTGTGTAGACGTGGTTTCTAACCGCCCTTTTACTAAACCCCTACAGCGCGGATCTATTTACCAATCTCCCCAGTCCCCAGTACCCAGTACCCAGTCCTACTCGTTCGGGTTCCCGCCTTCGTAGCGTCTGGGCTAACGTGTTCACCATTTGTCACAATAAGAGGACGGTTAAATCACTTCCAGGAACTTGTCGGCAACAAAATCATCCCCAGTGGTAAGTCGTGGATGACGACGGCTGCAAGCTGTGGAGATACACTGCCATAAATAGAATCTGGAATGAATGGACAATGATCGATGAAAATAAACAGATAAACAATACAAGCCAGCAATTGGGTGAACCAACAGAGGTAAAGCAAGCAATGATGAGTGACTCCCCAGCCCAAATTAATTTCAATGAATCTGGTAGCGAGGTGACAGAGCAAGTGGCAGCCCAAACAGGAGATACGGCTACTATCAATCCAGAAAATAGCTTTGCTGCAACCGAGAAAACTGAAGTGGACAGGGCAGCTTTAGCAGAACTGACTCAACAAATCGAGTCCCTCAAAACGCAGCTAGAGGAGCGTAGTACTCAATATATGCGGATTGCCGCTGATTTTGAGAATTACCGGAAACGCACTAGTAAAGAAAAAGAAGACCTAGAGTTGCAGGTGAAGCGGAATACGATTTTGGAATTGCTGCCAGTGGTCGATAATTTTGAGCGGGCGCGATCGCACCTCAAACCGCAATCTGATGGCGAAATGACCATGCACAAAAGTTACCAAGGCGTTTACAAACAATTAGTAGATAGCCTGAAGCGCTTGGGTGTATCACCAATGCGTCCCGAAAATCAAGAATTTGATCCTAACCTGCACGAAGCAGTAATGCGGGAACCTACGGATGAACATCCTGAAGGAACAGTGTTAGAAGAGTTAGTGCGGGGATACTACTTGGGCGATCGCGTGCTACGCCATGCAATGGTCAAAGTAGCTGCTCCCAAGGAAGATAGCCCTGCTGCACCAGAAGATCAGTCGAGTCAAGCCTTCAGTTAAGCTGTAATCGCTCGCCTCGCTGACCTGAAGTGCCTGGGTTCTAGCAGAGGTGAGCATCAGGGGAGGATGAGGGGGATGAGGAGGATGAGGAGAATGAGGGGGATGAGGAGAAATTGACTCCCTCATCTCCCCCTGCTCCCCCTGCTCCCCTATCTTCCACACTTCTAGATGCTGAAGTTTTGAGCTAGCCTTTGTTCTTAGAAAAAAAGTTAGCCCGCGACATATTACAGCAGAATAAATCAGTAAAAATACTGGCGAATATGGGAAAAGTTATTGGGATTGACTTAGGCACTACTAACAGTTGCGTCGCAGTTTTGGAGGGCGGTCAACCACTGGTGATCTCCAATTCTGAAGGGGGACGAACTACTCCAAGTATTGTGGGATTTGGGAAAAGTGGCGATCGCTTGGTTGGTCAATTGGCAAAGCGCCAAGCCGTAACCAATGCTGAGAACACAATTTACAGTATTAAACGATTTATCGGGCGGCGTTGGGAAGAAACTGAAGTAGAACGCGATCGCGTCCCCTACAACTGTATCAAAGGTCGAGATGAGACCGTTGATGTCCAAATTCGCTCAAAAAACTACACGCCACAAGAATTATCTGCCATGATCCTGCAAAAGCTCAAGCAGGATGCCGAAAACTTCTTGGGTGAGGAAGTAACTCAAGCAGTGATCACGGTACCCGCATATTTCACAGATGCCCAAAGACAAGCAACTAAAGATGCTGGCACCATTGCTGGACTAGAAGTACTGCGAATCATCAATGAGCCAACAGCTGCGGCTTTAGCTTTTGGATTGGAAAAGCAAGACCAAGAGCAGCTAATTTTAGTATTTGACTTGGGAGGCGGTACCTTCGACGTATCGATCCTACAACTTGGGGATGGCGTTTTTGAAGTTAAGGCAACTTGTGGTAATAACCACTTGGGTGGAGACGACTTTGATAATGCGATCGTGCTTTGGATGATGGAACGTTTCCAAGAACAAGAGAAAATCGACCTTTCCAAAGACAAAATGGCGTTGCAACGCCTGCGAGAAGCAGCGGAAAAGGCAAAAATTGAACTCTCCAGCATGGTGAATACCTCCATCAATTTGCCCTTTATCACAGCTGATGACACCGGGCCAAAGCATCTGGAAATGGAACTCAGCCGCTCTAAATTTGAAGAACTCGCCGCGAAATTAATTGAAGCGACTATCGAACCACTGATCCAATCGCTCAAAGATGCCGATCTCAAACCACAAGCCATAGATCGGATTATTTTGGTAGGTGGTTCTACGCGCATTCCCGCAGTTCAAAACGCGCTAATTAAGTTTTTCAACGGCAAAGCTCCCGATCGCTCCATCAACCCTGACGAAGCCGTAGCATTAGGAGCGGCTATCCAAGCAGGTGTATTGGATGGCGAAGTCGATAATCTCTTACTCCTGGATGTTACCCCTCTGTCCTTGGGAATTGAAACCTTGGGTGAAGTGTTCACCAAAATCATTGAACGCAATACCACAATCCCTACGAGTCGGTCACAAGTTTTTTCCACCGCCGTTGATGGGCAAACCTCAGTAGAAATTCACATCCTCCAAGGTGAACGGGCAATGTCACGAGATAACAAGAGTCTCGGCAAGTTTTTGCTCGCCGGAATACCCCCATCGCCCCGTGGTGTGCCGCAAATTGAAGTATCCTTTGAAATCGATGTCAACGGCATCCTGAAGGTTTCTGCTCAAGATAAAGGTACTGGTAGAGAACAGAGTATCAGGATTACCAATACAGGTGGTTTGAGTACCAACGAAGTCGAACGGATGCGCCAAGAGGCCGAACTGTTTGCTGAAGAAGATAGAAGACGTAAAGAACTGGTTGAACTCAAAAACCAAGCAGATAATTTGTTGTTCAGTTACGAATCCACCATCAAGGACAATAGCAGCTTTATCGGCGACCAGATAAAAACCTTGGCCAGTGAAAAAGTTTCCCAACTCCAAGCGGCAATGATTGACTCCAGCATTTCCACACTGGAATTTAAGCAGCGCTTAGACGACTTCCAACAAACCCTGTTTGCAATTGGTGCCGATGTCTACAACCGAGCTAACAGCCAAAGTGATGAGATTGAGAAGGATTCAGCTAGTCTTTTTACGCCAGAAGTAGATTCACCAATGAACGGTACACTAATACCACAATTCAACTTTGATTTTGACGAAGAAAGTACTGCACAGGCTGATTATGAGGCGATAGATTAGGGGTTGGGCATGGGGATTGGGGACTGGGGATTGGGGATTGGGGATTGGGGATTGGGGGCTGGGGATTTGGGACTGGGGACTGGGGATTGGGGACTGGGAACGCAGAGCGAAAATTCCTCTTCTCTGAACCCTTTCCTCCTCTACACCTGTAACTCTTCAGACCCCGTACCCAAATCCCAAATCCCAAATCCCAAATCCCCAATCCCAAATCCCCAATCCCAAATCCCAAATCCCAAATCCCCAATCCCAAATCCCAAATCCCAAATCCCCAATCCCCAATCCCCAGTCCCCAGTCCCCAATCCCCAGTCCCCAATCCCCAATCCCCAATCCCCAATCCCCAATCCCCAATCCCCAATCCCCAGTCCCCAGTCCCCAATCCCCAGTCCCCAGTCCCCAATCCCCAATCCCCTAAGTTGCAAATTTTAATTAAGGGATTTTAATATATCTAAATATTTAGCGAAGTTTCACAAGACCCCAGGGGTTTGCTAGATTGTAGAAGCTAATTACTTTGCGCTAGGCAGTGTGCCAGTTTAGATGTACTTCCATTGCATAAGGGTGGTTTTCCACACCTAATGGTGCGGCTAGCCCATCTGGTTGATGGGCGGGGTTTTCCTCTGCTACGTAGCACAATTGTAAAAGAGACAGCCGACTCGGCAGTGAGAAGTCTGAGCAAAGGCTTCCCCTGCTCTTAACTTCTATAGCTTTTGTCGTCTCCCACGAGGAAAGCACCTGTTATTCAAGATTTGTCGGTGATTTTTGTAAAAGCTAAAGGGTAAAATCAATTTATTAACAAAAATTAATTTTATCTTCTGTCTGACCTCCGGCAAGCCACCCTCTAAAGGACACTGTGTTGCTCTTGCACATCTGTAGGCAAAACACTTTTCCGTAGGGTAGCAAGTGACCGTGATCTTCTACTGACTTCTGCTTTCTTCCTTCTAACTTTTACCTTTGCTATATGGCCCGCGACTATTATGAAATCCTGGGTGTCTCTCGTGACACCGACAAAGAAGAAATCAAACAAGCCTATCGCCGTTTAGCCCGGAAGTATCACCCAGATGTGAACAAAGAACCGGGAGCGGAGGATCGCTTTAAAGAAATTAACCGCGCTTACGAGGTACTCTCGGAACCAGAAACCCGCGCTCGTTACGATCGCTTTGGCCCTGAGGGTGTATCTGGTGCTGCTGGTGCGGGCTTTCAAGATGTCGGTGATATGGGTGGTTTTGCCGATATCTTTGAAAGCATTTTTAGTGGCTTTGCTGGCGGTATGGGTAATCCCACGCAACAAAGACGACGCAGTGGGCCTGCGAGGGGCGATGATCTGCGGCTAGACCTGAAGTTAGACTTTCGGGAAGCAGTATTTGGCGGCGAAAAAGAAATTCGCATTTCCCATCTAGAAAATTGTGAAGTCTGTAGCGGTTCTGGTGCTAAACCTGGAACCCGGCCTCGCACTTGTTCGACTTGTAGTGGATCGGGTCAAGTACGCCGTGTCACGAGAACACCTTTTGGCAGTTTCACCCAAGTATCAACTTGTCCCACCTGTAATGGAACCGGGATGGTAATTGAAGATAAGTGTGATGCCTGTGATGGTAAGGGCGCAAATCAAGTCACAAAGAAACTCAAAATTACCATTCCAGCAGGGGTGGATAATGGCACACGCTTACGAATTTCTAGTGAAGGTGATGCCGGTCAACGTGGCGGACCTCCTGGGGATTTGTACGTTTACTTGTTCGTGAATGAGGACGAGGAATTCCAACGGGATGGCATTAATATTCTCTCGGAAATCAAAGTTAGCTACCTACAAGCGATTTTAGGTTGTCGGTTAGAGGTAGATACGGTAGATGGCCCAGTGGAACTGATTATTCCAGCCGGAACTCAGCCCAATACGGTGATGAAGTTGGAAAATCGCGGTGTACCCCGCTTGGGTAATCCCGTCAGTCGTGGGGATCACATGCTGAACGTATTAATTGATATTCCCAATAAAGTCACCCCAGAGGAGAGGGAACTATTAGAGAAGCTGGCTAAAATTAAGGGCGATCGCACTGGTAAAGGTGGTCTAGAAGGATTCTTGGGAAATTTATTTAAGTGATGAAGCCCTCTTCTGTTTCAACTCCCGATGCTCAACTTGATTTACGCGGCACCCCTTGCCCGATTAATTTCGTGCGGACAAAATTACGTCTGGAGAAAATGCCATTGGGAGGTTTGCTAGAAGTCTGGCTAGACCCAGGTGAGCCGATTGAGCAGGTTCCTGATAGTTTGACAATGGCAGGTTATCAGGTGGAACAAATTACAGATTGCACTAGTTATTTTTCTCTGCTAGTGCGTCGTCCAGTTGCTAGCCAATGACAGGGAAAAATTTTGCCGCAACTGGACAGTTATTGGGTACGGTGGTGGCTGTACAGGCTAATTTTTACCGAGTGCAGCTGGATGAAGAGGATGGGGAGATGAGGGAGATGAGGGAGATGAGGGGGATGAAGGAGCAAGATCCTTCTAGTCTTTCTTATCCCCCTCTGCTGCTTTGTACTCGGAGAACACGCCTGAAAAAAATTGGACAACAGGTGATGGTAGGTGATCGCGTTGTGGTAGAAGAGCCAGATTGGGCTGGGGGACGGGGTGCGATCGCGGAGGTTTTACCCCGCCAAAGTGAGTTAGATCGTCCAGCGATCGCCAATGTCAACCAAATTCTATTGGTATTTGCCGTAGCCGATCCGCCTTTGGAACCTTATCAGCTGAGTCGGTTTCTGATTAAAGCTGAGTCTACTGATTTAGATGTGCTTTTATGCTTGAATAAAAGTGATTTAATTTCACCGCAGGAACAGCAACAAGTTAGCGATCGCCTCCTTGGCTGGGGCTATCAACCAATATTTATCAGTGTTAAAGATGGTATAAATACTGAGCAAGCCGCCAGATATTTGAGCAATAAAATTACTGTCATTGCTGGGCCTTCTGGCGTAGGTAAATCCAGCCTGATTAATACGCTGATTGACTCTGCCAAGCTGCGAGTCGGAGAAGTTTCTGGCAAATTAGCTCGTGGTCGTCATACCACTCGCCATATAGAATTATTTGAGTTACCTAAGGGTGGAATGCTTGCGGATACTCCTGGCTTTAATCAGCCGGATATGGATTGTATCCCAGAAGAATTAATCCATTATTTCCCAGAAGCCAGAAAGCGGTTAGCAGTTGCTAGCTGTCGGTTTAGTGATTGTCTGCATCGAGACGAGCCTGAATGTGCGGTGCGGGGAGACTGGGAACGATATGAACATTATTTAGAATTTTTGGACGCGGCGATCGCTCATCAAACACAGGTACACGAACAAGCCGATCCAGAATCTACCATGAAGTTAAAAAGCAAAAGCAAAGGCAAAGGGCAGAGTCAATACGAACCCAAGCTAGAAAGTAAAAAATATCGCCGAATTTCTCGGAAGACTCAGTTACAAGACTTGCAAGAGTTATATCGGGATGAGGAATAAAGGAGTGCGAGCGCACTTCTATGCAAAACTCGGTCACGATAGCATGGATACAAATAGAAAAACTATCTTGTATGTCTCAGCCCCTTGCCACCACCCCTAGTTTAGAAGCTGTCACTGAGAGTATAATTTTCCCACCAGGCGATATTTATAGTGACGAACCCCCCTTGGAATCTGATTTACACCGCGAACAAATTGATTTACTGATTCGCCTGATTAAATGGTGGTGGCGCGATCGGCAGGATTTTTATGCTACCGGCAATCTCACGATCTATTTCAGTCCCAACCAGAAAAAGTCAGAAGAATTTCGAGGCCCCGATTTCTTTGTGGTTTTAGATACAGAAAAAAAAGACCGCAAAAGTTGGGTTGTGTGGCAAGAAGACGGCAAATACCCCAATGTAATTATTGAGCTATTATCTAATTCCACTGCCTCCGTTGATAAAGGTTTGAAAAAGCAAATTTACCAGAATACCTTTCGCACTCCAGATTACTTTTGGTTTGACCCAAACAACCTAGAATTACAGGGATTTCACATAGTTGATGGGCAATACCAAGAACTTGTACCCACTGAGTCAGGTTGGTTGTGGAGTCAGCAATTAGGGCTGTATTTGGCAGTATATTTGGGCAAATTACGCTTTTTTACGCCAGATGGACTGCTGGTGATGTTGCCAGAGGAAGAATCAAACCAGCAGTTAGAGCAAACAAATCAGCAGTTAGAGCAAACAAATCAACAGTTAGAGCAAGCAAATCAACAGTTAGAGCAAGAACGTCAACGGGCTGCAATATTAGCAGAACGCTTACGAGCCGCAGGTATTGATCCTGAACAAATATTCTGAAAAATAGAATTTTATCTCTAAACTAGTCATGGGAAAATAATGCCCCAACTTTAGAGCTTCTCGCCTCAGGGGGAACTCGCCTGGTTGTCCTCCGCTGTGCAGGGTTTAACAATTTGACATGCTGCAACTCTTGGAGACGTACTCGCGTTCGCATCTACATGAATTGCCCCTACGAAAGATGTGGTTCAAATACATGAAAACTGCTGTAACTAAAGTTTCAGTATAGGTCAATACAGTTCAGTTAAGCATTTCTTTCTTCTCTTTGCGTCCTTTGCGTCCTTGGCGGTAGCCTGCGGCAAGCCGCTCCGCGTCTACGTTAAAAAAAATTGAATTTGACAAAGAGTTTTAGCCTTAACCCAAGCGTATTGCAGTATAGGTAGGGAAGATCCAAAAACTTGGCGTTCTGCTGACAGCATTGATTGAGAAAAAATCATTAACTACTCTTACGATCCCCATAAAGTCTTAAAATATTGTTAATTTCAGCCAAACCTCTCGACCTTCAACTTACAAGTATCACCCCAAAATCACTATGGCTATCGGCTACGTCGCGCTTGTACTCCACGCACATCTGCCCTTCGTTCGTCACCCAGAAAGTGACTACGTGCTGGAGGAAGAATGGCTCTATGAAGCCATCACAGAAACTTACATCCCCTTATTAAAAGTATTTGAAGGCTTAAAGCGAGACGGTATCGACTTTAAAATCACGATGAGTATGACACCACCTCTAGTGTCGATGCTTCGCGATCCTCTGCTTCAAGAACGCTATGAAGCACACTTAGCCCAACTAGAAGAACTTATAGCATTAGAAGCAGAACATAATCTCAACAACGGGCATCTTCGTTATTTAGCCGAACATTACGCTACTGAGTTTAGCGAAGCACGTCAGCTATGGGAACGCTACGGCGGTGACTTGGTGACTGCTTTTAAGAAGTTCCAAGACAGTAACAACCTGGAAATCATCACTTGCGGCGCAACTCACGGCTATTTACCGTTGATGAAAATGTATCCGCAAGCAGTGTGGGCGCAAATTCAGGTAGCCTGCGAACATTACGAGCAAACCTTTGGACAAGCACCTAGAGGCATTTGGTTGCCTGAATGTGCCTACTATGAAGGTTTAGACCGGATGCTAGCCGATGCTGGATTACGCTACTTCCTCACTGATGGACATGGCATCCTTTACGCCCGTCCCCGTCCGCGCTTTGGCACTTATGCCCCAATTTATACGGAAACTGGTGTTGCTGTCTTTGGTCGAGATCATGAATCTTCCCAACAGGTATGGTCTTCTGAGGTGGGCTATCCTGGGGCGGCGGAATATCGAGAATTTTACAAAGATTTGGGCTGGGAAGCAGAATATGAGTACATCAAGCCCTACATCATGCCCAATGGTCAACGGAAAAATACGGGTATTAAGTATCACAAAATTACGGGGCGTGGCTTAGGGCTGTCAGATAAGGCGCTTTACGATCCCTATTGGGCTAAGGAAAAGGCAGCAGAACACGCTGCTAACTTTATGTATAATCGAGAGCAGCAATCTGAGCATCTCTATGGTATAATGCAGCGTCCGCCAATTATCGTTTCGCCTTATGACGCAGAGTTATTTGGACATTGGTGGTATGAAGGCCCTTGGTTTATCGATTACCTATTCCGTAAGTCGTGGTATGACCAAGGAACATATAAAATGACCCATTTAGCAGACTATTTGCGTGAGCAGCCAACGCAGCAAGTCTGTCGTCCTTCGCAGTCGAGTTGGGGTTTCAAGGGTTTCCACGAGTATTGGTTGAATGAAACGAATGCGTGGATTTATCCGCATTTGCATAAAGCCGCTGAACGGATGATTGAAATCTCGCATCTGGAACCAGAGGATGAGTTGGGATTGAAAGCATTGAACCAAGCTGCGCGGGAAGTGCTATTAGCACAATCTTCCGACTGGGCATTTATTATGCGGACAGGAACTATGGTACCCTATGCAGTCAGACGGACGCGATCGCACCTGATGCGGTTCAACAAGCTCTATGAAGATGTTAAAGTGGGCAAAATTGATAGTGGTTGGCTGGAAAAAGTCGAGTTAATGGATAATATCTTCCCCGAAATTAACTATCGTGTTTACCGTCCGCTATAGTTTCACACAGAGTAATCAACAAAAATCGGCGGGAATCCCAGTCTTTGAAGGGATAGGAGGAATAGCCGCCGATTTAGTCATTAGAAGGCAAGAGACGCGATAAATCGCCGTCTCTACAAAGGACTGATTATTGTAAAGACGGCAATTTATCGCGTCTTTGTGATCTAGGGCTAGGGCGTGTCATCAAAAAACCTTATCCGAACCGTATTGCGATCAAAAAAGACTCGGTTACAGGAAGTGCGTAGCCCGTCGTAGATATCGGATTCTGTGCTTGTTGAAATTTAACAGATCACATTGTTCGTTCCATCTCCAATCGCATCTAAAATTCACTTATCTATTGTACTAAAAACGGTTAGGAATTTTACTTTTAAACGCAGAGGTTCGCTGAGTTAAACGCAAAGGTACGCAAAGTTTTTGTTCAAGTTTTCCCTCTGAAGTTTATACTATCCTGTAAAGTCCAGATATTAGCCGTTTGCAGTATAGTACAACAAGGCAAAAGTAAAAAGTAAATTCGATAATCAAATAGGCTATCACCTACTAGAACACAAGGCGCGATCGCTATTCATTACCTTTTGATTAGTCTGCAAATAATCATGGAGCAAATGGCAACCTTGCGCCAGTAATTTTTCTAGTTGGATATCTGCTAAATTCTGTACAATCACTGTACCGTTAGCACTTCCCGCAGCCAAAGTTTTGCCGTCATGGCTGAAAGTGACGCTGGTTAACTCATCCTTATAACCTTTCAAAGCAATCAGCAACGTCCCTTCTCGGTTCCAAAGCCTCACGTTGTCATCACTGCTGGCTACCAGAGTCTTGCCATCGGGGCTAAAACTCACACTGATGAAACTATCGCCATCTCCCGTGAGATTATTTAGCAATTCACCGTCTCGGCTCCAAATCTTCACTGTGCTATCAATACTAACTGAAGCAATGCTTTGACTATCAGGTGTCCAAGCAACCCCATTTACCCGGCGGATATGACCAGTTAATGTGTATAGCAATTTACCATCTGAACTCCAGATTTTCACGGTTTTGTCATCACTGGCTGAGGCTAGCAACTTGCCATCTGGGCTAAAGCTGACCCAATTCACCGCATCTTGATGTCCCTGCAAGGTGTTGAGCAGTTGACCGTTACGACTCCAAAGTTTGACTGTTTTATCTTTACTAGCTGAAGCTATTACTTGACCATTAGGCGACCAAGCTACACCCAAGACGGCATCATTATGACCCTGTAAGGTGTTGAGTAATTGACCGTCATGACTCCAAAGTTTTACCGTTTTATCTTTACTAGCCGAGGCAATTACTTGACCGTCGGGGCTGAAACTAACGCCCCAAACTTGACCTTTATGCCCTGTGAATGTACGGATAAGTTTACCGTCTCGACTGAAAAGTTTTACAGTTTTATCACGGCTTGCTGCTGCTAAGGTGCGATCGTCTGGGCTGAAACTAATGCTAGTAACCCAGTCATCATTATCGGCTTTGGGCTTTCGCAGTAACACATCGTCCCAATGCCAAAGTTTAATAGTTTTGTCCCGACTGGCAGAAGCAAGGGTGCGACCGTCTGGGCTGAAACTGACGCTATTCACCCAATTATTGTGCCCCTTCAGGGTTCCCAGCAACACACCTTCAGAACTCCAAAGTTTGATTGTCTCGTCGGTACTTGCAGAAGCGATCGTTTTACCATCGGGGCTAAAAGTGACGCTGGTAACTCCAGCACTATGCCCCGATAAGGTTCGCAGTAGCTTACCGTTCAGATTCCACAGTTTGATTGTCTGGTCTAAACTAGCAGAAGCAATAGTTTGACCATCGGGCGACCAAGCTACACTTTTGACGGCATCTTCATGTCCCTGCAAGGTTTTGAGCAGCTTACCGTCCCGACTCCACAATTTTACCGTCTTGTCAGCACTTCCAGAAGCTAGGGTTTGACCATCGGTTGACCAAGCGACACCCAAAACTGCACGATTATGTCCCTGCAAAGTTTTGAGTAATTTCCCTTCCCGACTCCACAGTTTTACCGTCTTGTCGGTACTTGCCGAAGCGATAATCTGACCATCAGGGCTAAAACTGACACTATTTACTACAGCTTGATGCCCTAATAGAGTCGCAAGCAGTTGACCCTCTCGACTCCAAAGTTTTATTGTCTTATCTTGACTGGCGGAAGCAAGGATTTGACTATCGGGGCTAAAACTGATGCTATTGACTACATCATCATGCCCCGACAAGGTTTTAACTAAGCTACCATCGGGATGCCAGAGTTTGATTGTATTATCCGCACTGGCTGAGGCAATTAAAGAGCGATGGCTCCGCCAACCCCAAGGGGGAACGCTGCTAAATATAACACTATTCACACCAGATATATGCCCTTCTAAGCGGTTATACTCTCTTACCCCCGAAACTGCTTGATAAAGCGCCGTCTGCACTTGCTCTCTTGTATAGGAATCTACCCAGACTGTTTGTTGTAATTTTATCCCCGCTTTTAAACCTTCCTTTAAGGCATCAATACCTTTCTGCGAGGCAAAGAGGGCTTCACTGGATACACTCAGGGTCTTAATCTCGCTATCTACTGCTGTGACTATGGAAACACTTAATCCTAATATGGCGAGAACGGAAGCAGTTAGGGCAATTTTCAGCGAACGATTTAATTTAGCTTCACTGAGCCTTTGTTGTTCTTGACTTTCTGCAAGTTTAGCTGTTAACTCTTTTTCTTTAAGTTGAGCTCGCAATTGCTCAATTTCTAACTGACTTAATTCTTCCCGCTTTTGTAACTCCCGCAATTCTGTTAATAAATCTAATCCTGGTTGAGTATGAGGAACTACGAATTTAGAACGCTGCTTATTTTGGAGTTCGCTTTTAAGTCGCTCAATCTCAGCTTTACTTTGTTCTACTTTGTAGCGTAGTTGATTAAGTTGTACCTGTAAGCTCGATTCTTGTTGTTGCAGGTAGCGAATCAAGTCTACTAAATAATCGTGAATCAGTTGATAGCGTTCTGGGACATCAGGAAAGAGAACTACTAAACCGGAACGCACTAAAATATCTAACACTAAATCTAATTTGCCAGCATCTTCTAATTCTGCTAGCTGTGTCGCCAACTCAGCACGAGTTTTAAAAGGTCGGTTGTTGCTTTCATCTGTTAATAAATATAAGACAAGTAAGGCGGCTCGTTCGTTTTCTGGTCCGCAATCTTTAATCAGTTCTTTAATATATCGCTCAATGAGTTTGTTGGGTCTATATGGCTGATATTCTTCTAGTGTAGTAATGCGTTCATCTTGAATTTGCGCTCCCACAACTTGTAATTCAATGGGGCGGACTTCTCCAAATTCTGTTGATAAATCTTCAACCAAGGCATCAATTAAAGCCGGTTCTAAATTAAACTGCGATCGCTCGGTCAATTTTCGGATAATTGCTTTAGCATATTCTGGCGAAAAATTATTTAATTGGTAGCGGATATGCTTGTCGAGAATATTATTATTAATCGCTTCCAATGCCGAAAGATGTTTAAAGTCTAATAACCGATGTAAATAATCTTCTCGCAAGGAAAGAATAACTTTGACAAAGGGTATATTCAGGCAGTCGCTAATAAATTTATCAAACTCTTGCTTTTGATTGCGATCGCTATAACCAAAGAAAAATTCTTCAAACTGGTCAAAAATCAAAACTGTGATCAGATGGTTGTCAGCATTTTCTTTTAGTTGTCGTAAAATTCTGAGGATGGTAATAGGTGTGTCAGAGTAGGGTAAAACTTCTGGTTCAATGGCTGCCTCTGGCTTAAGATCGGCATAAATGGCAAGGGATGTGTCACTAGACATCGCCTCACTTAAAGATTTCCCTAATTCCCGCGCCCAATCGGTGTAAACTTGCAGTACCACAGGCACGGCTATTTGATCGCCAATGGCTCGATTTTGCAGTGCTGGAACTAAACCCGCCGTGACGGTAGAACTCTTACCCACCCCTGACTGTCCATGAATCACCGTCAACTTTTGATCGGCGCGGCTAATTCTGCCAATTAAGTTATTAATATCACGCTCCCGACCAGAAGCAGCAATTTCTAAAGCAACGGTGCTACTTCCAGAAGGTGCCATCAATGCTGGGTTTGTCGCCTGTCTTTGGGGTTGCAAGCGTCCTGCGCCAATAAAAGCCCGAAAACCATACTGCTGCTCAACAGAACGCCGTTTCTGTCGAATGCAATAGGCTTCCAGATAACGCCCTTCTTCAAAATATAGCGATCGCAGTGTCCGCAATAAGCGAATATAACGATGGGCATCGTATTGATGGGCACTGTTTTCTAAGGCTGCTGGGAGTTCTTTTGTGGCCTTGTCTAAATATTCACGAGCAACTCCTAGCTCACCTAAATTTCGCTGTGCCTTCGCCAACACTAAATAGTAAATTTGCCCCAATAATAATGGAAACAAGCAGTTATAAGGGTCGTTGTGCTTTTGCGCTTCACCTAATTTCAGCAGTGATACGTGTGCTAAGATACTTGCCTGTACCCACCGCGACTGCTGTACAGCCACTTGCGCTAGAAAACCGTAGTCACAAGCTAATTGGATTTGACTACCATAAGTTTGATGTAACTCCAAAGAATTTTGAGCAACAGTCTGCAACTCTTCCCACTCTTGCAGATATTGCAAAACCTCTGCAAGTTGATTAATAAATCCAGCCACTATATCTAAACGCCCAGCCACCTGCAAGATATTCAAGCACTTCTGAAAATAAGATTTAGCTGTATTCCAATGGCGACGGTTTTCTGTTTGATTTTGCTCTGCAAAACGGCAATAACACAGCCCAATATAAAACAGCAAAATTCCCTGTCGCAGCAGTAGTGGAGATGGGCGATTAGGAGGCGTAAATGAAGAAAATACCCCCTCATCTCCCCCTGCTCCCCTGCTCCCCTGCTCCCCTGCTTCCTCTGTCTCCGCCAACTTTTGCCAAACTTGTAAGCTTTGCTGAAAATGGCTTAAAGCTTTATTGATGCGATCGCTAATATAATTATCTAGACCAAAAACAAATTCTAAACTAGCGTATAATTCTGGCTCTAAGGTAATACCACGATTGTGCAACTCTCTAATGGCAAAGTGGAGTTCATAGCTATGTTCCCAGACTTGCTCCACAGTGGCATAATGCTTTGCAACTTGCAGATTTTGTTGTTGTGCAGCATCACTTAGTAACACCGTAGCAAATAAAGAGTCAGTTTCCTGTTGCAGAAATTGCAGCAGTGATTGAGTTGTCATTTCAAACCGAATCGGTGTCGCCGCCCAACTAGCAAAATCTGGTGCTAAACGGACTATCTTTGGCAATATTTCTTCATTCACCCACAAAATCATCGGAAATGGGTGACGTTTGCGAAATTCATCCCGAATATGATTGATAGACCTCAGTAAATCGTCGATTCCATCTACTGACTCTAAACCCAAAATCATCAACGCCGATGGCGGATTAGCTTCGGTTAGCAGTTGTAAATGAATACTTGTGTAAAGACTTCTAGCATTATGCGGCAGAACTACCTTGAGAATTTGGTGTACTCCTGAAGAGAGTTCTTCGAGTCGTTGCAGCATTCGCTCTTGCAAAGCTCGATAATTGCAGCACACCAAAACTAGAGAAAATTGACCACTAGAAAGGGTAATTGCTCTACCTAAACTCCGCAAAGCACGCTCATTAGCTGCTCTGACATCTACTTGTGGGTGTCGTTCAACCATGATTTAAATTTTTCCGTCTCTGCTAAAACTGGGTTGACGGCAAACCAAGCTCCCTGATGATCGCGGTATTCAAATACAAACAAACTTCGCAAGAGAGTGTGGTATTCTATATCACCTCTAACTCTCTGCTGTTGCACCACCTGAAAGATTAATTCCCACTCCTGGGGATCGATGGCGTTAGCTCGGTAATCTCGCTGTCTTTGAATCACCAATTCGACACACTCCCGCTCAAAGGGTGGATCTTGTTCTCGCAGACAGTCAAACAGCAACCCTAGTAAGTCGCGTACATGACCACCACTAATCAGGCACAATCGATCTAAGGTTTCTAGACTATCAAACACTTCTGTAATTAAGCCTAACCGATCGCTAGGTAAAATGTCTGGAAAAGCTCTAGCTAGTACCATTTGCCGCAACATTGTTAGCCCTTGCGGAAAAATCTCGCCAGAGCGTAGACGTACAGGTATCATCGGCAAAACTTTTGGTGCGACTCCACCCCCCAAACGATGCTGTAGTTCGGCGCTATCGTTGGAGAAAGTCAAGGCTAGGGGAATAGTGTAGACTACATGACAATTCAGTTTGCGTAATTGTTCACCACGCTGAATAAATAAGTATTCTGGCAGCGATCGCCCCGATGGTAAAGGTCTAATTGCGACTCGATCCAAGTTATCAACAATCACTACCAGTCCTTTTTTCCCCCTGGCTTTTAGCTCCTTGTTGGCAGGTTCTAGCAATTCTTGATTAATTGACTGTAAAATATTTGCTGTTCGCGGTTCTAGATAATCTCTTAGCCGCCGCCGCAATTGGGGACTTTCTTTAGTTTTAGCTGTAATTTTGGCAATTCCTACAGATAACTCTGCTTCTACCCCAAGTTCAATTGGCGTTTGCAGAAAATCGACAATTTCACCAAACAACTTGGTAAAATAGGTAGGTTTGAGCCTGATTTTCATCGCTTCCAAGCTTTCACTTACCTGTCCAGCGATCGCTAACAAAATATCAGTCACATCCACATCAGCCATTTCTAAGACGTGGGTAGACTCAAAGTAAACTACATGAAATTGCTCCACTTCTAATTCAGCTTGCAGCCGTAACAACTCCGTTGATTTTCCACAGCCGAGATGTCCGGTAAATAGCTGACAAGTTGGAGCATTTGGCGAGATTCGAGCGATCGTACGCTGCAAGGCTTCGATGATTTTGCCACCCCGCACCGCAGCAAAATCGATATAGTATCGGCGATCGCTAGGGTTTCCTATAATTAGAGGTCTGCTCGGATTGCAAGCCTGATAAAATCTTTCTAAATCTAGGAGCATAACTAATCAAGTTCACTCAGGAATGGGTATGACAAAATTTACTAGATAAATATATTGATTTTAGGGAATTTCTCCCTTAATTTAAGTACATTTCAATCAAACTACTAACTAAACTAGCAGCATTCCGGATAATTGTTCATATCTTATGTTGGATATAACACATAGCAATGCTGATATTTGATTTTAAGTAAGCAGAAATACTACTATAAGTACAAATAGCAAAAATCTCTAATATTAAATAAGCTACTCTTATGAATATTAAAAATATCCAACACAAAAAAAGGTACTGTTAAGTACAATTTTGTAGTGCTATTGAATATATAGCGGTTCTTAATGTTTCAGTTCGCAAAGATTGGAAAGATTTAACTGAACTGTCTAGCGATCGTCGCCATTGGCAGGTACAGCCGTTGAGGCTGTCCGGGAAACATGGTAAATCCGTGATATTCATAAAAAGCCCGCGCTTGCTCATTTTTGGCATCCACCACCACCGCCATCGTTGCAATCTCACTCATCAGGATACGCCACAGGACATCGACGAGGAGGAACGCCCCCAGTCCTTGCCCTTGGAAACGTTCATCCACAGCAAGCCTGCCTAACAGCGTTGCCGGAACAAGAGGATACCTCGGCAGCCTTGCTCGTAGTGCTTCCGGCAAGTCCTCTACCTGAATTGATGTCGCGGCTAAAGTGTAGTACCCTGCTATCTGATTGGTGTCCAAATCATGTAGTACAAACGGCGTTGCCACATAACGCCGCAAATCCTGACCAGCCTGTTCTCGCAGATAACGGTCGAGGACTTCGGTTCCACATCGGAAATCCACTCGATTGTGTCCAGAGTTCAGTAACTCAATGGTATACGCAAAAGCAGGCACACTCACCCTAGCCCCATACTTTCCTGATAACGGCTGATTGCCCGTGCCAGAGGTGCATCGGGCTGTAGCGCAGGGGGATTAACAAGAGAATCGATGAAAGCGATGCTATCTTCCCGACTGAGCTTGATAATAGTATGTTCCTCAATCGTCCGTACAGCCGCTTCCTGGGCATGACTGACCACGAAATCGGTGACGGTTCTACCTTCCAGGTCTGCCGCCTGCTGCAATAATTGCTTCTGCTCACGGGTAAGGCGTGCTTCCAAGCGTTCCAGTTTGCTACGCCTATCTTCTGTTTTGCTAGGGTTCTGCTTGTCGGACATCAGGGGAGACTCTCTTTCTGCTCTCTATCCTTTATAGTACGTCTTAAAGCCGTACAAATCCAGAAAATTTTTATTAATACCTCCTGCCCCCTGCCTTTTTTGTAATCTACAGCCCCATTGAGTATAAAATTATCTGATCGTGTAGCTTGTCAGGCAAAATATGCTTTAGCAACGCCCCGATTTTGGCATCTTGTCCAACAAGATAGCGCGTCTTAGGTTGCTTTGCAGTGAGCGCCTGAACAACAGTCTGAGCAACAATATCCGCAGAAATTCCCCCTGATGCGAGAATCTGCATTTTTTTGCGGACAATATTCATCGCTTGCCCGTAGAGATTTTGTGCCGATTGTGGTAAATCCTGCTGTGCTATTTCCGATTGACTTAGGGACTTTTCCCAGATTGGGGTAGCGATCGCACCAGGTTCGATAATAGAAACAGAGATTCCCCAAGGTCTTAACTCCATCCGCAGCACATCATTGAGTGCAACGAGGGCAAACTTTGACGCATTGTAAGCTCCAAGGAACGGCGTCGGACTTCTACCAGCAATGGAACCCATATTGACAATTCGCCCCCGACTCTGGCGTAATAGACCAAGAAATGCTTGTGTGACGGCTAATTGTCCGGTGACATTAACCAGCATTTGTTGTTGAAATTCTGCGATCGCTAATAATTCTAAGGGGCCAGGGACAGCAATTCCGGCATTATTCACTAAACCCAAAATTCCCCCACCACCGACTGCATTTGTGACTTGATCAACCGCCGCTGCGATCGATTCAGCATCAGTAACATCTAAAAAAATCGGAATCAGCCTTGGCGATCCTTTCTGTTTAAGTGTTTGAGCATCAATATCTTGACGCACTCCAGCAAAAACAGAGAAGCCCAACTGGTCTAAAAGCAAAGCAGTGGCCTGACCAATTCCTGTTGAGGCTCCTGTAACCACTACTGTACGTTGATATTCTACAACCATTAATTTTCTTTGATGATGGGGCTGCCTTTTTTTATCAATCTTTGCAAATACCAAGCCGAAGGCAATCTTCGGTTTGGTCATCTCTAGCCGATATTTGCCACGGTAATATGCGTGATTGAGCATTTGTACTGTAAGCAATTAGAGCAGCTATTGTGGAAAACTGGTTTTTAACAACTGTCACGTCACTACTACAAGTATTGCCTAGCTCAACATTGTATAAATAAACAGGCAATGCCATGAGGGCAATGCAAATTGTCCGGTTCATACCCAACCTCAGCTAAAAATTTCCGATTACGCTATGTATAGATGCCACCTTGATGAACCGGATTTTTAAAACTGAGTGTTAAATGTTGAAGTTTTGAAGTTGTGTGAATTTACCATACTCAGTGCTGAGTGCTGAGTTCTGAGTCAGAAGAGGAGTACTCGGTACTTTCGTACTTGGGTTTTTGCCCTGCCCCTTGTGGGCGGTCTTTCAACTCAGCACTCTTTATTCAGCGCTACTAGCCGCAGAGACGTGATTTCTTAATTATCGGTTCCACCCTTTTTCAGGTTAGGCATTGCCTACAAGATGGCTTCCTACTAACTTATGCAGATGCAAACCCAAAAAACAGGACAAAAAACCCGCAGCACCCAAAAACATATCTTGGTAGCTGCATTCCCCAGATAAAATAATGAAGAATGCTGAGTCACCGAAATGGTCGATGACCGACAAACACTCATGATACAAGCCTCTAAATTTATTTATGGGATTGTTAATTTTGAATTTTGTACGCCCTTGGCGTTCCTGTAGGGTATTTTAAATTTTAAATTCGGAGCGAAGCGACGTGACGCCTTCACAAGACGTAGATACTATAAACGTTCCCAACATCGATCCAGAAGGATATGGTAACTCAGACACCGATCCTCTTGATGAGTTGCCAGGTGAAATCGAAATGTCCCTCTTCGACCACCTAGAAGAGTTGCGGCAGCGGATTTTCTATTCGTTGATTGCTGTAACAGTGGGCATTATTGGCTGTTTCTTTGCCGTTAAGCCCATTGTCCAACTACTTGAGGTTCCAGCACAAGGAGTAAAATTTCTCCAACTCGCACCCGGAGAATATTTCTTTGTCTCCCTCAAAGTTGCCGCCTACACTGGCTTTGTACTTACTAGTCCTTTTATTCTTTACCAGATTATCCAGTTTGTGGTTCCAGGACTGACTCGCCGCGAACGCCGTTTACTGGGGCCTGTGGTTTTGGGTTCGAGTGTGCTGTTTGGGGCGGGTTTAGTATTTGCCTATTTACTGCTTATCCCCGCCGCTTTGAAATTTTTCATCAGTTACGGAGCAGATGTAGTCGAACAACTTTGGTCAATTGATAAATATTTTGAATTTGTGCTGCTATTGTTATTCAGCACTGGTTTAGCATTTCAAATTCCCATCATTCAACTGTTGCTTGGTAATTTGAACATTGTCTCGTCTCAACAGATGGTTTCTGGTTGGCGTTACGTGATTATGGGAGCAGTCATTTTAGGAGCCGTCCTGACACCTTCTACTGACCCCCTGACTCAAAGTCTCTTAGCAGGAGCAGTTTTAGGACTTTATTTCGGTGGTGTGGGACTAGTGAAGCTCACGGGAAAATAACATTTGGAGTAAAAAAATATTTGATACATCAATCATAACTTTTCAAACATCCTCTTAACCCTTGTTCGCGTAAAAGGGTATCAGACCATACAGCATCTTCCAATTTTAGAGGTGGTACTGGTTCTTTATTATAATCAATTGCTAAGTAATATCTCGCGCGATTGTATATGCCATGCAATAAAGATTGCAAATCTACAATCGGTTCTATATCTTCTGACTGTAAAGGTAATGGAAATAGGGGAATTGTTTCTCTGATGCTAAATCCGTATAATTTAGCTTGAGGACGTGTTTCACTTCTGCTAACAATAATTTGATAATTGGTTACAGGAATTTCCCCTAAAATTAACATGGGTTTTCCAGTTCTGAGTAAATCAATTTCGACTAAGTGAGAAAGACTAGCTAAAACTTGTTTGCGTTTCAGTTGATATGCTTTTCTACCTTCGCCTGGGCGTTTATTTTTAGGCGATAAAATTTCGATAGATGTCACCACAAAACCTGTAGAAACTTCTCGAATTTCTAAGTAATTTTCCGTAATATGTTCAGGTAACGGTATCATCACTGTGATACCTTCTGATGTTTCTTTGTGGGTAGCAGTTGATGAGTATTGCTGTGGTAATTTTTGTTGAGAAAAAACCGAAACATCAGGTATACCAACTAATACAGAATCGGAGTCATCACTTAAATAAGTACGTTGTTCAATTGCAACTCGATACTGTAGGGGAATATTTTGCTCAATAGTATCTGCGATCGCTGTGATCAATCGATGATGTACTTCTGACCAAAACACAGGATTTTCTAAATAAGGATTCATTCCGGGAAATGGATAATTCATAGTTTTACTATCCTGAAATGAGCAATTAGAATGATTCTAAATTAACGCGCTAAAAGGGCGGTTAGAAACCGCACCTACACAGGCAAAACCCACCTCCGTGGGTTAAAAAACCTTGATTTCTTAGTCCACGGAGGTGGACTTCGTTTGTGTAGCCGCGAATTCTATTCGCCCAATACTTTTCAAACTTTTCAAACATCCTCTAAGTTTGGGTTAGATTTGCGATCGCCTCCAGTTCAAAATTATCCACCAGATATTTCAGAGCATTGGCGATAACTTGCTCTGATTCGTCACCATACACATAGCGAGGAACGCTAATATCCTGTTCTACTCTCAGATCAATTCCTTTCTCTAAAGCTTTGAGGGCAAGCATATCTCTGATAGAGTAGATCAGCTGATGCAAATCGAAACAGTTTTCCGTTAACTGTAACTGACCCGCTTCAATTTTGGACATTTCCAGCACATCGTTGATCAACGTTAGCAAGTGTTCTCCGCTGCGGCTAATGAAAGTCAGTAGTGAAGGGGTCAGCGAGTCGAGTGAGATCGGATTTGGTGACTGCATAGCTAAGATGAGCGGTTTTGTAAATCAAAAAGTTGTAAATATTAATTTAAAAATTCAGACAAGGAGAATTGCCTGAAATCAGTTTAATTAGCTATTACTAGAGAGGAAAAAGTAAGAAAACTCGATCACAATATCCATTCTGAAGAACGCTCACCCAAATCTAGAGGAATGCTAACAGCTTTGCCAAGTCGGGGGCGATCGCGGGTTTGGGAAATAAATGTTTGTACCTGTGTTGACCCGCCCAAGGCATGAAGATAATTGGCAATGCTATCGAGATGTTCTTGGTACTCCGCCTCGCTCAAGGGAAAAGAAGCTTGCTCTAGATATTTCCACATTACTTGCAAAAATATCTTTCCCTGTGCCCGCCGAAACTGGACATCGTAAGAATATCCCCACTTATCAAGCAATATCTGACGTAATTCCTGTCCTGTCATAGCTTTTCTCAATCAGATTTTACATTTAGTTATGATGTTAAGTTCCGTGACTCCAGTATGATAAGGATATAAAGAAATGTAATGCTAACAGAAAAGATGCTAAATATATCTTGGAACAAAGAATTATGGCATCGTTGTGAGCGCTAGCATTTCGACTTAGACAAGAGTTGCTCAAGTACTAGTACTTTTGTCAAAATGCTTAACAAAATATACAAAGAGCGCGTAGATTATGGCTCAATTTTCTGAATCAGCAGACGTGCCCGATATGGGGCGTCGTCAGTTCATGAATTTGCTCACTTTTGGGACTGTCACCGGAGTGGCTCTGGGTGCATTGTATCCCGTTGTCAAGTACTTTATTCCTCCCGCTGCTGGTGGTGCTGGTGGCGGTGTAACGGCAAAAGACGAGCTAGGTAACGATGTTAGTGTCACTAAATTTCTAGAAAACCGGAATGCAGGCGATCGCAACCTAGTCCAAGGACTAAAGGGAGATCCTACCTATATTGTGGTAGACAGCAAAGAGGCGATCAAAGATTACGGCATCAACGCCATCTGCACCCACTTAGGTTGTGTTGTACCCTGGAACATTGCTGAGAACAAATTTAAATGTCCTTGTCATGGTTCCCAGTATGACGAAACTGGTAAAGTTGTTCGGGGCCCAGCACCTCTATCTCTGGCTTTAGCCCATACCAACGTCAACGACGACAAAATCGTTTTAACCCCTTGGACTGAAACCGACTTCCGCACAGGTGATGCACCTTGGTGGGGTTAATAATTTTGTCCTTAGTCATTTGTCCTTTGTTCAGGGCTTGATGACTAATGACTAATGACCAATGACTAATGACTAATGACTAATTCAATCGTCGCCCTTATTAGAGATGAGAAATGTTTTCATAACAGCGAGGTTAACTCGCAGTGCTAGAGCGATTGTCAAAACATTGCTCATAGCGATCGCCACTGTGACATTTTACTTCACCAGCGATTTAGCACTTCCCCAATCAGCTGCCGCCTATCCATTTTGGGCACAGCAAACCTATCCCGAAACCCCCCGTGAACCAACCGGGCGAATTGTTTGTGCCAACTGTCACCTAGCCGCCAAGGTTACAGAAGTGGAAGTTCCCCAATCGGTGCTACCTGACACTGTATTCAAAGCTGTAGTGAAAATTCCTTACGATTTGAGTGCCCAGCAAGTTGGTGCTGATGGTTCCAAGGTTGGCTTGAACGTCGGTGCTGTACTGATGCTACCTGAAGGCTTTAAGATTGCTCCTGAAGACCGTATTTCCGAGGAACTTAAAGAAGAAATTGGCGACACTACCTTCCAACCCTACAGCGAAGATAAAGAAAACGTCGTCATCGTCGGCCCTTTACCCGGTGAACAGTATCAGGAAATCATCTTCCCAGTTCTTTCTCCCAACCCCGCAACCGACAAAAACATCCACTTCGGTAAATATTCAGTTCACGTAGGTGGTAATCGGGGACGCGGACAAGTTTATCCCACTGGCGAAAAGAGCAACAACACTGCTTACAACGCTTCTGCTACTGGCACAATTACCAAGATTGCCAAAGAGGAAGATGAAGATGGTAACGTCAAATATCTAGTCAATATTCAACCTGAATCTGGTGATGTTGTCGTTGATACGATTCCTTTAGGGCCAGAACTAATTGTTTCCGAAGGGCAAACAGTTAAGACTGGTGATGCTTTGACCAGCAACCCGAACGTTGGTGGATTTGGTCAAATAGATGCAGAAATCGTATTGCAAGACGCTTCTAGAGTCAAATGGATGATTGCGTTTACCGCTCTTGTGATGTTGGCTCAAGTTATGCTGGTGCTGAAGAAGAAGCAGGTTGAGAAAGTTCAAGCTGCTGAGATGAATTTCTAAATTCTTGGCGAAATCATTATTTATAGGACAGGCAAGATGCCTGTCTTTTTTTATATGTGTTCATGCCGCTACTACTATGAGGTAATCAAAGGATAGTTAATTTCTTTTACAAGATTACCGTCAATATAACGGCGCACCGTTTTGGTTCTGACCCAACCATCTTTACACATAACCGTTATAGTTTTTTGGACATCATGGACACCAAACCAGTTCTCTACCCGAATATAGTGGTAGCAGTCTGATCTTTCGTAACTATGGGTTGTTCGGTAAGCAGATTTCCCACCATAGTAATAGGTTAATTCTTTTGTTTCCCCAGTAGGGACATAAATTGTATGTTATTTAATTCTTATTCCTTAGTTACACAAAGCCTGTAAATTTGGGACTTATACCAATTGCTGTACCTCTAGCAATGTATTTGTATCATTATTAAAGTGAAACGCTATTAACTACGAGTAAACTTTATGAACTCAATCATAGTTATTCATCCCTATAAATTCGGTGAGATGTGGGTGTTTGACGATGAAAAAGTAAGTCTAGTTCGGGAGCCTTTTGTGGCAGGGGCGGACGAAATTATTGAAAGAATGGTGGCACACATTCCAGATGCAGAATCAGGGTTCAGTTTGATATTTTCTGCATTTCCCTTTCCTGGCTATCAACTCAAGTTTGACTGGCGGCGTGAAGAATATCGAGGTAACTGGTATTATAGTGCAGATTTAAATCGGGAAGGATGGCTCTGCCCTGCTCTATTTAAGTATTTCGATGAGGCTCCCAAAGAGTTTTACACTCAGTTTAAAGCGAAGATAAACCGATAATGTTGATGAAGCTGATGAAGATGAGAGCATTATGATGAGCCTAGATGAGGTTGGTTGTCAATCATAATTTCCTGTAAGGGACTTCCAAATAAAACAATATCCCAAAACTAACGCAAAAATTCTCTCTATCTCTTCTCCCTCTGTGTTCTCTGTGTCTCTGTGGTAGCCTGCGGCAAGCCGCTCCACGTCTACGTTTATTTGGATAATTTATTTCTTGGAAGTCCCTAAATTATTTATCGAAACAGAATACATGCGTCAGTCGTCAGAATTCATTCTGAATTCTCCTCAAGGGCTTTTTCTCTATTGATTTAGATTAGGGTAACATTTGTCAATATTTTTCTCTTCTATCGACTAATGTAGCTAAACAAACTAGGCTGTGATTGGTTTATTATTCTCAGCTTTAGTTCTAATCATGATCAAAAAGACTACTCTAGATCCTCTAGTGAGCGATGTTCGGTGTGCAGAAATTTGTCAGATTTTGGGAGAGACTTACAACCAGGAACGCTGGAACGATTGGCGCTGGCAAATGCGGCATCGGTTGACTAAGCTGGAACACTTTCAGCGGTTACTAAGGCTGAGTGCTACCGAAGAACAGGGACTTTTAATCGCACCAGAAAAGTTTGCTGTCGCCGTAACACCATACTTTGCATCACTACTCGATCCAGAAGATCCACTTTGCCCACTACGGGTGCAAGTGATACCACGGCAGGAAGAACTAATCATCAGTACAGCAGACATGGTAGATCCATGCGGTGAAGACAACGACACTCCAGTGCCAGGACTCGTACACCGTTACCCCGATCGCGTGTTGCTCCTTGCTTTAGATACATGCGCTGCTTATTGCCGTTACTGTACCCGCTCTCGTTTGGTGAGCCAAGGTGAGATGTACCCAGTAACGCGGCGGTTGGATGCGATCGCCACTTACTTAGAAGAACACACCGAAATCCGTGATGTGCTAATTTCCGGTGGCGATCCTCTGTTGATGTCTGATGAACCTTTAGACAATTTGCTTGGGCGGCTGCGTGCTATTAAGCACATTGAATTTATCAGAATTGGTTCTCGTGTGCCGGGTTTTTTACCGCAGCGAATTACACCAGAACTGGTTGCCTTGCTTCGGAAACATCGTGTGTGGCTGTCTTTGCACTTTTGTCATGTGCGGGAACTTACCCCAGAGGTGGCACAAGCTTGCGATCGCCTCGCTGATGGCGGCATTCCTCTAGGCAGTCAAACCGTGCTGTTAAAAGGTGTGAATGATTCTGAAAAAGCCCTCAAGAATCTATTCCACGGTCTTCTCAAGCTGCGTGTGCGACCCTATTATCTTTACCAATGCGACCCAGTTGTTGGCACTGCACATCTGCGAACAAGTGTTCAAACTGGACTGGATTTAATTTCTAAATTGCGCGGTCATACTACTGGGTACGCTGTACCAACCTATGTAATTGATGCCCCTGGTGGTGGTGGCAAAGTCCCAATTCAAGCCGAGACTCTACTTGCTTATGAGAAAGGCACAGCTACAGTGCAAAATTGGGCAGGTAAGAAGTACACATATATAGATCCAGTAGAGCAGGGATAACACTATATATTTGTATATGAGTTGATCGCCATGATCTAAAAGTGATAGTTGGAATGATTCTTTTAGATTATGGCAAACTAAAAAACTAAATAATCGCAGGAGATTAGTTGGGATGTTGATTGTTGGTAATATAAACATAAAAGGTCGAGGTATCTTCGCACAGAAGCGCTTTTTAAAAGGAGAACTCATTGAAAGAGCGCCAGTTGTGGTTATACCCGCAGAACAGGTTGAATTGCTCGATCAAACAATTTTGGATAACTATTACTATGATTGGGAAGATAAAGCTGCGGCGATCGCCTTCGGTTTAGTGTCCCTGATTAATCATTCTTACTATCCCAATACTTACTATGTGAAAAATTTCGCTGAACGAGAAGTAGAGTATATTGCCTACCAAGATATAGAAGTAGGAGAAGAAATGACTGCCAACTATAACGGTTCTCCTGACGATAAATCTCCTATATGGTTTGATGTTGTTGATGAGCTATCTTTGACTCAATTGAAGAATTAGTAATTGGAATTATTTTAATTAAGATACCTGATTTGTACATTCAAGCTCACAGAAAAAGCTTTTTCACTGAGAATTATGGGGCTATGGGGTTATTAATTGGTCTGTGTTATGACCTGAAGGTAGACTACCTGAAGGCTGGTTTTATTGCCTCTGAGGTGATGGAATTCGACGATGAAGAAACTATTATCGGGTTGGAAAATGCCCTATTTAAGTTAGGTCATCAGGTTGAACGTGTGGGCAATGGTAGAGAACTGGCTGGGCGATTGGCTAAAGGCGATCGCTGGGATCTGGTTTTCAATATTGCTGAGGGTTTAAAGGGTCGCTCTCGCGAAGCCCAAGTCCCAGCAGTCTGCGAGTTATTTGCTCAACCTTACACCTTTTCCGATCCACTCACCTGCGCCCTAACGCTAGATAAGGCGCTTGCTAAAAGAGTAATGCGCGATCGCGGTTTGCCAACAGCCCCCTTTGAAGTGGTGAGTACTACCGTAGAAGCAGCAGCCGTATCGCTATCAATGCCACTTTTCCTCAAGCCTGTGGCGGAGGGCAGTTCTAAAGGAGTAACTGGGCGTTCTCTTGTCAAAGAACGCGGGGAGCTAGTAAATACTTATGAATTGTTACATGAACTTTTCCAGCAACCACTACTCGTAGAAACCTTTCTTCCCGGTCGAGAAGTAACAGTGGGTATTGTTGGCAATGGCAGCAACTCACGAGTAGTAGGTGTGATGGAAGTAATCTTTACAGGACAAGCAGAAGCTTTTGCTTATACCACCCTTAACAAGGATGAGTATCTGGAACGAGTATCTTATCGTTTGCTCATAGATCCCGAACCACTGGCAGCAGAAGCGAGGCAGCTAGCACTGGATGCTTACCATACCTTTAGTTGCCGAGACGCTGCCCGCGTGGATCTACGCTGTGATGCTAGCGGTGTGTTGCAGTTTATGGAGGTTAACCCACTGCCAGGGCTACACCATATCCGCTCAGACCTAGTAATTATGGGACGTTTGGGTGGTGTGACATATACAGAAATCATTGCTGAAATAATCGATTCTGCATGGCAAAGGTACAAAGGTTGAACTAGGGACTGGGGACTGGGGACTAGGGATTGGGGAAGGTGGGGCCCCCTCTGGGGATAAGGGGTAATGGGGATTGGGGACTACCCCTGGCTAAAGCCGAGGGGCTACCAAGCTCCCGGTCTTTTACGTGTCCTACCCTGCGGGAAACTGTTCCGCGTCTATGCGGTAGCCTGCGGCAAGCCGCTCCGCGTCTACGTTAAAAAAATCACTTTGACAAAGAGTAAAGCCTTAACTGAACCGTATTGGTTTTTAACTCTGTTCAACAGACTCCATCTCAGTAGTCAAAAGATAAAAACGCCCAATCAAAAACACCGCACCCATGAGTAGCCCTAGCATTAAACCCAACCATAAACCTATCGGGCCCCAACCGAAAGTAAATGCCATTAGATAGCCCCCACCTACACCTACTCCCCAATAAGCAAACATAGTGATTAAGGTTGGTATTCGGGTATCTTTCAACCCGATCAAAGCAGCAGCAGCAATAGTCTGAATAGAATAAAATATCTGGACTATTGCTGCTACGCCTAGAAAAGAAATTGTCGTTTTAACTATTTCGATATTATCTAAATTACTGGTGTCCAAATACATTGCCACAATATAGTTGGGAAACAGCCAAAAAATTAGTGCCACAATGCTCACAAAGGGAGTAGCAAGGGCAATACAAACAAATCCTGCTCTGCTTGCACTCTTGAGATCGTTTTGTCCCCTCAACTGTCCTACTCTCATTGTGACGGCATAGGAAATACCTATAGATATTGTTTCGACAAAACTTTCTGTTTCGACAGTAATTTCATGAGCTGCTAACGTCTCTGTCCCAAACCACCCCATCATTAAAGCAGTGGCAGTGAATACTCCAATTTCTGCTCCATACTGTAATCCCAAAAACCACCCAGTTTGGAAGATATCTAAAAACATATCTTGATCGAACTGATCCAGAGCGGAATCAAGTTGGTAATCTTTAAAGTAGTTATCCAAGCAAATCCAACTGGCGGCAGCGATAAAATTCAGCCAAAAAATGAGTGCGCTTGCCCAACCAATACCGGCTAACCCAAGGGCTGGGAAACCAAATTTACCGAACATTAGAACATAATTGGCAGCCCCATTCAATAATAGTCCAGCTACCGTAATTACTATTAGGAATTGGGGGCGATTGAGGGCAGAGCTAACTTCTTTTAAAATACAAAAACCAAGTGCCGCAGGAAAACCCCAAACAATAGACCGCAAATAAGTTTGAGCTAATAATACATTGCTTTCTTCTTGACCAGTCAGCAGTAAGATATAGTCAAAGTGCCAAATGATAAACATCACAGGTAAGCACATCGTCACCGCTAACCAAATTCCTTGACCGGTAGCACAGCTAACTTGGTCTATTTTTCCTGCACCAAAAGCATTTGCAACACTCACACCCGCAGCTGAAAGAATAGAACGACAAATGGAAGCTAGAGTCGAAAAGGTAACAGCACCTAAAGCACCCGCAGCTAGAGCTTGGCTGTTAAGCAAGCCCATCATCACCCCATCCAATAAAGGAATGCCCGCTTCTAATATTTGAGTAATTACTAAAGGAACTGCCAATAGCAGGCAGGCTTGGATTTCTAATATCAGTTCTGACTTAAATTCTTTTGAAGTTAACTCCATTGGGCACGAAAATTAAGGGGGGTGCAAAAAAAGTAACACTTAAGTATATATTAACACTTACAACTGCGATCAATTCCAGTTATTAAGTAGTCAGACAGAATTAATTATACAATGTCTCGTTCCTAGTCTCCGACTGGGAATGCCCGTCGTTGGGGCTGCCGCCTCAAGACTTGCGGCAGAATGTCAATGTGTAAGTAGTAGAGTTGTGAATTTGGAGTTAAAGCAATTTTTTAACTCCAAATTCACAAGTCATAACTTTCTCAGATTATCGCGCTGGTAGTTGTGGGTGTGTAGTAGAGTATTTGGCGACGATGCCAGAAATCTCCGGGTTGTAAAGCCTCAGATAATTCCAGTAGTTGCCAAATACTTGCCGCACATAATTTTTGGTTTCATCAAAGGGAATCTCTTCAACAAACTCGTCTGGATCTTGTGTAGTTAGAGTTTGCAGCCATTTGGAGACATTGCCAGGGCCAGCATTGTAACTAGCGATCGCCAACAGAGAGTTATTGTTATATTGCTGATGAGTATGATCCAAATACCATGTACCTAGCATGATGTTATCGTTGGGATTTTCTAGGTTTATGGTTTTGAAATCCACCTTGATTTGTGGGGCAATCCATTGAGCGGTACTTGGCAACAACTGCATTAAACCAGTGGCGTTAGCGACGGATTTGATTTTTGGCTCAAACCGCGACTCCTGACGGATTAAGGCAGTAACTAACAAGGGATTGAGTTTACGCTCAGTAGACCACTTTTCAATCTCTCGGAGATAGGGAAATGGATAACGGGCTTGCCAGTAGGTGATTTGTTTGCTCAGAGTTTGATATTGGGCCAGTTCTGCGGGGATTTCGCGGTCTTCCAATTTAGAAATTTTGTCAATTCCGATGAGATTTTCTCCCTTAGCCTGCCGCATTAACCCTTCAGTAAATTGCTCTGCTACCGTTGGCTGAATTTTGTTCTGAAATTCTGTTTGCCATTGTAACCAGGCATCGCGGTCTTGACCCAGTAGATATAATTCTTTGAAAGTCTCAGAGCCAGCAGGCGGTACTGGACGTTGGGGTGCGATTACTTCTGGGTTCATGGCGCGCACGCTATCAAAATTGCCGACATTTAGCCCTAGCATGGTTGCGGCTCGCCAAGCATAGTAAGAGTAAGGAAACTGGCTAATCACATATTCATAAGCAGTTTTAGACTCCTGTTGCTTGCCTAGTAAAGCTGTCCATTTACCTACCCAAAAGCCTGCTCTCGGAGCCAAAATACTGTTGGGGTTGTTGGTAACAATTGGTTCTGCCCACTGCCAAGCACCGACGTAATCTTTAACATTGGCTTTATCTTGGGCTATTTTCCAGCGATACTCTGCGGCTTCATCAGAATTACCGTATTTAGCTATGAGTATTTGCCATGCCGCGCTAGCTGACTTTTGATCTTTAAGAGTTTGGAGAGTTTTAGCTTTTTGTGCCAGTGCAGTACCAGCTTGTTTCGGAAATTTACTAATTACCTGATCGAGATAGGGTAAGCCGTCTTTAGGGGTTTTTGCGGTTTCTGCTAACCGTAGTAGAGCATTCCCAGTTTCCTCAGTATTTGGAAATTGTTGCACCAATTGTTTATAGGTGGCGATCGCTTTTTCTTTATCTTGACCTCCTACCTGTAACCCTCGTGCGGTACGGTAGAGGTTACGCGATGTTTTGGGTGCTTTGGCATAAGCATTGGCCGCTTTCAGAAATTGACTATTTTCCCAATAGCTTGTACCAATTAGTTCCCAGTCTTCGGGTTTCAGGGTAGGCTGTTTGACTAACTGATCTAAAACGCCTACTATGCCTGGTTGGTCATAAGCATATTTAGCCAAAATCAATTGTAAATTGGGCTGATTGGGATTTTCTTGCAAGCGTTTGCGAATAATTTCCCAAGTTAGAGGATTGCTAGGAAATTGAGCGATCGCAGTTTCTTGTTGTTTCGGTTGGGCAATTAGATATAGTGCTTTCACGGTAGCCGCTTCTTTGGGATACAGTTTCAGCACACTTTGCCTAAGATCCGAGGCTTTGCCATCCTCGCCCAGCATATCCTCTGCCTGGGCAAGTTTGAGCAAAATGTAGGGCGCAAGAATGGGATAGTCTTTCTCTAGTCCTTGGAGTAAAAGTAGAGCTTTTTTCCCTTGGGTTCTTTCAATGTAATCACTCGCCAAAAGATAACGAGCGCGATTCCGGTCTGGCGATTGTGATTCTTGGGCGATCGCTGCTAGTTTTGCCGCCCGTTCTGGCAGTGATTGTGATATCAGTGGAAATACGGCTGATTGAGCCTTGCTTGCCTCTGATGTTTGCTCCGTTTTATTCTGACTCAGTTTGAGCCATTTCCCTAGAGATTTGCCGATCTCCGGTGCTGATACCATTGCCCCAGCTAAAAAGGCAAACAGTGCTGCACCCGCAATTATCGAAATTTGCTTTTTCTGTAGTTTCTTCAGCATGAATACCCGCTGAAAAGTTCCGGTGAATTTCTTGAAACTCTAGCACTCCTAACCATCAGTGTTACCAAATTTTAATTTTAGATTTTTAATTTTATGTAGAAAAATACTAATTTTCAATCCTACACTTGGCAGTATTGAGTAGATAGCACATATTAGATACTATTACATCTACCTTGGGTATATCATAAATGCAATTCGTCGCCACCACTTGGCAGTGAAAACCCAATCCCCAGTTCCCAGTCCCTTTAATTACCAAGCCCCTTCGGGGCGGGAACTCTTAACAGGGAACTCTTAACAGGGAACAGAAAAAAAATTAGCCCCGAATACAGGGTTTAAAGCCCCTAAATTTATTTATGAAAAGAGATAAAAATATTTGAAACGAGATGGCGTCAGCCACGATGTTTCAATGTGTCCTTGTACAAATCCCCTGATTTTAATTATGGGGATTTCCCTGTTGCCTGTTGCCCGTTCCCTGTTCCCTTTTAAAAGCGATCGCATTTTCTGGGTGAAACTTGAGTGCTTGTTGCCAAAATGCGATCGCTTATAAAAATACTCGTTGAAAACCCTTATCATCTGCAATTGAGTCCGTTTGAGCTATTCCCGCCAGCAGCCCCACGCTGTCCCGAAGGGCAGCGATGGGAAGAATGGCGGGGTGGGTGATAGCGAAGCGTTAGCGAGTCTTCGAGCGTCGGAACCGCCACTCTCTCATCGGTGCAACTCGCGGAGTCTTGGTTTTGCACGTATTGTTTTAGCACTTCGACAGTCACCCCACCACAAGAAGCAATGAAGTAGGCACTATTCCAAAATACGGGTTTACCCCAATAGACGCGCCTAATCTCCATCAAAAACTCTTTACGAATTTGTTGGCTTGTGTAGGATTTTAAGGCGTTGACGAACTTCGATAGTTGCATCTGTGGATAGTACCGGAATAACAGGTGAACGTGGTCACTTTCGCCATTGAATTCAACGACTTCGCAACCCCATTTCTGGGATATGTGATTGACTAGTTCACCCAATCGAGTCAGCATAGCAGGCGTGATGACTTTTCTCCGATACAACGCAAGTCAAAACCAAATGCGCTTTCAAATCAGAAATAGACCTGGCTGTTGATTTGTACGTCATACAAAGTTATAACCCGCATTTCTCACAAGTTTGAAATGCAGAGGGGCAGAGGGGCAGAGGGGCAGAGGGGCGGAGGGGATTGAACTTGGCACATTGAACTCTCCCCTGCTCCCCTGCTCCCCTGCACAAGCACAGGCTTTGAGCATTGGTGAGAAATCCGGGTAAAGAGTCCCGGAAAATTAATTCTTCCCCAACTTGCTGAGTGCAACCCGTTGAACTGAGGGATAACCACTGCCAGATTGGATGCCGGTTTTTTTGAATGAATTGCCCCCAACTAAGCAGAATTGGGGTGACGATAACTGGCTGTTAACCGTGGTGGAAAAGCTGTCCGCAGTCTTCTAGATTAGAGATAATGTTTCTATCACCAGTAATTCTCTATCATCTAATGACTCAAGCCATACCCAAGCTAGTAACCTTTGAGGAATTTGTCGATTGGCTACCCGAAAATCGACGAGTACGCCACGAATTACATAAGGGAGAAATTGTTGAGATGGCGCAACCAGTAGGGGAACATGAGGAAGTTAAAGGATTTTTAGGTATTGAAATTCCTGTTGAAATCAAACGTCTAGGATTACCCTACTTCATACCCAACCAAGCTATTGTTAGACCTCCTGAAAAAGATTCTGGTTACTTTCCAGATGTGTTGGTGCTAAACCGTGCAAATCTAGAAAACGAAAAATTATGGAAAAAACAATCTACCGTTAGTTTGGGTGCATCAATACCTTTGGCAATTGAGGTTGTATCAACTAACTGGCGAGACGATTACTATTTAAAATATGCTGATTATGAAGAGATGGGTATCCCGGAATATTGGATTGTCGATTATGCTGCCTTGGGTGGACGTAATTTTATCGGTAATCCCAAACAACCGACTATCTCTGTCTGTAATTTAGTTGATGGGGAATATCAGATCAGTAAATTTCGAGAAAGCGATTGCATTGTTTCTCAAACTTTCCCCGAATTAAATCTCACCCCAAACCAGATTTTTCAAGCTGGTTTAAATTCGTAATTCCCGAATACTGATCTATCTCTATAGGACTACTATTTGATTTTTGAAAAGATACGTAGTCGCGTATCCAGGCTAAAATGTTACAAAAAAATTGTCGGTTGGGTGGAGGCTTTGCCAAAGCCAACATCCTGATATATGTTGGGTTGCGCTCCGCTCCACCCAACCTACCTCTAATGCACTATTTTTTTGCTTGCCACGCCACTACATATACTTAGATTTTTTCAGGAATCAAATCGGATTCCTATAGTACAGCACAGCCTAAATAAACCACCCATTCCAAATCAACGAAACTCTTACGCTGCATTGATTTTGACTTTTGACTTCCGTCTTGCGCTACTAGTTAATTCCCCCCATTTCTGGAGGGAGTATGTTGTCATCAGACTAACTAGATACTGAATTAGCCGCTTCCGAAACCTTCTCGGCTGGTGGAAAGCCACCCATACGGATTTCAGAAGTGAAAGAAGTGATACTAAATCCACCAAAACTCTTGAGGACATTTACCCGCATTCGTAAATTGGGGCTAGCAAACCACAAGCGTTCCTCTGACGATGTATTTTCATCCTCTGTACTTAGGATCAAAGCACCGTCACTGTCAATTTTATAGCGTCCGGCAACTGGAGTTTTATTGGCATCAACTATTTCTCGCAGTAACTTACCTTGGGTGGGATTATCCGCATCAGGTACGGAAACTAACACAGTTGAACCACTGTGTTTCACTTGATCCTTTTCCGTTGTGCCGTTCCAGGTAATTTTGGTAGCACAGGAAGCAGAACTGGGATTAATTTTATACTTTTGACACAGTTTGATCGCTTCTGGATGATCTAATGCCAGCGTCTCAATGATGATGTCTGACTTGCTATGTTCCGATTGGTTAAAAGCCAAATGTTGACTAGTACGATGAGAAAACCATTTACCAGCGCTTAACTGAAAAAACTCTTCAATATTCATGAATGAAATTACCCTGCATCAAAATGCTAAAATTCCCACTTAATTATTATTAAAAGGTAGCAGGAGGTTTTAATATTAAGCTTGATTGCCTATTTCCTCAAGCTTTTTGAGGCCAATTCTGGCTGCCTCAGCAACGTTGAAATGATTGTCTTTTTCCAGGTATTTTAAAGCTGAGACACTTTTGGAAGTAGGAAGATTGCCCAAAGCTTCTGCCAAACGCTGCCTGACTAACCAATCATCTGATTGGGCAAAACGCAGGATCTTATCTACAGACTCAATATCTTGAATTTCTCCCAGCGCAGAGATTGCAGCTTGCTGCAACACTACCTCTTTACTATCTAATGCCTGAAGCAGAATTTGACGGGCACGAGGGTCTTTAATATTACCTAGAGAAACAGCTGCACTGAAGCGTACTAGCCAATCAGTATCTTCATAGAATGCCCGCGATAGCACCTCAAAGGCTCTGGCATCACCCAAATATCCTAAGGCACCAGCGGCATCGGCACGCATACCATAATCTGGGTCATTTTCGAGAATTTTTACCAAAATTGAATAACATTCTGGTGTCGGCTTGATTCCAAGGGCAAATATTGCCATCGATCGCAGTTGCAAAGATTCGTCGTCTAGTACCTTTTTAATCAAAGGAACTGCATCCTCAGGGGGAACATTACGCAGATTAGCAAGGGCTACCATGCGATCGCGTAAATTCGGACTTTCTAACTGAGTAGAAATTTCTTGTAAGCTTAGAGCTGCCATTTAGTTCAAAGCGTTTTCTTTACTTATCTTAATTTACCCGATCCGTTCATCAGGCTGTCGCCTAGTTAAGTAGGAGTTTGGCGACTTTACAAAATGCCTGAATTATGGGTGAACTGGGGATTGGGGACTGGGGAAGGTGGGGCCCCCTCTGGGGATAAGGGGTAATGGGGACTAGGGATTAGGGACTGGGGATTGGGGACTAGGGACTGGGGACTGGGGACTAGGGATTGGGAAGATTTGAATGAGGATTCAGACCCAAACCAAATCTTAAAAAAATTTCTTCTCAGGGACTTCCAGAAAATAAATTGGTTGTTTTCATCGACCAATGGTATCCCAGCAGTAAGACTTGTTCTCATTGTGGACACGTTCTAGAAAAACTAGATTTGTCGGTGAGAGAGTGGCGTTGTCCCTCTTGTCAGTCCGTGAATGGACGTGACGAGAACGCCGCACGTAATATTCAAATGGTTGGGGCATCAACCATTGGCTTAGGTGATGTCAGACAGGCTATGCCTGCAATTGCTGTTTGAGGCTAGAATCCTCGTGCGTTCACGCCGGGGAGTGTGTCAATCAGATAATATTTTGTTGTCTTCCCCCTGCTCCCTGCTCCCCTGCTTACCCAGCGATGGGATATCTTTTTAGTTGGAAGTCCCTCAGTACCCAGTACCCATGACTTGACACATTTCACCCAAGCATTGGATAAGGTGATCGCATCTGGCAAAATTCCACCATGTCAAAATTAGTTGAAACTGCCCGAAAAAGGCGTTAATCCTCCAAGCTAATTGTTGCTGCGATCGCAAAAAATATTGCTGAATAATTGTAATAATATTTAACATAGTCTAGGTTGTGTAATTTAGATTAACTATCGCAAAGAAATTATCTCAGAGTGAGTAGAATGACAAATACAACGAGGCAAGTCTTTTACGGATTAGTTACCCTAGAACTGTAGACTACGTTTTCAGTCTTGAGTTACTTCTGTATTTTGCCTCTGAGGCATACTAATCTAGACCACACTAAATCCTTCATTAAGAGCTCCTACAAATCATAATGTCTGTGATTGAGAAGAAAAGAACTCGCGATCTGCCCCAAATTAATGAACGAATTCGCTTCCCAAAAATTCGGGTCATTGACACTGACGGTGCCCAGTTGGGAATTATGCCCCCACAGGAAGCAATACATCTAGCTGAAGAAAAAGAGCTAGATTTGGTGCTACTCAGTGACAAAGCTGACCCGCCGGTTTGTCGGATTATGGACTATGGCAAATACAAGTTTGAGCAGGAAAAAAAGGCACGGGAAGCCCGGAAAAAGCAACACACCGCTGATGTCAAAGAAGTTAAGATGCGCTACAAAATAGAAGAACACGACTACAATGTGCGTGTTAAACAAGCAGAGCGCTTTTTAAAAGATGGCGATAAAGTCAAAGCGACTGTGATGTTCCGGGGTCGAGAAATTCAACACAGCGACCTAGCAGAAGATTTGCTCAAGCGAATGGCAACTGATTTGGAGCCTTTTGGTGAGCTTCAACAAGCGCCAAAAAAAGAAGGGCGAAACATGATGATGCTCATCTCGCCCAAAAAATAATTCTCTAACTGTTTAATAGACCAAGTTTGAAAATCCCCTAGCTATACAGTCAGGGGATTTTCTCATTAAATTTGGGAATACTATTAGGACTTACGCAAAAGTACACGCGGTAGGGGCAATACCCTGCGGGAAGCCCTCCGGGTTCAGCAGTCGCTCATGGGGGAAACCCCCAAGACCGCGCTGCTTCACCGCTCCGCGTCTACATGAATTGCCCCTACCTGAAAATAAGGGTTTCGGCTATTGTTTGCGTAAGTCCTGACTATGTTTGATCAACTGAGTGAATTGCAGCAACTAACGCACGAATATTGCATAATTTATTTTTTGGTATTCCTAAGGTCATTTAAATTTATCTCAAATCGATAGTCCTGAAGGCTGAATGGGAAACATAATACTCAGTCGCTCAGGACTTTTGCTATTTCCAGGAGATGGGGTAGAAATCAATTCAAAATTCAAAATTCAAAATTAAAAGACTCCTGCCCCCTACGGTTGCGCTATTCTGCCTCCTGAAACGGTGATACTACCAGAAACTAAAACTGCATGGAACTGAAAAATTACTGGTTGGCTGCAAATAAAAGTGTTCTAACACGATTACTACAGTGGGTGAATCTCCGGCCAGAGGAGAGCGAACGAACTCAGCTAATGTTTGTTTTTTACACAACTGTATGTGTAGGATTACGGTGGGCAGAAGACAGTACGGTGGCGCTATTTTTGGATGAATATGGGACTCATCTGCTGCCGTGGATGTATATTGCTAGTGCCGTGATGAGTGCCGGACTAGTTTTTTTATACTCTTGTCTGCAAAAGATGTTTCCCTTACGTCGGGTGATTGTGGCGATCGCACCCTGCATGTTGATGCCATTAGTTTTATTAGTTATATTACGCTGGGGATCTCATTTTTCCTACTTGGCAGTTATTTCGGTATTTCTGCTGCGGCTGTGGGTAGATGCACTTTATGTGGTCAATGACCTCAACATCTCCATCGTCGCCAACCAACTATTTAATATTCGGGAGATTAAGCGTACTTATCCATTGGTGAGTAGTGGTCTTTTGGTTGCAGATGTAATTAGTGGCTTTAGTTTGCCTTGGTTAGTGCAATACACTACTCTAAATAAGATTGTCCTCATCGCCTGTGTAGTGATTTTATTCGGATCGGGGATTTTATTCTATTTAACTCATCACTATCGAGCAGCTTTTCCTGAAACCCCACAAAGACTAATTCCTGAAGAACAAGCTTCACGACAGCGTTTCATTAAAAGTCCACTGAAACGGTATGTCTGGCAATTGTTTGCCTTTGTCGGTCTGTTGCAAGTCATTGGGTTGCTAATAGACTTTCAGTATCTACGCGAACTCCAATCCAATTTAAACGACCGAGAACTCGCCAGTTTCTTGGGTCTATTTGGTGGGATGTTAGGACTGTGTGAGTTGTTGTTGCAGTGGTTTATTTCCAGCCGACTTATTGAACGAATGGGGGTATTTTTCACTGCTACACTTTTACCAATTACCGTTGGTTTTTCACTACCAGGTGTGCTGATATTGCTGCATTTAATTCCAGCCACCCAATCGCAAAGCTTTTTTTGGGGTTTGGTAATTGTTAAATTCTTTGATGAACTTCTGCGCTACACCTTTGTGATGAGTAGTGGTCCCATCCTGTACCAACCAATTCCAGAGGGAATACGCAGCCGGATGCAGACTTTATCTGGTGGAACCGCCGAAGCGATCGCCACAGGTTTGACAGGAGCGCTAATTTTTGCAACTCTATTATTTTGTGGACGGTTTGTACCTGTATCACTGCAAAAATGGGTGTTGGTAGCAGAAACAATGCTGATTACTGGCACTTGTTTAACAGTAGTTTGGGAATTGCGATCGCGCTATGTTGAACTGTTAGTCTTGAGTGTGGCACGGGGTCACTTAAGTGCAACCAATATGGGCTTACGATTCTTCAAGCAGGGGGTAGTCAAAGCTTTGGCAGAAAAAGGCAGTGAGGCTGATAAACGCTCTTGTATTGAACTTTTAGCCCAAATGGACTCCCAAGGATCTGCCGAAATTTTAGCACCTCTACTAGTTAAGTTAACCCCAGATTTGCAACGCCAAAGTTTGGAGGTGATGCTGACGGGAGGTGCAAATCCAGCTTATCTAGGCGACATTCGTCCTTTATTAGAACAATCCCAAGAAACTAGTCCCGAAGTTTTTGCCTTAGCGCTACGCTACGTTTGGCTAGCTGAACCAAATCCCAATTTAGGCCTCCTAGAAGAATACCTGAACCCCCGACAAAACTCACTCATCCGCGCCACTGCTGCTGCTTTAGTCTTACGCCAGGGAACACCCATGCAAAAGGTAGCTGCTACCCAAACTATGCGCCGGATGCTGACTCATAAGCAAGAACGCGAACGGATAAATGGAGTTAAAGCCCTGAGAGAAGCAGTTTATTTGCAGGCGTTGCGGATTCACATCCCGAATTTATTACAAGATGAGTCATTACGAGTGCGCTGTGCTGTCTTGGAAATGATTGCAGCAACCCATTTAGAAGAGTACTATTCGGCACTGATTGCAGCACTTTATTACAAATCAACCCGCAGTACAGCAATGTCAGCCTTAACGCGACTAGAAAATGAAGCTTTAGAAATGCTGCTGCGGTTAGCTACGAATATTTACAAACCGGAAGTAGTGCGGATGTACGCTTGGCGCACCATTGCTCAAGTTGGTACTCAAGAAGCTTTGGATACTTTATGGGAAAACTTGGAGACATCCTGGGGTACTACAAGGGATCATATTCTTCGCAGCTTACTAAAAATACACAAACAACCAGGAATTAAAGGTTTAGTAGATCGATTTTATGAAAGTCGGGTAGAAAATTTAATTAAACAGGAATTAAAATTTTTAGGTGAAATTTACGCCGCATATATTGACTTCCAAACACTAGACCAAAAAGAAAATTATCAATCTGGTGAGAGGATTGTGATTGTCTCTGAGTTACTACAACGCGCCCTTTTAGAATTGGAATTGGATGTCAAAGAGCGGGTGCTGCTGTTATTGAGACTGCTTTACTCGCCAGAAAAGATGCAGGCAGCATCCTTCAATCTGCGATCGCCCTCAGTGGTAAACTTAGCGCGGGGGTTAGAAATCTTGGAGCATACGGTAACTTTGTCTTCAAAGTCTTTGTTGCTGAATATTTTAGATAACCGACCGCAGTCAGAAAAATTGCAACATCTGATAGAAGCCAAGGTCGTCGAATATGAGAATATGATAGTTAGCGATCGCCTCCACAGATTGCTGATGTTGGGTAACTTCCTTTCGGACTGGTGTCTAGCTTGCTGTTTTCATTATGCTCAAGTTACACGCATCCGATTGACCAGTTCTGAGATTTTAGTCAGTTTGCGTCATCCAACTGGCTTTGTTAGAGAAGCTGCGATCGCATACTTAAATATGGTTTCACATCGCGTTCTCCTGCAAATCCTCCCCCAGTTACAGAAAGACACACATCCTTTGGTAGCCACTCAAGTTAAAGAGTTGCTCGAAAAATACCAATTCAAAAATTACAATTTTAAAGGACTGGACAACCGGAAAAACTAAGAATTCAGGATTAAGAAATGAATTGTCCCTACCAAGGATTTCGAGCAACGCAGAATTTATTTTCGGAGATGTCTATCTATTCGCTGCGAGTTTAGCAAGTACCCCACTGTACAATGCTATAAACTTTGATTCTTCTAGAGATGCCTCGCTGTTATTCCAAGTAGCAACCACACAGTAATTTTTGCCATCCTTCCCTTGCAACCAATAGGTTGCAGTTTTACTATATCTTTCCATGTTCGCTTACCAGAGGCAATTTCTGATTTTAGTGCCTTGAGTACGGCTAGTTTAAAGGCTGAACCAACTGGCAGAGGTGTTTTAGTATTTAATGCAGCTTTTATTGTTTTGTCTTCCTGAACTAGAAAACTGACTTTACCAGGTAATGCTTTAAATTTAGTAATTGCTTCTTCTAAACTCACAAATTGGGCTTGCGGTGACTCAAACAGCAATCCTGAAATCTGTCCTTTGTTATTTAGAACTATTTTAGTTGGTACTGAAGCTTGACTAAAAACAACTAAATAATCTTGTGCATTATTTTGTACGCCTTGATAGGTTCCCAGCTTCTTTTTCAACTCGTCAATAATTTGCCGCGACTGTACTATAGGAAATTGAGCTAAAAATTCCGACGCAAACCATTCACTCTGTATTTCTTTGCTAGTGAATAATCTTTCTAAAGCTGCTTTGGGAGATATTGATGCCGTTTGGGTAGTATTTGAGGTTTTATATCTGTTAATCCCATCTGGGAAAACACGATATTCGTTGTTAGCAAACTAGTCGATATAAAATTGATGCATGATAAATTTTTTACCCTCCTTATAATAGAATAAATTTTATTTCTTTAAGGTTATAAGTTCACATAGTTAAAAATATAGATTAACAAAAATTCACCTTAGATAAGAATGTTAAATTATTTGTGAGAAACAAAATTATCGACTGATCAAAGAAGGTGGGGAAATGTGGCTTTCAATGCTCATAAATCAAATACGCTTGGTATATCTGTTGTGCCAACTTCACAGACAACACAGTTTTACTAATTCCTCTCTCACAAGCTATAGCTTCATTCCTTGTTAGCCTAGAGAGTGAAGTGAAGGAGCATTAAGAATATTCATGTACGTACTAATTGGTGGAGCAGGCTTAGTGGGCTTAAGTTTGGCGCAAAAGCTGGTAGAACTAGGACATACTGTTGCTGTAATTGATATTGATCCTATCGCTTGCCGCTATGCCCGTGAACAAGTGGGGGCAATGGCTTTTGAAGGCAGTGCTGTGAGTACAGAAGTATTATTAGAAGCTGGGATTCGTAAAGCCGGTTCCTTAGCAGCGGTTCTGAGAAGTGATGCCTTAAACTTGGCAATGGTAACTCTTGCGAAACACTACGGTGTAACCCATATTTTAAGCCGGATGCGCCACCCTGATTTTGCCGAACCGTTGCGGATAGCTGGAGCTAACCACGTTATCAGTACTGTTGAACTATCAGTTTCAACAATGGTGAATGCCATTGAGTATCCGCAAGTGGAATCAATGATGCATTTTGAGCAGGGACAGATTGAGGTTCTGAAACTTTCCATCCCCAACAATTGCTATGTTGCTGGCCGTAGCGTTGCCGAAATTGCTCAGGATTCAAAATTTCCTAGTGGTTCGCTAATTATTGGTTATCAATCCCATCCCCACGAAGATTTGATAATTCCTAACGGTAGTACAATACTGGAACCTCATTCAACTGTGCTGATTGTGACTAAACCAAGATGTTTACATCAAGTCATTGATTTTATTGAACAAAGATGTTGAGCGCAGTTCCTACCTAAACTGTTTATTAGGTAGGGTTAGCTACACATATAAAAAAATTGGTGAGTTTTGATGAAGCTGTATCGATATATTTATTTAGCGATCGCTATTATTCTTGCATCTTGTGAATCAACAAATATTCCACCCAAGTCACAACCTAGTGCTATTCAAGCAACCCCGGTACAAAAATCAGTGACGCTGGATAAGAATTTTAAGATAGCTAGCGGTCAAACTCTTTATGTCCCAGTTTATTCTCATATCTATCATCACAATCGACAGGAGATTTTTGAGTTAGCAGCTACACTCAGTATTCGGAATACAGATTTGACCAATCCGGTTATTATTACTTCTGTGCGCTACTACAACTCAGAAGGAAAATTAGTGAAGCAGTATTTAGAGCGCCCTATTCAACTTGATGCCCTGGCTTCTACAGATTTTTTTATCAATAGAAATGATACCAGTGGAGGTTTAGGCGCAAATTTCATTGTCGAATGGGTAGCCCAAACAGAAATATCCGAACCCATAGTAGAGGCAGTCATGATTGGTACTGACTTTCAACAAGGGATTTCCTTTATCAGTCCTGGTAGAGTCATTAAAAGCCAAAATAACGATAAGCGATCGCCTTTAAAATAATTCGTAATTCGTAATTAAGTTTCCTCGTTCCCATGCCCAATGCCCAATAGACATCTCCAGAAATAAAATATGCGTTATCCAGAACCCTTGTAGAGACGTAGCATTGCTACGTCTCTACATTCTTTTTCGGAGATGTCTAATGCCCCATGCCCCAATATTAATCATCCTCTAATTTCAACAATTGTTCATCAAGAGTTTGTATCCGCTCACGCACAATTTCTTCCGAGAGAATTCGCTTCCGCATTGCCTCATTGAGCGCTCCTTTTTCTGCCAAGAGTAAACGTCGGCGAATAGCTTCAAGTTTACTGCTCTTGCCACTTCTACCTTCCACCTCATCAGGGCGACGATTATAAAGTTCCCGTAGCGTCTTTTCTGCGCCGGCAATTCGTACCTGATAAGCTGAACGCATCTCCTCATAAACGGCTTTTGGTAACACCCCTGATTTCAACAGACTATCTAACTCATCTTGTGCTGCTTTACCCGTCATCAACTGAGCTTGCAACTCTTCAACCTGTTGTTGAATTTCCGAAAATTTAGTTAACTTTAAGCGTTTTACCACCCAAGGCAAACTTAAACCCTGTCCCACTAACGACACCAGCACACAGCCGAAGACTATAGCTATCAAAACTTCTCGCCCTGGGAGTGTGGCAGGTAAGCTCAACGCCAGAGCCATTGACAGCGAACCTTTGATGTTTCCTAAAAACAGCAAATGTTGCCAGCGTAGCGGAATTGGGCGGTCAATCCAACGAACTACAGCTAGTAGCGGATAGACTGTAAGAACTCGCCCGACTTGATAAGCCAAAACTGCAAGTAGAATTGCAGGTAAAGTTTTCCAGAGCGTTACCAAATTTATTTCTACACCAATTAACAGAAAAATAAAGGTGTTGACAGTAAAACTGGCATATTCCCAGAAACTCAACAAGGTGATGCGGCTAGAAGCAGAAGTATTGCGAGAAAGTCCTAGATTCCCGAAAATTAATCCAGCAACAACTACAGCCACGGGGCCTGATACACCAAGAAATTGCCCAGCCTGAAAAGTTCCTAATGCAACTGCGACTGTCAGCAAAAGACTACTAAGAGCATCATCTAAACGGGCGAATACAGGTATACTCAAGTAGCCTAAAACTAACCCGACAACGCAGCCTCCTAGAGAGATAAATAGCAGTTGTTGGATTCCCTCTACAAATGTGAGTGAGCCTGTTGAATATACTTGCACAATCAGGTTGAAGGAAACTAGGGCAGCGGCATCGTTAAATAAAGTTTCTCCTTCAACGATGGTAGAAAGCCGCGAGGGTACTGGTATATCCTTAAAGACGGCAATCATGGAAACTGTATCGGTGTTTGCCAGAATTACTCCCACAAATAACGCAGGTATCCAATCCAGCCCCAGCCCAAATTTTAACAGGACAGCAATAATACCACTGGAAAGCAAAGCCCCTGGCCCAGCTAGTAGGGCAATTGGTTTAAAGGTGCTGCGTAAGCGGCTGACATCTGTATTAATACCAGCTTCAAAGATGAGAATTGGCAGGAAAAGATCCAAAACAAGGGTTGGACTTAAACCAATCCGACGAGATAATAGCTCAGTAATTGGCAAACCTGCTAATACTAAACCCGTAACATAAGGGATTCCCAGCCGCCGGGACAGCAGGGCGACACCTGTAGCAACAAGTAAGAGAATAATTGAAACTTTGACTAATTCGGTAACATCCACTATTACGTTTTGGAAGGGTATTTTGGCTTGACTGATAGATTCTCCCCTCATTCATGCCAAATTAGCAACTTTAGGATGTAGGTTCAGAACTGAATGGGACAGTACCTCGCTACCGTAGCTGGGTAATCCAGCAGTTAATCGAGAGTATAGGCGATCGCTACTGCTAATATAAAAATTTGTAGATAAATCTAGACAATCTTTCCTCTAACCCTCAGTATTAACATCAAACAGCGATCGCCTTAATCTTTTTTAAGACTTCCCAATCCCCATTACCCCTTATCCCCGGAGGGGGCCCCACCTTCCCCAATCCCCAGTCTATCGACATTCAAAAATATCGGTGAGCGTGATGCCAAAAATCATCCTGCATCAATGGGAAGTTTCTCCCTTTTGTAACAAGGTTCGTAAGATTCTTAAGCACAAGCATCTCGCCTATTCTGTTGTTAACTATAACGGTCTGCTGGCAGTGGCAGCTACCCGATTGTCATCTGTGGGCAAGCTTCCCGTGATTGAATACGATGGTGAGAAGATTCAAGACAGCTCGGAAATTGCAGAATTTTTGGAAGCCCGACATCCAGAACATCCACTTTACCCAGCAGATAGCAAAGATTTAGCACAAGCCTATTTGTGGGAAGATTGGGCAGATGAATCATTGTACTGGTTTGAAGTATATTTTCGCTTCCGCTATCCAGATGCTCTCCAGCTAGCGAACAGCTTATTATGTAAAGGGCGATCAAAGTTTGAGCAAGTAATCTTTGCTCCTCTGGCTCGCTACACTTACGAAAAGCAATTGAATGCTCAAGGAATTGGTCGCATCGACAAGAACCGCGTTGAGAAAAAGTTCTTCAACCATCTCGGCAACCTTGATACTATCCTCAGTCAGCAAGATTGGTTAGTGGGAAGCCATCAGAGCATAGCGGATTTAGCTGTCGCTGCACAAATAGATGAGATACTTCGTACTAGTCCGCTTAAAGAGCGAATTTTGTCATATTCTCATGTTAAAGATTGGTTTGAACGCATCCAATCGTAATTTTGCGGGTTGCTTTTCCACACTCAATACGGTTCGGTTAAGATTTTTTGATGAAAATTATAGAGCGCAAAGATCCGATGAATAATTGTAGAGACGGCGATTCATCGCGTCTCTTGTCTGAACCGAACTAAAAACCGTGCGTGAATCTGAGTAAGGGTTTGAGTTTTAGGGGTAGGTTGGGTTGAAGAACGAAACCCAACATTTTCAAGGTTTTGTTGGGTAATACGAATGTTCAAAACCTACGCAGTATTGTGTTGCGTCTGTTGCATTACCCGCCATCCCGCCATAGGTTAGAAACCTATGGCTAATAGCTAAAGTCTTCTAAAGAAGACTGAGTAATGGTTTTAGTCCACTTGAGTGGACTTGGGCTATTAGCCTTGCAATTGATTGCAAGGCAGGATATGGACTAAATGTGTATGATATATTTCCGAAATAGACAGAACTGTATTTGTATATCCTAGCGCAATCAATTATTTTATTATTATGGAACCTGTAACACTAACGGCGGCTGCGATCGCAACCTTGGTCATTACCAAAGCTATAGAAAAAACCGTAGAGAAGATAACAGAAAGTACACTGGACAAGCTAAAACTACTGCGTCAAAAAATTTGGGATAAGTTCAAGGGTAAGCCGAAAGTGCAAGAAGCCTTAATAAAAGCTGAACAAGGTTCTAAGGAAGATTTAAACTTGGTTTCTGCCTACTTACAGGTCGAAATGGACACCGACACCCAATTTGGTAAAGAAGTCCAAAGCCTTGCTCAAGAAATTCATCAGGAAATTAATATTGGTAAAGTCCAAGGTAAAAATGTCCAGAATGTTTACGGTGGACAAGGTTTTCAAAGCAATGATAGTAAAGCTCCTACCTTTCAAGGTGTAGAAAATAGCCCAATTACTATCAGCTACAGTCATCCCCCTGATTGACTACAGTCGCCTGTTGGGGAACAGGTAAAGTTAAATCCCTCTACTGAAATACCGCAAAATTTACCCCTGAGTGGGGTGCTGAAGTTTGTTGGACGTGAAGTTGAATTGCAAACTCTGCATGAAATGTTGCAGGAAAATAATCAGGTGGTAATTGCGGCGATCGCTGGCATGGGTGGACTGGGTAAAACAGAACTGGCCTTACAATATGCAATGGCTCACCGTGAAATTTACAAAGGTGGAATTTGCTGGTTGCTGGCAAAGGCTGGAGATGTGGGAATTCAAATTGTCCAGTTTGCTAGAACGCAGCTTGACTTAAACCCACCAGAAAATTTTGATTTACTCGCCCAAGTGCAATACTGCTTTCGGCTTTGGCGCGAAGGTAATGTGCTGCTAGTATTAGACGATGTTGGAGAATATCAACAAGTTAAGTCTTACCTACCTCCGCCATCTTCTCGGTTTAAAGTGTTGATTACCACGCGCCAACACTTGGGAGCATCTATAAAGGAATTATCTCTAGATATATTGCAACCAGAAGCAGCGCTGGAGTTATTAAAGTCATTTTTTAAAGAAACACCACAGCGAATTGAGCAAGAATTGGCTGTTGCAAATCAGTTGTGTGAGTGGTTGGGATATTTGCCTTTGGGTTTGGAATTAGTCGGGCGATATTTGGCGCGAAAACAAGATTTATCTGTAACAGAAATGTTGCGGCGGTTGGAGAATAAGCGACTAGAACAACCTGCGCTTGTTAAACCAGAAGCCGATATGACAGCACAACAAGGTGTATTAGCAGCCTTTGAGTTGAGTTGGCAAGAATTAAAGGACGACGATAAGCAACTGGGCTGTTTATTGAGTTTATTTGCAGCCGCACCCATACCTTGGAAGTTGGTGGAACAGTGTTTAGCAGAGGGAGATGCTGAAGATTTAGAGGAAATTAGAGACGATTGCTTGCTGAATTTGCATTTACTTCAGCGCAAAGGCGAGGGAATTTACCAACTGCATCCACTGCTAAGAGAGTTTTTTCAATATAAGCTTACAGGTTTAGAACAGGCAGAGGAATTAAAGCGATCGCTTTGCCGGATAATGGTAGCAGTTGCTAAAGATATTCCTTACTCGTCCACTCTTGAGCAAATCAGCGCCGTTTCTCCCGCCATTCCTCATATAGCTGAAGTAGCAAACAATCTCATTGAATATGTCAGCAATGATGATTTAACTCTGCCTTTCCCCGCAAGAAAAAATCAGCTAGGATAAATCATATAATTATCTTCACAAGCACAGTAATGTTAATTACATACACTGCAAAATATACAAAAACTAATAACGGATATATGGGACAACTTAATAAAACACACTTTTCTTCAAAAGCATCAAGAAAACGTTCAGATGCACCTAAATTAAACCGAATTATATAGTTTTTTATATCTTTTAAATCTTGCTTGGCAGCAGCACTCAAAATATATCTGCTCATTCTTAATCCTGCTGTGCCTGTTGAATTTCTTCTCGCAGTTCCCTTAATACCTCTTCGCCATCAAATACATCACCGCGATCTGAATCTACAATTCCAATAGCAATTTCTTTGCGGAGTTCCTCTAATCTGAGTAAACGCTCTATCTCCCGTTCTTCTAGCAGTCGTAAGGCGGCGCGAACTACCTCAAAAGCAGATGAGTACCTACCCCTCTTGACTGTTGACTCGACAAACTGCTCTAGTTCTGGTGTTAGAGATATATTCATTTGAGCCTTCTTGGATTGCTGTTTCCATTCCTTGCTTAAGGATAACGTCTATTAACTAATCCAGAAAGCGATCGCACTTACAACAGGGAATAGGGTTGAAAGTGCCTTGCTGTATGGCTTTTTATGAAATTTTGTACCTCATTTACTTAAAATCTGCTGTATGTGATTGTGATGTCTAAGGGCGGGCTATGCCTACGCACTTATCCGGTTGTAAGTGACGTAGAGCGAGCGATCGCCCCCGTAACCAAAAATTATAAGTGTATCAGTTGCTCACCATCAAGTGAGCCACCCGTTCTGCTAAAGCAGCAATAGTCATGGAAGGATTGCGCCCAACAGCTTGAGGTAAAATTGCCCCATCAGCAACATAAAGATTTTTGTAGCCGAAGACTTCTCCTTTATGATCGACCACACCATCTTCAGCAGTTGTCCCCATTTTGCATCCTCCAAGGGGATGCACTGTTAACAAACTGCGGAGAACTGACCAGTAAAAGGGAATATAAAGCTTACCGCCGTTGGCTTGGGAAAGCTGCTTTTGCAAATTGAGGATGGCATCAATTGCAGACTTTGAGCGCTGGATATTCCAATCAAGTTTTAAATCTGTTTCCCAAGGTTTGAGCCAGTTACGACCGAGAGAAAGTTGCCCATCGGCAGCATCAACACCCGCACCTAGCCAAACCATAACATTGCTTAAGGGATTCTTTTCATCCAAACCACGCTGCAAATGGTTGCGTAAAGCTAAAGCAAATAGGCTGAATTTGCCAGAATTCAGTTTGCTGCTAATGGCATTCAGCAACATATTGGGAAAGCCATCATCTTCAATAATAAAACTCTCACCCTCAAAGCTACCATCAGTAAAGTCCATACCTGCGGTAATCGTTGGGCCAATAGACTGCCTAACCTCAACATCTTTGCCGTAGAAATCAGGGGTAAGAACGTTGGCGTTAGCGCTCCAATTTTTACCTAGTTGCTGACTAACTTTAGGTAAAGTGCGGTACTGATCGCGGCTATTTAATAGCAACTCACTAGAACCAAGGGAACCTGCGGCGATGACAACTATTTTGCCCCTCTCTTCACCACGAATTAGTTGCCCGTTTTCGATGCGGTCAAAAATAACGCGATAGCTGCCTTCTTCTGGTTGAATATAGCGTACCAAGTGGAGCGATCGCACCTCCGCCCCTTTGTTTTCTCCAGCCGGGATATAGTTCAAATCGAGGGTATTCTTGGCGTGGACATCACACCCCAAATCACAATTACCCAGATGAATACAAGTGCCTTGTTTTTGCCCTTGGGCATTGACAAATTGCCGGGAGTGCTTTTCATTCAATGGGTCTTCCAGTTGGTAGTTCCAGTCTGGATCGAAGGAGATTGCTAAGGGCATACTTTGGAAGCGATCGCCATATCCTACCTTTTGCGCCGCTTGTTCCATCAATTTTGCCCGTTGGGTATGCTGCCCTGGAGGTATGGGATGGACACCCATCATTTTCCGCACGCGATCGTAATAAGGCTGTAATTCACTGTAAGTAATTTCCGGTGGCCAACCTTGCTCAAATCGCGTTGGATTTGCTTCTAAAACCACGCTGGAATAGCACAGAGAACCGCCACCAACCCCCGCCCCCTGAGCAACAGCCATCCCCTTAAAAAAGCGTAAATCGAGCCAGCCATTATGTTTTTGCGGCTGGGTGTGTTCATAAATCCAGGCATCTTTGGCTTGACGTGGGTATTGGTCTTTCGTCCAACGCCGACCGCGTTCCAACACCAAAACCCGCGCTCCTGATTCAGCCAAACGGCAGGTAACTACTGACCCACCAAAGCCGCTACCGATTACGATGACATCAAATTGCTGGCTCATAGGATTTACTTAATCACAACGGGGTCTGCTGGACGGGCAAGGTTATCTCTTTCTGGTACTGGAATGTCGCGGGGAATCCAAAAGTGTATCCGTTTATCGCAACCTTCACAGATGGAATAGTCATTGAATTCGATCACACCCAACTTCGTCCACTCTTTTTCATTGAAGTTTTTGACGTTGATGGTATAAACCAATTTGTGGTCAGGATACTTTTCTAACCGCAATTCATCGCGGAAGTCTTCTGCATCTATCTTGGCTGTGCCTTCTGCGACCCGAAGCATAAATTGGTCTGGGGTGACAATTTTACTTCCTGGTGCTAATCCAAGAGTTGAAATCGGAAATAGCTGACGAAACCCTGGTCTTTTGTCCATCAGCCGGAAAATGATCCGGTTAACTAAGTTAGCGCCAAGATCCAAACCGACAGAAGGAAAGTTAGTTAACTCGGTATCAGTAATATGGTTTGTCTTAATACCTGTTAGATAATCGACAGTCACAAAATTGCCTGGTTTTACCTTCTCGTCAGGGTTGAGGGTAGGATAAACCTTACCTGCAATGCCAAAGGCCCGGCGATCGCCCCGCTTGATGTTAGCACCAGCAACCGAAAGACGGGCAAACACTAAACCTGCTGAATCCTTAGCAAAGTAGCCTGTATATGGAGAACTCTCAGTAATTCGCCAAATGCCTGAGTAACAAACACCATTAGCGTGAATTAACTTGTCATAATAAGGGCGGATATCCCGTTTATCGAACATATTCCGCGCCGAATCATTAATAAACTGTAAAAATTTTGTTATTCCCAGACCCTCATGATAAGGCAGGGGTTCACCGTAGGCCCCACTAAAACCAACTTCTTTGACTTCGTTGTGGGTAGATCCGTCATACTCGAAAACATCTTTATCCGGGGTGGAAGCTTGAGGTTTGTTGAGCATAGTTAGTATCAACAATGGGATTTGGAATAAGCACAAAACTGAGTCAATAATCCCGAAGGCAGGATAAATATTGGGGTAAAGAAAGAAAAAGAAGATTACCCCAGGCGGACGGGAAAGGGTTGCTAATACAGCGTTGGGAGTGTAGCGGTAGGGGTCATTGGCTCCAGGAATGTAGAATAGCGACAGCAGAACCACTAGCAAACCAGCAAAGGAAGTCCATACTGGGTCTTGGGTAGGTCTTTGGTGAAGTAATTCCAGTAACCAATTCGGTGCAAAAATCGCCGGTAAGCCAATCGCCCAATCTTGGATAACGCCTAGCCAGACGATGCGGCGAAACCAAACAGCATATTTGTTCATAGCTTAGTTACAAAGTTTTGAGATATTCGACTAATGCTTGTTTATCCTTGGCAGGTAAATCAGTACCATAGAGATGTCCTTGGTTACTATTAGCAGGAACGCTAATGTCGTATTTAAAACCTACACGTTCTGCTTCTTCCCCTTCGGAAATAAAGCCAACTTTCTTCTGGTCGTAGACATCAAATCCTCGGTAAAAAGATTGGGGACGATTCTCTGGTTTTTCTAACAAATCTTGTAGGGATGGCACTGAACCATTATGGAGATAAGGCGCTCTTAACCAAAGACCATCCAGGGAGACAGATACATAACCATCAGTCTTCCGCAACTCATTGAAGTCCCAAGCATAACCATCACCAAATTTGTTGTAAGTATCTGCTGCTTGCTGCGTCCACATATCTAGACGGTGGCGGTCAGTTCCCACTTCTGCAACAGGAATCACCTTACCCGTCCTTTCGCCGCCAAAGGCATGGCAAGATGCACAAGTACTGCTAAAAATCTCTTTTCCTTCTGTAGCTAATTGCTCATCAACTGCAAACGGATATTTGGGAGGTGGTAATTCCGAAATATAATCTTGTACCCGTTGGAGATCCTCTACTGGTAGAGACTCTTTAGTTGCACCGTCACCAATAGCGCCAGTTTGCACCGTTTCTCGCAACGAAGTTTCTAAACCATCCCAATGCAGAGCAAAGTTTTGGTGTTGCTTTTGATTCCACAGAGGCATCATATCTGAGTTACCAATGGTGTCATCTTTAGGCAACTTTAAAGTAGTGAACTTCACAGGGTTAAAGGGGTCAATCCTACCCGGGCCCCAATTGGGACGAGAATCAGTCCAAGCAAAGTTTGCTTTTTGTTTTAGCAACTCTTTCTTGGTTTCGGGAATAATTACAAAACGATAAAGCAGGTTTTCCCACCAAGAAAACTCATGGCTATATTTAATTTCATCAAGGATATAGTCAGGTTCAAATCTGGGGTCACTAGCAGCGTTACCAAGAAACCGAACATAGCCTTGAGAATCAAATTTGTTAGCAGGCCCGGCTGCAATAATTGTTGGCTTATCTTTGAGGTTTTCTCGATAAGTAGCATGATGACAAACAGCACAAGTTATCCCAACTCTCGGAAACCCAATGGTTTTTTTTGCAAAACCGACTGGTAGCTCTTTACCTTCTTCCCATGTAATTCCCAAAGAAGTATAACCTCCTGGGCCTGGTAGCTTATCGGGAAAGATCCTCGGCAATACTAACCAAATCCAATACGGTACACCTTGCGCCTGTTCTGTACCAATAGAACCATATTTAAAATGATCCTCTGGTAACTCATAAACTTCGCTAGGAGCTTCGCGGAAAAGACTGTACCATCCCGCGTAACCCACAACCCCAAAAAGAAGGACAATAACTACAGCAATTGAGGTGATTATTTTCCCTAATTTTGACTTAAGTATTGCCATAAACTTAGGTTTCTCCTTGCTAAAGTGTCCTTCAAAGTTTCTTCATGTACTCAACAATTGCATCTTTCTCTTCTGGGGAAAGATCAACGCCGTACAAGTGACCGCTATTGCTGTTACCATCAAGTTTTGTATCGAACTTGAAGTATTTTTTACCATTTTCTGCGGTGACATCAGAGACAAAGCCAACTTTGGCTCTATCGATAACGTCGTAGCCCCGATAGAATTCTTGTGGTCTATTCTCTGGTTTTTCTAGTAAATCCCGTAGGGTGGGGACTGAACCATTGTGCAAATAAGGGCCGCGTAACCAAACACCATCAAGGGGCATATTTGCATAGCCATTAGTCTTGCGGAAATGCTTAAAGCGCCACGGATAACCTGCATACAAGGTATTTTGGTTAGAGATGGTTTCATAAGTGAATGAATCTAGGCGATGCCGGTCTGTTCCAATTTCTTGAATTGGAACAACTTTGCCTGTATAAGCCCCACCAAAAGCGTGACAGCTAGCGCAATTACTTTCAAAAAGTGGTTTTCCTGTAGCCGCTAAAGTTTCGTTAACTTCGTAGGGATATTTTGGTGGTGGTAGTTCCAAAAGCCAATCGGCAATTCGATCAATCCGAGGCAAATCAATCGTTGTGGGTGTGACTCCAGTGCCTAAAGCTGCACTTTTATTACGTTCATCAACAGAACTATTATTACCATCCCAATGCAACTCTAGTCCTTTGCGGGGTCTTTGATTCCAAATTGAGGGGAAATCAGAAGTACCAATTAGTTCATCCTGACGCAATTTATCCATTGGAAAATGGAATTGAATTGCTTTATAAGGATTAAAAGTATCTACTCTTCCTGGACCCCAATCTGGTTGTTCTTCCACGAACTTCAGTCGATATGCCTGATTAATTAGTGCATCTCTAGTTTGGGGAATTGCAATGAAGCGATAAAGTAATTTTTCAATGGGATTCAGACCACCACTGATTTCTTCAATTTCTGGTAACATCCGGTTGGCAGTAAAGCGCTCATCCACACCAACTGCTGATAAAAATTTGATATATCCCTGCAAATTAAGTACATTAGCAGGCATTGCTGTAACCACTTGATGGTCGCTATTAGGATTATCTCGCAGCGTCCCTGTATGACATACAGCACAATTCAATCCAACTCGATCAATAAATACTCTCCGTTGCGAAAAACCTACAGGTAAATCTTTATCAGGTTCTTTGATAAATCCCAGGGAAGTATAACCTTTGCCAGGTAATTTATCTGGGAATAATTCTGGTAAAACTTTCCAAATCCAGTAAGGGATACCATTGATAGGTTCGCTGCCGATTGAACCATATTTAAAGTGGTCTTCAATACCAGCATAATCCACTGGGGAGTTAGAAAAAATAGGCCAAAGGAAAAATACTGCTACTGCAATAACACCGACAATCACAACCCAAATTCGCCGGAAGATTCCCTTAATTGAGGTCGGGAGTAGGGTAGGGTTTGTTTGTTCAGTCATGAAACACTCCCCATATTGTCGAGATTATTTGTAAGCGAAATTGTCAATTTGATACCCATCGCTTTTTTATTTAGATGAATTGGCAAACTGAGTTGGATGAAAAACTGACATGACTTCTTCCATCATCTCTTCATAACTATTGAAACGATCCTGCTCGTAACAACCTAAAGGATTCTCAGTTACATTCAGTAGGCATTTATTACAATAGGTACAGGGTTTATCTGCCAGGTCTTTACCTGCTTGAAAAGATTTAACTAAGTCATTATTAGCAATTAGGGTACGAGCCATTGTGACACCATCACAATACTTATCATTAATTGCCTGACGAATATAAGAAGCCTGTTGCAAACCACCAGTACATAGTACGGGAATATTAACGTGCTTTTTAATTTCTCTGGCATCTAGTAAGTTTCTGCCTTGGTTCTCTGCCAGTAATTGCTTGATTTTAGGGTCTTTTACATCGTCACCACTAAATGCTTGAGGAGCCAATTGCTTTTTGACTCGATTCCATAAAAGATTGAAAACAGGATGCAAAAAGGAATTACGAAATAAAATGTAGTTACGTGTAGTCTCTACACCACTCGACAACATGGTGTCATAAGTTCTAGTAATGACATCAAAATTAAAATCACCAATGGGATTGAGTGGGTGAGGAAATAAGCTACCAGTTGATACATGGACGCCATCAGCCCCAGCTTCTTCTGCCCATTTACAAACTTGAATGGAATCTTCTATGGTATTACCTGGTTTTTCCCAAAAGGTGACAGCGTTGTTATAATCAACAGCACTAATTTTGAATTGTAGGTGAAAGTCGTTACCTACTTCTTTGCGAATTGCCCTAATGACATCTAGCAAAAACCGCGCTCGATTCTCTAATGAACCACCATATTCATCTTGACGGTCGTTAATTCCAGAACTGAGAAATTGGTTAAAAAGATATCCATTAGCGCTGTGCAGTTCTATTCCATCCAAACCTGCTTCACGGACACGTCTAGCACCATCAGCAAAGTATTGGATTGTTTCTTTAATTTCTGCTAGTGTCATCGCTTGACACAAAAAACCGTGGAATGGCTCGGTTTGGCTAGTGGAACTTAATGCTTTTTTTCCTAAATTTTCTACACCCCCAATATCCTGCTGTCTCCCGGAATGGCTTAATTGTAAGATAAATTTACAGTCATATTCATGGACTTTTTCTCCTACTTTTCGCCAAAAAGGAATGGTTTCATCAGAGTGAATTGTGGCATAATTGGGCATAATTCTGCCCCGGATGGCGACTGGAACAAAGGAAGTAATAATTGCCCCGACGCCACCACGAGCAAACTTTTCTTCCCAGTTGATTCGGGCTTGAGTACCTGAACCATCGTAGTTATCCCATCTTCCTGAAATACTAGAGCGAAATATCCGATTTTTGACTGTGAGATTACGAAATCTCAATGGTTCAAAGATAATATCGTTTTCCATTTGTTCCTCTCTCTTTCGTGTTCTTTCGGCAATAAGATTCGGCTTGGTGAATTCTTCTTAGCACCAACAATCTCGCCAGAGAACTGTTATTTTCAGTGTCTCTGGGAGGGCAATTTTTTATGTCTACAAATCCACTGTGCAGGTTTTCGGATGGGAACGCTAATTATTAATTTTTTGTTACTTAGATTTACTTACCAAGTTTCAGCATGGGTATTTAGCCTTATTGGTTTTTACAGTTATATAAAGACTTTTGCAATTTGTAAACCTACGGTATTTACAGAGAAATTCTTAAAAAAAGCTAAAATTTTCCTCTTTTTTATTTCTCTGATCAGGTTAAGGCAACTTTAAAAGAAGCACTTGACGATTTGTTACAAACATTACCAAGTACGTAAGTAACGCATATAACCATAGCAAATTGGTTATTCAAACCACTGTAAATTTACAATTTTTTAAATTTTTTGTTTAGAAATGTATAAAAGTTTATTAATGACGTTTTGCAAACTTGTGTAGTAAGTTCATATATAGCGAACCTCAGTAAGGTACATTTTAAATCATCAAAATATCCCAAGACTAAATCTGGAAAATGGGAAATTAGTGATGAAGCATTAGTGTGCCTCTGCAAACGTGAGGTGCAGTGGAGAAGGTTTAGGGGTTACAACCAGAGAGTTTTATGAAAAAGACAAGTCTAATTTTTAAGGGCTGTCTGCTCCTTCTGTTCGTGACTATGTTTATAGTCTGCGGCTTTTATGGAACGCCTACAGCCCTAGCTGATGAGTATAGTGAAACACCTACGCCCATAAGTAACAAGTACTCTGACACTGGTGTAAGCGAATACTCTGATAACTGTGAGGGTATCGGTTATCTCCCGGAGTACACAAAGGAGAATTTGACAGATGCCGAAAAACGGGGTCGTTGCACCTGGTACTTATGGACTGGCGGTAATGATAAGTACTATCGTGATTTAGCGAAACGGACAAATGGTGGTGCTGACCTGCTAAAGCTGATTGACTCAAAAGAGCATGACAAGCGATTTGAGTTATATGGCGCAATTAATGATCCTGGATGTGAAAAATCCACAGAAAAAGATGAATACGGGTTGCAGCTAGATAAATGTAAAGACCCGCTCTCAACTGGCGTTATTGGGTTGCGTAAGTTCCCCAATCCCAACTTCGACCAGGCAAAATGGAACGCTGAGGAGTATTTCAAAACCTCACAAGTCGAGCCTCCCTACTTAATTGGACAGTCTTGCGCCATCTGTCACGTGGCGTTAGATCCCCTCAATCCACCCAAAGACAAGGAACACCCAAGATGGGAAAACCTCGTACCAGCATTGGGTAATCAGTACATCAAGGAAAACAAATTCTTTGGAACCAGCGTTGGGGAAAATAGTTTTATTAAGCAAGTACTTGACTCTCAACAACCTGGGACTTCTGATACTTCGCGGATTGCTACCGATCACATCAATAATCCGAATGCGATTAACGCTATTTTTAATTTAGGCGATCGCCCCAAATATCCAGAGGTGATGAATGATGGTTCAACCAAGGATGTGAATCATATTCTCAAGGATGGTGCAGACTCCACAGGAGTAGCCAATGCCTCACTACGGGTTTACGTCAACATTGGGATGTGCGGCGATTACTGGACAAGTCTCCATGAGCCTTTATTAGGCAGAACTCCCCAAAAACCTTTTGATATAGCAAAGGCACGGAAAGACTGCGAAGGCTGGAGACAGACAGAAGCACGGATGGCTGATGCAGAATCCTTCCTGAAAACCATCAAGCCGATGCACCTGAAAGATGCACCTGATGGTGAAGAGTTCTTAACTAAAGACGAGGAAGTTCTCAAGCGTGGCAAGCTGGTTTTTGCCAGCACTTGTGCTAGTTGCCATTCCAGCAAAAAGCCATCGGCTGCGATCGCTGCTGACCCCGAACAGGCTCAGAAATGGTATGAAGAGTCTGTACTCAGTAGTAATTTTCTCGACCACAACTTCTTGTCTGATGACCAGCGTTATCCAGTTACCCTAATTGGTACCAATGCGGCGCGATCGCTAGGAACAAATGCCACTAAGGGGCATATTTGGGATCAGTTCTCATCCAAGACTTACAAAGAACTGCCATCACCAGGTACTTTGACGCTGTACAACCCCTTTGATGAGAAAAAACCCATCGAATTTAAAATACCAGACGGCGGTTTGGGATATTATCGTACACCTTCGCTAGTAAGTATTTGGGCAACAGCACCACTTCTTCACAACAACATACTAGGACTTTACAACGAAGATCCTTCAGTGAAAGGACGTGTAGAAGCCTATACGGATGCGATGGAAAAGCTACTCTGGCCTGAAAAGCGTGAGGGAATTATCAGCAGGACATCTCAAGATACGAAATTAGAGCTTCCCCCAGGAGATCCGAATCCGAGATTTAGGATTCCTGTTCCTAAAGGTACACCTGTGAATTTGCTGGCGAGCATTAATATCAGAGAGGCGATTACATCTCTCAATCTCAGCAGCCTTTTCCAAGACTTGAAACCAGGTGGAGGAATCAAGAATAAGTTGGCACGTGTGCTTTTAAGAGCCAACAAATCTCCTGACTTCGTAGAAGATGAGGGTCATTATTTTGGTTCCGATCTCCCAGATGAAGACAAGAAGGCCCTAATTGAATTTGTGAAAACGTTCTAGTACAGCTTCGTAGTGTTTTAAATGCTCCAGGGGCACAGAAAATTCGCTACGAATTAATAAAATTTTGTACTAAAACAATCTGTCTGAATACTCTGCACTCGTTCCCAGGTTAAAACTGGGAACGAGCAAAAATATTTATTACATAGCGAGGATATATATGCAGTATTTACCAATCATCTTCGTTCGTGGATATGCAGGTACACAAAAAGATGTTGAGCAAGTAGTTGACGATCCATTTTATGGATTCAATAATGGTTCAACCCATATTCGAGTGGATGAGAACGAAAATCCCCAGAAGTTTTTTTTCGAGAGTCCATTACTGCGGCTAATGACCGATCATGGTTATCAACCGATTGTTGACAATCAAAATGTGAACAATCAAATTAAAAGATTGTCTGGACAACTTAATAAAACTATTTGGGTCTACCGATTTTATGATGTAACTACACCTAGTTTTAACTCTTCAAGTGTAGTCAGACAGGAAATGGAGCAGATAGCTGAGGGTTTAAGAACACTGATTCAGAATGTCAAGGAAACGACGGGTGCTGACAAAATTTATCTTGTTGCTCACTCAATGGGAGGTCTTATTTGTCGTAGCTTGATTCAAAAGATTTATCCAGACAAAAACGAGCAAGCTGTCGATCACATTGACAAATTCTTTACCTACGCTACACCTCATGGTGGTATTTATTTTGAGATTGGAAGTGGCTTAATCGAAAGCCTTAGAGACAAGTTTAAATTAAATAATTCTGATGACTTTGGCCCCCAGCGGATGTACCAGTATTTAACACCTAAAGCCAACGATCCAACAAATGAGTTACCCGATGACTTTCAGTTAGAAAAACTACAAAGCCTAGAAGATGCATTTCCGCCAAACCGCGTTTTTTCTCTAATCGGTACTAATGCACATGATTATGAAGAACTTTTTGGTATTTCACAAAAGGCTGTAGGGGTGAAAAGTGATGGTCTAGTTCAAATCGATAAAGCTTACATCACAGGATCTCATCGTGCTTATGTTCACCGTTCTCATGGTGGGCGTTATGGCATAGTCAACTCAGAAGAAGGTTATCAAAATCTACAACGCTTTTTGTTTGGTGATATCCAGGTGAAACTATCTCTGAGCAATGTTGAATTAAAAGACCAGGACAATAATTTTTATCAACTGGAAACTAGGGTTGCTTTGCGTGGTCTTCCTATTCCTATATACGAGCAAGCGATCGCTCATTATTGCCCAATCACACAAGAGTTACTCAGAACAGATAAACCTATTCCCCTGTTTACAGCTTTCTTAATCCCCAGAAACTCAGCTAGTGATGATAATACCTGTAGATATGCTCTGCGTTTAGCACTGCATTCTTTTACAAAACAAGAGACGAATTGGTTGCGTGACAGTCATCTCGACCAAGTACCGCTGTGGTCCGACTATTTAATTACTGATGTTTCTGCATCAGATAGCACATACAAAGCTACCTATAGTTGGAATTCCGATCAAAAAGAGCCAGTAACAGACTTAACTCCCAATCCAGAATCCAGTTCAGATGTATATGTTGCTTATGTTTCTCTACCTGAACGTGGGCAAAAAGTCTTAGGAACAAATGCGGCAGTTCGCTTGGAAATTTCCCAATGGAAATAGATGTCATTTTTTAAAAGAAGCCCAGTGAGTGAGCAAAAATCTACCTGGATAAGGATCTTAGACTTTCCTATAGCGAGGGTGATTAAAGAACGTTAGGTTACTAATGATTCATTTGTTTTGAAGTAGTTAACAAAGGAAAAATTATGCAAGGTAATCGCAAACAAACGGCTCTGATTACGGGTGCATCTGGCGGCATCGGTTATGAATTCGCGAAGTTATTTGCTCAGGATAGTTACAATCTTGTGTTGGTAGCTAGAAGCGTGGACAAGCTGAATAAAATCGCTGATGAATTTAAAAAGAAGTTTGGCATTGATGTCAAAGTTATTTCCAAGGATTTATCTAACCCATCAGCCTCAGAAGAAATTTTTACTGAGCTAGAACAAGCATCAATTAGAGTTGATGTGCTGATCAATAATGCTGGCTTTGCTACCTACGGATTATTTCACGAAATTGACCTAAATTCTGAACTGCAATTGCTACAGGTCAATGTCTTATGTCTGACACATTTAACCAAGTTATTCCTCAAGGGTATGGTTCAGCGGGGGTCTGGAAAAATATTAAACGTGGCTTCGACTGCTGCTTTTCAGCCAGGGCCGCTGATGGCAGTATACTACGCTAGTAAAGCCTATGTCTTATCATTCTCAGAAGCGATCGCTAATGAATTAGAAGGTACAGGCGTTTCTGTAACAGCACTTTGTCCAGGCCCTACCGAATCTGGTTTTCAACAGAGAGCTGCAATGGAAGACTCAAAGTTGGTAAGCGGTCAAAAAATTATGACTGCGGAAGCGGTAGCCGAAATCGGCTATCGTGGTCTATTTGAAAAGAAAACTGTTGTTGTTCCTGGAATTAAAAATAAGCTACTCGCTGAATCTGTAAGATTTACTCCCAGAAAGCTAGTGACTAAAATGGTCAGAAATATGCAGGAAAGTAAGTAGGTCGGCGTAAATAATTATCGTTGGGATAATGCAGGGGGCAGGGGGCATGGGGCATGGGGCATGGTGAAGAGGACAACCAGACAAAGAGAAAGACTTGTTGCAAGTTCTCACTAAAGTTACCTTGCCCCCCTGCCCCCCTGCCCCCCTGCTTTTTCACTAATCCCCCTGCGGATGCTCATCCCACAAGGTTGTTATTTCCCGTAAACTCTGATGATTGCCATTACCCAAAATCAGATGATCTAGTACCGGAATGCCCAAAAGCTGCGCCCCTGCTAATAACTGACGCGTCAATTCTATATCTTCCTGGCTGGGCTCAAGGTTCCCAGAAGGATGATTGTGGGCAACTATCGCCCGTGTTGCACCTTGGCGAATAACTTCTCGAAAAATATCACGGGGAGAAGCGAGGGTTTCAGTTGCAGTGCCAATGGTAATTACTTGCGTACCCAGTAAACGATTTTTGACATCTAACAGCACCACTGCAAAACGTTCTTGTAGCTGCCACATCAAATCTTGACTGAGGGTAGCAGCAGCAGCAAGTGGGCTATCAATTAATGTGCGATCGTTCGGCCGAGATTGAAAGGCGCGTTTACCTAATTCAATTGCTGCTAAAATACTTGTCGCCTTCGCTGGACCAACACCAGAAATTTGCATCAACTCAGCGGGGCTAACTTCTCGCAGAACTGCTAAAGGATCGCGTTGGTGTTTGCCTAATTCGCTCAAAATATATTGCCCCAAACCCACAGCAGATAGTTTTCCCGGCCCTTGACCGGTGCCTAGAAGAATTGCAATTAACTCCGCTGTGGCTAAAATTTTGGCTCCATGCGTCATTAATCGCTCACGCGGACGCTCATTTGTAGGTAGGTCGGCAATTCTGAGGCAATAGGTCATATTAAACTAAGAGAATAGCACCACACATAGAACTATCCTTAGTTATCCCTCGTTTGCTCTCAAAATCATCTTTATTTGAGAAAATCTTTAAGCTTGATTTAGGATGTCCAAGAGTGTGTTCTTGCTTGTCAATTTAACGCGAAAGTGCTAGACACAGAAAAATCAATTGCAGTAAGTTTAGGTTTACGTAGACTAGGGCAATGGGGGCAAATTACAACAGATCCCCGACTTCTTGAAGAAGTTGGGGATCTTTTTTCTTACAGATGATTCAAAATTGCTATATTCAAGAGGTTGCAACTAAATTTTAAGCCAGAGCGACTGCTGGTTGTTGCCAACGTCCGACAGCTTTAGCAATTACTGCTAATTCTTGCATCAAGTTATCGAAACGGTCTGGTGTCAGAGATTGGGGTCCATCAGATAAAGCTTTGGCAGGATTGGGGTGAACCTCTATCATCAGGGAATCTGTGCCAGCTGCGATCGCAGCCATTGCCATTGAAGGCACAAACTCAGACCAACCTACGCCGTGGCTGGGGTCAATCATAATTGGCAGGTGAGTCAGCTTTCGCAACACTGGCACTACTGATAAATCTAGCGTATTTCGCGTATACTGGCGGTCAAAGGTGCGTATTCCCCGTTCACACAAGATTACATTGGGATTACCAGATGCCAAAATATACTCGGCTGCCATTAACCAATCTTCAATAGTAGCCGCCATTCCCCGCTTCAAAAGAACTGGTTTCGGCTGCGCTCCCACTTTTTTGAGCAAGGAGAAATTCTGCATATTCCTTGCCCCCACCTGAATCACGTCAGCAACTTCTGCTATTTTATCCAGGTCAGCAGCATCCATCACTTCTGTAATAATACCTAGTCCGCTGACTTCCCGCGCCTTTGCCAACAAATCCAAAGCACTCTCACCGTGTCCTTGGAAGGCGTAAGGTGAAGTCCGGGGTTTATATGCCCCTCCACGTAAAAATAAGGCTCCAGCCGTCTTGACGCGCCGCGCTGTCTCCACGATCATTTCTTCATTTTCTACTGAGCAGGGGCCAGCCACAACTACTAAAGGCTGATGTTCACCAAATACTACTGCTCCATTGGGAGTATTAACCACTACTTCCGAAGCTTCACCGTGGCGGTACTGGCGGCTGGCTCGTTTGTAAGGTTGCTCAACCCGCAACACCTGCTCAATCCAGGGGCTAACTTCCTGAACTTGTAGTGGATCTAAGTTGGCGGTTTCACCTACTAGACCAATAACTACTTTGTGTTGACCAACAATTTTTTCTGGAGTTAGCCCCCAGCTAGTTAGTTCCTCATCAATGCGGTTTATTTCCGCCTCTGGGGAACCACTTTTCATTACTATAATCATGTTAAAGTTCCTAATTAATTGAGTAAAATTTTCTGTAAATAGGATAACTTTATTGTTGCCTATTGGCTAATTACGAGTAGTTGAAAATAAAATTTGTTTACAAAATAAGTAAATAAAGTGTGGCGCTCAGTCAGTATTTTCACTACCAAATAACTTAGATATGGGGTATAAAAAAGATTTTATAATTTTAATTAGCAATGTTGAAGTTATAAAATTTCAACTTCAACATTTACTTCTTCATTTACCCAATACCGCCGTTACCTAATTCCTGAGCGCCGATCGTTTATGAGTTTTTTTGCCGAGTTTCGCGCCAAGCTTCCACCATTCGTCCCCAATTAGTCTTGAATTCACCAAAACCCAGCAAACTCCCGACTTTTTCTTCATCCCAAGAGGCAGAGAGAACGCCATAAGTTATCCCTAAGACCCCCAAACCAAATAATCCCATATTCACCAATAACACGGCGATGGGAGGTAGTTTGATGTCGGAGTAGATAGCAAGCAGATAGCTGACTACCAGAGCGCTAATGCCCAAAGCTGTTGGTACACCACAGAACCCAGCAACCCGTCGAATCATCCGCTGGCTGACTACTTGGGGAATTGCCATTTCTTGTTTGGTGTAAGGCGCTTTTCTATCAGCCTGTTTAGCAGATTCTTTTGGCTGTGCTGCTGGTTTACTTTGAGTTTTTGCGGGTTTTTGGCGCTTTTTGTTTGGTTCAAAGGGCAAGCGACTGCGTTCAGATTCTTCAGCAGACATAAGCGGTAGTCCTATCCACGAATACCGAGGCGAGCAATCAAAGCTTGATACTTTTCCCGGCTTTCCTGCGATATGTAAGCTAGAAGACGCTTACGCTGACCAATTAGCTTCAACAGTCCTCGGCGGGAAGAATGGTCTTTTTTATTTGCCTGGAGATGTTCGCTGAGGCGGTTAATGCGCTCAGTTAGCATGGCAACTTGGACATCGGCCGAGCCAGTGTCGGTTTCATGAACTTGGTAGGTGGAAATTATTTCTTGTTTCCGCAGTTGCGTGAGGGCCATGATCGATTCAGTTTCTAGTTTTTCTAAATGTATGTAGCAGTCTCCCATAATATCACAGCCCTCAAGCTGGATGTGAAATGACCTGTGTTGCGATAATTTGTATTTTTTTATACTAAATAAAGGTCAAATCCCTATGATACTTCGTTTCAATCTCTACTGTTGATTGCAATGAGCGATCGCTTTGTGGGCGATCGCAGTTAATTAAGTTTCAATCCCTAATAGGGATTTTAGTTGATTGCAATAGTAATTAAAAATGGCATGGTTGCAGTCATTATTTCGTTTCAATCCCTAATAGGGATTTTAGTTGATTGCAATGGTAGCATAGAACCTGATGTGACTTTCACTAAAGTTTCAATCCCTAATAACCCAAGTTGCGTGTTAGGCGACTCTGGGTGCGAAGCACCCGGAGAGTCATGCGATCGCACAAAAACTCTTCGGTTACGTCAGATCAT
>NZ_JBALDZ010000010.1:0-13542 GCF_036917155.1 Nostoc sp. | reverse complement strand
GCTAATGGCTAATGGCTAATGGCTAATGGCTAATGGCTAATGGCTAATGGCTAATGGCTAATGGCTAATGGCTAATGGCTAATGGCTAATGGCTACTTAGTAAGCATTGTCCAGACACCATCCCAGAACTTTGGGGGCGGGGTTTGTTGATAATTACGCGCACGTTCTAGGTGGATATCAACAGCTTGGTCTTGGGGTTGGATGCATTTGGCGGCTTCAAAACAGGCGATCGCTTGTGAGAAGTTGCGCGATAAATAAGCAGCGCGTCCAGTATGATAATGAAATAGAAACTCTTGAGTGTTGGTATCTAGGGGAGTAGTGCGATCGCCAATTAACTCGTAGATATTCACGGCTTGGTGTTTCCCTTTGACACGAATTTTATCTAACTGGCGCACCCAAATGCGATCGCTGCACAATTGGTAAGTAAATTCGCTTAAAATAATATCACAGCCATAATCCTTTGTTACTGCCTCTAAGCGCGAACTCAAATTTACACCATCTCCAATGACGGTGTAATCCATTCGTTTGCGGGAACCAATATTACCCGAAACCACATCCCCAGAACTAATCCCAATACCAATATGAATTTGTGGCTGCGCCTGGATAATTCGTCGTTGGTTAAATTCCTCCAAGCGTTGTCGCATATCTAACGCGGACTGTACAGCCCTCCAAGCATGATTTTCTGTAAGTGGTAGCGGCGCACCAAATACCGCCATTAAGGCATCCCCAATAAATTTATCGAGAGTACCTTCGTGGTTAAAAACTGCCTCCACCATCGTTTCAAAATACTGATTTAGCAGCAATACCACCTCAGCTGCACCAAGATTTTCCGTCAGTGTTGTGTAGCCCCGGATATCAGAAAACAAGATGGTTACTTCCTTGCGCTCACCTACCATTAAAGCATCTTCCCCCAGAGCCATCACTTGTTCAGCGACATGAGGCGTTAGGTAGCGAGACATGGTAGTTTTCATCCGTTTTTCCTGACTGATGTCTTCCAACACCACCAAACCACCGCGTACACCGCCTTCTGGGTTAGTCAGGGGATTAACAGTGAGATTAGTACTGCGCTCTAATATTTGTACCTCATCAGCAGTGAGAAACTCAGATTGGGGAATGAGGGGTTGATTCCAGGGAATGAAAATATCGGGGTTAGTGCGATCGCGTACTGCTAAAATTGAGTGGTGAGTGCCGATTGGTGTTAGCGGGGCGTTGAGCCAGTCCTGAGTTTTGCTCAGTACTTGATAAAGTCCCACCATCAAACTTTGCTCTGGCACATAATGTTTAGCTCCAGTTTTGAGACTATCTTCTAGTCGCATTTGGAGATTTTCAATCGGCACAACTTCCCAAACTAGACGGCCAATCAAATTTTGTTCCCACAAAAGCTTGTTGTTCTTGCTATTGGCGTCTCCTATCGGACAACCCAGCAACTCCAATGCTGCATCATTAATCGTGACAATTTGCCCTGCCATATCTGTAGAAATCACGGCATCTGACAGACTTTGTAAAATATCTTTTTGATACTGTTTTTCTAACAGCACATTTTCAAACAGACGAGCATTTTCTAAGGCAATTCCTGCTTGATTATTAAAAGCCCGCATAAACTCTTCATCAGAAGCAGTAAAACTCCCTTGCTGCTTATTAATTAATTGCGTCACACCAATCAATTCATTTGCAGAATTAAATACTGGCAAACACAGAATATTGCGAGTTACATAGCCAGTTTTTCTATCTGTCGTTGGGTCAAAACGGGGGTCTTTGTAAGCATCAGAAATATTTAAGGCTTCACCAGTGGAAGCTACATATCCAGCAATGCCACGGCTAGCAGGAATACGGATTTCTATCAAGTTTGTGCCATCTGCCGCCGCTGCCACTTTCGTCCAGAGTTCGCTCATCTCTTTACGATATAAAAATAGTGTACTGCGGTCTGCTTGCATAAGAATTCGAGCTTGCTCCATGACTATTTGCAAAGTTGCTTCTAAATCCAGACTTTGCCCTAGTGTCTGAGTTGCCCGCAACAAAGCCGTTGCGCCTCTTTGATTACGAGCAGCGACATAAAAAGATTGGCAGCTTTCTAGAATAATACCAATAGAAGCGGCAAAGTCTCGAAAACGTTCTTCATCATCATGATTAAACGGAACATTCCCGGTTTTATTAGCAAGTTGCACTACCGCTACAGTCTTGTTTTTACTACTAATAACGGGCATACATAAAATGTTACGTATTTTGTAGCCCATTTGTTTTTCAAGCTCTGGGCTAAATAGAGGGTGAGTATAAGTTTCAGATATATTGAGATATTGACCTGTACTCGCAACATGACCAGGGATACCCACTGTAATGGGAGTACGAATTTCTAAGAATTTTTGGGTATTATCTTGAGGAACTTTTGACCACAATTGACCTTTGTCATAGTCAACTAAAAAAATGGCTGTATGTTCTGCTTGGAGAATTTGACCGATTTTGAGGGTGATAGCTTCTAATACTTTCTCCAACATAGTTTCTAGAGCTTCGTTATTGATTAGTTCAATAGCTCTCAGAAATTGTTGGAACTCAGCAGTTATGAAGTCAAGTAAGCAAACAAATTCGTTAACAGATAAGTCTTTAACGCGACGCAGTAGGGCGTGAGTACGATTAACTTGAGTTAGTTCAGTTAATGTAGCCAAGACGCTGCCAGGGTTGGGGAGTGTCATGGGAATTTTAGATTTTAGATTTTAGATTTTAGATTTTGGGCATGGGGCATTGGGCATTGGGCATGGTTATTTTTTTGTCTCCCTCATCTCCCTCATCTCCTTCATCTCCCTCATCTCCTTCATCTCCCTCATCTCCTTCATCTCCCTCATCTCCCTCATCTCCCTCATCTCCCTCATCCCCCCACTCCCCAGTCCCTAGTCCCCAGTACCCGTCCTGTTATTTTGCCAACTGTTCAGAAAATATCACTTTTTGATAGTAATCTTGTAGCTGCTTGGTGGCAGCTGCCCAACCCCATCTTTCTGCTTCCTGGCGAGCATTTTGGCGGATGATATCTCGTTGTTGTTTTTGTTCCAAGAGGCGAACAGTAGCAGCTAATGCCCCTTGAATATCTGCTGTTGGCTCAAAAAGATATCCATTTACGCCATCTGTCACAATATCAGGAATTCCCCCAGAACGGGCTGCTACCACCGGACAACCAGCAGCCATCGCTTCTAGTAATACTAAGCCTAGTGTTTCTGTGCGGGAAGGAAAGATAAAGGCATCAGCACTCGCAAAGGCAGAACCTAATTCTTGCCCCATGAGATACCCAACAAAATAAGTGTTTGTGCCAGCAAAGTGTTTTTGCAATGCTTGACGGTGGGGCCCATCCCCAACTAATGCTAACCGCCCTTGGGGAATTGCTTCTAAAATTGGTTTGATGCGCTCAATTTCTTTTTCAGCGGAAAGCCGCCCAACGTAAAGTAGCAATGGACTTTCTGGATGATTTTGCGATAAGCGCGATCGCATCTCTACACTAGCTAAATCGGGGTGAAATAATTCTGTATCTACCCCACGCTGCCATAAATCTACACGTTCAATACCGTGTGCTGTCAGTTCCTCCACCATTGCTGTGGAGGTACACAGATTCAAAGCTGCTTGATTATGAGCGCTTTTCAGTAATTCCCAAAGAAACCCTTCTAACATTGCCAAACCGTAATGTTGGAGATATTGGGGTAAATGGGTATGGTAAGACGCCACTAAGGGGATTTTGAGGATTTTGCTATAAAATATACCTGCTAAACCCAAAACTGCTGGATTCACGACATGAATAATATCAGGCTTAAACTCTTCTAAAACATAACCAATAACTGGGCGGGGTAATGCCATTTGCAATTCTGGATACAATGGCAGAGGAAAGCCAGTAACACCGTAAACTTTAGCGCCTTTGTGTTCTGTGATGCCTCCATCAGGGGCAATCACCAGCACTTGATTACCACTGCGCTGTAGATGGTCAACAGTATGGCGTAGGCGCGTTACAATGCCGTCAACCTTGGGTAAAAAGGTTTCGGTAAATAGAGCAATTCTCATAAAAAACTATTCAGTCCAGGCAGATAATCTCAGCTTTGCTTGCATTTCGGTATCAAACACAGAATAGACTCTCTCCTGTGGTGTAATCAACTCTGCACAGTCAGATTTAATATTTTGCCGCTGTTTTTGTACAAAATCCGAGATGTCCTCAATGTTCACAATCCAATCTTTGGCATAAGCAGCTAGTACTTCACCACGTAACCCTAACTGAATAGCGCGTCGTTCTAATTTTTTCCCAGTTGGGTGATGGTCCAGGTCCCATTGTAGGCGGACTTGTGATTGCTTCAATGCTTTTTGCCATGTACTTTTATCGGGATAAAGTTCTGGAACGTAGCTGGAATGAACAGCCGCCGCTAAAATTTCATTAAAAGCCGAACGCTTCATCCAAATAGCTAACACTACCTCTTGTCCATTTTGTGTACCCCATCCAGAACGATACATCATCCAGAGGAAGTTAGGTTTTATCCAACTCATGCGGTCAAAACTAAACTCACCACCAAAATAACCATAGGTAGCGGCGAAGTCGGCAATAGCTGGACGATACGCCTGATAAACAACAATTGAATGGTCGTCATATTGTGCTAAGATATGACGACCATTTTTAGGCCAATTACTGACTTGAGTTAAATAAGGTTCTGTTATCAGCCGCACGCAGAGTTTATCCTAATTTCTGTGCCAAGAGACTTTAGGCAGAATTTGTTTGTGATCAACTCGTTTCTGATACTTAATGGCAAAGTTTAACAGAGAATCGAGTAGAGAATCAGAGAGCAAGTGAGGCTGTAAACCTAAATCGAGCAATTTGGTGTTTTTCGCGTTGAAGTAATGTTCTTCCTTCTCGACTCTGGGATTATCTAGGTGATTGATTTCTACGTTCAATCCGATAGCGTTACCAGCTTTTTTCACCATCAATGCCAATTCGCCAACGCTGAATTGTTCGGTAAATTGATTAAATACGCGGAATTCTCCAGCTTCGGCAGGGTTAGCGATCGCTAATTCCACACATCGTACTGTATCCCGAATATCCAAAAATCCGCGAGTTTGTCCACCTTTACCGTAGACAGTTAACGGATGTCCAATTGCTGCTTGAATACAAAAGCGGTTCAGGGCAGTACCAAACACACCATCGTAATCCAGCCGATTAATCAATAGTTCGTCTATCCCCGTTTCTTCAGTTAAGACGCCATAAACCACACCTTGATTTAAATCCGTTGCTCGCAATCCCCAAATCCGGCAAGCAAAGTGGATGTTATGACTATCATGGACTTTGCTTAAATGGTACATTGACCCAGGCTGCTTGGGATAAGGTAGGGTATCCTTGCGTCCATTGTGTTCAATGGTGATATACCCTTCTTCGATGTCAATGTTGGGTGTACCGTATTCTCCCATTGTCCCCAGCTTCACCAAATGACAATCTGGGAAATCTTCGCGCATGGCGTACAGTAAGTTCAAAGTCCCAACTACATTATTGACCTGGGTAAGAACTGCGTGTTCTCGGTCAATCATGGAAAATGGAGCCGAACGCTGTTCACCAAAATGCACTAGGGCATTTGGCTGAAATTGCTGTAATGTTTTATGGAGAAATTCGTAATTTGTAATATCGCCGATGAACAAGTCAATCGATTTACCTGTCAAATCTTGCCAGCGCTGGAGACGTTGTTGAATTAGTGCGATCGGAGTGAGAGTTTCAACACCAAGTTCATTATCCCAATGCCGCCGCACCAAACTATCTAAAATTCCAACTTCATAACCTCGATTGGAAAGGTAAAGAGCAGTTGCCCAACCGCAATATCCATCACCACCAATAACCAGGACTTTCATCTTCACCAGTTTTTACTCGCTGATAGCTAAATTTATCAGGTTTCTGTCCCCTTTCAATCATCATTCTTTTTGGGCATTGGAGATTGGGCATGAGGAAGGGTGGCAAGCTTTTTTATAATCTCCCTCATCTCCCTCATCTCCTTTATCCCCATACCCCATAACTCAAGACTTTGTAATCTGATACTGCTGGGCAATGTAATAAAACAAACGATAGTAATCTTGAAATTTTTGGCTCTTGCTTCGCCCCCGCAAATAGTATTTTACATGACCCTGAGTTAGGGTCAGTGTCATGGAACCTACTTGTTGATCAACTTCTACAACTACTACCCCAGATACTCCTTGGGTGGTTTGAAAATTGGGTTTTATCTTTTTCACAGACTCTTGATCTGTAACAATCGAATTTGGTAACTGATGACTTGCCCATCCCCGAATTTCCACTGAGTTATCCTGTGGTGAAATAAACGCAATTCCATCATCATTTGCTGGGGCTGCTAAAGAAGTCCAGTTACTCGGATATGGAAATTCAAAGCCATAACGAGAGTTAGTATAAGTTTTCCAGGCGATCGCTCCAGCGTTAAAATCATTTGCAGTACAAGCCCACAGGATTATTAGCAGGGCAATGACTCCGCTAACGCTGGCGGCAAACCGATAAATTCTTCGCCCCAAACTACAGGTTTTATCTGAACGCCGTAATACCCCATCCCTCTTAAGGGTGGGGATGTAAGGTGGCGATTGACAATTACACCTATGAACTATTTTTGCCATAGGCAATAGAGAGAATAGATGTATAAGGAATAAGCTATTTCTTGAAAGATAACACCTTAATATAATCTCTAAGAATTTCAGCCATAGATAGTTCTTTTTTCTGAGAGTATTCTTTAAGAATTTGATACTCCTCTTCGGTCACATTAAAGTTGTTTACAACCGGAAAGGTGTTCAACTTTAATCCGCTGACCAAGCCCCTTCGGGGCGGGAACAGGGAAGAGGGAACAGGGAACAGTGCAAGAATTAGCCCCGAAGATTTAGGGTACAAGCCCCTAAATTTATTTATGAAAGAAATAAAAACATTTTTTAAGGGGACGCGTAGCGCAAGAAAAAATACGTCCTTGTACAAATCCCCTAATTTTAATTATGGGGATTTCCCTGTTCCCTGTTGCCCGTTCCCTGTTCCCTTTTAAGCTCCAAATCACTAGAAAATAAGCCAAGTCCGGCAATCATTACTTTATTGTTGTTGGTTTAGCGATCGCTAATTCCCAGTTTCAGCCTGATTAATTAGCATCTCATCTCCAAATATAAATAAATGTAACGAAACTGCCGTTAAAACGTTTTACTGTCTTGACAAGCAAGAAAAGAACCGATAACTTGATATACATACCCGGGTAAGACCGTTAAAGAGTTATATGCAAACGCAAACTAAGCAAAAGGTCACTTTGTATTTGTCGTCAGAGTTGCACAGAAAACTGAAGATTCGTTCAGCAATCGATTCCGAGCCAATGTCAGAACTTGCCGAGCGTGCCCTTGGTTTTTACCTGTCTAATCAAGAATTAGTTGACGAGTTAGAAGATTCTAGTTATGGGCGGACTCATAGGGTTTATTCATGCCCGACTTGTGATAGCTCACTAGTCTTACGTGATGGGGAACTGGTTGCTTTAGGCAATCAACCAGGAGTAGTTGGCCAAGAGCATCTTTCTATTGATGAGATGGATGAAGATGAAACCAATCCCAAGGGTGAGGAAGAGTTAGTTCCTTGCTAGATAAATATTCATGATTCGGTTGTCTTTACCAGAAGCAATGTCTCTACTGTCTCTATAAGGTCTCAAGTAGGTCGAAGTATGAAAGAAGAGCTCAATATCCTAATTCAAGCTCAATACCCTTTAATCTACCTTGTGACCTCCGAGGAAGAGCGGGCCGAGCTAGCAGTTTCCACAATCGCCCAGTTGTTAAAGCCCCAGCGCCGAGTATTTATTTGGACAGTAACACACGGGATTGTCGAGTATGGTCAACCCCGGAATGTTACCCAACATAATACCGTGTCTCCAGAGGCGGCGATTGAGTGGATAATTCGGCAGAAAGAACCAAGTATATTTATTCTTAAAGATTTACACCCCTTTATAGATGCGCCTGCGACTAACAGATCGTTACGTGATGCGATCGCTAGTTTCAAAGGTATGCAAAAGAACATCATTTTGATGTCTCCAATGCAGCAAGTACCTATAGAACTGGAAAAAGAAGTTGTCGTTCTCGACTTTACATTGCCAGATATGGCTGAGTTGAACAAAGTCTTAACTCACCATATAGAGCAAAATCGTGGTCGCCGATTGACAACAGAAGCCAGAGAAAAACTTCTCAGAGCGGCTTTAGGTCTAACTAAAGATGAAGCTGAGAAAGTATACCGAAAGGCACAGGTAACTACAGGGCGTTTGACGGAAGATGAAGTAGATATCGTTTTATCTGAGAAAAAGCAACTAATTCGGCGCAATGGAATCTTAGAATACATTGAAGAAGATGAAACCATTGATGCTGTAGGTGGCTTAGAAGAGTTAAAAAGATGGCTCAAGCAACGCTCTAACGCCTTTACAGAAAGAGCGAGAGAGTATGGTTTGCCTCAACCAAAGGGGATGTTAATTTTAGGGGTTCCCGGTTGCGGTAAGTCATTAATTGCTAAAACTACTTCCCGGCTGTGGGGTTTACCACTGTTGCGGTTGGATATGGGGCGGGTTTACGACGGCTCAATGGTGGGACGAAGTGAGGCAAATCTGCGAAACGCCCTGAAAACAGCAGAATCTATTTCCCCAGCAATTTTATTTATCGATGAATTGGATAAATCCTTTGCTGGTAGTGGAGGTTCCTCTGATTCTGATGGGGGGACTTCAAGTAGAATCTTCGGCTCCTTCCTCACATGGATGCAAGATAAGAAATCACCAGTGTTCGTGATGGCAACCGCCAACCGAGTAGAACGCTTACCTGGCGAATTCTTGAGGAAAGGACGCTTTGATGAAATATTCTTTGTCGATCTGCCAACACCGGAAGAACGGCAACACATTTTCAATATTCACCTGACGAAACGCCGTGAAGACATCTCTCGATTCGATCTTGAGCAACTAGCCAAGATGTCTGATGGCTTTTCTGGGGCAGAAGTTGAGCAAGCGATCGTTGCGGCAATGTATGAAGCTTTTGCCCAAGATCGGGAGTTCACCCAACTAGATATTATTGCTGCACTGAAGGCAACATTGCCGCTGTCTCGAACGATGCAAGAACAAGTAACGGCTCTGAGAGATTGGGCCAGACAGCGTGCCCGCCCCGCAGCATCCTCCGTAGCTGAATATCAGCGAATGGAGTTTTAAAAGCTTTCCTCTGCCATCCCAGGGGGAAAGGCTAGCTGAAAATGCTAGCAGTTATAAGAAAAGCCGCATCCTGTTAAGCGCGGCTTCGCCCAAAACAAACCGTTGTCGTTTTTCTCAATCTTCTCATTGGAGGAAACCCAAATGTCTCACTTTAGCACCCTGCGTACCAAAATCACCGATGCCGAAATCCTCAAGGCTTCCTTGCGCGACCTCGGTATCAGCGTAAAGACTGAAGCTGATGTCCGTGGTTATAACGGTCAGCGTGTCCGTTCTGATATCGTTGCCGTGTTGGAAGGCGAATATGACCTCGGCTGGTCTCGCAACAGCGATGGTTCTTTTGACCTAATTGCTGACTTGTGGGGCGTTGCTAAGAAGCACAACCAAACCGAGTTGATCAACTCAATCAACCAAAAGTATGCCGTTAACAAAACTTTGGCTGAAGTAAAACAGCGCGGTTTGCAAAACGCCAATGTGAAGTTGGTATTGCAATAACAATTTCTCTGCGCGTTCCCAAAGCTGCACGGGTTAACCATATAAATAGCGGTTAGCCCGCTTTTTTATCGGGACTGAGATTTATTTCTCAGTCCTGATTTTTTATCGAAAATTTGGGTTTAAAACCCCGTGCTAGAAGCAGGGCTTTAATTAATTTGGATTTCTTAGCAGTACGTACCAATTGACATCTTAATTTTTTGTTTCTACCCCAATTTACCGAGTGGATATCTCTTAACTGTCTTAACTGGTCTTGTATTTTGTTGACTAAGGTGAGATAATTCACAAGTTCAAGTAAAAAGTACAGCTTTAAATAAACAGAGTTTGTTTATTTAAAAGTAAACTCTCCTTCAAGTCTAATAAAATATATCATCGGCAAAGTAAATTTCTGATACTAATAAATGTCAGGAGTTATCATCGATGTTCAGTTTATTTTTAGCTAAGACTGTAATAATTTAAGGTAGCTTCGATGGATGAAATCGTAAAAAAACTGGCTGGGCTAGGTCTTCCTGGCGTAATCCTAGTGATTCTCCTAATCGCCTCAGAAGGTAGCTCTGCCGCAGTTGCAGCTATTATCACAGCCTGGGGTGGTCCCTTCGGCATCGTAGGAGGTATAGCCCTACTTGGTCTGATAACAGTTGTCGGGGATACTATAGCCGGATATGGAATTGAAGCAATTCTTAAGGGCATTTATGCAGAACGGAGCAAAAATGAATCTGTGATAGTTCTCCTCAAAGAAATTCAAGATTTATCCATTACAGAGGAGCTAAAAGCGAAGCTAAAAAATCTACTTACCACAGAAATAGGTACTGATGTTCTAGAAGTGGAAATCCCAAAAAAAGTTGAAATAGTTGAGTAATAATCTTTGATACCTACCAGTCATACACCACTATTTCAGGTGATGTTTGTCCTCCAGAACGCTCCCATGTCTGAAATAGATTTGACTGGGTTAACTGTCAGTTCCTTACCAATAGAAAGTTCCACAGCAAAGTTTGATTTGACCTTATCAATTTTTATTACTTTAATTAAATTCAACTTTTATGCGGTAAGTGCATAAAAGTTGAATTATCTAGATGAGATTAGTCAATGAGTTGTGGGGTGGGAATTTGCGTATCGATGTCTGCTTGGGAATAAGTGGGAAGTAACCAGGTACTCTCACCCGCCTTGAATACTTTGGCAGGTTCAACATTCAATTCAATGACACCGGTGGCTGGATTGGTTCTAGCAAGAGATTGTGTGCCATCAACGAACTGGATGGCGATTGGTTCAGTGAGTTCTTGTGGTTGAGTGTTTGGGCCTAGAACCACTTGAGAACCTGCGGGTAAGTAAATGCCATCGCAATCCCAATCATCATCCGTGATTGTTCCTGCACCAAGAAAGTAGAGTTGGGTTGGAGATTTTTTTGGTTTGTTGGCATAGACAGCCAAAGTCTTTCCAGTTTCATTACGGCACTGCGCCCGCTTTCTAGCTGTTTCTATGATATTTTTCTGAGATTGCAATTGTGCTAGTCGCTGCTGGAACTGCTCAGGTGTATAGCCAGCTTGCTCAGGTGTATCCTTTACAGTTAGAAGTTGATTGAGTGCCTGAGTTACCTCAGTATAGTCAGCCCCCTTAGTAAAATCCTTGCTTGCCCAAGAGGGTTGAGCAATTACCAGGTTTAGCATCAACACAAAAGCGACAAGAACTATTTTGAGAAATTGCATATTTTTCTCCTTTTTTTAATTAGTATTAAGTACCACTGAAACTTTACCAGATTTCAAAACCTGAAAAATTTTGACTGCATCAGCAATTTTGCTTGCGATCGCGATCGCACCAACCAATAGCCGTAAGATTAATAGTCCTACAAGCTCTCCCCAATTTTAAAATAACGCTTAAATTTAGGCTGTACTGAAACGCAGAAGGTAAAGTCAAACCCTTAACTGTGTCACCGCGATATTGCCGGAAAAACAGACATCCACATCGCTACCAGGAGTGCGATCGCGTTTGCCATATTCCCCTACATAATAAACAGCTTTGAGTAGAGCTTGGATACCGGGGGCATCAATGCCGTCGTCGTTAGTTAGTATTATAGTCATGTATGGCAATCCGATTTGATTTCTGAATCATTTGTAAAGAAAGGGAACAGGGAATAGAGATGTACCGAGTTTTATCCAAAAATCGAATAGGAGTCCTATGTATATTATTGATATGGATTTAGTTAAAATATCAGAAAAATGCAGATATATCGCTTCTTAGGTAAGCTCAGAATATATTGCATAGAAACCAGCGATCGCTACATCACCCATCAATAGACATAGGAGTGAAAATTAAATATGCATTACCTGAAACCCTTTATAGGGACAATTCATGTAGACGTGGAGCGGCTTCCCGCAGGGTATTGTTCCTACGCCAATTCTTTAGATGTCTAATGGGTAAAGCAGGAAAAGCTACTTGCAGATATGAAAAAATATACTGGATTCTGCCAAAAATATTGATCATAAGATATGATTTCTAGATGGTTTGCAAATTCCGCCCTAAGCATTTGGGTTAACTCCCAAAATGGGCGGTATTTCTTGTGACTAGCAAGAGTGTTAGCCTCAAGTTAATGCTTGCAGCCGCCCCCAGAACAAGTTTGTGCAATCAAAAAATCCCCTGTAATATACAGCAGGGAACAGGGAACAGGGTTGAAAGTCTCTTGATATATGGCTTTGTACTTAAAATCTGTACCTTACTTACCTGCAATCTGCTGTATATCTGCTAGAAGTAGTAGAAATTTCATACTGGAGAAAACCGGGAAAGAGGTGATTTTTGCAGTGGTTCTGTAGTATTTTTGGTGCAAGTCTGTCTTAGGAATCACACAATGAAACAGCTCCTCAAACAAGTATTTAGCAGTCAAAAACACCTCATTCAGCTAATTCTACCTTTGGTGACGGTTATTATTTTAGCAGCCTCACTGTTTGCCACACCTGCTTCAGCTACAGGTGTGTATCAAATACCCAGCCTCACAGCAGGGAATAACACCTGGGTTTTGGATCAAGGTGAAGTTATCAGCCGTCTGAATGAAGGTAAAATTAGCAGCGCTTTCGAGGATTTGGCAAAGCAAACAAATAAGGAAGTCAGAATTGTTACTGTTCGCCGCCTCGACTACGGTGAAACACCAGAAAGCTTCACCAAAGAACTGTTTGAAAAATGGTTTCCCACCAAAGAAGCCCAAGGGAATCAAACCTTATTGGTTATTGACACAGTTACCAATGGTACTGCAATTCTGACAGGGGATGAAGTTAAACCTTTACTCACTGATGCTATTGCTGAGAGTGTAGCGACTGAAACAGTAAGCGTGCCATTACGCAATGGTAACAAATACAATCAGGCATTTCTCGATGCAAGCGATCGCCTTGTCGCCGTCCTCTCCGGCAAAGCCGATCCAGGGCCACCTAAAATAACTGACAATGTACCTGTTGGAGGCACATTCAAGAAAGCAGAAGAAACCGACCAAGGTAATGCTACTGCTTGGGTAGTAGGATTGTTAATTGCCGCCACCGTTATCCCAATGGCGACTTACTATATCTATCAGATAAATCATCCATCATCTGATGGGTAGTGGGAGAGTTAGGAGTTAGGAGTTAGGAGTTAGGAGTTAGGAGTTAGGAGTTTGGAGTTTGGAGTTTGGAGTTTGGAGTTTGGAGTTAGGAGTTTGGAGTTTGGAGTTAGGAGTTTGGAGTTAGGAGTTTGGAGTTTGGAGTTAGGAGTTAGGAGTTAGGAGTTAGGAGTTAGGAGTTTGGAGTTAGGAGTTAGGAGTTAGGAGTTAGGAGTTAGGAGTTAGGAGTTTGGAGTTTGGAGTTTGGAGTTTGGAGTTTGGAGTTTGGAGTTTGGAGTT
>NZ_JBALDZ010000009.1:0-10554 GCF_036917155.1 Nostoc sp. | reverse complement strand
CAATTACCGCAATACAAGGTTTAGTCAATCAACATACCGAACTTCTCTCTGTGCTTGAGTCTCAAGCCCTGAAATACCAATTAGATAGCTAGGGTATTTGGGGACTTAGCAGAGGATGTTTGGAAACAAGGTGGATTTCCCTTTGATGTTCTCCTATTATTAGCTATTCACAGCACTGCTCAACCGAAACTAGATGTTTTTGTCTCATACTTGACAAAGCTCGGAGTGTTTTGGGGTGTATTTCCAGTAGCAGCAATGATTTCGCTGTTGTTGCTGATTCGACAAAGGTGGCGTGCAAAAGAGTTCTTACTCACAGCCTCGGTGGGCAGTATAATCATTAATCAGACAGTGAAGCGGTTGCTGCACCGGGCACGTCCTCATCTGTGGGTAACACCTGCTCCAGAATTTGATTATGGCTTTCCGAGTGGTCATGCGATGGCTAGTATGACTTTGGTGGCAGTTTTGATTATTTTGAGTTGGAACAGCCGTTGGCGTTGGTTTGTTGTGATTATAGGAACCCTGTTTGTCTTAATAATTGGTTGGACACGTTTGTATCTAGGAGTCCATTATCCAAGTGATGTATTAGCCGGATGGATGGTGGCATTAGGCTGGACAGTTGGAGTCAGTTTCCTAATCAACTCACATCCAGTTCGCCGGAGATATCGATAGTAAACAAAGTACGTTCAATCGCAAAGAACTCATGCAACATTGGTCTATGCATGGGTTGACTGATAATTTTTTGTTGTGGTCAAATAATTTATCGTACTAAGCACTGATAGATTCAGATAACAGACCTGACAGTGACTGATTTTAGAACTGTGAGACTGCTGTTGAGCGTTTATAGCGCAGATCAGTGCAATAATTAACTGTATTTAAATCTATATTCGCAGAGAGATTACAGTTATGGGTTGGTTACAAAGACTGTTTGGACAGGAAAAGCCAGAAGATGCTCAAGTTAACCCAGATCCGACTCTAATTGCTGATAATTCCGAATCGGGGGAAACTATTCCTCTGGAACGAGTCGGACTAAATGGAGAATATGACCAAAGTGGTTTAGCAAAAAGAGTCGCCCTAGCTTTTGACGAAGATTCACAATTTGATGAGATTGATTCTATCTATGTTGCTCAGTTAGGAAGTAGCGTAGTTTTAAAGGGAGAAGTAGCAACACAAGAGATATTGGCACAATTGGTGGAGACTGCCAGAGGGGTGAGTGGCGCTACTGATGTGCAGAGCGATGAAGTCAGTATCGCATAAAATATTGGGAATTAAATAATTAAATATTAGAGAATTAACCGCATGAACAATCAACTTAAACCTCGTCAACTGAGCATTGTAGTGACGTTATTTACAGTGCTGATGCTAAGTAGCTGTGGTAAAAAACCTGAAGAATCTACTACCACTACGCCTCAAACACCAACTGCTGTTGCTCCAGCTAATCCTGCCTCTAGTACAGCAGCTAGTCCTATCCCTGGAAATACAACTTCTAGCTCTAAGAAGCCAGCATCGGCGGAGAATAAAACAGCAGTTTTAGCAGCAGCACAAAATCTCGGGGTGAAACCACAAAACCAAACAACTTGCCCAAGTGATGCACAGGTAAAAGGCAAGATTACGAATAAGAGAGGCAACATTTATCACCTACCCAAAACTTTAGATTATGAAAAAGTGAAGCCGGATATTTGTTTTAAAGACTCAGCAACAGCACAACAGGCAGGTTTCCGTGCGCCTAAGTGACAAAGCACTCCTTAAACTCCCAATTATTTAGAGTTATCACTTAGTGTTATACCAATTCGCTGCTTTTGGCAATTAAACGCCATGCATTGTAACTAAATACCGAATAGCATTTTTCAGGCAAGCGATATCAGGGTAATGGTTTTGGTTAACATAGAAATTACTCTCCTCAAAAATCAAGTATGCCCAAGACTTGGAACTTAAAGATAGATAAATATTTTCAAGCCAACCCCAATTGCATCATCGCCACCGCCCATGTAGACTCATTCCCTATAGACCTGCCGCTAGAACCGAATATCCGGGAACCGAACCGCAAAAGCGCGACCTACAGACAAATGTTCGACTCACTGACAACCGAACCCGAAAAATTCTTCTCTCGTCACAGTGGAATCGTTCTGTCAGCCAATAAAGTTAAGCCTATCAAGAACAAAACTGAACTGGAGCTAGAAGTCTTAGAAGCTAACGAGGGCGGTAGTGATGGCATTATTAACGGTGGTCACACAGTTTTAGCATTTGAGCAAGCGAAAAATTACAACTACAATTTAACCGAAGCCAGAGTAAAAGTTACGATTCACATCGGGCTGACTGAAGAATCAGCCAAAGATATAGCTCTAGCTTCAAATACGACAACGCCAGTAGATTCTCGCTCCAAAGTCAACGCCAGGGGTGATTACAAATTCATCAAGCAGTATTTAGCCCAGTTAGAACAGAAGGAAGATAGGAAATTCCGCATCGCTTATTATCAAAACCAAAGCGGCGCTCCTAGAAATGCCCAGTGTAATGTCACCCATTTGCTCAAGCTGCTTTACTGCCTCGACAGAAATAAATACAACCCAGACGGCAATAAACGAACCAAACACCCAGTAGGAATGAGTCTTCCGAGTAACATCACAGACGCAGAAAGAGAAAGATTAACCGCTTTACTGCCTTTGCTAACTCATGCTCTGTGGATAGAGCAAAGACTGTACGAAATAATCCAAGACTATATCAGCAATCCTAGAAGAAAGGGTGCTAACGATTTAGCTTCAATAGATATACGTAAAACGACGTTATTGCCTGACAGCAAGTATTCTTTTGGGTTTGGTGCGCCAACCGACTTAGCACTACCGATAATCGCATCATATCGGGTATTTCTAGACAAAGACTATAAATGGATTCTGCCGTTTAACGAATTTGCCGAAGATTTCCTGCAACACTTGTGGAATAACTACTTCCGCAAATACTTGGTGTCGGAGAAAACAGCAGGAAATACAGTCGGTACAAAAATCAGCCGTAATCAAGAGATTTGGGAAAGTTTGTATATATCAGCGCAGAGTTATCTAAATCAGCACTTGATGAAAATGGTCAATTCCAGTAAGGAAGAAGAACCGAAGGTGACAGAAGGTGCAAACAAGAGGGGAAAAGGGAAAAGTAATGGACTCAACGCAACCACTGTCTCTAAATAAATAGCTTTCAATCTACAATATCAACTCGCTTTAATGCAGCCATTAATTCTGTCATAAACTCAACAAAGACGCGAACTTTAGCACAGAGATAGCGTTTTTGCGGGTACAACACGGAGATCGGTAATCCAATTTGGGTCGCGTAGGATTGAAGAATTGGTTGGAGGTCTCCACGCGCGATCGCTTTGGCTGCGATAAATTTAGGAAATTGAACTACACCGGCTCCTTGAATGACTGCCTCTAAAATGACTTCTGAATTATCGAATCGCAGATAACTCTCAACACAAAGGTCAATCGCTTTTCCATCCTGTTCAAACTTCCATTTAGGCTCTCGCCCAGTCTGTGGATAGATAAAGTTGACACAGCGATGCTGCAAAAGTTCTGTGGGTATTGTGGGCGTGCCATACTGAGCGAGATACTGCGGTGAGGCACAAGTGATGTAGCGTGCAGTTGCCAGATGGTGCATGATTAAACGGCTATCACTGCTCATTCCAATCCGCACTGTCGCGTCAATGCCTTCCTCAATCAGATCGATCACGCGATCGTTAAAAGAAACATTCAGATTGAGCTTTGGATATTGTGTGACAAATTGCAGCAGAGCCGGAGCGATATGTATTTTGCCAAACACAAAGCTCAGATCGAGCCGCAATGTTCCAAGCGGCATTGATTGCGATTGTTTGACTTCGAGTTCGGCTTCTTCCAAATCGTTGAGAATTTGCTCAGAGCGTTGATAAAATCGGTTGCCATCTTCGGTCAGGGTCAAACTGCGAGTTGTTCGCTGGAGCAAGCGCACCCCCAAGTCATCTTCCAAGCGCAATACGGCTCGACTCACGGCTGAAGGAGCCATACCTAAGTGTCGTGCTGCCTCCGAAAAGCTGCCAGATTGAGCGGAGCGGATAAAAATCATCAGGCTTTTGAGCTTGTCCATTAACCGAAACGCATCTTTGAATTTTTTGCACAACTGTTTTGAATTTTAACTACTTTTTCTTTTTTTCTGCACAAGCTACTGTTTAGACAAGATAAATTTCAAATACACAAACAGCATTAAAAAAACAGACATGACACAGCAAACAACAGCAGAAAAAATTATCTTAGTCACCGGAGCCACGGGCAATCAGGGTGGCGCAGTGGCGCGTCATCTTTTAAAGCGCGGTAACTTCAAGGTACGTGCTTTTGTGCGCGATCCAAACAAGTCCGCCGCTCATGCACTCGAACAAGCGGGGGCAGAACTCGTTGCCGGAGATTTCAGCGATCGCGCGTCGCTTGATCGCGCTCTGCAAGGTGCTTATGGTGTTTTTTCATTGCAGACTTTTCTCAAAGAAGGCGGATTATCAGCCGAGATCCGAGATGGTAAAAGCGTTGCAGACGCAGCTTCATCGGCAGGTGTCGAGCATTTCGTCTACAGTTCTGTGGGCAGCGCCGAACGCAACACGGGCATTCCCCATTTCGACAGTAAATTTCAAGTCGAAGAGTACATTCGCTCGCTGGGCTTGCCCTACACAATCATGCGTCCAGTTTTCTTCTTTTACAACTACGCCTCAATGCGTCCAATGGTGGAGCAGGGCACGCTCTCCCAACCGCTCAGTCCTGAAACAAAATTGCAGCAACTTTCTGAAGAAGATTACGGAGCAATGGTCGCTGAGGTATTCGATCGCCCCGCCGAGTTCTTGAACCGCGAAATCGAAGTCGCCAGTGTGGAGATGACCATGCCAGAAATCGCTGCCGCGTTCAGCCTCGTGTTGGGCAAAACCGTCGAATACCAGCAAATTCCGTTTGAAGCGTTTGAGCAGCAAGCTGGGGAGGAAGTGACCATTATGTATCGCTGGTTTGAGAATGTCGGCTACGGAGCGGATTTAGCACAGTTGAAACGTGACTTTCCTTCCTCAAGCGACTTTGAATCCTATCTGCGCGACCACGACTGGACAAAACCAGATTAAAGCGCGTCCTATGTCAGGTCAAAAATGTGAATTGACACAATTTACTATTCTTCAGTCAATGACCTAAAAATCAGACATAAACATTGAACGATATTTATTTGACGCTATTGATTTTGAAGGTGATTTTGAATAAAACTCGTACTGAATAAAAACTGGGACGAGTTTTATTTTTTCTAGCCAAATGGATGTTTATGAGGGTTGATTTAATTTGGTCATGAGAGTACCTTCAGCAGTGTTTACAAAGGTGTCTCGATCTGAAATGATTGCTTGTGGTATTAAAGTAGTAGAGTGAGTGGTAATTCCTGGCAGCTTTTTGACAGCAGTGCCGATAGCCATAAACTCGATAATTCCACTACCTAACTGATAAACATAAGTTTTAATCCCAACAACGAGGTCAGCGCCACTATTACGAGCATCAGTGGCGATGTTGGCAATGGCTTGTTCGCGTGCTTCGTAAATTAATGTAGTTAATTCATTAATTTCACCACGTACAAAGGACTTGAATGCGGATGTGATTCCTCCAACAAAACCAAGAGAATATACGGAAACACCCAAAACCAATTTTAAAGGCATATAACCCAGGTTGATCAGATTCCACATTTCCTGATTAGTTAAATCGCTGGTAATAGGACTTTGACACCATGCTCTTGTAAGAGCAGGATGGTTTGATGCAGTACCAATCATTACCATCTCTTGCATCCCGGCAAAGGGAATAATTGATGTCTGAATTCCAAGCACAGCATTAGCACCTATATTTAAGGCTTCAGACTGAATTCGCTCTAAGGCTAAGTGACGGGTTTGGTTGAATATAGAGGAAAATTCTTTAATTTCTCCACGTTTTAAACTTTTGAGGGAGCCAAGTATTCCACCGCCGACTCCAATGGAGTAGGCAACATTGCCAAAGACAAACTTTTTCGGTACAAATCCGGCATCAATTTGGCAGTAGAGTTCCTGTCCGTCGGCAGAGGTAGAAAATTCTAATTTTTCAGATTTTTCGTCACCTTGGTGAACACAGGAGCCAATGGAGAGGAATTCTACGTTGCCGACTTGTTGCACTAAATCATTGTTAACGCCTGTGATGCCAATTCCGCCATGCTTTTCTGCTTCAGCCAACATTCGGGCATAAGCTTTTTGCCTTCCTTCATGAATGATGCTAGTAATTTCAGAGACTTCTCCGCCAACAATGGTTTTGAGTCCTGATGAAATTCCCCCAATTAGTCCCAGTGAAAAGACACTGTTTCCAATGACTAAATCTCCCGGATACATACCCTGTTGTCGAAGACAAAAGATTTCATTGCCAGAGAGTCCGCTGATTGCAACCATGCCTTTGACTCCAGTAATTTAGATCAGTGTATAATGACCCCGTTCAAAATGGGGAGTTAGTCATTTATAACTGATTATCAAGGGATAAGCTGGGGCTTGGGCTTCAGCTATTACCCATTCGGGTTGCATTGCTGTACCGCAACGGACTTCTTGAGACTGAAAAACTGAATAGTCTTATAAAGTTGATATTCAGAATGGAACGGGCGACAAAGGCTAGTCGAATTATTGTGCGCTCATTAGATATCTTTGTCAATGTTGCTAAATGTTAAAGGAAAATTAAAAAAATAGTTACGTGAAAGCAAGGGTTAGAAGCAGGTTATCTTTACTGCTGACTTAGGATTGGGGAAATATTCTTATCAACTGTACTAAGATAGCTTCTAAGCTATTTAGCGCAGCGTTAGTGGTTCTTTGATGTTCATCAAAATGACGTTGATGTTCTTCAAAATTTCTTTGTTGCTGTTCCTGACTATCACGTAGTTCAAGTAATACATTATCTAAAACTGCACTACGACTTAATACACGGTCAACATTATTTGTTAAATTATTTACGTTATCAGTCAGATTATCAATCTTAGTGGTTAGTGCTGCTATAGCTTCAGTATTCCTAATAGCCAATACTTCAATACGGTCTAATCTATTTGGTGCTTCAAAATCAGACATAAGTATTTATTCCTTATCTTTAATAAACAAATAAAATTATGAGCTAGTGTACATCGACTGTTAAACCTGATTCCACCAATTTCCACTAAATAGGATACTTCCACGGACTCTACTACATCCACTACCGCAAGGAAAGTTAAGGAAATACCAAAAAATAAAAGGAAAACTTTACTATCACCGCATTATAGACGTTTATTCCCCTTTTTGAACCAATAATTTCCCAGACACCCCAGCCGTAAAACCCAACCCAATCGCCGCCACAGTCACACCGGGCTTAATAAACAACGTCGCAATTCCGATAAATGCACCCCAAAGACCAATACAGTTCAGATAAGACCAAAACACTTGTAGAGACGGCGATTTGTCGCGTCTCGAAAACCCAAAATTTTTGCCAGTGGCCCTTAACCCAAGCGTATTGTATTTTAGAGGAAAAAAATCAGAATATTTAGCGCAGCTTCATCAAGAATTGGTATGAGACCTAATTCTTTTCATTGCCATTTCTAAACTTAATTTCATTCGTATAAAAGCTTTGACAAGATTTCCAATTTCATCATTAGAAACCTGTTTAAAATCAACTTCTAAATGTCCTGTACTCACTTCTTCGGCAATACGAGTTATGCGCTTAAGAGGAAGAATAACTTGTCGATTCAAAAAGATATTAACCAAAAGGATTACTACTATAAAAACAGCAGAGACAAGTCCTACTATTAATAAAGAGGATTGATGAGCTTTTTGGATGATTTTACTTGCTGGTAGAGACACAAATTGAGCTGCTACAATTTCATTTAAGTGCCAACCAAATCCATTGACTGCTCCAAAAAGGTCAATCATAGTTTTTGGAGCAGTCTCAGGAGTACTATGACACTGAAGACAAGCTTGCTGCCTAATTGATAGCGGACGGCAAATATAAAATACGTCGCCAATAGAAAGTGAGCGAAATCCATTCACCTGTTTTAAATCTTTTTCTTTTCTAAAACGCTCTAAAATGTTTGCTTCAAAACTATCAGCTTTATCCCGAAGATTTGTAGGATTTAGTGCTGCTTCTTTATAAAAGAAATCCTGATATTCTGGTTTTTTTCGTAGAATTTCAAAAACTTCTCGTGCTGAGTATGCGGATACAACTTGGGGCAAAAACTTCTCTTCTAGTTTCAAAGAGAGTTCTGGATAGATTTGGGTAAGTGTGTACTCACGTATAGAAGTCATTGTGTCAATGAGTGTTAAAGCTCTTGAGGCTATTTCATTTGTCGCATTCTGCCTCAGCAATGCAGAAAGAGCTAACCCACTTAAACTCATAACTACTACAAGAATTACGAGTAGCAAAATTGTAAATTTTTGTCTCAATTTTAAGTTTTTTAACATGCTCTTAGAATAGGTGGAATTGAAGAAGGCAGGAGGCAGAGGGCAGCTATGCTGAAGGTTCAATGTTTTGTAGGGGATTCAACACCGTACTTAATTGGGTCCACCAAATTTTAAATTTAGTGGGGGTCTTAAACCGCAAGTTCGTTTTGGTCACGGACAGAGAGCAGAAAACAGTATTCCAACTGAAATTCCTGCCTCCTGCCTTCTGCCTTTCTAGATAAAAGTACAAGAGTTATGTCTTATCTGTAAGGGCAGGTTGAGGTGGATTTTCATCGAGGAATGTAAATAACTAGGACTAGCCCTTTCAAGGTGAGTAAAAATTTTGCTCAAAAAATTCCTCTTTAATCTCTTAACTCTGTGTTTTCTGCGTCTCTGTAGTTAAATAAATTACTTTAAACCGCAGAGACATAGAGAGTGCAGAGAGAAAAACAGAGATTTTACGAGTCACCTTGAAAGGGCTAGTCCTAATAACTACAAAATAACTTTGTAGGGTTCCAGATTCAGGTTCACATTTTTTTTTAAAGTAGATGCCTTGCGGGGAGACAAATAGTGTGAAAGGGGTCACTATGCCGAAATGGAAAAATTGTACTTTAAGGAATTGAGTAAACCACGACCAGGCAGATTTGTTGCGCGTATTGCAAAAATCAAATATTAGTCCTATATTTCCATGCATCCTCAATATCTCGCGCTGCTTGAGTAGAAATCCGAAATCGACTCATAGAGCAATACGGTTCAGTTAGGGCTGAAAGTATTGTAAATTAAGCATTGTCCCAAGAATGAAAATGAGCGTGTGGTGCATCTCAAAGATTTCTTATTGGTGTCTCCAGATATACAAAGTAGTGACGTACTGAAAGCAATCGAGACAGCAATTCCAGCTTTTGCCATCGAACAGGCGATCGCTAATACCAATGAACTTAAGCATTCAACAGATTGTGCCGAAGGACGTTGCGTTAATGGAAGCTCTATTAGCGACCTTTGGTGAGGCGTTCGATCAGGTGGAGACCTACGGGAATCCACCTAGTACAGACTACCTGCGGCAACTGCTTGATAGTGACTACTTCATTGCGATCGCCGCATTGAAAGAAGGTGAGGTTGTTGGCGGTCTTACTGCCTACGAGCTTAAAAAGTTCGAGCAGGAGCGCAGCGAGATTTACATCTACGATCTAGCTGTTGCCGCCGCACACCGACGGCAGGGGATCGCAACGGCATTAATTCAGAAGCTGAAGGAAGTAGCAGCAGCTTATGGAGCTTATGTCATTTTCGTCCAGGCGGATATCGGTGACGAGCCAGCCATTAAACTTTACACAAAGCTGGGCGATCGCGAAGACGTATTGCATTTCGACATCGCAGTTAATAGCGATAATGACAATTCCTAATGCTGATCTGAGTGGTTCATGATTGAGATTTGTGGTGAGCGATTGTCAGCTTTAGCATCAGCCGAGATTCAAGGCTTGGAGTTTAATGGCTTAGTGGTATTTGAAGATTTGTTGATGGCACTGGGCAAAGCAAATGTATCAATAATGAAAGAGAGCGACCTAACTCTTGAAAATTTGCGGTTACTAGATCAAGTTTGGACGGGAGAAAATATGCGAGTGTTTGAATTAATTTCCATCTTGGAAAAAGATAGCGAACAAGATTTTTAATCAAGATGCCCTCGCTACAGCAATTGTGCGGATTCATAAAGTTAGCTGATTAATAAGTCCCGCATAAACACGGATTCATTCTTGCTGCCTTTCAGTAAAACTGCATTATACAAGTTTTGAAGGTGCATTTATGACTGATACTACACTGTTAGATAACCGTATAAATAAGCAAATAAAATTTTAACCATTAGAAGCGACAGTAGCAGCAACAGAAGAAGAGTCAGTAATATTAGCCGAAAAGCTCACACAGGTGGCAATTCCTTTAGAAGTACTGTTGCAAGCACTTAGTATAGCTAAATACGATAAGTCAGCAGCTTTTCAATACGCCGACAACTACTTAAACAAAATTAAAAATAAAGAGTGGATGTTTGTAACCGTTCACAGGGGTAATTAGTTGCTGAAATCAGGCAAAATAGAATGGGTGAAGGGGTTACAGCAATTAAAGGCAGAAGTTAATCCATG
>NZ_JBALDZ010000008.1:0-19943 GCF_036917155.1 Nostoc sp. | reverse complement strand
TATTTGAAACGAGATGGCGTCAGCCACGATGTTTCAATGTGTCCTTGTACAAATCCCCTGATTTTAATTATGGGGATTTCCCTGTTGCCTGTTGTCTGTTCCCTGTTCCCTTTTAATTATTTTTGATTGGGCGAAACCACAATAGGTGTCACACAACCATGAAAATATGTTGTAGTTCCATTTCGATTATAAATTTTTATTTCCCTTGAATTTCCTATTCTAAAAACCGAACGATGAACTGGATTTCCTCCGTTCATTGTCAGGTAATCTCTCTATTTTATTGAGTAGTTATACTTATTTTTCGTTCCAGATATTTTTTTAGCCATTGCCTCTGCCGGAAAAACTAGTTACTTTGTACTATATTGTGAATTTCAAAATCGGGGTTAATACTCTATTTTTTTCAAAATGAGAATTGCTGTAGGTTGTGAATTTCCAATAGAAATATGAAGCGATGCCTGCGGTGGGCTACGCCTACGCTTTTACAACTGTACCTAACTCATGACTGAGTGTATTGCGATCGCTTTATTCCCAACTTTTGCAAAAGCTTGGCAAAAATTACCCCTGAAAGTGAAGAACCTGCACTACGTTGTTAGGGTGTGGGTAAGCGATCGTAAGATTCCGGTTCAATATCTGGTACTTTTGCTAAAACTGCATCGTATTTTTCTCGACTGCCTCGCTTTGCTGGCTCACCTAGATAAATTTCAGTTGTGAGTGCAGCGATTTTTTCCGCAACTGCTGTCGCCACAAATTGATCGATAGAAATGCCGTCTTGTTTGGCAAGTTCCTGCAAACTTTTGTACAAAGAGTCAGGAAGCTGGACGCTGAGGTTGCTCATGACAATGCTCCAATAGATTGCAAAAACTCCGCAGGTGTCAATATTTTTATCCCAAATTGCTCAATGCCATTGAAGTCACGAGCATTAGACATCTCCAGAGATTAAATATGCGTTATCCAGAATCCTTTTAGATGACGTAGCAGTGCTACGTCTCTACATTCATTTTTACCAGATGTCTATTATATGTTATTACCAAGCCCCTTCGGGGCGGGAACAGGGAACTCTTAACAGGGAACAGAAAAAAAATTAGCCCCGAATACAGGGTTTAAAGCCCCTAAATTTATTTATGAAAAGAGATAAAAATATTTGAAACGAGATGGCGTCAGCCACGATGTTTCAATTTGTCCTTGTACAAATCCCCTGATTTTAATTATGGGGATTTCCCTGTTGCCTGTTGCCCGTTCCCTGTTCCCTTTTAAGCTATCACATTGCGCCTTGACCAAGCCCCTTCGGGGCGGGAACAGGGAAGAGGGAACAGGGAACAGTGCAAGAATTAGCCCCGAAGATTTAGGGTACAAGCCCCTAAATTTATTTATGAAAGAAATAAAAACATTTTTTAAGGGGACGCGTAGCGCAAGAAAAAATACGTCCTTGTACAAATCCCCTAATTTTAATTATGGGGATTTCCCTGTTCCCTGTTGCCCGTTCCCTGTTCCCTTTTAATGCTAGCTCCAGCACTATATCGTCTTTCGGATCGGGCAAGTAAGGTCGCCAGAGGAAGAAAATTTGGTGTCGCGTTGCAACCGAGCAATGAAACTCGATAAATTCTTCAACATCTAGTGCAGTGAGATACAGATTTGGGAGTTGCCGCGATAATACTTCTCGATACTCCAAAACCAGTGGAACCGAAAGATGGATATCAAAAACCCCTGTACCCACAAGCGTCAGCAAACGAAAAGCACTCCCTCGTTTGGAACGCAGACCAGCAACGATAACATTTGTATCAAGGACAACTTGTGGAACTGTCATAGAAGCATGATACTGGCTTTCTACTTACGAACCAATGCTGTTTTGCAGTTCTAATACCAATTTAAAAATTCCGGTTAAAAATTGCTCAATAGAAACCCTTCCACTCAAAAAACTGGCCTTAATTAAAGCCAGTTTTTTGATTTTATTGCTAACTTCTAGCAAATTTTACAGCCGAGTATTAATGGAACTGGAACACACTTAATGAAGATATTATTAAGCTTCCTCATTAAAATGTCAAGATTTAACTATTTTTTTCAGCAAAACTTACCGTTAGATATCGCTACTTCCCTTACATTCTCAGGCTTTGCGGATAAACTCTTGTCACCAAAATGCTGATTCATCAGCGCCGGGATTTGTGAAGCTTGAATTCGGCTATGGCGAGTTTTATCTGGCATAACTAGGTTTGGCCCAGCTTTACAGTTTTTCATACAACCAGTGCCCTTGATTGTAACTTGGTCTTCTAAACCGCGATCGCTTAAAGCCGCCTCCAATGCCTGACAAACTCCGTTACCACCGCGTTTCATGCAATCAGACTTTTGACACACTAAAATCGTGGCCTTAGTCTTAACTGGTTTTACCTTGACATTATCAATAGATGGGGGTTCTTGTGGTGCTGCGATCGTTTGAACTGTCGCCATTTCAGAATTCGCCGCCATCACACGTTCAGCTTTCAGTGTAACTTTGTCTTTTTTTATATCGTATTCTTTATAACCAACAACTTGTAGCCAAGTACCTGCTGGTAGCCGCAAATCAAAAGCAGCCCGTAAATGTTTAGCAAGTTTAACGTAGCATTCACCCTCATAAGTACTCAGCAGTAAACCTTTGAGCTTATAGCCATCTTTAATAACAAAATTTATAAACCTGCCTTCAAGGCAAAATTCTGAACTTTGAGATACACCCATTTTTCTGACCTCCTTTTAACTAATACAAGCTATCAAGCAAGAAATTCTCAGCAGTAGCCACAGATTAAAACTGTTGATAGCGACTCTGCCAGCAGCACTCAAGAGTCCAAATCTGGTCTTGACGAGAGACTGTAAATCGCCGTATCACACTCCAAAGTTGAACAGCCGCAGTCGGATTGCCAATTTCAACTTTCAATGGCTGGTTAGCCGCACAACTACAGGGAATATCTAACTCCTTTAGGCGTTGATAGACTTGCCAGCGATCGGCCCAATTCACCTCTACAAGGTGACTTATTTCTATTTCTGAACTAAACGATTTCAAGAAAATTGCCCTCAAAGTGCAACAAACTTGCAGTAACCACCGCAATTTAACTCCCAGCTATTTTAAAGTCTCAGGAGTCTAACCTCTTAAAACCAGCATAGCTTAAGTGCAAACAATTCTCATTAATTTTGGAAAAAAAATAAAATTTTTGTAGCGATCGCATCAGGCAGAAATCAAGTCAAAATTCTTACATTGTTCACGCAGTGTCCGCTGAGACTTATCGAAGTGCTAGGGGATACAAGGTTTAACTTCCCGCAGAGCGAGAGATGAAGGAGAAAATTTTACCTTGTCTTCCCCATGTCTCTACCCTTGAAAGTTATTCGTATTAAAGCTTATCAGTCAATACCTATAATGATAGATATTGTGTAATTTAATGAGAGTACCATCATCCACCAAACAATAAACTGGAGATTTTTGGTAGGTAAAAATACAAAATATTGTGATGGCGGATTGGCTTGCTCTTATTATTAAAATGTTAATATGTAAAGAATAAGCAGTTAAAATCTATAACTGCTAAAAAGCGAGGAGAACAATGTCTGAAACGCAAACTTTGTTACGAAATTTTGGTCATGTATATGACAATCCTGTGTTGCTGGATCACAGCGTCACTGCTCCAGTTACAGAAGGATTCAACGTTGTATTAGCTAGTTTCCAAGCACTGTACTTGCAGTACCAAAAGCATCATTTTGTAGTTGAAGGCTCAGAATTTTATTCTCTGCACGAGTTTTTCAACGAAAGCTACGACCAAGTACAAGACCATATCCATGAAATTGGAGAACGCTTGGATGGACTAGGTGGTGTGCCAGTAGCTACCTTTAGCAAACTGGCAGAGTTAACCTGTTTTGAACAAGAATCTGAAGGTGTATATTCCTCTCGCCAAATGGTGGAAAATGACTTAGCTGCCGAACAAGCGATTCTTGGCGTAATTCGCCGCCAAGCCGCTCAGGCAGAGAGCTTAGGCGATCGAGGTACACGCTATCTGTACGAAAAGATTTTGTTGAAAACTGAGGAACGTGCTTATCATTTGTCTCACTTCCTCGCCAAAGACAGCTTAACCTTAGGATTTGTCCAAGCTGCTCAAAGCTAAAACTCTCATAATCTAGATTTCTCTACCGAGACTGAAAGAAAAAGTTGGCAGCACTAACTCTTAAAATATTATAAAAAATGGCAGAGAATGGTATCCTATATCTCTGCCATTTTTAATTTAACTAAACATATTTACATAATATTTAACGTTGATAATATTTAGCAATTAGCTAGTGAAAATAAATTCCTATCTAAGTAATCTATCTGTGCATAAATAAGTAAATGGATATATGCCACAATAAATCACCAGTCGTTGAAAACCATCATCCGGTTAAATAATAAATATTTGCAAAATCTTTAAAAGTTTAAGCATCACAATTAAATAAAATTAGAAATACAAAATAATCGTTGGGGATTGGGTATACAAGTAAAAAGAACCAAGTAAAAAGTAAAAATAAAGATAAATTCAATATTTCTTTTAACTTTTAACTTGTTTCTCTCCCCCTGCCTCCCCTGCCTCCCCTGCCTCCCCTGCCTCCCCTGCTCCCTTATCCCCCACTCCCCCCTCCCTCTCTGTCATCAAACTTAGAAAACTTAATAATAAAAAGCACGATAGGGGGTAAAGACACTTAAAATAATCAGGATTTGTATTCTCGTATTCCAAGGCAACGACTATGCCCCGCCGTGACGACCTCCGGAAGATTCTACTGTTAGGCTCTGGCCCAATTGTGATTGGACAAGCCTGTGAGTTTGACTACTCTGGCACTCAAGCCTGCAAAGCGCTCCGAGAAGAAGGCTATGAAGTGGTTTTGGTCAACTCCAATCCTGCAACGATTATGACCGACCCGGAAACGGCCGATCGCACTTACATTGAGCCGCTAACTCCAGAATTGGTCGAAAAAGTCATCGAGAAAGAACGCCCTGATGCTTTACTACCAACGATGGGAGGACAAACTGCCCTTAACCTCGCCGTTGCTTTAGCCAAAAATGGCGTGTTGGAAAAGTACGGTGTTGAATTAATCGGCGCTAAACTCCCAGCGATCGAAAAAGCCGAAGATCGAAAACTGTTTGGTCAGGCAATGGCAAGGATTGGGGTAGCTGTGTGTCCCAGTGACACAGCCGAATCTTTAGAAGAAGCCAAAGCTGTTGCCCGCCAAATTGGCACTTATCCCCTAATTATTCGCCCAGCTTTCACAATGGGGGGAAGTGGCGGCGGTATTGCCTACAACCAAGAAGAATTTGAAGAAATGGCACAGGTAGGTATAGATGCCAGTCCCGTTTCGCAAATTCTCATTGACCAGTCTTTACTAGGCTGGAAAGAATATGAACTTGAAGTTATGCGTGATTTGGCAGATAACGTGGTGATTATCTGCTCCATCGAAAACCTTGACCCTATGGGCATTCACACTGGGGACTCTATTACCGTCGCTCCCGCGCAAACCCTCACTGATAAAGAATATCAAAGGCTGCGGGATATGGCAATTAAAATCATCCGCGAGATAGGTGTGGAAACTGGCGGTTCTAATATTCAATTTGCCGTCAATCCGGTTAATGGGGATGTAGTTGTAATTGAGATGAACCCCCGCGTATCCCGCAGTTCGGCTTTATCTTCCAAAGCTACAGGTTTTCCCATCGCTAAAATTGCTGCAAAGCTAGCTGTGGGATACACTTTGGATGAAATTCAAAATGACATCACCAAAAAAACTCCGGCATCTTTTGAGCCGACAATTGACTATGTGGTGACAAAAATCCCCCGCTTTGCCTTTGAAAAGTTCCCCGGTTCTGACCCAGTGCTGACAACTCAAATGAAGTCAGTCGGGGAAGCAATGGCAATTGGGCGGACGTTTAACGAATCCTTTCAAAAGGCGCTGCGATCGCTCGAAACTGGACGGGCTGGTTGGGGTTGCGATAAAGCCGAGAAATTACCCAGTGGTGAACAAATCCGCGCCCAACTGCGGACACCTAACCCCGATCGCATTTTCGCTGTGCGTCATGCTTTGCAGCAAGGGATGACCATTGAAGAAATCTACGAACTCACTGGTATTGATCGATGGTTCTTAGATAAATTGCAGCAATTGTTAGATGTCGAGAAATTTCTGAAGCGGACACCCTTACAGCAATTGACAAAAGAGCAACTTTATGAAGTGAAGCGGGACGGATATAGCGATCGCCAGATTGCTTATGCCACCAAAACTACCGAAGATGAAGTTCGCGCCTACCGCAAGTCACTAGGAATTATCCCAGTTTACAAAACCGTAGATACCTGCGCTGCTGAGTTTGAAGCGTTTACTCCCTATTACTATTCTACCTACGAAGAAGAAACAGAGGTAATGCCCGCAACCAAGCCAAAAGTGTTGATTTTGGGTGGTGGCCCCAACCGCATTGGGCAGGGAATTGAGTTTGACTATTGTTGTTGTCACGCCGCTTATGCCTTGAAGGATGCCGGGTATGAGACGATTATGGTCAACTCTAACCCAGAGACAGTTTCGACAGATTACGATACTAGCGATCGCCTTTACTTTGAGCCTTTAACAAAAGAAGATGTCCTTAACATCATCGAAACTGAAAATCCAGTGGGGGTAATAATCCAGTTTGGCGGACAAACTCCGCTAAAGTTGGCTATCCCACTCCAGCAATTTCTCAGCACTCAGCACGGGCTAAACGCCCCGCTAACAGCACTCAGCACTCAAATTTGGGGTACATCACCAGATTCCATCGACATGGCAGAAAACCGGGAGCGGTTTGAAAAGATTCTCCAAGAGTTGAATATTTCCCAACCGCCCAATGGTATCGCTCGGAGTTACGAAGACGCGCTGATTGTCGCCAAACGTATTGGCTATCCGGTGGTGGTGCGTCCCAGCTATGTGTTGGGGGGACGGGCAATGGAAATCGTGTATTCCGATGCTGAGTTGGAACGCTACATGACCTTTGCAGTACTAGTAGAACCAGAACATCCGATTTTGATTGATAAGTTTTTGGAAAACGCAATTGAAGTCGATGTCGATGCGATCGCCGATCATACCGGACGGGTAGTGATTGGTGGCATCATGGAACACATCGAGCAAGCAGGGATTCACTCAGGAGATTCCGCTTGTTCCTTACCTTCCATTTCCCTATCACCAGCAGTTCTCAATCAAATTCGCACTTGGACGGTGCAGCTAGCACAAGCGCTGTCAGTCGTCGGGTTGATGAATATTCAGTTTGCTGTTGTGGGTGCAAGCAGCTATTCTCCCCAAGTTTACATTTTAGAAGCTAATCCCCGTGCTTCCCGCACAGTCCCCTTTGTATCTAAAGCAACGGGCATACAGTTAGCGAAACTAGCATCCTTAATTATGTCAGGCAAAACCTTAGAGGAGCTACACTTCACCGAGGAAGTCATACCAACCCACATTGCTGTAAAAGAAGCAGTATTACCCTTTAATAAATTCCCAGGAACTGATACAATATTGGGCCCAGAAATGAGATCCACTGGTGAGGTGATGGGGATTGACAGTGACTTTGGCCGTGCCTTTGCCAAAGCAGAATTAGGTGCTGGGGAGCGTTTACCGCTAACGGGAACTGTATTTGTATCAATGAGCGATCGCGATAAAGCTGCTGCAAGTGGTGTGGTGAAGGAATTTATCGATTTGGGCTTTACAGTGATGGCTACCCTTGGTACACGCCGAGTTCTTCTGGAACAGGGGTTAAATATTGAATTGGTGTTGAAACTTCATGAAGGTCGTCCCCACGTTCTAGATGCAATCAAAAACCAAAAAATCCAACTTATTATCAACACACCATCCGGGGAAGAAGCCCAGACTGATGCTAGGTTAATCCGCCGCACAGCCTTAGCTTACAAAATTCCCATCATTACTACCATTGCGGGCGCAAAAGCTACTGTCGCCGCCATCCGTTCCTTACAAAATACGACTTTGGACGTAAAAACCATTCAAGATTACTGTGTGAGGGAGTAGGGAGCAGGGGAGCAGGGGAGCAGGGGAGCAGGGGAGCAGGGAGCAAGGAAGAATAACCAATGCCCCACGCCCAATCCCCAGTCCCCAGTCCCCAATCCCCCATTCTCAAGAAAATTAAGTCATTGTTATAAGAGAATGACTATAGTTCTCATTGAGATACTTTAACAAATATGAGGAAGCTTATGTTAACCAGATAATTTCTTAAATTGACTTATAGTCATCCTTAAGATAAGGGGCGACGTTGCATGAACTGGAACAACCAGGAAATTTAATGTTGCCATCTAGCCAAAACATTCTCATAAATGTTACAATTGTTAATAACAATCCCATAAAAAATGTTTAACAAGCAACCTTTTATCTAACTGTAGATACTTGTGAAAAGTAGGAAATAACTGTAGTTTTAGCAGTTAAGAAGCCTAAATTTGATTATTATGAGCAGCCGAGTTTATCGGGCGCGTAAGTTGCAAACCATAGTATAGGTTCCCAGTCTAACTGGGTAACACCCTAATAAAGCATCTATCCCTTAATGACCCTACCGCCAAACCCATCATTACCAAAGAGTAGCGCCATGAAGACCGCTCAGACAGCCACAGACCTCGTGCGGACTTACCTGCGTGAGATTGGCCGTGTGCCACTCTTAACACACGAGGAAGAGATTTTCTATGGTAAACAGGTGCAACGTTCCTGCGCTTTGCACGAATCAAGGGAAAATCTTGCCACCCAGCTAGATCGTCAACCGACTCTAGAAGAGTGGGCCAAAGCGACAAACCTAGAACCAGCAGAGTTGAACGAAGCGATCGCAGATGGTGAAATTGCCAAGCGTAAGATGGTAGAAGCCAATTTGCGGCTGGTAGTCTCCGTTGCTAAAAAGTACATCAAGCGCAACGTTGATTTACTGGACTTGATCCAAGAAGGTAGTATTGGTATGCAGCGGGGTGTAGAAAAGTTTGACCCCACCAAAGGGTACAGATTTTCTACTTATGCCTATTGGTGGATTCGGCAAGCGATTACTCGTGCTATTGCCGAAAAAGCCCGCACCATTCGGCTGCCGATCCATATCACCGAAAAATTAAATAAGATTAAAAAGGCACAGCGCCAATTGTCTCAAAAATTGGGGCGCGCTCCCACAGCTGGAGAGCTAGCCGAAGAATTAGAATTGACTCCCAAACAAGTACGAGAGTATTTAGAAAAGGCGCGTTTGCCCCTTTCTTTAGATTTACGGTTGGGTGATAATTACGACACTGAACTTGGAGAAATGCTGGAAGATCCAGGCGCATCTCCCGAAGAGTTCGTCATGCAATCTTCCTTATCTTATGACTTAGATCGCCTAATGGGCGATCTCACGCCACAACAGAGGGAAGTAATTACACTGCGCTTTGGGTTAACTGATGGGCAAGCGCTGACTCTGGCGAGAATTGGTGAAATCCTAAACATCAGTCGAGAACGAGTGCGGCAAATTGAGCGGGAAGCTTTAACTAAACTTCGTAAATCTAAAGCCAATATGGATGAATATTTGGCAAGTTAGGGGAAAGTTAGGAGTTAAGATTTAGGAGTGATGAGTTTTTAATTAGCTCTTCACTCCTCACTTTATTTATTGGGGTGAGAAAATACGCTGGCTTTTGTACGGTTACACCTACTTCCACTCTTACGCTAGGCTGTTACATTAGTTGACAGGAAGAGAAAATAACTAAGTCAAATCCAAAACAGGCATTTAATATTTAAATCACAAGCACCGCAGCCAATAGTGGTAGTTAAGGAGCTAAAAAATGAGTAACCCATCCAATCGTGTCTCAGAGTTTTTTAATAGCGAATCAGAAACTAATGATTTACTATGGCAGTACGTTAAATCCTTGAGTCCAGAGACAGTTACACAGCTATCTAAACCCACGTCTGCTGAGGTGTTTCAGGTGATGGAACGGAATATTACAGGACTATTGGGTAATCTGCCTTCAGAACACTTTGGTGTTACTGTAACTACAAATCGGGAAAACCTGGGTCGGCTTCTGGCTTCTGCGATGATTAGTGGTTATTTCTTGCGTAACGCTGAACAAAGAATGAATTTTGAAATTGCCCTACAAGGATCTGAAACGAATAACAGCGAAGTTGAGTAGAAATATAAAATTTGATTTGGGAAATTAAATATTCTTGGGCTGGTAGCGAGTTACAGTTACGGCGATGAGTTAATTAGGGTTGAAATTTAAACGCAGAGTAACGCGGAGGTTGGCGCAGAGTAACGCAAAGTTTTTAGATTTGGTTGTCTGTGAACTCCTATAATTTGGTAATTAGTTTAACTAGAGGCGTATTGCTAAATGATTAATACACATTTGTGGATAAACTGACAGCGTTAGACGGCTTTCGCAATAAATATAAACTCGGCAGAGTAGTTTTAACTCTGCCGAGTTTTGTTATTAGTTAAGAGTAAAAAGTCAAGAATTCTTCCCCTATTCCCTACTCCTCATTTCTCCAATCAACTATGAGTGAAACCAGTTCTTTCCCACCCCATAAAATCATTGGTGTTGCAGTAATTTGGAATGACCAAAAGCAAATTTTAATCGATCGCCGTCGTCCAGAAGGAGCTATGGGTGGTTTATGGGAATTTCCTGGTGGTAAAATTGAGCCTGGTGAAACTATCGAAGAGTGTATTCAACGGGAAATTTCCGAAGAACTGGGAATAGTAATTGAAGTGGGAGAGCATCTGATTACTATTGACCACAGCTATACAAACTTGCGCGTTACCCTCACAGTACATCACTGCCGCCATCTTACAGGCATCCCCCAACCTTTGGAATCCGATGAAATTCGCTGGGTAACTTTGGCAGAACTTGAGCAGTTTAATTTTCCGAAAGCAAATACTCAAATTATTGCTGCATTAAAAGGGAGCGGGGAGTGGGGACTGGGGACTGGGGACTGGGGACTGGGGGAACAAAAAAATAATCAATGACTAATGACCAAGCCCCTTCGGGGCGGGAACAGGGAAGAGGGAACAGGGAACAGTGCAAGAATTAGCCCCGAAGATTTAGGGTACAAGCCCCTAAATTTATTTATGAAAGAAATAAAAACATTTTTTAAGGGGACGCGTAGCGCAAGAAAAAATACGTCCTTGTACAAATCCCCTAATTTTAATTATGGGGATTTCCCTGTTCCCTGTTGCCCGTTCCCTGTTCCCTTTTAATAATGACTAATGACTAATCCCGTAACAATCTATTAATTGCATCAGGTTGAGTCCCGGCAATTTTCTACAATAGGCCCAGGGACTTTGATTTAAGGTGTCAGCAATATAAATGCCTAAAACCGTTACCGATGTGATGAGCCGCGATCCTATTGTTGTCCGGGAGGAAACTCCACTGAAGGAAGCTATCCAAATTCTCGCAGAACGCCACATCAGCGGACTACCTGTTGTGGATGATCTCGGTAAATTGGTGGGCATTATCTCAGAAACCGATTTGATGTGGCAGGAAACTGGTGTTACTCCACCTGCGTACATTATGTTTCTTGATAGTGTTATCTATTTAAAAAATCCTGCTACTTATGAACGTGATTTGCACAAGGCTCTAGGACAAACCGTTGGGGAGGTAATGAGTAAAAACCCGATCGCTATTTCCCCTGATAAAACTTTAAAAGAAGCAGCTACAATCATGCACGATCGCAGCGTTCACCGCTTGCCAGTACTTGACAGCATGGGTCAAGTAATTGGTATCCTCACTCGTGGTGATATTATTCGGGCAATGGCTGCTAGTCAAGATTAGTCATTGGTCATTAGTCATTAGTTTTTAATACTTAACTGTTGACTTTTGACTGTTTTTTACAGCTTTGAAAATCAAGGATAACTAAATGAGTATTACTCCGGAGTCTGTTAGGCAATTGCTCAGTTCTGAGGATTTAGGCGATCGCTTACGTGCAGTAAATCAAATCCGTCAACTGGAACCGGCCATTGGCTTTGAATTAATTCAAAGCGCTATTGGCGATCGCAATTCCCGTGTCCGTTACTCAGCGGTGAGTCAAATGGATACACTCGGAACCCAAGATTTACAGCTATCCTTAGATATTTTGCGCGATCGCTTGCTTCATGACTCCGAAGTAGATGTACAAGCAGCAGCAGCAGACTGTTTGGGCGCTCTGAAGTTACGCGAAGCTTTTGAAGATTTGCAGCAGCTTTATCATACAACCGGTGAATGGCTAATACAATTCAGTATTATTGCGACATTAGGTGAGTTAGGCGATCCACGAGCCTTTGAACTACTCAAAGAGGCACTCGCATCAGAAAACGAATTAGTCCAAACTGCTGCGATTAGTTCTTTGGGTGACTTGGGAGATGTACAAGCAGTTCCCCTACTGGCTCCCTATGCTACCAATCCAGATTGGCAAATTCGTTACAGACTTGTACAAGCCTTGACTCGTTTGGGTAATGCAGAAGCCAAATCTATCTTAGAAACTCTGGCTAATGATGAAGTAGATGCGATCGCCAATGAAGCGAAACAATCTTTGCAGTCAGCCTAAATCTGTTGTGTGACAAATAATGAATTAAAAACAAAATTCAACCTGCCTGGAAAAAGTTTACATTCCAGACAGGTTGAAGACACAATTGAGTTATTATGATGTCCAGTAAAACTATTCAATCGCAAGGTTGTTGGGATTGCTTTATTACGACTGAAATCACGGTTCTTTGAACAGAAATAATATTATCTCCAGTTCTTCAACGTCAATTCTTTATATAAAAAAGGTTGACTAAGCTACAGTTTTACGGCGACGAGACATAACCATTCCTACACCAACTATTCCTAAGCCTAGTAGAGTCGTTGGTTCGGGAACAGTGGCGAATGTACCACCAGAAAAGGTTAAATTACTAATTGAACCACCACTAGAAAGAATTGAATTGACACCAGCAACACTCGCATTGTTGACTTGGAAAGTTAAGTTTCCTCCTCCATTAGATATTTCTCCAGTTGCACTGGTAAAATATCCAAAAAGTGCAACACCTATACCAACGTTAAGACCATCTTGATTTAGCTTGTAGCTAGAAGATGTCAAAGTAAAAGTATTCAATCCATCTGTTATAGAGCTAGTATCTGTTCCAGGTAAAATGAAACCGGGATAAGTAAGAGAGCCAAAGTCAATAAATGGATTATCTGCAACTTTTGATGAAAATGAGATGATGTTACCTATGTTGCCTGAATTAAACGCTGAAAAGTTTCCTGTTGTAGAACCAATTGCAATTGGAGTGATTGGCTGAGGAGTAAAAGTTAGGGCATCTTGAGAAAATGTGATTTGGCTACTACCGGGACCAGCAGTAAAGCCACCGTTAAACTGAATCTCACCATTAAGTGCAGCAGCTTGTGCAGATCCAGCAGAGGTAAACATTCCAGCAGTAGCTAAGGGGATGGCAGCAGTAAATGCTAAAGTTGCATTGAGTAATTTAGATTTAAAACCAATCATTGTTGATATGAGGCTCCTAGTAATAATCTTAAAATCAGAGCAATTGCTTTACTTATAATTTCAGTAATTCATAGAAAATACTGTCAGTGAAAGCGAAACTTGCGTGATGTATTTCTTATCTCCATGAAATCACATAGACTTAGAGCCTGCAAGAATTACTGAGTGGTCTTCACTACATCTTTAACAGATTACTGTCCTTCATGAAGTCTTAATTTGTCATATATCTGCACTTTGTATACCTTTCATTTAAAAAGCTTTCAACTGTTGGCAATGGCTCTGATTTGGAGAAAGTTAGTTCACGTAAGATAAATACAAATGTATTTATTGATACGCAACATTGCTCAACCATTTTTTAGATAAATAGAGTATGCAGTGTATCTATTCTCTCTTGAGTTAATAATCTTTAGTGAAACGGTTCCTCTCATAGAGTAAATGAAAGGAACCACTATATTTCAATACAGTTCAGTTAAGGCTAAAACTCTTTGCCAAAGTCAATTTTTTTAACGAACCGCAAAGGACACAAAGAGAAGACAGAAATGCTTAACTGAACCGTATTGCACTATATTTGTTTAATATGGATCAATACAGTTCAGATAAGACCAAAACACTTGTAGAGACGGCGATTTATCGCGTCTCGAAAACCCAAAATTTTTGCCAGTAGCCCTTAACTGAACCGTATTGTAATATGGATAGTCTTTGCGATCAAATTGAGTCTTTGCGACAGGTGGCTAACTGCTGGCTATTAGCACTCTTCTGAAATATGTCAAAGCTTTCAAATGCTAAGAGGCAAATACCTGTGGCCAAGTTGTTACAACGAAAACTACAACGGCTGCGATCGCTAACAACCCTTGAATCAAATTTCCAACCAAAGATCCGACTATAATTCCGATACCTGCTTTAACTGCCAACCCGAATTCACGTCGGTAAAGATACTCACCAATAATTGCTCCTAAAAGTGGCCCTAGTAAAATTCCTAACAGTGGCCCCCCAAAAGGTAACGTTGGCAATAGTCCCAAAAATCCCACCACTAAGCCGACAATTGCGCCAATTTGCCCCCACTTGCTAGCTCCGGCTTGTTTTGCTCCGACATAGCTAGCTAAAAAATCTACTCCAACACTGAGCAGTAAAACTATAATTGTGACAATTAAGGGAATTTTGATAGCTGCAAAGGAACTAGTAACGATTCCCCAGACAATAATTGCAATTAAAATTAAGCTGCTACCGGGAATGGCAGGAACTACTGCACCGATAATACCCACAAGCATTACGGCAATTAATAGCCAATAAATAATTTGCATAGATCAATTGTAAATTTCCAAATTTCCTCATAGAGGCACACAGATATGCGCCCCTACTGTATATTCTATCTGGGTAAGATAACGACAAATGCCTACTACACTGTGGTGGAAGTTTGCCTAATACTTCTAAACTGCTATTTAAAAGCTCAAAACCTATGACGAGAAAAATATTAACTGGACTAAGTTCTGAAGCTTACGAACACCCTTTTGATCGCAAAGCCTTGGCTTCTTTGCAGAAGATGCCCGGTGTCTCTTTACTACTCAAAAAAGTTAACGAATACGGTATCGATCGCTTACTTAGATTGCAAAGCCTTGGTAGTGAAATCAGAATTTCGCCCCGTAATTTTCCTGAATTACATCAAGCATTTGTGGAAACTTGCCAAATTCTTGATGTTGCTCCACTTCCTGAATTGTATCTGTTTCGAGGCACTGGTCACATTGAAACCTATATTGTTGGGGTAGAAAAACCCCTTGTCGGTATCAATTTAGATGCAATGGAGTGGCTTGATGCAAATGAGTTGCTTTACGTTTTCGGACATGAAATCGCTCGCATTAAGAGTCAGCACATGATTTATCACCAAATGGCAATTGTTATGCCAACTTTGAAAAATTTGTTGAGTAGTACCACACTGGGAGTCGGTGGCTTAGTAGCTGGTGGTATGGAATTAGGTTTGTATAATTGGCGGATGATGGCTAGATTCACTGCCGATCGGGCTGCAATGCTTGCTTGTCAAGATATTGACGTAGCAACTACTACACTGATGAAACTTGCCGGTTTACCGGATGAGTACTTGACTACTGCTGTAATCGAAGATTTTCTCGTCCAAGCCCGTGAGTTTGCATCTAATAACTTAGATAGTGTGGATAAGATAACAAAAATATTAAGCTATACAGAATCAGAGCTTTCCTGGGTAATTATGCGGGCGGGCGAGTTATTGAAATGGGTTGATTCAGGAGAATATGATAATTTAATTCAACAGATAAATTTAAAGACACCAGAAGAACCGGAAGCAAAAGAAGAAAAGACACCAGAGGAAAAAGAAGGGTGGAATTTTTTGACTTCTTGGTGATGGAATTTTAGATTTTAGATTTTAGATTGCCCGAACTTGGCATCAATCTAAAATCTAAAATTGGCCTACTCTTAAAGTATCGAACAACCTAAGTACTAAGAGTAACGGCTAATTTATCAGCAATTCCTGCAATCCAGTTTTCATCTTGTTTGGTGTAACTGCGAGGAGCGTTTGCTCCCAAAATTAACGCACCTTGATTACCAATAGGTTGACAAATTACACCTTGAGTATTCTCTGGTAAATAATCAAACTCAACTCTACCTGGATATATTTTGAGAGCAACTAGATAAATCGGTTTTTGTTTTTCGAGTACTTGTTTTAAGATTACCCCTGGTACAACCTCAGATTTTGTACCCAGAATGCCACGACGCAACAAAACTTTACCTTGATAAAAAACCACAAGCGATCGCGTTACTGTATTAGTCAACAATAAATGAGATGCCCAGGCTAGCTCTGTTTTTACGGCTTCGGGCAAATCTGCTGCGAGTACAAAACCTTCTTCTCCAGTTAGTTCTACAATATCAGGCGATCGCGGTTGAACTTGCTGCCAAATTAAACCCGTCAAAATTAACACCGCACTCAGAATCACGCCTACCACATCATCACGCGATTGAGACTGGGTTAGTTCCGGTGTTAATAAACGGTTAATCAATAAAAGTACAGCGCCTAGCCCACCCACGACAATAGGTAGACGCCGCAAAACTCGATTGTCATTAGTCATTTGTCATTAGTCATTTGTCATTTGTCAAGGGTCAAAACTTAGGAATATCTCTCCCTGCCTCCTGCCCCCACTCCCTCATCTCCTCACTCCTCCCCTGGTTCAATAATCCGCTGGAAAAGATAACCAGTACCCCGCGCGGTGAGAATCAATTCTGGGTTGCTAGGATCATCTTCTAATTTTGCCCGCAAACGGGATATATGCACATCTACTACGCGGGTATCCACATGACGTTCTGGTGTATAACCCCATACTTCCTGCAAAATTTCCGAACGAGAAAAAGCTTCTCCAGAGCGACTGACTAACAACTCTAACAAGCTGAACTCCATACCCGTCAATCGAATACGCTCATCGCCTTTGTAGACTTGTCGCTTATTCGTATCGATTTTAATATTAGCGACATGGATTACCCCAGAACTGGGAATGCCAGAAGCACCGTTTTTATCTACCCGCCGCAGCACCGAGCGAATCCGGGCTTCTAGCTCCTTGGGGGAAAATGGTTTAACTACATAGTCATCAGCACCCAATTCTAACCCGGTGATGCGATCGGCGACATCACCCAAGGCTGTTAGCATAATAATGGGGACATCTGATTCTTTTCGTAATTCTTGACATACACCATAGCCGTCTAGCTTTGGCATCATTACATCTAAAACTACCAGGTCAGGCTCAGTTTTGCGAAAAGTTTCTAAAGCTTCTTCGCCGTCGCCAGCCGTCACTACATCGTAGCCAATCATGGAAAGGCGCGTTTCCAAAATCCGGCGAATGCTGGCTTCGTCGTCTACCACCAAGATTTTTTCTTTATGGCTTTCCAAGTTTCTCTAGGCTCCTTAACTAAAAATTTACATGATTAATTTTTAATACCATAATATTAAGATATCATTCCATGAATTGATTTGGAAAAAGCTCTAAATACTACTATTATTATTAGTTTTTAGTTTTTTTCAAGAATTAAGTAAATATTAAGATTATTTAATAAGATTTAAGAATGGCAAAGCCAAAAACCTTTTTCACTTGTAACGAATGTGGAGCAGAATCGCCCCAGTGGTTTGGTAAATGTCCAGCTTGCGGCACTTACAACTCTCTAGAAGAACAAATTTCTATTCAATCCTCAGTAGATGTACCCAGTCGGGGGGGAGTGAGTAGCTGGCAATCAACTCAAGGTAATGGCAAATCTCATGCTAAACCAGCTAAAGCACGAGCCTCTTTAACATTTGATCAAATTACCGATCGCCAAATTGCCCGCTGGGAATCTGGTTATGGAGAATTAGATCGGGTGCTTGGAGGTGGGGTTGTCCCTGGCTCTATGGTGCTGATTGGTGGCGATCCAGGTATTGGTAAATCAACTTTATTACTGCAAGTATCAAATCAATTAGCACAGAAATATCGCATCCTTTACGTAACCGGTGAAGAATCGGGACAGCAGGTCAAATTACGAGCCTCCCGTTTGGGAGTATCAAAACCCCTAAGTTTGGTTAATGAAGAGAATGTTAAGGTAGTAGTAGATCCTACACTTCCTATAGACCCTGATAGTATCGGTGCAGATTTATATGTACTGCCAGAAACAGATTTAGAAGAAATTTTACGGGAAATAGACTCTCTCAAGCCAAACGTGGCGGTGATTGATAGTATCCAAACGGTGTTTTTTCCGGCGCTGACTTCTGCACCAGGTTCGGTAGCTCAGGTACGGGAATGTACAGCAGCATTGATGAAGGTGGCGAAGCACGAAGATGTCACCATGCTGATTGTCGGACACGTTACCAAAGAAGGAGCGATCGCCGGACCAAAAGTTTTAGAACATTTAGTCGATACAGTGTTGTATTTTGAAGGCGATCGTTTTGCCTCCCATCGTTTATTACGCACAGTTAAAAACCGCTTCGGCGCAACTCACGAAATCGGCATCTTTGAAATGGTAGCGGAGGGACTGCGAGAAGTCTCCAACCCCTCAGAGCTATTTTTAGGCAACCGTGACGATCCCGCACCAGGTACGGCCATTGTGGTTGCTTGCGAAGGTACTCGCCCGATTGTTGTGGAATTGCAAGCTTTAGTGAGTCCTACCAGCTACCCTTCCCCTCGGCGGGCTGGAACTGGCGTAGACTACAACCGCCTAGTGCAAATTCTCGCCGTCTTAGAAAAACGGGTGGGAATTCCGATGTCGAAATTGGATTCTTACGTTGCTTCTGCGGGTGGGTTGAATGTGGAAGAACCAGCAGTAGATTTGGGAATAGCGATCGCAATTGTAGCTAGTTTCCGCGATCGCATAGTCGATCCCGGTACAGTATTAATCGGCGAAGTTGGCTTAGGTGGACAAGTGCGATCGGTTTCTCAAATGGAACTGCGGTTAAAAGAAGCAGCTAAGTTGGGATTTAAAAGAGCGATCGTCCCAAAAGGGACAAAATTTCCCGACTTGAATATTGAGATATTGCCAGTATCCAAAGTCATAGATGCGATTATCGCCGCCATCCCCCATCAGGAATTGACAGCCGATGACTTAGAACCCGATGAAGATGATTGACATACTCCCCCGAATGCGCTTTGCTAAATTCGGGGGATTCTAGGCTCAAACAGCGATTGCAGACGTAGCCCGACTTACATCACCTAACCTAACAGTCGATGCCCCGACTTTGAATGTTTTTAGCGGCGTTTTCATCACGTCCATTTACTGACTGACATAATGGACAGCGCCACTCTCTGAGCGACAAATCCAAACTTTCTAAAACGTGCCCACAGTTAGAACAAGTTTTGCTAGAAGGATACCACTGGTCAATATAGACCACCTGCTTAGCTTTTTTATGCGCTACCCATTCTAAGATATCCAAGAAGTCCCGGAGTGCTAAATCACTAATCTTCCTTCCCCATAAACGCTTCATGCCTTTGAGGTTTAGCGTCTCAAAACACACGACATCAAACAATTGGGGACTGGGTACTGGGTACTGGGAAATTGTTCCAAAATTTGGGAAGGGTTAAAGCAAATTTCATAATTTTTACGAGTGAAAACCAAGTCCCTAATCCCCAGTCCCCAATCCCCAGTCCCTTTTACACACCAAAGGAAAACCCACCATGACAACCCTCACCCAAGACTACCAAATCACTTGGGAAAAACTACCCGATGATTACAAACTCCCAGATGATCCAGTGGACAACATCAACCAACCAGCCTTAGCTGCTGCACTCACAGAAAGCCTACAATTAGCCGGAAAAATTTCAGCTAACGCCCTAACAACAACTAATTACGGCATTTGTGCCACTCTAAACAACAAAATGGTCATTAAAGCCCCTGATTGGGCTTTCATTGCCAAAATTAATGTTAGTAGAGAAGAAGTCAGGACTTACGCAACTGGCACAAAATATGGGCGGAGCTTCGCTCCACCATGCGGTAATTGAAATCAAACCAAACACATATGAACGTCTGGGCGT
>NZ_JBALDZ010000007.1:0-20085 GCF_036917155.1 Nostoc sp. | reverse complement strand
AGATGGATCTGCTTGTGTGTTTAATTGCTGTAACTTCTTCACACATTAGATTTTGCCCGATTTCAGCAATAATTTACCCCCATGAACGATTACCAGATATCATCCTTTTAGATATCAAGATGCCAGAAATGGATGGCTATCAAGTTTGTAAAACTCTCAAAGCGGATGAGGATTTACGCACTATTCCCATCATTTTTGTTAGTGCTTTAGATGATGTGTTCGATAAAGTCACCGCCTTTGAGCTAGGGGCAATAGACTACATCACCAAACCCTTTCAAATGGAAGAAGTTGTAGCGCGGATAGAAAATCAATTAACCATTCAACGCCAGCAACGGCTTTTAGAACAAGAAAATATTAAGCGTAGGGAAACCGAAGAAATACTGCATCAGTCGAGGGCAATGCTGGCCAGCATTTTGAATAGTTCACTCGATGGTATTGCTGCTATGCAAGCTGTTCGCAACCCCGCAACCGGGGATATTGAAGATTTCCGTTGCTTAGTTATCAACCCAGTCATTGCCAGAGCGTTCGGCAGTAACCGTGAAGAGATGATCGGCAAATCGATACTCAAAAAGTTCCTAACCAGTTTGAAACCAGAACTCTTTAATCACTTCGTTAATCTTGTCGAAACAGGTGAACCTTTAAAACGGGATTTTTACTATCCATTAGGTAATTCTTGCTGGTATCATTTTGTGGCAGTAAAGCTAAGTGATGGGTTTGCTATTACCATACGCGACATTACAGGACGTAAACAAATTGAACTGGCTCTCAAAGATGCAAATCAGAAACTAGAACAACTGGTAAATGTAGATTGTTTGACTCAGGTGGCTAACCGTCGCTGCTTTAATGAACGACTGCAAGCAGAATGGAAACGCCTTGCACGAGAACAACAACCCCTGTCACTGATTTTATTCGACGTTGATAAATTCAAACTTTACAACGATTACTATGGTCATCTTGCAGGCGATGATTGTCTAATCAGGATAGCGCAAACAACACAACAGACAGTTCATCGTCCTGCTGATCTTGTGGCGCGTTACGGCGGAGAAGAATTTTCGGTACTCCTCCCCAATACTGACTTAGCAGGAGCAATCAAAGTAGCACAAAGTATTCAGCAAGTAATTCACACTCAAGCTATTCCCCATGCAAAGTCTGATGTCAAGAATATAGTCACACTCAGTTTAGGTATTACTTCTCTGATCCCCACTAGGGACATCAAGCCAGATATACTCATCGCTTTAGCCGATAGGGCTATGTACAATGCCAAACAAGAAGGACGCGATCGCTATTGTACTAATTGAGATATTTTTTACAGACGACTTAATTTTTTCTGGGTATTTACCCAGTACTCATAGATATGTCAACTTATTGCCTCTCACTTAATTAATTCTTCACACAATCTGTATTATGTGCATAGTTCATCAATCCCTAGTTACTGGCTGAACCGATAATTTATTTGTGCCTAAAGTCATGATCAGATTCATGACTTTTTTCATTAGTCCTTTTGTCAAAAATTTATATAATAGTCGTATCCAATCAAAGGTTAACTTGAGATATTAAACCCAAAAATCAGACATTTTTACCGTTATATTTAGATATATTTTCCGGATACATTTGAAAATGCAAGTATTAGTTAATAGAGATAAAATAGAGCTATTAACTATGCCTTGTACATCCTATTTATTAGTCTGGACTTTACTATTTACTTTGCTAAATCTTAATTATAAAATACAAATAGATAAATTATCCCAGACCCTATATCCTACTTATAAAACACAACAGTTATTTTCAGAAACTACCAAATCTAACACTTCCAGTAACCCTGTACCTTATAGAGGCGGTGGACGTAGAGATTTAATTGAACCTTTCAACGGGTCGCGCCAGGATTCCTCGACTTCGGCGCAGCAAGTCTCTTAGGAATGCAATACTGCTCGGATAAGCAGGGGAGGCAGGGGAGGCAAAACTCCTCCCCTGCCTCCATTTCTCCCCCTGCTCAAGAATAGCTTGCCTCAACCAAGAAATTCCAAAACCTACGCAGTATTGCTTAGGAATGGCGCTCCGGGACTCAATACTGGGGACTAGGAAGAGTTTTCTTCTCGCGCTGTGCCACGACGCTCGATGACTCGCTAACGCTGCGCTATCGTTATAAATGTTTTTATTTCATTCCATAAATAAATTTAGGGGCTTGTGACCATTTTCCTTTTTCTTTATGAGTGCCTTTTTACTTTTTACTTTTGCCTTGTTCGGTCACCAGTTCACTTAGTTGGAAAACGTTTCAAATCTTGTAAAACTGCGGTGGCTGATTGATAGCGATCGCTAAAATGATAGCAAACCATCTTATCTAAAATTGCCCCTAATTCTTCACTCACTTGCACCGTTTGCCGCCACATCACATTCCCCGTTTCTGGATCTGGATGAAGTTCTTGCGGTGGTATCCCAGTTATGGCTTGAATAGCAATCATTCCTAAAGCATAAATGTCACTGCACAAGCGGGGATGACCAGCAAATTGTTCTGGAGGTGCATAACCCCGCGTCCCGATGGCTACTGTGGCTAATTCTGTTTGCTCACTACTTGATGGTTGCATCAATTTTACAGCACCAAAGTCAATCAATACCAGCCGATTATCTTCAGCGCATCTAATAATATTAGTCGGTTTGATATCACGATGAATCACTCGATGCTGATGAACAAATTCTAGAACTTCTAAAACTTCTTTGAGCATCTGCATCACAAATGATTCGTTTTGCATATTCTGCACAGGTGGTAATTCTTCACTTAGGGTATGTCCCTCAATATATTGTTGAATTAAATAAAATTCTTGGTTGTCTTCAAAATAAGCAAGTAGTTCGGGAATTTGATGATGTTTACCCAAAGATTCTAAAATTTCAGCTTCACTATTAAACAACCTGCGAGCAATTTGCAAAAATCGTGTATCTTGGCGGGCTGGCATTAACTTTTTAACGACACAAGTAGGATTACCTGGTCGTTGAGTATCCTGTGCTAAATAAGTGCGACCAAATCCACCAGCACCAAGAGTTTGAGAGATTTTATAGCGTCCACTCAACAGCAAATCACCTGATTTTATTTCTGGTAAATCAATTGGGGGAGGGAAGTCAATAGACGAGTCGGGAACTGCCGTTTTGTCTTCTAAGAGGACATTTAATTGGGCGATCGCTTCTTGTTGTTTTTCAACTTGCAGAATAATTATCTGAGTTTGCCGCTGATTTTGGTAGCTAGTATAAGCAATCACACAGATACTACTAATTACGAAGGCAAGAGCAGAAGGAATTAACGGCACCCATCCGGCTTGCAAAAACAAAGCAACACAGATTAATACTAAGCCAAATAGAGTTATCGTTCCCACCACTAGCAACAGCAGCGGATTTTGCCACCGCCATGCTAAAAAACTACCTAAAAGCGACCAACCCCATACCCAAAGAAGTTCCGCCCAGTTTGGCCAATACCAAATTAGCGATCGCCCATCCAACACTGTACTGATGAGTTGACTTGCTATTTGTGCATGAATAAACAGAGCAGGCATTCTGGCTGGTTGGTCTGGTAAAGCGCTGTAGGGTGTATAAAAGCCACCTGGAGGCATATTAGCTGCTGTAGTGCCAATAATTACAAGACGGTCTTTAATTAAGCTGGGATTTACTCGACCACTAAGAACATCTCTAAGGGTTACTTGGTCGGCGAGGCTGTTGGGGTGACGGTAATTTAATAATATTTGATAGCCATCTGCATCCAAATGTTGGTAGCCACCAGAATTAGGTTGTAGACGCGGGAAGAGAGTTTTACCTAACTGAAATTCTCCTTTATTAGTGAACTGGTATTCAATACCTTGTTTTTCCAGGTAATTAATTGCTATTAGCGCCCCAAATGCAAATGATGTTGTACATTTCTTGTCTGTAGAGTTAGCAAATAACAAAGTGCGACGGATAATTTGGTCATTTTCATTATCAGCAACCACATCGCTAAAACCAACATTATCTATAGCGACATTCGGTGGTGGTGGAATTTCATCTCTACCCAAGCTGCTGAACAAGCAAGTGCTGATGATGTTATCTTGATTTGGGAAATTAGCCGCCAAATTATTGTCTTCTGGTTGGAAAATATATAAACCAACAATTCGCGGTTGATAAGACTCTATTTTCTTTAACAGCTGATTGATTGTCCGATGTGATAGAGTCCATTTCTCTCGTTTGAGATCCTCATCAGTGATTTTTACTAGCAAAATCCGCCGATCGGGTGCTTCTGCTGGACGCGATCGCAATATCTGGTCATAAACTCTCAACTCCCAAGGCTGTAACCATTTGAGTTGCCGAACTCCCCAGATCAAGGCGGTAACTCCTACACTGGTAACAAAAATAATTTGCAACCAGCTTTTGCTCTTGGAAGTTTCACGAGAATCCTGAACTTTGACAAGGGGGACACGGAGTTTTTTTAATAGTCCACTAATCACGGCGTTGGGGCGGTACCCTGAATTGGGTAGATGTTGCAGGCGCAGAAGTTAATTTTCGGAATCTAGGTTAAAAGCTAGTTAACCTAAGCTTTCTATTAATGTAGCAATTTACTCGCTGGTTAGAAACTTTGGCGTATTCCTACTTTTAAAGCAAGCTTACGCGTAGCGTCAACTATAAAATAAAACAAGCGCTAATCATCTGTTTGAGATATTTGAGCATCTTCAACAGAACTAGCAATTGGAAAAGAAATCGGATTAGTAGATGAGGTTAGTGAATCTAACTGAGGTTGTTCGAGTGATGCTTCAATGCTTGAATCAGCAAAATAGGAGCCTATGATTTTATCATAGTTAGAAGCAACAGCTAAAAAAGCGCCACCCAAAATATAGATAGGTAATGGCAGATTAAATTTTTGCAACCAGTCAAACAGTTCCGCCAAGGCAAATAGCACCAAAAAGCAGGCAAGCCAAACCCTCATATTCTCATTCCCTGGATTGAAACAACTCTATTACTAGCTTAAATAGCTTGCATAATAATTGATGTAGTACATAATCAACAACTTACCAAGCCCCTTCGGGGCGGGAACAGGGAACTCTTAACAGGGAACAGAAAAAAAATTAGCCCCGAATACAGGGTTTAAAGCCCCTAAATTTATTTATGAAAAGAGATAAAAATATTTGAAACGAGATGGCGTCAGCCACGATGTTTCAATGTGTCCTTGTACAAATCCCCTGATTTTAATTATGGGGATTTCCCTGTTGCCTGTTGCCCGTTCCCTGTTCCCTTTTAAACCCTCTATAAACCTAGATAGGTGCAGTCAGAGTTATAAGGAATATGCCGAAAACCCTTGAGGAACAGGCGCATAGCGCCGTATTCCGTACTTCAGGCTGCGTGATGTTCGCCCTTGGCGTCTCCCCTTGGGAGAAGGCTGGCTGAGTCCTTTAGGACTCCGTGAAGTTTTGTTTTGCCTTGATTGTTAGTTTATGCCAAGCATGATAGCATAAATATGTAGTTGGTTAGGTCGAACCGATGATAATTTACGAGTTCAAAGTCAAAGGGAAAGACAGGCAATATCGTGCAATAGATGATAGACTTCTAGTCTGTTCGCGTAGCGTGCGCCTTAGCGCAGGGCGATCCGCCAAAACAGGATGTCTACGAGAACCCATGTTTGCCCCCATTGTGGCTACGTCGCGGATAGAGATTTAAATGCTAGCATCAACATTTTAAGACTAGGACTGAGTACCGTAGGGCATACGGGAATTTACGCTACAGGAGATTTGCCCTCTTGGGCGATTGGCGCAAGCCTGTTGTCTAACGGCGAGTCGATGAATGTAGAATCCCCGTCGCTTTAGCGCGGGGAGTGTCAAAGCATCTGCTATATTGCATCATTCATCAGAATTCAGTTGGGTATTCTTATCGAAAAAGCGCATGAATAATCAGCGTTTAATGACTCTTGATTACCCTAAGAAAATGCAGAATTTAAAGGCGCATTAGCTTAATTTTTTGAGGTATAAAGCCTAAAAGGGACGACTACCTGCAAGGCTAACCCGCTTCAATACTCGTCGCTCATTCGGATCAAATGCTTGACGGTAATGCAAGGTAGCTTGATTATCCCAGTAGACAATATCACCTACTGACCATTTGTGTTGGTAGTAGAACTTGGGTTGATTGAGATGTTGCCTTAACTGTTCAATTAGTTTAGATCCTTCTTCCGGCTCTAACCCAACAATTTCCACTTCTGTAGCAGCATCTAAATAAAGATGTTTTTTACCACTGTCTGGATGTGTCCTAACTAAAGGATGTGGAAAGATCGGACTGATTAAAGGAATATTCTTATCTAAACGATACAAAGAGCGGGGTGCATTCCGGTCTCGCAAAAATGGGTTGTAGGTAATTAACTGCAAATCTGCAATCCGTTTTTTGGTAGCTTCATCTAATGCTTCATAGGCCAAATTGGTGTTTAACCAATAAGTATCTCCACCATGAGTTGGTATTTCTAAAGCATAAAGAAGTGAACCACTAGATGGGGTAGGAGTCCATTTGTGGTCAGAATGGAAAGTTAATTCTCCAGTACCGGTATAGCCACCATCGACGTTGGAAATCGGAATCACTACCGGAGTTTCTCCTGGTTTAGAAGCCAATACTGGAGTTTCATCAGATGGTACAAAGAGTGCGCCAAAGTATAGAGAAAAGTTCAAAAGTTGTTGGTCGGAGAGCTTTTGGTCTTTGAAGATTAAGATGTGGCGATCGCGCAGAGTTTCCTTAAGTTGTAAGATAACTTCAGGTGCGATCGCTTGACTAGCATCCAGATCGGTAACGATAGCTCCCAAAGGGGCATCAATAGACCTAATTTTAACTTCTGTCAAAGTCGAAGTAGACATAATATTCTCCTGTGTTTTAGTTTCTTCTTGAGGATAACTACTTAGTCGCTAACACATCTGAAGGAGTAATTTTGGCGTACTCTTCAGGTGTCAGAAACCCTTCCTTAACATTCACCTTCTTGGGGATAAGTCCTAAGCTGTACCACTTGTCTGCAACTTCCTGTTGCTTGGTAATAGTTTTATCAGTAATTGGTAGCAACCCATAGTCATATTTATCATGCATTATTTCTAGAGTCGGTGGGTCTAGCTGAGTTACAGGAGCGAGTAATTGTGCAACTTCTTTGGGATGATCCTTAGTCCAGATTTCTGTCTTTTGTAGCTCCTCTAGAAACACTTTAATCACGTCAGGATGAGCCTGATAAAATTGGCGTGAGGTTGAGTAAAAGTTGCCAGTATCCCGCAACTTACCACCATCTGCTAAAACACGAGCTATTTTCTTTTCTACATTTCTGGTAACGAATGGCTCCCAAATATACCAAGCATCCACCTTACTCTGACTAAATGCCGCATTTGCATCTGGCGGTGTGAGAAAAACTGATTGGACATCGCTCAGTTTTAGTCCGGCATCTTCTAATGCTTTAACTAATAAGTAGTGACCAATGGAGGCTTTTTGGAAAGCTACTTTTTTACCTTTCAAATCAGCAACACTTTTAATCGGAGAGTTCACCGGAACTAAAAGTGAAATAGCTTTACCACTGGGGCGTGTAGTAGATAGATAAACAAGAGCCGCTCCTGCTGCTTGCGAAAATACAGGAGGCGATTCGGCTGTAGATGCGATATCTAGTCCATTGGCATTCAGAGCTTCTAGCTGTTGTGGCCCAGCGGCAAATTCAGGCCACTGTACTTTAAAACCCAGAGGCTCTAATCGCTTTTCCAAGGAACCCTGTTTTTCTAGAACTGCTAAAGCGGAAAGTTGTTTTGAACGTACAATTCGCACTACTTGCTTCTCTGTTGACTTCTCTGTAGTGGATGAAGCTACAGATTCAGGGGAAGCTGCTGACTGCTGAGTGTTATTTTTGGCTTCACCACAACTCGATAAGACTGTCGATAGCATTAAGCAGTAGCCTAAAACAAACAACAAGGAACGACGTGTTGTTCTCTGACTTTTCCTGAATTCAAACTTTCCTTTTAAAGCTGGCATGGGTTGTTTTATTTATTCCTTATCCGTGGTCAGAACGATTATGATTAATTGCGATCTAAATAACCAAAAAAACTCTTGATTATTAATATAATTGAAAATTAGACTAATTAAATATTTTTTCTATAATTAAAAATATCTATCAATAAATCACGATATTTATTCATGTCAAGCTATTAGGATCATTGCCATAAAAATTATGTCAAGCTATTAAAAGCAGTACAGCACTGTTGATCATAAAAAGTGCTGTACAGCCTCCAAGAATTATGACTTCTCTTTTACAGCTATTTTCAGGTAAATAGACCACGCGGTAGGGGCACAGCATTGCTCATTGGTGTCAACTTAACGGAAAATGGGCGGTTAGAAACCGCGTCTATACAAACAAAACCCACCTCCGTGGGTTTCAAATCCTTAATTTGACTTTTAGTCCGCGGAGGCGGACAATGCCAGTGTAGCCGCGAATTCTATTCGCCAGGTCTTCGCAGGCAACCATGACTTTCTGTAGCTTCTGAACATGATTCAATGTAATTTCTTGAGGTAAGTGGATATTTTTAGTTTTTATTTTTGTTGGACTGAATTTTATCGAACAGAATTCAGTAGTCAGGAGTCAGAATTCAGAATGAATATGATTTTTTTATGTCTGAAGTTAGAAAAGAGAGTGGGTATGACCCACTCTATAACGACTCGAGGAACTGAGAATTTAAGAGTTAAGAGGAAAAACTTAGAAAGTGGAGTGAGAAAGACCCACTCCAGAGTGGTGCTAGTGGAAGATGGAAATTTGTGAATGAAACTCTGTTTTATTCGTGTTCAATTTTGCTAGTGCTTCCAAGCGACTAGAATTGTAGCTTCGAGTTCTTCTGTAAAATGTCCAGACGGCTCAACTGCTAGTAGCGCTTCTCTAAGATCCTTTTCAAATTCTGGAGCGTTATCGCCATAGAAAATTTTGAGTGAGAAGGCTGTAGTGTATAAGTAGCCAAGATAGCTATCGACAGTCCAAGATTTTTCAAATGGCACTTCATAGGTTTCTTGACGAGCAAAAGCCGAATTGCCAATTACAACTTCATGGGGAGGATCGACTGGCTTACGAATACCTTGTCCTCGTTGTCCAGTCCGTCGCTCATCACCTAACCATTTTTTCACTACTCCAACAGCAGCTTGTTTCCAAGGTAGATTGCTTTCCCAAGGGTTATCACCAGTCTGAAGCAGTGCTAATGCACCATCATCAGTTAGCAATTCATAAAGGCGCTCAAGCACTAGTTCGCGTTCCATCCAGTGGAAGGCTCTACCAATTGTGGTTAACTTAAATTTCCCTAAACTAGAGTCGATTAACTCTGCTCCTTGTTCTAACCAAGTAATATTATCTGCTCCGACTGCTGCTGCTTGTCGTTTAGCTTCTGCAATCATGTCGGGATCGGGATCGATCGCCACAACTTCTTCAAATTTGGTTCGTAGGGGAATTGAAATTAATCCTGGGCCAGTACCTAAATCAAGGAGTCGTCCTTGACCATTGAGATTAAATATTTCGGTTAGTTTATCGAATACAACCGGTGGGTATTTGGTTCTATATTGAGCGTAGCCCTCTGCGGCTCCCTCAAATAAACTTGGGTCGTAGGTAGGAAGTGTTTTTAGTTGAGTCATATCAATTTTGGATTTTGGATTTTAGATTTTGGATTTAGGTAAGTAAGGTGGAGATTAAGAAAGTCCACCTTACAAGACAGCGAGTAGACACCTAAAACGCCTCAGTAAGTCGGTGCAATTAAAGTTAACTGGTGGGGGCTGTCATTTGTCATTTGTCATTGATAAGGGTTTTAAGCCTATTCACGTTTCGTAATATAATTTGGTTTGTTTCCACCGACTTACTTAGCACGTGAATGGGAAAATAGGGAGGAAATAACCAATGCCCAATGCCCAATAGCCTAAGAATATTGGGTGATGACGGGTAGCTGATCGTTGAGTACCCAATCGCCGATCGCACGCAATTTGTAATCTACAGGATCGTGGAGGGTAAAGGTTCGCAAATCTCGCCAGTAACGATCAAATCCATATTTGGTTGCTGTGGCGCGAGTTCCCGTAACTTCAAAGATGCGGTTGGTAATATCTATACCTACACGGGTCGCTAATGCCTTGGCTGCGGAAACTGCGATCGCAACTTCTCCCCTCTCTTGATGAGTGAGTTCTGCATCCTTGTCCCAAGCTGCTTGCACCTTCTCGGCGGCTTGGTCAGCTAGTGCGATCGCAGCTTGAATTTCAAGCCAAAAATCTCCGTAATGATGCAGAATATAGGGGTCTTGAGTAGCGCTATCTACTCCTGATGTGATCCACGGTTGAGTAGTAGTTTTAGTATATTCACGAGCGGCGGCGAAGGCTCCTTTAGTAATTCCCAGATAAACGTTGGTTTTTGTTAGCTGGGCAATAATCCCAAGAAAAGTTGAGAAGGCACTATCAGGAGGATTTGGTGGCCCCAAAATCTCATCTTTCTCTACTAAGACATTATTAAATGTATAACTACCGCTATCAGTACGACGTTGCCCGATGTTATCCCAATCGTGATTAGAAACTAACCCTTCTCTGTCTTTGGGAATTATGAATATGAAGGGCAATTCTACGCCATCTTCTAAAGCGGAGAATACCCGATAATCGGCAACGGAAATACCTGTACCAAAGCTTTTAATACCATTAACCCGAAAATTCTCACCTTCTGGATTAATTTTCAGTCTAGTATCCTTTGTATTAATGGCATTTGCCCAAAATAAGTTATGTTTAGCAGTTTCTCTATAATATTTTTCCTTTTGGGCTGGTGTGCCGGAAACGTGACCCAAAGCTGTCAAATTGAGATGATTACCATATAATTGACCAATTGAACCATCTGCTTTTGATAACTTTCTGACAATTTTTAAGGCATCAATCCAAGTTGCACCAATGCCACCATATTGCTTGGGTACAACCAGTGATAGCAGTCCACTCTCACGTAGTTTATTAATTTCCTCTTCTGGAACTCCGGCTTTAGCATCCCGTTCAACTGCCGATTGAGCAAGTTCCTTGGATAAAGAAGTTGCTAGGTCGATGTAATCCTTTGGTTTTGTAATATCTAGCACCATAATCAAATCACCTTTTATAATTTGTAATTCGTAATTCGTAATTCGTAATTAAGGCAAACACAATTACTACAAACAGTTTTTAATTCGTTGCTCTATGAATGTGAGACAAAACATCCTTTCCTAATGCAGAATTTAGGAGAAATGTAGAGTGGGCAAGGCCCACGCTACAAGTGAACAGAGGAAATGGAACATGGAACGTTGTAATTGTTCTTAGTCCTTTGCAAATGACTAATGACAAAGGACTAATGACAGTTATTTCTTAGCCGCTAAATATTCATTTGCGGCTTTCTCAACACCTGTACCCTTGAAGAAGTCTTGATTGAGACTGGTGTACAACTCCAAGGGATGGATTGAGAGGAAGTAGCGGAGGTCTTCTTCGGTAATGATTTCGTGTTCTGCCATTGAGTAGGCGTTGGCAGTAACGGCGGTGATATCAGGGACATCCCAGTGACCGGAATCGGAACCCAAGAAGGCTTTAACTCTGTCGCCAAAGGGATTAGCTGCACGATTAAAGGCTTGAGATACACGGGTATCGTCTGATTCTGTACCGAAGTAGAAATGATTCAAGAAGCGATCGCGCACATCTTCTGGCTTCTCAATTCCTGCGAGTTCAAATTCATCGAGTTCGCCTGGATCTTCTGGTGCCAATAATTGATGGTGGAATCCTAAACCGTCACCAATTTTATCTAAGCGTCCATCTACCAGTTCGCCACCGTAGCGGGTGTACAACTCAACAAGTGCTTCCTTGTCGATAATAGCAGGATTGTTATTTGACAACAAATGTTGTTTGTTGCGGGTTTCCCAATGCCAAATAATATCAGCGTAGAGACTAGCACCCCAAGCTGAACCACCTTCTAAGAAGGCAAACTTTAATTGTGGGAAGCGGCGAGTAACTCCACCAAAGAACAGCGATTTGCATAATGCTTCGGCTGCAAAGGCAAAGTGATTAATGTGATTGTACTGGGCGTTGGTGACAGAACGCTGAGTTGTCCAACCTTGGCTAGAAGCGTGAGTTGTGGGTACAACTTTCAGTTCTACGCACTTAGCCCAGAATGGATCGTAATCATACTCGCTATCTAAACCAAAGTTATCAATCCAAACCACTTCGTTAGCCACTTCTTTGCCATACTTCTCAAAGGCAGGAATTGGACGACGGACGTAACCGGGGATTTGAATTGCTTTGAGTCCCAGAACATTCACCGCATATTCCAATTCTTCAATCCCTTCTTCGGGAGTGTGTAGGGGAATTGCCGCGATGGGTGTTAAGCGATCGCTATAAGGGCGGAAAATGTCAGCATGGTACTGGTTAACTGCCCGACAAACAGCCCGCCGCATTTCTTCGTTGCCGATATTTGGGGCCAGCGTTGCCAAGTTGGGGTACACCACGGCAAAGTCTGTACCTGCTTCTTGCAAGCGTTCGTGCAGCAACTTGGGCAAGCTAATGGTAGCCAAATTCAAAGTATTTTTGGTGGGACGACCCCACCAGTTAGGGCGATTGGTACGATAAGCAAAACGTTCTTCCCAACTTTGCTTGTACCACTTAAAACGGGAAGATCCTGGTAAATTCTCTTTGAAACGTTCTACAAGTGCAGTTCCACCAACTTGTTCTAAATAATCTAAGACTGCTGGTTCAAATTCCTGGGTATGTACATCGGTGTCAATGATTGGATAACCAAGTTTTTCACGAATTTGAGCAGACCTGGTTTTTTGTGGACGGTCTAGAGCAATCGTCATGATATTTTACCCTAATTATTCAAATGTTTATGGGCATTGGGCATTGGGCATTGTGAAGACTTAATATTTATAACTCCAAACTCCAAACTCCAAACTCCAAACTCCAAACTCCAAACTCCAAACTCCTAACTCCAAACTCCTAACTCCAAACTCCAAACTCCAAACTCCAAACTCCTAACTCCTAACTCCTAACTCCTAACTCCTAACTCCCTTTCCCAGCCAAAAACTCATCTGCGCTTTTCTCAACAGCCGTACCTTTGAAGAAGTCACGATTCAGGCTGGTGTACAACTCCAAGGGATGAATCGATAGGAAATATTGCAAATCTTCTTCGGTGATAATCTTGCGTTCTACCATTGAATAGGTATTAGCAGCGATCGCAGTAATATCAGGTACATCCCAGTGACCAGAATCGGAACCCAAAAATGCTTTAACGCGATCGCCATAAGGATTAGCTTTCCGGTTAAAAGCTTGAGCTACACGGGTATCATCTGATTCTGTACCGAAGTAGAAATGATTCAAGAAGCGATCGCGGATATCCTCTGGCTTGGTAACTCCTGCTACGGCGAATTCATCCAAATCACCTGGTTCTAGGGGAGAAACTAAGTCAGCGTGGAAACCTAAACCGCTACCTAGTTGATCCAACCGACCATGTACTAGTTCACCACCATAGCGGGTATAGAATTCTAGCAGTTCTTCATAATTAACATTGCCAGGATTATTATTTTCCACCATATGGTCTTTATTGCGGGTATCCCAGTGCCAAATCAAATCGGTGTACAAACTAGCACCCCAAGCTGCACCTCCTTCTAAGAAAGCAAACTTGAGTGTGGGGAAGCGGTGAGTTACACCACCAAAAAACAGAGATTTACATAGTGCTTCCGCAGCCGATGCAAAGTGACCAATATGGTTGTATTGGTAATTGCTAATGGAACGCCGATTGATCCAACCCATACCGGAAGAGTGGGTGGTGGGTACAACTTTCAGTTCTACGCACTTCGCCCAGAAGGGATCGTAATCATATTTACTATCCAAGCCAAAGGTGTCAATCCAGATGGCTTCGTTGGCTACTTCTTCGCCATACTTCTCGAAGGCGGGAATCGGGCGACGGATATGTCCGGGGATTTGAATTGCTTTGAGTCCCAGCACTTTCACCGCATATTCCAATTCTTCGATCGCCTCTTCGGGCGTATGCATGGGGATGGAAGCAATGGGTGTTAAGCGATCGCTATAAGGGCGGAAAATATCAGCGTGATAAGTGTTAGCCGCCCGACAAACAGCCCGCCGCATTTCTTCATTACCGATGTGCGGGGCCATCGTTGCCAAATTGGGGTACACAACGGCAAAGTCTGTACCAGCTTCCTGTAAGCGTTCGTGGAGTAACTTTGGCAAACTAACGGTAGCTAAATTTAAAGCATCGTTAGTGGGACGAGTCCAGAAAGGAGGGCGGGCGGTGCGGTTAGCGCGGCGTTCATCCCAAGATTGCTTAAACCATTTAGAGCGAGATGCACCAGGTAAGTGTTCTTGAAAACGTTCTGCGATCGCAGTTCCAGCAACTTGCTCTAAATAGTCCAAGAATGCTGGGGGAAATTCTTGGGTATGCACATCAGTATCGATGATCGGATAACCCAGTTTTTCCCGAATTTGAGCAGACTTGGTTTTCTGTGGACGGTCTAGTGCAATAGTCATAGCATTTTACCTAAATTTGTAAATGGATTGCTCAAAAGGAAAGAGCCAGTAGAGAAACAAAAAGCTTTTGAACCTGAAAGTTGAGCCTTTGAACATGGAATTTGAGCTTTTGAACCTGGAAGTTGAGCCTCTTACTTAACATGGAAGTTGCACCTTTGAGCCTGGAAGTTGAGCCTTTGAGCCTAGAAGTTGAGCCTTTGAACCTGGAAGTTGCACCTTTGAGCCGGAAAGTTGCACCTTTGAAAGACTTAATTACAAAAATTTGTTTTTCTTGCTCAGAAAAATTACTAATTTCTGCCTCCTCATCTCCCCCATCTCCCTCATCTCCCTCATCTCCCCCACTCCCCACTCCCTATTTTTCAACAGCCCAATCTGTTAATTTAAAGTCCGACTTTGCTAAACCCTGCGAAACTAAAAATTTCTTCGTCCCCTCTAAAAGTTTCACTCCTTCGGCTGGTAATGGTTCTTCTGATATCTGTTTGAGTGGTAACGATACTTTGATGATATCGAGGGGATATTTAGTAATTTGGGCGTGGTACTGATAATATTCTTCAGAATTAGCTTTTAAATCCTTGGCTGCTTCTGTCAGGATTCCATTAAACTTCTGCGGGAAATCAGGTTGTTTCGCCAAAAAGCTTTCGGTTGCTACAACTAATGATGTCCCTGACAAACCCTGATGATTCGCCGAAGAATCAATCACTGGAAACCCTTGTGATTTCAGAAAAGGCCCTAGTTCGCTTGAGGTTGCATAAGCTGCGACATCACCACGTTCTAAAGCTGCTTTTGCCTCAGTAGTCATTAAGTGGACAATTTTTACATCCTTGGCAATTTTACCTTCAGCTAATAGTCCCAGTAGGTATCGATGCATATAAGAGCCTTTTTGGGTAGCTATTTTTTGACCCTTAAGTTCAGCAAGCGATCGTGGGCCATTATTTTTCGCTACTAACCAGGCGGTTGTATTAAACTGAGTGATCCTTAGCAGTCGTGTTTGCTGACCCCTCGCTCTCAAAACTATGGCTGGTGTATCGCCTAAAGAGCCAACATCTAATTGTCCTGCGACCAACGCCTCATTTAGATCCGGCCCGTTAGGAAATCTTGCAAAAGTAATGTTTTTGAATCCTGCTTGTTGCAACTCACGATCTAAAATTCCTTTTTTCTTTGCCCAACCAAGTGGCCCTGTAGGTTCTGAAGTACCTACATAACCTATACGCAGGGTAGAAACGCTATTAGATGCAGCAACAGCGCTAGCATTTTTGGTATTAATAGCCTCAACAGATTGAGCAGATTTAGTTTCCCCTTGGCTACATCCTGTAGTTAGTAGCAGCAGGACACAAGCTATTGAGGTTGATAATTTGGCAGTAAATTTATTTTTACTAATAGAACCTGTTCCTATTGGAAACGACAGCATCACTTTTTTCTCCGCTGTATTATACGCCGTGTGCAACTTTCTCTCATACCTAACCCCCAACCCTGTTTTACCCCACCCTAACCCTCCTCTTATAAAGGGGAGGGAACTGGATTTCTTGTTTCCCCCCAATAAATACATCGGGGGGATTAAGGGGGGTAATTTAATTTGTGTATACACCGTAGCCCTGTGGGGGAGAGGAATGGAAGTAGGGTTCTAAGGATAAGTTGCACATTGCGTTACTATTTCATCTGCTTCAAAATTTGGAATGTTTCATCGGCTTTTGCTGTTGAGGTGCGTTTATGTCCCCAACCAACGTTTTCACGGTAACTACCTAATAGCCCAATTTCTATTAGTTCTGCTTCGTTGACTGAAGTTTTTATATCACTTTCTGGTGCGACATAAAGGGCATCAACTGGACAATACAATTCGCACATATAACAGGTTTGACAGTCACTCTGTCGGGCAATGGTTGGCGGCGCATCTGGCACTCTGTCAAACACGTTGGTTGGACAAATATTCACGCAGATATTACATTCTATGCACCGCGACTCGCTGACCAACTCAATCACACTGCTGCTCCTATTTTGGGTTGTGACTTTTCTGCACTATATAAAGGCTGACTCTTCACCCAGACTTGATCTAATCCGCCACTAATTAGGTAATGTTGCTGATTAGCATCTTGTTCTGGATAGTCTAAATGTCTGTGCATTCCACGAGTTTCTTTACGTTCAATGGCACTGCTGTACATCCACCGCGCCGTAGCTACCATCGCCGCAGCTTCTCGCGCCTTGGGAAGCTCTTTCTCTGATGTTACCTGGCTACTGCGAAGTTCTTGCCAAAGATGATTTAATCTACCCAAAGACTCGGTTAAGCCTTGTTCTGTACGGAAATAGTTCTTTTCGTAGGGGAATACTTCAGCTTGGACTGCCTGAATAATTTCATCAGTCGCTAAGGTGCGATCGCTCCCACTATGTAATACTACTTCTCCAACTCCCAAAACTAGCCGTTGAGTTTTATTTTCCCCTAAACTACGGGTATATTCAGCAGCCGATTTCCCTGACCAATAACCAGAAGATATTGCCCAAGCCGCATTATGACTACCACCGCCAGTAAATCCGCCACAAATTAGTTCCCGTGTTGCTGCATCTCCAGCCGCATAGAGTCCCCGTACAGAACTGGCACAACTCTCATCAACAATCCGAATTCCCCCCGTTCCCCGCACAGTTCCCTCTAAACGCAGAGTCACAGGGAAACGTTGGGTAAATGGGTCGATACCTGCACGGTCAAAGGGTAAAAAGAAGTTCGGCTGCGCTAAACGCATAGATGGCCGCATCGATTCTGCCGCTTTGTCTATGATGGCGTAGACTGGCTGTTGCAGTAAGGTTTCAGCGATTACTGACCGCCGATGAGAACTTGCCCCCGGAATTACACTACCGTCTTCGTAGGTAAAAGTTGCCCAATTATAAAACAGGGTTTTGGTGACTGAAGAAAAGGCGGGGGAGATGCCGTAAGCGTTGGAAAATTCCATACCCGACATCTCGGCTCCTGCTTCTGCCGCCATTAGATAACCATCCCCTGTCAGGACGTTGCATCCTAACGCTTTACTGAGAAATGCACAGCCACCTGTCGCAATAATCGTGGCTGGCGATCGCACTATCCATTTCTCACCTGTCTGACGGTTCACACCTGTTGCACCAGCAACAGCACCATCATCATCTACCAGTAGTTCTAAGGCGGGGCTGTTGTCTAAAATCTTGACTCCAGCGCGTTGAATCTGCCGCCGCATCAGCCGCATATATTCCGGCCCTTGCAGCGATCGCCGGTAGGGTTTGCCTTCATCGTCGGTAGGGAAGGGATAACCCCACTCTGCTAATTTATTGACGTTTACATAAGTCTGATCCAGTACCCGATCCATCCAATTGCGATCGGCTAAAAACCCACCCAGCGATTCCCGACTCGCCTTCGCTGTTTCCCGTGCTTCTGGGTTGGGTGGCACATACCACACACCATTCCCAGATGCAGCAGCGCATCCAGTTGTGCCACAATATCCTTTATCAACGAGGATCACCCTAGCTCCACTTGATGCAGCACTCCATGCCGCCCAAGTCCCAGATGGGCCACCTCCAATCACAAGCACATCTGCTTCTAAGTCGAGTTCAAAATCGGTTGTTAACGTCTTGATCATTTGCCATTTCCCCCCATCGATAAAGTCTTAAGCATCAGGTCTTCACCCCATCGATGCTGCAAAATAAATATTTAGAAATCTAGCTAGCAGCCTGAAATTACTGCCTCTCAAGACAAGTTGTCACTAGATTAACATCATAAATACTTTATCTTGATCGATAAACCGTAGTTTCTAACATAACAAAGCTTTTCACAGTTTTCGAGAAAAAGCAAGTATTTTAACAAACAACTTCAAACATAAAGTTATGTAAAATAAATTTTTTTATCCCCCTCAAGGGGCTTGCTTTTTATAGTCCTTTGTGCCAACATCCAAGTATTAGTACGCAAAATACTTAATTTCGATAGACTTACCGTTGTTTAATAAATTTTTCCAAACAAGAGCTAGGAATCCTATTCCGGCTCCAAGTATCTACCTACCAATGTTTTTTAGAATTTGAGCTTAGTGAAAGTAGCTAAACAGCTTATTAGCTGTTTAGCGTCTAAATTTTATAAATTCTGAAATCTTAGCTATTAGTCTGTCAATAAATAATTGATGGATAAATCTCTTGTAGAGACGGCGATTTATCGCGTCTCTCTAGTTGGTTACGCCCAACTGGGTTTTTAGTGTTCCAGCGCTAAATCTTTGCAACAAATGAATCGGTCGTAGGGACGTACATCTCCTGGATTTCTCACCACATCTCATTACTTCACCCGCGAAGGGAGCAGGGGAGCTTGTGAGAAATGCGGGATCTGTACGCCCCTACTTGGAAACCGAAGAAATTCCAACAATTATATATCAATACGGTTCAGTTAAGGGCGACTGGCAAAAATTTTGGGTTTTCGAGACGCGATAAATCGCCGTCTCTACAAGTGTTTTGGTCTTATCTGAACTGTATTGAATTATATATACGGATGTTCGCTCTTCCACAAGGTCTTGTAGCTACCAAAAAAAGATTGAGCAGCGGAATTTAGTTGATATTGTGTGAGGAACAAACAACCCATGTCTAAAGTTTTGTGGAATTATTTGCTAGTGATTCCAGCTTTGTTTGGTGGACTCGTAGCCCTGTCTTCAGCAACAACTGCATCTGAAGCAGAAAATACAGCACAGCCGACACAGCAAGCAATACCAGAGATTACCCCAACCGGCATTACTCAGAAGACTTCATCGAATGCAGAACCATTGGGTAACGCAGTAAAATTGCCAGTTTTAGGTGTTCATAGCGATCGCACAGAGCAAGTTACATCTGTTTCACAACTCTCTGACGTTCAACCTACAGATTGGGCCTTTCAAGCGTTGCAGTCTTTGGTTGAACGCTACGGAGTGATTGCAGGATATCCAGATGGCACATTTAAAGGTAATCGGGCATTGACTCGTTATGAATTTGCCGCAGGCTTGAATGCAGCCCTCGATCGCCTCAACGAACTGATTGCTACTAGCACCGGAGATTTAGTACGAAAAGAAGACTTAGCTACTCTGCAAAAACTGCAAGAACAGTTTGCCGCCGAACTTACTACATTGCGGGGACAGGTAGATGCCTTAGAAACACGTATTGCTAAGTTAGAAGCAACTCAGTTTTCTACAACTACCAAACTACAAGGTCTTGCACAATTCTTTATCGGTGATACTTTTGGCAACGGTGTCAATAGTAATAGGGATAACACCAACGTCTTTTTTAGCTACCGTGCTACACTTGCCCTGCAAACTAGCTTTACTGGTAAAGACCAGTTGACCACTAGTTTAACGGCAGTTAACGTTCCAGTTTTGTCAGGCGCAGTTTTTCCTGGAGGAACAACACCCCTGACAGGAACTCCACAGACTCGGTTTAATGTTGAAAGGAATACTTTTTATACGGACGGTTCTGTTTATCTTGACAGATTGTTCTATCGCTTCCCACTTGGAGCTAAAACTACTGTTTGGATAGGCCCCCTAGCTATCTAATTGGTATACAAAGCAGGTAAGCTGATATTACACCTACCATCGGTAAAAAATTAGTGATAGTAAAGTTGCCTCGCCATCG
>NZ_JBALDZ010000006.1:0-8697 GCF_036917155.1 Nostoc sp. | reverse complement strand
CTTGTGCTACATAAAAGAGGAGCCTACCTTTTAGCCGACTGTTTAACAGATTATCCACTAGCACACGATGTAGTTATTTTTGATTGCCCAGCTACCCTTGGCCCTTTACCTTTAATGGCTCTAGCCGCTTGTACACATATTATTATCCCCGTACAGCTAGAACCAAAATCAATTCAAGGAGCAGCACATTTATTGGAATGGTACTACTATCATTGCAAATACTTGCGTTTAAACCCAACTCCAGAAATTTTAGGATTTGTTCCCAATCAATATGATGTTCGCAGAAGTACTCATAGACAGATGCTTGCAGGATTACCTGAACAGTTGCAACACATGAAGATTCGAGCATTTCCAGCAATCCGTGATAGCGCAGAATTTGTCAATGCCAGTGGTCAAGGTTTACCATTGCATATTTACCGTCCTAGTCATCCTGCTAAGGATGATTTTAAAGAAACTACTTCTCATCTTGTGACTTTAATTGGAAAACCTAAGACAACTAAAAAGACAAAATAATTATGTGCGCTCGTAACACTCCTAATCTTACAAATTATTTTTCAGGTGCGAAGCAATCTCAGCAATTATCTGAAGCAGAGCAAGAAATACAGCAATTAAGAGCAGAGATTGAAGAACTTCGTGACAAAAATTCTGGCGAGTTGGAAAGACAATTGGAAGAGTTGCGAACACAACTTCAGTCACAAATAGGTATTTTGTCAATTCCTATCGAGCAAATAGAGCCAAATATAGAACAACCTAGACAAACATTTTTAACTGAAAGTCTTGAATCTATGTCTCGCTCTTTAGCTAGTGATGGACAGTTACAACCAGTTATTCTGATTCAAAGAGAGAATCATCTATTAATATTTGACGGAGAGCGACGCTGGCGCAGTGCTAAAGCTTTAGGTTGGCAAACCTTAGAAGCAGTTATTATTCCAGAACCGACTGGTTTACATCGTAAAGCACTACTAACTTCTCTACATCGAGAAGACCTTAATCCTTTGGATAAAGCCGAGGCGATCGCGCGTGAATTGTCTACAATTATTGGATTAGAACTTCAAGATATTCCGCGTATTCTTTCAACAGTAATACGACGTTTGAATAGTCAAAAACGTATAACATCGCTGGTGGATTTAATAACAGCAGATGCAAAAAAACAAGAACAAGAACTAGAGTCGTTAGATTTAAGCGACTCAGAACGAGCAATCTTAAGCCTACTGTTAGATTTACAGCTAAATCCTGCTTCTATCGATGCCAATATTTTTCCGATGCTATCTTTAGCAGAAGACCTAAAACTTGCTATAAGAGCAGGACTTAAAGGTGTTCATGCATTGGCTCTACAAAAACTTTCCGCAAAAAATTTGGGATTGAGTGAACAAAAAGCAAAATCTATTAGGGAAGAGACTACGCACAAAGTAATAGTAGAAAAGTTGTCTGTTGTTGCTACTCGAAAATTAGTAGCTGAAGTGATAGCATCTGAGTCTAAGCTAGCAGTAACCAAAAATACTAAGAAAAAAGCAGTATCCCAAGCATCTAATCGTTTGCAACAACTCTCTTTAGAGTTGCTCAAGCAAGCTAACCCTGCTGAATTAACAGAATTACAGGAAGTCTTACGTCACAAATTAATAGAAATTGAAAAAGTACTAAAACAAAATTAAAGATCGGTCGCTACCCTCTGCTAACTAATTGTCACTGTTTTAGTAATTAGATGCACGAATATAATGTGGGATAGCGAGTACACCGTTGGCTATACAGTTGAAAATTCGGCTCTGATTTTTATTTTCTTAGAGTGACAAAACAGGGTTATGCTGTACGTAAACGTTGAATGTCCTGAATTGGCGGCGCACCAAACATTCGAGAATATTCACGGCTGAACTGTGAGGGACTTTCATATCCCACTTGGTGAGCAGTAGCAATTGCGTCAAAATCTTCAGTTAGCATTAGGCGTCGTGCTTCCAACAGTCTTAGCTGCTTTTGATATTGCATTGGACTCATCGAGGTCACTTGCTTAAAATGCTGGTGAAACGACGAAGCAGACATCTTGACCCGGTTTGCTAAATCCTCGATCCGCAGCGATTGGTTAAACTCAGCCTTGATCAGTTGGATGGCTGACGCAATGCGCTGCATACTGCTGCCGGATGTGGCAATTTGGCGCACGGCTTTACTTTGTTCCCCGACAAGCAGACGGTAATAGAGTTCACGCAGCATCACCGGTGCTAGTATCGGGATGTCTTGCGGTGTTTCTAAGAGCTTGACTATGCGAAGGACACACTCGATCAACGTAGCATCGGCGTTGCTAACCCATAGACCTCGGACAGAGTTCTCTTGCTTGGCTGAACTAAAACCCATCTGGGCAACCAAATCACACAGTTGCACTAAGTCTAAGCTCAACTTCAGCATTAAACACGGCTTGTCAGGTGTTGCCTCAACCACACATCCACTGATCGGTAGAGCAACCGAAAGGACTTGATATTGCCCTGCGTGGTATGGATATGTTTCCTCACCCAGCAACATTTCTTTCTTGCCTTGAACGATCAGGGTGAAGCGGGGTTCATCAACACTGTAGGTTGCCGAAGACATCGCATCGGAGCGCCCAAAGCTCAATTGATTGATCGCAGTTGAATGCAAACCATTACCCTCGGTGTGCCTGATTAGCAAGGTCGCGAGTTCTTGGTACTGATTCGCAATCACGTCAGAATTAGAAATTTTAATCATGCTATGAACTTGATCGCTCAATGCCTTACTCTTGACAATTATAGAACCACTTAAAACGATTGCTTTGGAGAATTAGGCAATCATCAGCGAGGTTTGTGTATTTCAAGAAAAGCTTTTCAAACTTATGCTGAACTCGTAGCGATCAAAGAAGCGTTCGATTCGGAGAACCTAAGAAATGCAAACCACTTCCCAACCGATGAAAGCAATGGCTGTTGACAAGTTCGGCGGATCTGATAAGCTGACTTTGCACACCTTACCCGTACCTACGGTAGATACGGGCGAAGTTTTGATTCGCGTTGAGGTCGCCGGAGTTGGTGTCTGGGACGTGATGGAGCGTGAAGGTGAACTGGTGTATAACGAAGTTCACTTTCCGCGTGTGCTGGGCGGCGAATGTGCAGGCACAATCACTGCTGTCGGCGATGGTGTCGAGCGTTTCGCCGTTGGCGATCGCGTTTATGCCCAAAGTTTTATGAACGACAAGGGCGGTAGCTATGCAGAATACGTCGTCGTCTCCGAAAAAACGGTCGCGCCGATACCCGATGGCCTTGATATGCTAATGGCAGGCGGATTGCCCATTGCTGGTTTGACGGCGCTAAGTAATTTGAAGGCGCTCTTGACGGGCGACGGAACTAAATTGATCCTGTGGGGCGCGAGCGGTGGCGTCGGTCACGTCGCGCTGCAACTCGCCAAGCGGATGGGCGCGAGCGTTTTCGCCATTGCATCGGGCGCAGACGGTGTGGAGTTGGTCAAGCAGTTGGGTGCTGATGAAGCGGTGGACGGACACGGCGACGACGTTGGGCAACGCGCCCGCGCATTTGCGCCCGATGGCTTCGATGCCGCGTTGGTGCTAGTGGGCAGTGACAACGTTCAATCTACGCTGAGTTTGGTGCGCCAGGGCGGAATCATTGCTTTTCCTAACGGCATAATGCCCGAACCCAAAGCGCCCGACGGTGTGGAACTCAAGAAGGCAAATGCTGACCCGATGTTGTTCGATCAACTCAACCGATTGATCGGCATCGACCAGTTTCAAGTTCACATCGCGCAGACGTTTCCACTCGAAGCGGCGGCGCAGGCGCAATCAGCGATGAAACAGCATTATCTGGGCAAGATCGTGTTGCGTGTGAACGGCGAATAAGAGTATGAGCATGACTCAACCAGCATCTTTGTGAGTACTGAAAATACAGCCTGAAATAATCCTCCTTTTGACATCGAATAGGCTTCACTCTTTTTACTAAAACTAATTAGCACTCGAAGGAAATAGCAATATGATTCAGCAAACCAATCTAGGGGGCAGCTTCACGCTGCCAAACACGTCGATCGCTCTCAATCGTCTGGGTTACGGTGCAATGCAACTCGCGGGGCCAGGAGTGTTTGGGCCGCCCCGTGACGTGGATGCCGCCATTGCGGTTCTCCGTGAGGCGATCGCCCTCGGTGTCAATCACATTGATACTAGCGATTTCTATGGTCCGCACATCACCAATCAAATTATTCGTCAGGCGCTTCACCCCTATCCTGAGAATTTGGTGATTGTCACTAAGGTAGGGGCGCGTCGTCCGGCGGATAAGTCGTGGCAACCTGCTTTCTCGCGGCAAGAGCTGATCACCGCCGTTCACGATAACCTGCAAAATCTTGGTCTTGAGGCGCTAGATATTGTCAATCTCAGAGTTGGAGGTACTCAAGCACCGTCCGAAGGGCCGATCGCAGAACCACTGACCACCCTAGTTGACTTGAAGCGTCAGGGACTCATCCGCCATATCGGACTGAGCAACATTACTCCCCGACAGTTCGAGGAAGCTCAGGCGATGACTGAGATTGTGTGTGTCCAGAACCAGTACAACTTAGCGCATCGCGAAGATGATGCCTTGATCGACGACCTCGCACAGCGCGGTGTGGCGTATGTACCGTTCTTTCCGCTCGGTGGATTCACGCCGTTGCAATCGTCCAAGCTCGATGCCGCTGCAAGCTCTCTTCAGGCGACACCAATGCAGGTCGCGCTAGCATGGCTGCTTCAACGAGCGCCTAACATCCTGCTGATTCCGGGAACGTCATCGGTTGAGCATCTGCGCGAGAATCTCAAAGCCGCAGATTTGCAACTTCCGTCTCAAACAGTCAATGATCTTAACTCGATCGCTGTACCTAACGAATGAGCCAATGACTATCCCAGCTACCAAAGTTCCTGCATTTTCTCCTGGGAAGCTGTTCAAAGAAAAAGTAGCACCATAAATGAATTGCTAGTGGTCAAGCAATCCAATCATTGCAAAGCTGTAGCGTTTGCCCAGGCGCGTTGGCGCAGCCATCGCAGTTCTCAAGGCAGCGTGGGGCAACGGTAGGGGGAACGGAGTGTTGAATTGCAGATGTAAAAAAAGCGCGATCGCTGCACCAATACCTACCTTCGTAATGCCTTAAGTGAAACTAACAGATCAAGCCTAGTTATAGACCTTCTGGAAATTTTTTTAACATTAGCACTTTTTACAAGTAACTTAAGTATGAATAATAATCTATCTTAAGTAAGTTTTTGAGAGAAAAAAAGACCCAGATTAAATGCCTGGGTCTTTGAAGTTGGGAATTATCCCAATATTCCAATCACAGCCGCTAGAATAGCTGGGGCTTTGTCTGAAACCGGAATGAATACCCGCTTTTGCCAGTTGATGATCTCGGTGAAGCAACCCACAGCTAAGAGTCGCTCTGCCAGTGAGATAGCATTAACCAGTTCTATGCGAGCTTCATTAGCAACGAAAGAACGTCGCAAGGTTACACCACCTGGCAACTGCTGTGTATATCTCTGGTTGAGTACCAGTGAGACAAGTTCTTCTGGAGAAAGCACTTGGTTCCTTAGTCCAAGTTGTTCGCGCACGGTTTGAATGTCGTGAGCATTCACCACCCGACCGAGAATCTTTTGTCCATCGCTGGTTTGTAGTCGGAATACTCGACTATTCTGCTGCGGCAAGATTTTCCAAATGGGCAACAAAATACCGGTGACTAAGTGCAGATAATCGGTTGTGAACTTGGGCAATGCGTCTACTTCAGTAGACCAAGCAGCAGCAAAGGTGTCAGCCGAAACCTGCCGCCAAGTGGAAGATTCCAAGTCTTGGACTGGTACGCGAGTTTCTTTCTGTGGGCGAATCAGCAAAACTCTTGGGACAACTCCACCCTCAGAGTCGAATAGACTATGCGTTGGAATTGTTATCGCCGCACGACCTTTCTCATTCACCATGAATTGCCCTTGGTACTTGGCAGCAAACTCAACCATCTCTTGAGCCGTTCTGATGTTGTTCTTCTGAACTCGCTCAATTTTGAGGTAGTTGGTGACGCTACCTGTGGCAGGGTGGGTGTAGACAGCTTCCTGGCTCTCAACAGTAAAGCGTTCAGCCCGGAGTGTCTCTACACCCATCTCGTAAACACCAGCCGCGATCGCTGCTTCAATCTGCTGACTTAGCAATAACTCAAAACGCTCGAAAATGATGTTTTGCATATCGATGCGTAAAGCCAGCAGCCGATTAAGGAATTGCCGTAGTGGTGGGAGATCGATCTTCATCCCACCTTCGTGGGAAGTCAGCGATAAACCTGTCATTTGCTCGAAAGTGCCGAGTGACACTTCATAAAATCGACCTTGGAAGATTTGCTTAAATAACTCATACAAAGCGTGTTCTGCATAGTTCGACTCCAGATTATCCTTAGCCTCAAATATCCCATTGCCACCCGTCTGCCGTTGACCGCGAGTCAGAGCGCCCAAGCTATCGAGCCTTCGGGCAATAGTTGAGATAAAGCGGCGTTCACCGATGACGTTAGTGGTAACAGGTCGGAACACGGGTGCTGATGCTTGGTTGGTTCTGTGCGATCGCCCCAACCCCTGGATTGCGTTGTCTGCTCTCCAGCCGGCTTCTAAAAGATAGTGCGATCGCCTTTTACGATTCACAGCGTTAAGGTCAGCATGGTAACTGCGACCAGTACCACCAGCATCAGAGAAGATGAGAATTTGTTTCTCGTCCGCCATGAATGCAGCAGTTTCAGCAATGTTAGCGCCACCACCACGTGAATCAACAAACAAACGTCCGGAATCATCCTTGAGAACTCGCTTGCTACGACCTGTGACTTCAGCCACTTGCTTGTGACCAAAATGCCACAGCAATTGTTCTAATGCGCCAGGGATTGGGTCAAGACTTGCTAACTTATCGACTAAGGCATCTCTCAAGGCTACAGCTTCAATAGAAATAACCGGAGAGCCATCAGCGTCAAAGACTGGCTCGGATCTTTCTTCTCCATCAACGCCAGAATGGATGGAATGAAGATGAACAGGGAAAGCACTCATCAGGTAATCCATGAGGTATTCCCGTGGAGTCAGGTCAAGATTGAGATCCTGCCATTCGTCAGCCGGAACTTCATCAAGTCGTCGTTTCAAAAGTTCTTCATTAGTCGAAACTATTTGAATGACAACTGCAAGACCTTGGACTAAATCCTGCTCAATCGCTTTGATCAAGAGAGGACACTTCATACCTGTCAACAGATGGTTGAAGAATCTTTGCTTGTGCGACTCGAACTGAGACACTGCGCTCATCTTCGCAGCACGGTTGTAAGTCTTGTCACCAGAGATATTGCAAGCTTCTAGCGCTTTCTCTAAATTATTATGAATAACCTGAAAAGCATCGGAGTAGCTGTTATAACTCCGTTCCTGCGTGGGCGTTAAATCAATGTAGAGAGTTTGATACTCAACTCCCTCGAATGAAAGACTCCGCGCCAAATACAGACCGAGTGCTTTCAAATCTCTAGCCACAACTTCCATCGCGGCGATACCACCCCCCTCAATGGATTCCACAAAATCTTCACGGGAGGTAAACGGGAAATCCCCAGTCTGCCAAAGTCCCAGGCGATTGGCGTATGAGAGATTTGAGACAATAGTAGCACCAGTCGCAGAAACGTAGACAACCCGTGCCTGCGGTAATGCATTTTGCAACCGCAGTCCAACAATGCCTTGCTGGGATGCTGCAACCATGCCCAATTTACCCTCTTGTGCCATTGCGTTACCCATACTGTGGCATTCGTCGAAAGCGATCGCTCCCTCAAAGTCCTTGCCTGCCCACTCAACGATTTGCTTGAGCCGACTTTTATCATTCTTTTGTGAGCGCAGAGTCGAGTAGGTGCAGAACAGAATGCCTTGGGTGAAAGGGATTGAGTCGGCAAGTTTGATGTTACCCAGATCAATGATATCTTTTTCACTACCTCCGAGCGCACACCAATCGCGTCGGGCATCTTCAATTAAGGCAGAACTTTTAGATACCCAGATTGCCTTGCGTCGTCCCTGACACCAGTTGTCGAGGATGATTCCTGCACACTGTCGTCCTTTCCCCGCTCCCGTCCCATCACCAAGGAACCAGCCACGGCGAAATCTAACAGCGTTTTCTGAGCTAGTTGCTGCTACAGTCACATTATCCCATGAGTCATCAACAATATAAGACCCAGATAGAAATTCACAGTGCGCCTGACCTGCGTAAATAACGCTTTCAAGTTGTGCCTCTGACAACAAGCCTTGTGTGATAATATTCCGTGGGAGATGCGGTTTATAAGTTGGTGTTGGTGGCGAGACAAGTGCTAGGGCTGCACTTTCGCAAAGCAGCGAGGGATGAGGTAAAGCATCTTTAATTCTGATTCGTTGTGGGCGATAGGTTTCATATAAAGTATCTTTGAGTCCTTCAGTAGCAGACCACTCGACGACTTCGTATTCCAACACTACTATGTCGTCTGGAAGAGAGGAAACTGTTTCTGGTTGTGCAACTGTAGTACGGAATGGCAATTGAACAACTTTTGCCTTCGCCGCAGCAGCTTTGACTTTTTCTGAGCGTTCCCACGAAGATCGCTGTGGCAACTGCTGAATCAGTGCCAGTATTTCAGGCAGATTTAACCCACATTCCGCACTTCATTTTGTAACACAAAGCTTAGTAATAATAAATACATGTTTTTAATGTATAAATACATAAATCATTGGGTGATTAA
>NZ_JBALDZ010000005.1:0-104998 GCF_036917155.1 Nostoc sp. | reverse complement strand
TAAACTTTGGATATCCACCTTTTTTACTAAAGAATCTAGAGAAAGAATCACCAAGATTATCGAAAGCGTATTGGGTGATTTTTTGGCAAATACCCTATTCCTGTGCAACCCAGGTCCCATGAAACCCATAAGGCACTCGCTGAGGAATTATCACCCGCGCTACAGGTTCAGTTGTTACATCTTGAGCATTCACTACTACTAATTCTGAAGTATCTTCACCCTCATCATGGACGAAAGTTATAAGCCAACCATCATCTTCAGCCGTTGCACCAGGACGCGGCGCAAACACAGCTTCACCGCCATAGCGTCCCTGTCCGAAGTTATGGGTTTGGGACTTTCCACTGCTGAAGTCGTACTTAATAATACCTTCAAATAAGGGTAGGGGATTGTTCGCCATTTTGTTACTGTAGCCATATTGGGTTTGTCGCCCCAATAGGTTTTCGTTAACGCGGGGAAATTCGGAAGCGACATCATCCAAAATTTCTTCACGCACTGTTCCCGTGCTGAGGTTGAATCGCCAGCGATACAAACGGGGGATATTTCCTTCTGGGTCAGGTTGTGAATCATCAGAACTCAAAATAGTAGTAGAACTCATGCGACAGGCAATCAGCACTACTTCGTCTCCGTCTTCGTAGGCGTTGAGGGTATGGAAGACGTAGCAAGCGGGACTCTCAAACCAGCGGATATTACTGTTGTCACCGTGACGTGGTAAAATCCCGAAGCGACTGGAGCGATCGCGCTCAAACATCATTATAGGTTCTCCCCGTTGCGCCCTTTCAAGATTAAAAGTCAGGGGCAAATCCATAAAAATGGTGTAGTTTTCAGTGATGGCGAAATCATGCATCATCACCCCTATTGGTAGGTCAATTGGCACTGTCCGCAACAGTTCGCCTTCTGCTGAAACCACACTATATTGCAGGTACGGTGGCACAAACAGAGAATAGCCAAAGAAGATCATTTCCCCTGTTACTGGGTCTACTTTGGGATGGGCTGTGAAGGGAGAAACCAGTTTGCCATTGTAGGTATACTCGCCAATGGTATCTAATTCAGGAAGCTTGATGGCGTGAGGTTTACCCCCCTCGTTCAGCGCCAACATCTGACCAGCGTGCCACACTAAGGCAGTGTTGGCGGTATTTTTGCGGGGGCCGTGGGGGTTATCCATTTGCGGTGGTTCTAACAATCCACTCCAGAGAGCCTTACCCGCTTCTCGTTCTTTTTTCCATCCGGTTGTCTGAATGTAGCGGTTACGATAAGTGGCTACGCTGTTGCTAATTTGCACACCATGCAACATCCCATCTCCATCAAACCAGTGATATTGACCGATGGGTGTCCATTGAGGGTTAGGGCCATTCCGTACAAACATCCCCGATAATTCAAGGGGTAATTCACCGATGACTGACAATTTGTCGGTGGTGATTTCTTCATGGATTGGAGCGAAGTTGCGATCGAGATAGGGATTGACTGCTATTGTTACCATTGTGCTGACTTAACTGTAAATTTGGGTTTGCCATTATGCCCACATAGAATTTTTGAAGCCGTTGTGGAATTTTTGCAATCGGTCTACAAATTAAACCTTTTCTTCTAGTTGTTTAATTCGTTTGATTTGCAGGAGGTTCCACTCATCTTCAGAAAAAGGTGTGCTAAACCAGGTATCTAATATTTCTTTAGCGATCGCTTCTGTAGTTGCACGTAAACTTAATACAAGAACGTTCGCATGATTCCAGATGCGGGCCCCGCGTGCCGTCTCAGCATCATGGCACAATGCTGCACGTATCCCAGAGACTTTATTGGCGGCTATAGATGCACCCGTACCAGTCCAACAAAAGACAATTCCCTCATCTGCTTTCTGGGTTGCTACCGCCGAAGCAACTTTACTACAGCTAACAGGCCAATCGATTTCAGGATCATTCTCGGTTAGAGAACCAAAGAGTATAACTTCATGCCCACGCTGCTTAAGTTCTTCTAGTACCCTATCAGTAAGGTTGGTGCGTTCATCACTGCCAATAGCAATTTTCATGCATTTCCCCTTTGAAATTAGTCTTCCCCATCCCCTCATACTACGATGTTTATAGGGGGAGCATCTCAACGAAAGCAAAAATATCGGGCGATTAGAAATCGCGGCTACACAAACTTTCGTCCGCCTACGCGGACTCAAAGAATTTGAAACCCACGAAGGTGGGTAAAGTCTCGTATAGCCAAGCCAGTGCAGTCTTCTCACATTGGGAGAGGCTAGCGCCTTTCCTTCTCTACGAGACGCTCCGCGTTCGCGGAGCGTCTCGTAGAGAAGGGGGTTTCCCCCATGAGCAACTGGCGCGCGAATTCCATTCGCCAGGGCAAGGTGTGTTTTTACACTCATTGAGATGCTCCCGTTTATAGGAGACAGGGAAGAGGAACATAGACGACAGGGAAAAATTAATTTTGACTACCCACTTCTTCTGGTGCAGGCTTGATGGGAGCGCCATTGGTTATGTTGAGAATACCGGAAACAACAATTTTGTCCCCAGCCTTTAATCCGTCAATAACTTGATAATTATTTCCCTCAATAACTCCCAATTTCACAGGTTTTTGTTGAGCGACTAAAGATGTTGCTGGCGCTCCAGATTGAGGCTTTTCCTGTGGTGCTTGAGCCACAAACACAAAAGTCTCCCCACCCAACCGAGATACTGCTGTAACTGGAATTAAGATTCCTGGACGTTCATCCCAGATCACTCTGGTTTGCACTGACTGAAGATTCAGCAGTCGATTTCTGAAATTGCTAAAGTTGGCTTTCACCAAAACTGTCTGCGAATCCGAACTGGCATTGGGGGAGATAAAACTGATCTTACCCGTTGATGTCGGTTTACCTTGGGCGTCCAGCATTTGCACAGGTAAGCCCAAGCGCAACTTTTTGGCTTGATTTAGGGGAATGGATATATCCAGATATAAAAAGTCGTTTTTGGTCAATGTGGTCAGTTGATCCCCTTGTCCTACATACTGCCCTACCCTGACTGGAATATTACCAACAATACCTGTGAAAGGAGCTAGGACTTTTGTATATTGCAGTTGGACTTGAGCCGACTGGACTTGAGCCGCTGCTTGGCTTACTTGCGATCGCCCTTGGGCAATATCTTCTGGGCGGTTGCCGTTCACCTGCTGCCTATAGTATTGCCTCTGTTGTTCTAAGGCAGCACCCAACTGTTGGATACTAGCAATTCTGCTTTTGCGGAGTTGCTCTAAGTTTTTCTGAGCTGCAACCAGGGCCGCTTCTGCACTAGCTTTGTTTTTCAGATATTCATCTAGGCTATCTTGAGAAGTTGCCCCTTCTTTTGTTAATTGTGCGTATCGCGTTGCTCGTGCTTGTGCTAGTACTAAGTCTGATTTGGCGGAATTAACTTGAGCTTCAGCCTGCTGAATTTGCTGTGGTAGCGATCCAGATACGGCATCTTGATATTTTGCTTCGGCTTGATCTAACTGGGCTTTGGCTTGGAAAATTACTTCTCTTCGAGTCCCTGCTTTGAGTTCAGCAAGATTTGCTTGTGCTTGTTCTAGTGCTGCTTGTTTTTGTCGTAGCTGGGCAAGGGCATCATCAATTTGTAGGCTAATAATGACATCCCCTTGTTGAACACGCTTGCCCTCTTTGATGTAAATCTGGGTAATTCGCCCTCCAACTTGGGGCTTGATTGGTACAGATAGTGGTGCTTCTAAGGAGCCAATAAACTCCGAACTTTCCTGTACAGTTTCATTTTCTACAGTTGCTAACTTGACAGGGATTGCTGGTTGCCCAGCACCGACTCCAGCCGCAGGTGCATTCCTAGCGTTACTAGTTTGCCACCAGCGCCAACCAAAACCAACACCTGCAACTAACAGGATAATTCCCAATATTAGGGGCCAACGCCGTTTTTGAGGTGGCTTTGGCGATCGCTGTGGCAATGGTTGCGATTCTTGATTAGGATCGGTAACAGCAGGCTGTTCTACTTCAATCGGCAGGGGAGAGTCAGGGAACTGAGGATTGGACATCTTCGTTTTCTCGTCTTGTGGATTTAGACTTGGGCAATCTACTCTTCGCTAAAAAAGCATTATTTTGAATAGTTTTTTAGCCCTTTTTCTCGATGTTGGTGACAAAATTTTTGGGTATTTGGGCGATCGCTCACGATGTCTAGCACCTAAAACGAACTAATATCATCTAGCACACTATGGTCTTTTTGTACATTACTTAACTCCAATCCTTTTTTAAATTGTAATTTATAAAACTTTTCTCACTAGTAAAAACTCAGTGCCTTGTCTCAGAGAAAAAGCACAATTCATCTTGTTGCAGGCAACCAAATGAAATCCCTGTCTCCTTCAATGGTGAAGTGCTAATACCACGCACAAATAGATCCACAAAAGTTTACATGTAGTATTTAGAACCTTAGTCTAGTGTGGTAGATATATCGCTAAAACGCAGGATACCGTGAAGCAACATACTCGCGGAACTATCTACAGATGCTTTCATATCTATATCTGAAGATACTGTGTCTGGCTCTTGACTTTTTCGCAAGTACACAATCATCTGTGCGCGCAGTGATTTTTTAGTTTCGTATAAGATCCAGAAAGGCGGACTGGGGATGTCGCTTCGCTTCTGCAATCAATGTCCAAATTAGGTTTTCATGCTCCTCCACCATCTGGTTGCAAGGCCTTGGATAATTCTTGAAGTCAATGTACAGACTTTGAGTCTACTCATCGTAATAGGCTACAGCTTGAGACTGTAAAGCGATCGCTTAGGTAATCACAAGTTAGTGGTTGCTCTTTGTTCTGGTAAATGACGAAATAAAGTTACTTTAGTGAACATAGCAACACGAGCAATTTCTTGCGTTTTAGCTTAGATTAAACCTACTGTTGCAGACACCTCAGTTGTCGTCTTAATCAAGGTTGCAGGAATTTTTGCCATCCTTGATGTTAAGTTTTCTATGAGTGTTTGCAAGCACTTGCTTGCATTATAACCACATTAGTATATAAGTCACAGATGAGTTTATCGTTCTTAAGTTGTAGTGAATAACGATCTTAAGGAAGAAAAGAGTATGGAGCGATGCCTTCTCTATGAGACACTCCCCATAGCTTGCTTCCCCGTAGGGGTTAGGTGGGCTATGCCTACATTGATTAATTCAGCTTTATTCATCAAGGTTGAAAGTTTCATCAAGTTATCCTCACCAAGAACGACGTGCAATCAATTAGTGTTCTCTAGAGTCCTATTTTTGAGCAATCTTAACTTCCTACAGTTAGTTCACCCGATCGGTTGATTCACAACTCACCCGAATGGGTGATTTAATTTATCCAAATTAGGGTATTGGCTGTGTAGACAATCCCCAATCCCCAATCCCCTTCACCCATCCACAACTGATTTATTGGAATCCAATTTCGGAAAGATCCCCATAGTTGATTTGTGGTTAGTAACAATGTGAGAAAGAAGCAACTCATACCGATCGAGTGCTTGTTCCAAGGAATAGTTTTCTTCGGCAAACTGTCTTCCTTCGTTGCCTAGCCTTGCTCCTAGAGCAGGATTAGTATATAAATCATGCACCGCAGCTGCCATTGCATGGGGTGATTCCGGCTCAACAATTATCCCACCACCACTGAGTTCGAGCGCTCTAGCAGCAGTACCAGTGGCGGGAACTGAACCCACAATCGGGCGACCACTCGCCAATAGCAATGGTATTTTTGAAGGCATATTGAACGAAATCACATTGCACTTTTGCACAATTAGTCCTACATCAGATGCCGCTAGCATTTCGGGTAGTTTTTCTCGTGGCTGCAAAGGTAGCAGCAAAACATTATCTGCTCCATTTAATAGACAATATTCCTGCAATCTTTGTAATGCTCTTGATTCGCCAACGATTACAAAGACAATATCCTTAATATGACGCAAGCAAACTGCTGCTTCTATTACTGTTTCAAGACCTTGTGTTAGAGCAATATTGCCCGAATAAAGTACTACAAATTTATCATCCAGTTGATGGTTAGATATCCAAGAGTTGTTCACTTTGGGTAAAGGCCGGATGAAATTTAAATTCACCCAATTGGGAATACAAACAATTTTATTAATAGGTACTCCTTTATTCACTAAGTTATCGCCAAACCCGTCGGCGATGACACTAATAGTGTGTGCAGTCTGATATGCGAATTTCTCTAGGGCTGTAAGAGTTCGGATCATCCACTTGTTTTTCAATAGCCCGATACGTATAGCGGCTTCTGGTAGAATGTCTTGCACATTCAGAACTACTGGGCAGTTGTATAACCAGCCAAATATTGTTGCTGGCAACGTACCTAATAGAGGTGGAATTGTTAAGAGAATCACATCGGGGCGTCCACCTTTAAAGGCTTGGGGTAAGCTGGTGAAAACAAAGCTCAACTCTAGTAACAGCCGATCTACGAGGTTAGGTTTGGATTTAATTCGGAGGTAACTTCGCGCAATTGTGACACCATTTTTTTGTTCAGTAAGATACCACTTACCCCGATACCCATCATAAATTTCGCGCTGAGGATAGTTGGGCATTCCCGTAATCACTCGCACTTCATGACCTCGCTTTACTAATCCTTCTGCCAATTCAGTCATTAACGGGGCAATTCCAATTGGCTCTGGATGATAGTTGTAGGAATAAATCAGAATGTGCATGAGCTATTTGTGAATTGCGTGAAGATAGTCTGAGATGATCGGATTTATTCCTTTATAGCCAGTACAGGCTGCTACTTTTATTACTTATTTTAAGTTGTAAGATTGCTTGATTAAAGTTGCGTTAAGTAAATGGTAAAACTTAAATCAAACTATGTATTTTGCAATGCAAACTTAATTAAATTGGATTGTAGTAAGCGGCTCCAGTCCTATTTTAAAAGCTAGAGCCGATTACTACAGACCTTTAATTATTCATACTGACTTACTTAAACATTGTTTATGAATTTTATTAGTGGTTTTTAAAAGAAAGTTTTTGTACTGAATAATAAAATTCAAAATCAAAACATCATTTTGTGTAAGCAGGTTAGGTTCCTATAGACATAGGCTTTAATAATTTTTGGTGATTATGACAATAGTTGATCTAGTTGTTTCTGAACTAATGTCTAAACTTACACTTGGGGGATTGTAGCATTATATTCACGGTTGTGCATATAACCCTCATTCCGCCTTTTAAACTGGCACACGAAGTATTTTTAACCAAGTCATAAGTATTGTGTTCATTGTGGAGCATCTCACTTTTTTGAATAGTGAAAAGACTTTCCACAAGGGCAGCAGTGTGTATTGGTGTCAACTTAAGACCTGGCGATTTGCATAAAATGCCAAGTTTATCCAACAAACCTTCTACCGCAAGCTAGAACTGCCCTCTAGCTAAAAATCACGAGCGATCGCCTGAGAATAACTGATAAAGTTGAGCTACGCAAAGTTGAAAACAGTGTTATATGCCTGGGTTTCTATTAGAAGTTGGTACAGAAGAACTACCTGCAAGTTTTCTCAGTGATGCTTTAGTGCAATGGCAGGAACGCATTCCCCAAAGCTTGGAAGCAAACAGCCTCAAGGGCGCAAGTGTCCAGGTGTACGGTACTCCCCGGCGGTTGGCGGTATTAATTACAGGGCTACCATCGCAGCAACCAGACCGAGAAGAAGAAATTAAAGGGCCCCCCGCCCAAGCAGCCTTTAAAGATGGTCAGCCGACAGCAGCAGCAGCAGGCTTTGCCAAAAAGCAAGGTGTGGAACTGGATGCACTATCTGTTCGCCCCACTGATAAAGGGGAATTTGTCTTTGTTCTCAAAAAAATTCCCGGTCGTCCGGTGGCAGAAATTTTGACAGAACTTGTTCCTCAGTGGATTTGGGGTTTAGAGGGTAAGCGGTTGATGCGTTGGGGTAATGGGGATGCGAGGTTTTCTCGACCAATTCGTTGGCTGGTAGCTTTGTTAGATGAGATAGTGCTGCCTCTAGAATTAGTGAATGGTTCTAAAACGGTTCAGAGCGATCGCATTTCCCAAGGTCATCGGGTTTTACATCCTGAACCTGTGACAATTACCCAGGCTACTGATTATGTTACCGCCCTCAAGTCTGCCTATGTCAACGTTGACCCAGAAGAACGGGCAAATCTGATTAAAGAGCAAGTAAATACAGTAGCACAGAATTTAGGTGGGTATACAGTAATTTACCCCGATTTGTTAGCGGAAGTAACCAACCTTGTAGAATATCCTTCCGCAGTTGTCGGGAAATTTGAACCAGAATTTTTGGAATTGCCAACTGAAGTAATTACTGAAGTTATGGTTACTCATCAGCGTTATTTTCCCGTATTCAAACCAGGGAGTTTTGAGCAAGAATTATTGCCCAATTTCATCACCATTTCTAACGGCGACCCGAAAAAATCAGATATTGTTGCCGTCGGGAATGAAAGGGTAATTCGTGCCAGATTAGCTGATGGCAGATTTTTCTACGAAGCTGATTTAACTAAGCCAATAGATAGCTTTTTACCCCAGTTAGAAAAAGTCACTTTCCAAGAAGAATTGGGTTCAGTGCGTGCCAAGGTAGATAGAGTAGTTCAAATTGCCGAACAAATTAGCAATCAATTAGAACTAGCGGAAAATCAAAGCCAAAGAATCCAACGTGCTGCTTTATTATGTAAAGCAGATTTGGTGACACAAATGGTGTATGAATTCCCTGAGTTGCAAGGCATTATGGGAGAAAAATATGCCTTAGCTAGTGGTGAAGATGCCGAAGTAGCAAAAGCAATTTATCAACATTATTTGCCAAAGGGAGCCGGTGATATTTTACCTGGAACACTCACAGGTAAAATTGTCGGTTTGGCAGATAGATTAGATACCTTAGTGAGTATCTTTGGTTTAGGTTTAATCCCCTCTGGTTCCTCTGATCCCTTTGCCTTACGACGTGCGGCTAATGCTGTAGTGAAAATTGTTTGGTTTGATAACTTGCCGATAAATTTAGATGATTTATTGAAGCAGATAGCAACAGATTTTGCAGCTAAATATCACAAAGAACAGGGATCATTAACCACAGGTTTACAAGAATTTTTCTTGCAACGCATCCGCACTTTACTACAAGAAGAAAAGCAGATTGATTACGACTTGGTAAATGCAGTTTTGGGAGAAAATGACCCAGAATACACAGAACGGACGTTAAAAGATTTATTGGATGTACGCGATCGCGCCTTATACTTACAACAAATCCGCAACGACAGTACCTTAGATAACATCTACGAAACCGTTAACCGTTCCACACGATTAGCCGCCCAAGGTGATTTGGATCCAAAACAGCTAGAACCAACAACCGTAGTTCGTCAAGAACTATTTCAAAAGCCCTCTGAGAGTGCTTTGTATAATGCGCTAATCGAATCAGTACCACAAACTCAAGCAGCACAGCAGACACGAAATTATCAACTATTAGTAGCAGCACTCACAAAAATTGCTCCAGCAGTTAGTAACTTCTTTGATGGCCCAGATAGCGTTTTAGTTATGGACTCCGATCCAGAAATTAAGCGTAATCGGTTACATCTGCTGGGATTAGTTCGCAATCATGCCCGTGTTTTGGCTGACTTTGGTGCGATCGTTAAAAATCTGTAGCGTAGGTTAACAAAAACTGGTGTAATTTTTGCCAATAAACGCTAGTATAGGGAGTGCTTAACCAGGGACACTCTGCTGCAATCTATGCCTAGAGCTACTGTTATTGGATTGGGAAAGTCCGGTGTTGCTGCGGCGAGATTGTTGAAACGGGAAGGTTGGGAGGTAGAGCTGAGTGATGGCAACACCTCCGAAACCCTCCTAGAACAACAAAAACAACTCGCTGCCGAGCAAATAACCGTAAAACTCGGCCAATCTCTAGAATTAAATGGTGCTAATTTACCCCAATTAATAGTTGTTAGTCCGGGCGTGCCTTGGAATATTCCCGTGTTAGTTGAGGCACGTCAATTAGGTATTGAAACCATTGGCGAAATGGAACTCGCTTGGCGAAATTTACAATCACTACCTTGGGTAGGAATTACTGGTACTAATGGCAAAACTACTACCACAGCTTTAATTGCTGCCATTTTCCAAGCAGCAAAACTAAATGCACCTGCCTGCGGTAACATCGGCTATGCCGCTTGTGATGTTGCCCTATCTTGGAGGGGACAGGGTACAGGGGAGGTAGGGGAAGCATTTGATAATTCCTCACTCCTAACTCCTAACTCTTCACTCGATTGGGTGATTGCGGAAGTTAGTAGCTATCAAATAGAGTCTTCGAGTTCTCTTGCTCCCCGGATCGGAGTTTGGACGACTTTCACACCGGATCATCTCAGTCGCCATCAGACTTTAGAGAACTATTACAACATCAAAGCAAAATTATTACGTCAGTCTGAGTTGCAAGTATTCAATGGCGATGATGCCTACTTGAGCCAGCTAGGTTTAAGTGCTTGGCCTGATGCCTATTGGACAAGCGTCAGAGGAAAAGATTTTCTGATTAGCGAAAAAGGCTTTTACATTGAAGATGGCTGGGTTGTGGAAAAATTGACTGCAACCTCTGCACCAGAAGCGATTGTGAAAGTATCTACCTTGCGAATGGTGGGAGAACATAACCAGCAAAATCTGTTGATGGCAGTAGCAACAGCAAGATTAGCGGGAATCAATCGTGATGCCATCGCACTTGCAATTCGAGAATTTCCTGGTGTTGCCCATCGTTTGGAGCATATCTGCACTTGGGAAGGTATCGACTTCATTAACGACAGCAAAGCTACTAACTACGATGCTGCTGAAGTTGGTTTAGCATCCGTTAACAGTCCAGCGATTTTAATTGCTGGTGGAGAAGCCAAAGCAGGTGATGACACTGGCTGGTTAGCAAAAATTCAAACCAAAACTGCTGCTGTGTTATTGATTGGTTCTGCTGCACCCGCATTTGCTAAACGTCTGCAAGAGGTAGGATATCATAACTACCAGATTGTGGAAACTATGGAAAGGGCAGTTCCCAAGTCGGCAGAATTAGCCAAGCAGTATGAAGCGCCTGTGGTATTGCTATCTCCGGCTTGCGCGAGTTTTGATCAGTACCCAAATTTTGAGGTGCGGGGCGATCGTTTCCGTCATCTATGCCTTGCTTGGGCAGGAGGCTGGAAACCTGCCAAAGTAGAATTTCCAGAGTTTGAAAACTCTACTCAAGAGTCCATAGTTCAAAGTCGATAAGCATTGTTTGTCAACAAGTTCTTAGTAAGGAGTTTAGTCTTTATTTTCTAAGCACTAAAGTCTTTACTACAAACTCTCAAAACTAACTTTACAAAATATCTATAGGAATCCGGTTTGATTTTTGAACAAAATTAAGTATTTGTAGGGTGTGTTAGCGTTTCGCGTAACGCACCCTACGTATCTGTTCAAAAATCAAATAGTAGTCCTATAGAAGGATTGTTTAGTGCTAATTTAGTAGTTTTAAATTATTATATTTTGCTGTAGTTTGCAACTTCAACCTCATGAGCAATGCTTGTAGGTTTAGGAATAGGTAAACCATCTTCTAGCATTCCTTCTATATGAAATTCAATAGCTTCTGCAATCATCTGCTTGACTTCTTCTAAAGTTTCACCCACAGCGACACAACCTGGTAAATCAGGGACATACAGCACTTCCGGCAGCTATGAGGTACATCCTCAAATCTGAAAGCTTTGATAGGAGAGGGCAAGGAGAAAAACTGTATTTCATAATAGCCGGAAGCGCTATAAGCGCCGTAGCTAGTTGCTCCCTTTTCAATCACAACTGTATAATGCATCAGTCTTCCTCCAATTGAGCTTGTCTCCAGATATTTTTCAGAGTACCAATTGGCACATCCACATTTGGTTTACTAGCCACTGTTACAGATAGAGTGCCTTATTAAGAAAGCAAAGTAAACGTAATTCTATCCGTCATTTTGTCGTTCTTTTCAGCATTGCTACCCAACACATCAATCAACCAATAGGGCGATTTCCGGGATTGACTGCATGAATATATTCACTACCCGATCGCGGTCTTCCTCGTTTATAATAAGCTTCTTCTGGTTTACCCCATCCTAGCTGCAAAATCATTTCCAAAAAGCTAGAATTTTCCCACTTGCACAAACTTGCCCATTCTGTTCTTTGAACAATTCTTTCTACATCAGATGTGACAATTTGTTGATGTTGTTTACTATTATTGAAACTTAAGTATAAGTCCATCCCGATAGTGACTTCATACCAAAATTCTACGATGGAATTTTTAGCGGCTTTTAATATCTCTAAGTCACCATTGAGGGCAATTAACTCAGTATCTATTTCGGGATAGTACAAGTTTTTTTCTTTAACTGTCAATTCCCGCCAGATAATACCGGAAACTCGATTTTCTTTCTGATACTCGTGAATTGCAGTTTTGAAATCTTGATAAGCAGTAAATTTTTGCAGCCCATCAGTACTGATAAACTGGTCAATTACAGGATTGCCAGAGACTGTTATTTCTAATTTTAGACGTTTTCCTTTGAGGCAAGCTTGGCGTTCGGCTGCCAAAATTTGAATTAGTTCTTGGGTGGTGTAAACCTTTGACATCAGAATACACTCTATTTAGTCATTGGTCATTGGTCATTAGTCATTAGTCATTAGTCAGTTGTTACGGACTTATAGACTATAGATTAACTTTCTAATCATTATGCTTTGACATCGGCGGCAATGTAGTAACAGATATCACTAAAAATTAGGGCAGACCAATTTGGTCTACCCCATAAGTTATTTAGCTAACTCACTGCTAAACTCATTAAAGGCTCGCCGTTTTAGCTGTGCTGTTTCAGTGCGTGGTAATAAATCAAAGATTTTGCGAAATTGATCGTCTATCTCTTCAAAAGGTACTTGACCTTTTTTATTCAAAACTACCTCACCTGATTTATTAAACACCAGGACTTGAGGAACAGCCCCAGAATAGTAATATCCTACTTCTGTAGGATCGTAAGTCTGTTTGGGCGGAATCGTATCTATATTAATTGGGATAATCTCTGCTACCCGACCATAGAATTCCTGTACCCGTGAAATGGAAATAGCATATCTTTTGGAATCGCTGCTGTCATCTACGTAAAAGGCCAAAAATACGGGTTTATGTTCCGCTAAAGTCTGTGCTAGTGACTGTCTGGGAGGAACCAAGGAGCCATTGCCAGCATAAACGACAAAGATGTTGCCGTCATATAAATCATTATTAAGACCAGCAGATGCAGGCTGCATACTTATAATGAAAAGACTTGCAAGCAACAACAGGCCTTTGGACAACCACCTTCGCCAGCCAGTAATTTGTTTATGTAAAAAAAGAAATTTTGTGCTATTCATCAAAAGGAACCTTGCAAGCTACTACTTGTCGTGAGTTTGTACTGAATTCGGCAAACTGGGTTGGATATGTAATTACGCCCACGCACTATTTTTTAAGATAACGCCTACTGAGATTATCTCTCGTAAGTGGAAAGTTGGGAGTAGGGAGATGAGGGAGATAGGGGAGATGAGGGAGATGAGGGAGATAGGGGAGATGAGGGAGATGGGGGAGATAGGGGAGATGAGGGAGATGAGGGAGATGGGGGAGATGGGGGAGATGGGGGAGATGGGGGAGATGTGGGAGTAAATTCTTCCTCATCCTCCTCATCCTCCTCATCCTCCTCATCCTCCTCATCCTCCTCATCCTCCTCATCCCCCTCATCCCCCTCATCCCCGTCATCCCCGTCATCCCCGTCATCCCCCTCATCCCCGTCATCCCCCTCATCCCCTTTTTCGTAATGTCAAGGCTGGCTTTTTCAGCTAGGATTCGCTAAACTCACAAGATTAAATTTGCACTTTTAATTAGCAACTGCCAGAAGACTAGGGTAAAGATGTGGGAAACAAAATACAATTCATCGATAGGCTGCGATTGGGTTTCGCGGTGTCAGTGGCAAAGAGTGTGACATTTATTGTGCGATCGCTCCGTCTCGGTGCTGCTAGTGTATTACCAGGCTCGATTGCTCGTCGCATTGAACCCCGCCTTTTACAATTATTGAGTCAGCAAGTTAAAAACGGAGTGATTTTAATTGCTGGTACTAACGGCAAAACTACTACAGCGCTGCTTTTATGCACGATACTAGAACGCAAGGGTTTTCGTGTCACTCATAATTCTACAGGTGCAAATCTGGAAAATGGCTTGATGACGGCGCTGTTGGAAAGCACTAACTTACTAGGTACGCTAAATACTGATTACGCCATTTTGGAAGTTGACGAAAATATTGTACCGAAAGTATTAGCACCACTCCAGCCACAAATCATTCTCTGTTTAAACTTGTTCCGCGACCAACTCGATAGGTACGGGGAAGTAGATACAATTAGTAAGCGTTGGACAAAAGTTATTTCTACACTACCAGCAGAAACGGTAGTAATTCCCAATGCTGATGACCCAACTTTATCTAACCTCGGTCAGCAGTTACCCCAACGGGTGTTATTCTTTGGCTTGAATGAACCAGAACATTATCTAGAAGCAATTCCTCATGCTGTTGATTCTATTTATTGTCCAAAATGTGGGCATTCTCTAGATTACAAAGGTGTTTATTTGTCTCATTTGGGAGATTTTACTTGTCCCAAGTGTGGTTTTACTAAAAGTAAACCGACTCTCGAAAGTAATGAATGGTCGCAAATTTTAGTTGGTTTGTACAACAAATATAATACTTTAGCGGCTGCTACTGCGGCTATCGAATTGGGAGTTGATGAAGTAACAATTAGAGATACTATTAACAATTTCCAAGCTGCTTTTGGCCGTACGGAAGATTTAGTAATTAATGGTAAACGAGTGCGAATATTGTTATCAAAAAATCCTGTGGGAACGAATGAAACCATTCGCGTAGTTACTCAAAGCACAGATAAAACCACACTGCTGGTATTGAACGATCGCACACCCGATGGCACTGATGTATCCTGGATTTGGGACGTAGACACCGAGAAATTAGTCGAACGCGGCGGGACTTTAGTAGTGAGTGGCGATCGCGTCTATGATATGGCACTACGTCTACGTTACAGCCAAAAGTCCACCGAGAGTAACTTAAATTTAATAGTCGAAGAAGATTTACGACAAGCGATCGCAACTGCATTAGAGCATACACCAGAGAATGAAACTCTGCATATTCTACCTACCTACTCAGCCATGCTAGAAGTGCGAGAAGTCTTAATTGGTCGGAAAATTCTTTAAATTTGTCATTGGGCATTGGGCATTGGTTATTCTCCCCCAGTCCCCAGTTCCCAGTCCCCAGTCCCCAGTCCCCAGTCCCCAATCCCCAAATTTATGAGTTCTCAAAATTTAGAATTAACAATAGGTTGGCTTTATCCAACACTGATGAGTACCTATGGCGATCGCGGTAATGTAATTACTATAGAACGTCGCGCTCAATGGCGGGGATACGATGTGAAAGTGTTACCCCTAGATCAAAATTCCATAGCCGCAGATATTAAAACTGTAGATGTAATCGTTGGTGGTGGCGCACAAGATCGTCAGCAAGAGATTGTCATGCGTGATTTGCAAGGTGCGAAAGCTGATGCAATGCGGGACAAAATCGAAAATGGCACACCGGGAGTATTTACTTGTGGTTCACCTCAATTACTGGGACATTATTATGAACCAGGCTTGGGACAACGAATTGATGGTTTGGGAATACTCGATTTAGTTTCTGTGCATCCTGGTGAAAATACTAAGCGCTGTATTGGCAACTTGGTCATTGAAGTGACAGCCTCACGTCTGGCGCGGGATTTACAAGAGATGACGGGTACTACACCATATTTGGTAGGCTTTGAAAATCACGGTGGGCGTACCAAACTGGGAAAAGTGGAAGCTTTGGGGCGAGTGGTGTACGGTTTGGGAAATAATGGTGAAGATGGGACAGAAGGAGCATTTTATCAGAATGCGATCGCTACTTATTCTCACGGCCCTTTATTACCGAAAAATCCCTTTGTCGCCGATTGGTTAATTCAAACAGCACTGCGGCTGAAGTATGACGAAGCGATCGCATTACAACCTTTAGATGATAATCTTGCTGTACAAGCTCGAGAAGCAATGTTTAAGCGGTTGAAAGTAAGTTTACCAAGTGCTGCTGCGAAAGTTTAACGTATCTAACTGCTTAGACTTATTGACAAGTAATACCCTTTAGGGTAGTGTCTTAAACAAAAAAGTGGTTCTGCAATCAGCAGAACCACTAAAGCTTTCGCAAACCTGTTATATAGTTAACGAACTGCTCCTTGATAAGAAACAGTATCAATTGGTTTCATTAGGTATAGCCGCAATAACTGCCAGCCATTGGAGATGTAAAGCGGTAGTTTTTGCAAGAATTGCAGGAATTTGGGAGTGTTGGAATTAGCGATTGCACCCAGTTTCTCATTATTGCTTATACAAATGTCCAAGCGCTGATAAAATTCTGGATTCTCTACATCCAGCATCAGCGGGAACACCCTACCTGCATTCTCGTTGGTCTTCTGAATTACATGGATATCGTATTCTCGTGCATCCAGTCCAAGGGTGGCATAAAAGTCCTTGCGTTGGATGTCATTGAGATACATAGTCGCAAACACCGACAATAGGAAGAACCGACTCCACAGCCGTGCTTTCCAATCATTCAACATTTGCGGCTGAGATTTCATAATCGCATCAAAGAAATCGCCGTGACGGTTTTCATCTTGACACCAGTTTTCAAAGAACCGGAAGATTGGATAAACCCGGTCTTCGGGATGTGTTTCTAAATGGCGATAAATGGTGATATAGCGCCAATAACCAATCTTTTCAGAAAGATAAGTGGCGTAGAAGATGAATTTCGGTTTGAAGAAAGTATAACTGCGGCTCTTAGTCAAAAACCCTAAATCTAGGGATAGATTAAAGTCCGACAAAGCTTTGTTCAAAAAGCCAGCGTGACGTGCTTCATCCCGTGACATCAGGTTAAAACACTCTGCCAAAACGGGGCTTTTGCCTTTCAAGCGACGACCAAGTTCTTTGTACAGCAAAAAGCCGGAAAACTCTGCTGTACAGGAACGTTCTAGAAATTCAACGAACAATCGGCGAGTTTCTCCGTCAATATGATCCCAAGATTGTTCAAACTCGGCATCCCGAACAAAGTGGTGGCGGTTGTAGTCAGTGCGGAACTCTTCGAGAATGGCTTGTAACTCGTCTTCGTTGACGGAGATATCCATCCGTGCCATTTCATCAAAATCGGTAGTATAAAACCGAGGTGTTAACAGGGTTTCTTTTGCCGGGACTTTAATCCCTGGCCGGATTTCTTCAAAGCCTGGTTTTTTGAGGGAATCTACCATGTCTTGATTGCTCTTTCGTCTTTATTATCTTAAGTAGACCTTTCGGGTGACGCTCTTACGTCCCTACCGCTACGCTAACGGTAGTTCCTCATGGGGGAAACCCCTTTGGCGCTAGCCTCTCCCTTTGGGAGAAGACCGGACTGCCTTACCAGAAAGCCAAGGGTAATTGCTCTGGCAAACCGTAACAGCCCATAATAATCCAATTGTATAAAGTTCAGTCTACCAAGGTGCGGGTTAGAAACTTATAAGCAAAACATTAAGAGTTGCAACAATAATTCAATGTTTGAGGGATCAATAATCGCAGATTGGTAGTTAAGCAAAGGTAGTTTTAGCGATCGCCATTGTTTCGATTCAGTAAAGCAACACGCACTTTTTGTATCTAAAAAACTATAATTTCAGTGATTTGCTGTGGTTATTACTACAATAAATTTATCGGGTTTAATCGATCAATACGTTAATGATCGTTAATTTATTAACAATCTGTAGCTAGCATAATTACTTAGAAGATTTAAATATTCTAGTAATATGTTACACTTTTTCCAGTGACTATAGGTTAGTAGGTTAGATAGTAACCACCTACAAAAATTGCTAGAAAATAACTGATGCAAGATGTAAGTCTAGCTATCTATATTTAGTATAAAAAACAGTATAAGAAAACAATCTTAGACAACAAGAGCAAATCCAAAGGGTTGAAAACAAGATGAATCTTGAAAACAATCAGCGTAAAAGCCGACTTCTTGTTTCTTACATCTTGTGTGCAGCCGTCTTTTTCGGATTAGGAGGACTGCACCGTTTTTACAATGGCAAAATCGTAAGTGGTTTGTTCTGGCTGTTGACTGGTGGTGTGTTTGGTATAGGACAGCTTTTGGATTTGTTCATCATCCCTGAGATGGTTGACGAATACGAACATAAGCTGAGACTAAAAGTAGGTGTATCTCCCTTGGGTGTGCCGTTAAATCAAGCAGTGGTTGCCTCTCAAGTCCACGAGCCAACAGGCAACAAACTCATGACTGAAGTAATCGAAGCGGCAAAAAGCAAGGGTGATAACTTACTCCTCAAAGAACGTTATCGTGCGATTAAACAAATAGGGCAAGGTGGTTTTGGTAAAACCTTCTTAGCTGTAGATGAGGATAAACCTTCAAAACCACTATGCGTGATTAAACAATTTTATCCTCAAGCTCAAGGTACTGGCACTCTTGCAAAAGCCATAGAATTATTTAATCAGGAAGCGGTGCAGTTAGATTTATTAGGCAAACATCCCCAAATTCCCGAACTACTGGCATATTTTACCCAAGAAGACGAGCAGTATCTTGTACAAGAATTTATTGACGGGCAAAATTTAGCTCAAGAATTAGCAGATAGAGGTACTTTTAGTGAAACGCAAATCTGGCAATTACTAAATGATTTATTACCAGTGTTACAATTTTGTCACGCCAGAAAAGTAATTCACCGCGATATCAAGCCAGAAAATATTATTTTACGTAAAAGCGAAACCCAACGCAAATTAGTATTAGTAGATTTTGGCGCTGCTAAATCTGCCACTAACACCGCCTTAAATAGAACTGGTACAAGTATTGGTAGTCCAGAATATGTTGCACCTGAACAAATGAGAGGTAGGGCTGTTTTTGCCAGCGATATTTACAGTTTGGGTGCTACTTGCATTAATTTATTAACTGGGCGATCGCCATTCGATTCTTATGATATTAATAACGATACTTGGGTTTGGCAGCAATACTTAAAAACTCCTGTTAGTCATAAGTTGAGTCGCATTCTTAATAAGATGCTAGAAAGTATTCCCATTCGACGTTATCAAACAGTAGATGAAGTTCTTAAAGACTTAAATCAACACTCTTGAAGAAGAATTCAGAAGTCAGAATTCAGGAGTCAGAATCAAGATGCGACGCTCTCTACGGGACTCTAAAAGCGTAGCTTGCTTCCCTGTAAGGATACGAATAGTCGCTAACGCTTCGCTATCCGCCAGTCATACAGAATTCATTCTAAATTCTGACTCTTGAATTCTGTCGATAATTTAATCTAAAATTTAGTTATTGATAACGACCCCAATGTTGGAGCCGTTACCTACCATTTCTACGAACTTTAAGGTTAGTGGGAAATTGGAGAAGTGAAGGAGAAAGAATAACTAATATTCAATGCCCCTTATGAGTGCTGAGTGCTGTACATGGATAGCGGGGCGTTTAGCCCGTGCTGAGTTCTGAGTAGCAAGTAGGACACACTTTTTTACTCAGGACTGGCTCCACGCCCCGTTAGTGCTAACGGAACTGTTTTGCCCCATGCCCAATGCCCCATGCCCAATGCCCAATGACTAATTTCTACCTAACCACTTTTGACCATCTAACCGCTGCACTAAGCCAAATACCAACAAATCGAGGGTAATTCTGCGCTCATCAATTAAGAATGACTCAAGAGTGCTAGGTTTTTTGCCTTCATTACAAGAAAATCCCTTTTTTCCTTGAATATCTTCTTCGGGGAAATACAGGTTAAACTGACGCCGACCAGTTTCCGACCAACTGCCGATAATTTGCCAGCATTCTTCGGCGGATTCAAAGCCAGTGATTGGCACTTTCTGCTTGGCAAAAGACACCTGCAAATCTTGCACACCTTGTTGAGTGATCGCTTTTTGTAAAGCTGGTAAGTAGTCTTGCTCAATGAACTGTACAAATGGCTTATCTTCAACAGATGGGGCTTTTTCCTTTTTAGCGGCTTTAGCGGCGGTGGCTGGTTTTTCTTCCGTTGCGTCGGCGACGGGTTTTTCGCCTACTGCGGCTTTAGCTGCGGCTGCGGGTTTTTCTCGCTTGGGTGCTACAGCAGCTGGTTTAGCAGCATTAGGATTATCTTCGGGGTTTGCGGCTTTAGGATCTGGCGTGTTGGCAGTAGGGAGGTCTGTGGCTTCGGGTGAGTCTGTAGTAGGAACTTGCTTGTCAGCAGTGTTGGGAGCTACTTCTCCCGCTTGATTGTGATTGGTTTCGTCTGCCATTGCTCAGGTCAATCCTTTAATCTAGCTTTGGGAGCGATCGCTCACCTTGATGTATCGGGTATTTTTATTTTGACATACTAGTACCGCAAGGCGGAATTCAAAATGACGCTCTCTACGAGACGCTAAAAGCGTAGCAAGATGCCTGTAAGGGTACGCAGACTCGCTAACAAAATTCAAAATTAATACAGTGTAAGCGTTTCATCGATTTTGAATGGGTGGTTTATTTTGACCAAGCCCCTTCGGGGCGGGAACAGGGAAGAGGGAACAGGGAACAGTGCAAGAATTAGCCCCGAAGATTTAGGGTACAAGCCCCTAAATTTATTTATGAAAGAAATAAAAACATTTTTTAAGGGGACGCGTAGCGCAAGAAAAAATACGTCCTTGTACAAATCCCCTAATTTTAATTATGGGGATTTCCCTGTTCCCTGTTGCCCGTTCCCTGTTCCCTTTTAAGGTTAGAGAGACGCGATAAATCGCCGTCTCTACAAGGAATTTATCCTGCCCCTTCAATTTTGGATTTGCGGTTTTAGATATTCAATCCAAAATCTAAAATCCAAAATCTAAAATTCTTCCGCCTCCTTCAAATCCCTTTGAATCCCATACCAGCTTCTACCTGTTGCTGTGCTGGAGTAGAATTCACCTTGCCAGAAGTCTGACGCCAGATGCCAACTTGACTCAAGAATATACCTACTAAAATCAAGCTACCGCCAATATATTGGGCTAAGTTAGGGGCTTCACCCAAAATTAAATAGGCTGCTATGATGCCCACAATTGGGCCAAATGAGCTAACTAAGGAAGCCGTAGATACAGTAGAAGTTTTCAAGCCTTTAATCCAAAAAGACTGACCTAATACCACAATCAACCCGCCATAGAGAAACATCCATTGCCACAAGAATGGTGAGAGGACATCAGCAAAATGATCCCTGCCATAAAGGAGTAAAGCAATGAAGAAAAAGATTACGGTTCCTAATGCAGTCCGAAAAATGCTATAGATTCCCAAAGGAATCTGCGAAAGGTGTTTCTTGCTAATAATTGTGGAAGCAGCTACAGCAATAGATCCGGCTGCCGCCAAAAGTTCCCCTATACCTAAACCGAAACCTCCCATGTTCATCATGGTTTCTGTCGGAGGTTGAAGAATAATAGTTAGGATAACGCCGATAAAGGCTGCGATCGCACCGATAAATTCCCAAATATTTACCCGTTCTCTCAACAACCAAACTGATAAAGCCAGAGTTAGAGGCGGTTCCAAGCGTCCTACCAAAATGACATTGTTTACTCCTGTGAGTGCCAATGCCTGGAAAATTAAGCCAGGGGCTAATGCACCTGATAAAATAGCCACTACCGTTAGACTGAACCAATCCTTCCTTGAGAATTGCTTCAAGCTAGCTTTGTTCCACTGCCGCCCATAGATCAGGATCAGAAGCATCAAGGCGCAAAGGTTTCCCACAAATAAAACATTACACAAAGAAATTGGATTGCGATTACCAATAAAATGTTGAGTACCAATTTCTGTTAGCTTCCGAGTAACTGCGCCAGATGCTCCAAAAATTAGCATTGCTAGCCAGAGATATGTTTGTCCCGAAATTCTATGGATTAGGCGATGTGGTTTTTTGGGTCTAGTCATAATAACATCACTGCAATAAAAGCATTGCTCATGATCTTAAGTTGCCCTCATGCAGCTCAAAATGAGGTTTTGTTGAGAAAATACTTAAATTATGCTGTGACTTTGAGCAGCCTTGAATACCTGAGAAAATGCTGAGAATTAACTAAATTTTCTCAAGGGATAAATTCATGAAAATAGTGGCTTAGTTTCAATAAGCTCTCACTGCCACCTGCGATGCTTAGGATGTTCAGGATAAAACAAAGAAGAGAAGTAACAAATGAAACTCGCACCCTTTCTTACAAGTATAGCCTTGGTTGGTTTTTTCACAGTTTGGGATGTACCATTAAAAGCGATCAATCCGTCATTAGTGCAGGCATCAGCAGCCGAAGAATTGTCTGTAACACAGAAACTAGACTTGCTTACTAAGAGTAAGGGTCAGATTGGTAGTGGAGATCAACTACGTCGTTTCTTTTTTGGTGACTTGGAGCCAATCGGTATCCAACTAGGTGGTGCAGGTCACGTAGTTAATCTTTATAACAAAGCCAATGATGTTACATTCGCTTACTGTTCACATTACGATGTGATTGTTGCCATTAAGAAAGGTAAGGTGACTAAGTTTGAACCCAGTGAAGTGAAGTAACTTATAGAGGACGTTGAGTGCAAAAACTCAGCAATCATGAATATGTCCAAGCTAAGTGCTGAAAACTTAGATAAGTATAATATCTAATCAGCAAAAATAGCAGAGTTTTCCCTTAATGTCCCCATAAACTACTACCTTTGAAAATAGCCTTCTAGAAACGTGTGGACAAGGGGTATGAGTTCTTTTTCCCCTTGTTCTCTTGTCTATGTTGAGAGTTTTAGAGAAGAGGGAGGGTGCGATGTCTATGACGGGCTACGTCTACGCAATTTCTGTTTTTCGAGAGCCTGTAGGTGCGCTCAGAAGGGTATTTTGGCAATAGTTTGGTGTTTAAATTTGTGTGGGTGGGGTAAAGGTGGTGAGAGTTGGGAAATATTCATCAATCATCCTTGATAAAATAGATTAGGATAAATGTCTATCTTGTTCAGCTATCAGTTGTAAGTTTAAGGATTTATATCAGATTTTCACTGATTACTGAATACTGTTTATTACTTACTGATTCTGCGAGGAGTTATGCTGCTAACTGAACGTCATGCCGATCGGGTAGTTCTTTACAATATCAGTTGGCAACAATTTGAAAATTTATTGATAGATTTAGGTGAAACTCGTGCAGCTAAGGTGGCTTATGATGATGGCACATTAGAGATTATGACACCATTACCAGAACATGAATATTACAAAGAAATAATTGGTGACATTATCAAAGATACGGCTGAAGTTTTAGAACTAGATTATGAATGTTATGGTTCAAGTACGTGGAAACGAGAGCTAAAAAAAGCAGGGATAGAACCCGATAATTGTTTTTATTTCCAAAATGAAGCACTAATTCGAGGTAAGCTCAAGTTTGATTTAAATCAAGACCCTCCTCCTGATTTGGCTTTAGAGATTGATGTTAGTAGTAAATCTTTAGATCGTTTTCCTATTTATGCGCGGTTAGGTGTGCCTGAAATCTGGTGTTATGACTCTGGCGAAATCAAAATTTACCAGTTACAAGGTGAAGAATATCTTCAAAGAGAAATAAGTTTAGTATTTACTAATCTGAATATTCAAGAGATTCCGTCACTAATTGAAAGATATCGTATGTTAGGAAGACGAGTTTTCCGACAAGCAATTAGAGAATGGGTAAAAGGACAGATGGGTTAGATAAGCTAATATTCCCAAGTTTCTATACTATCTAACAATCAGAGTGGCGTTATCCAATAAGTAATGCCCCGAATAGCTTGTTTTTTGAAACCAAACAGGGATAAATTCTCTTCAGATAAACCCACATAAGTCCAATGGGGAATATCGTTTTCTACTGTTTGAAACCAACCATTTTGATTCAGAGCTTTTCTTTGTTCTTTACTGCCTATGCGTAAATCAATTGCTAATCCCCAAAGATGTTGTGAAGTTCCGGGAGGTGCAACTAAACCAAGAATTTTTGTTTCTTTACCCTGTTGAACTTTTGCCAAAACTTGGTCGTTAGCATATTTGTGCCAAAATCTTAAATTCGTGTTGAAAGTGCGAGTACAATCACCAGAACCATAACCAGATTTTAGCGGAATCTGTTGCTGAACTCGTGCTTTATTTAAAGCATCAGCCGCCGATTTTTGTAAGTAACAGTCGTTAGTGCCATCAACATGAGCCATTGTTAAAGTAGCTTGAAAATCTTGAGTTTCTTGTTCACTGGCAAAGATATCCTTTTGCGGCAGTTTAATCCCAACATCTTGATTTACAAAGACTGCACCATACATTCGTAGTAACGTATATTCATAAGTACCAGGCTGAGGAATTGTAGATAATTTTCTAGCGATTGCAGATAAAAAACGTTCTTGATTATTTAATTTGGCATCAGGAATAAATGGTTCTGATGTTGTCTTTTTAGAGATATCTGTACAAGGCAATGAATCAGTACTCAAGCATCCGTTTAATGGTTGAGCGGTTATAGCAATCTTGTGGTGGGTAATTTCATTGCTAGCTACTAATGTGAAAATAATCAAGATAACAATACTAAAAAATTTTATCTTTTTTAAAAGTTTCTTCATAAAGAAATTAGCTAGTTAATTTAGGTCTAATTATATTGCAAAAATTTATAAAGCTTTGAAAGCTAGGTAAGTGGTGGTTTTTCTCTTGAATTCTTGCCAATAATTGTTCTAAGTAATATAGCTTCATTACATCACCAGGATTTTTTTTAGAATAGTTAATATTTTTGGCTCTAAATAATTCTTTTAAATAAGCTTCATGGAATTGAGCATGAGTGTTGAATTTGTCATAATTACCCATTAGTTCTGGACAATTACTTGAAATATCATAATAACGGGTGTAATCTAATAATGGTTCGCTTTGGGGTTGCCTTGAGTAAATTTTTCTGTTTCCTAAGAACCAGGTTTCAAGACAACGATTTTGTATGATTAAAACAAGCTGTGTACTTCCCATCTGAATTTTTTCGGCAGTTAAAAAATCATAAATTTCCTGCTGGATACAGCTAACTGTATTCTCTTCTGCATCTAGACAGACTACAAAGTAGTTATACTTGCCATTTGCATTGATGTCTGCAATGGCATTAGGAAGATGATCGTAAATAATCGAAGGATAACCTTCTCCACTGAATAGATAATAGTTGTTTTTATTGACTTCATCATAATTCTGAACTTGTTGCAGTTCTGGTAACAGATGTTTTAGCCAAGCTGGATAAACTTTTCTTTCAGTTCTTTTACCTTCAACAAGAAAGTATAGATTCATCCGACTGCAATTCCTTCCTTATAAGCCTCAAGATTAATCAGCTGCATAAAGGCTTGATGCCTAGATTTACCAAGATTATAATCTTTGGCATCCTTAACTGTTACTACACCACCTCGACGAGTTACAATTTTCCAATGCTCCATTCCAATTTTATTAATAATATAAGGATGGTGGCTAGTGATTATAAATTGTAAATTTCTTTCTTCCAGTAATAAATCACTTAAAATATCAATACAGTTAACTCCCAAGCTATTTTCAAATTCATCAATCAGAATTACAGTCCCTTCGGCAGATAAATAAAATTCACTAATATGAATTAGTGTTTTAAACATTCCAGAAGATATACCTTTTTGGGTAATCCAATTATTAACACCTTTTTCTTTGATATTAATGAAAGGATAGTCTGCCATCATCTTAGGCAAATCTTCATCTTTATCAGGTTCCATCTTGATATCTTCTATCTGGTCAAATATATTTATGAACTGCTGTTTAATTTCTTGGAAAGTTTGTGGATGTTTATTATAAACTAATGCTAATTTTATTTGATTTGGCAAGTTACTTTTCTGGATTTCTTCTAGCGAAGAATATTTTTTTGCTGATAAGTTATTACTCATTAGTGAGGAATAAATAATATCATCTATATAAATATGATTTTCTATTCTTAATTTTTCGCTGTAAATAACTTTATTAAATCCATCTTTAACAGGTGCAATATCTTCTTCCTCGCTTAAGATTTGAACAGCACTTTGAAAAGGTGAGAGTTTAGGCAATTTAGTACCATTAAACATTATTTCATTATTACTTCTTTTTATCAGAGTTTTTCCATTTACAGATAAATGTTCTCTGTGAATCCTAAATTTATCTTTTTCTGACTGTTCAGTATCAATGATAAATTCATTTACTTCTTTTTTTTCAAATTTACCATTCCATTTATATTCATAATTATTTAAAGAGAAATCTATATCCCATTCCACACCATTCAATGAGCCACCTCTAGCTATTTTCCGTAAGCTCATAATAGATTTAAGTATTTGTGTTTTACCAACACCGGATATACCAACTAAAAGATTTAGTTCAGAAAAATGTATCGGCTCAAACTGCCACTCTAGTTTATGGTCATAATAGGTTATTTTGTTGATTTTCATATTTACACCTAAACAAAAGAAATGAGAACGAATAAGAAAGCCATAAAGTTGATTATAACTGACCTTAATTAGTCTTTTATTTATAGTAATGTTGATAACTTATTTATCAGAAAGATACCTCCCTGAAACCACTGGAACAGTTACAATTGAAAATAACTCTAAGCTTGCCGTTCCTGTAAGTATGACCATGCACAATTCCGTTGAATTTCAAGACGCTTTTGATGTCATAGTCGTCGGTGCAGGTCACTCCGGTTGCGAAGCAGCTCTTGCCTCTGCACGCCTCGGTTGTCGTACCATGCTATTGACGCTCAACTTGGATAAAATCGCTTGGCAACCTTGTAACCCAGCGGTGGGTGGCCCGGCCAAATCTCAGTTGACTCATGAGGTAGACGCACTCGGCGGAGAAATTGGTAAAGTAGCAGACCGTACCTACCTGCAAAAACGTATCCTCAACTCTTCACGGGGGCCTGCTGTATGGGCATTACGCGCCCAGACGGACAAGCGCGAATATGCAGCGGTGATGAAAAATATTGTTGAGAACCAAGAAAACTTGACAATCCGCGAAAGTATGGCAACAGACTTGGTGCTGGGTGCTAACGGTGAAGTCATTGGCGTTGAAACTTATTTTGGTGTAGGGTTCCAATGTCAAGCAGTCATCTTGACAACTGGCACTTTCCTGGGAGGCAAAATTTGGGTTGGTAACAAATCAATGCCAGCCGGACGCGCTGGGGAATTTGCGGCTGAAGGATTGACACAAACCTTAAATCGCCTGGGATTTGAAACTGGCAGACTTAAAACTGGAACTCCAGCGCGAGTAGACAAGCGATCGGTAGATTATAGTAAAATGCTCATTCAGCCAGGGGATGAAGACGTGCGCTGGTTCAGTTTTGACCCAGATGTTTGGGTCGAACGGGAACAAATGCCTTGCTATATCACCCGCACCACCGCCGAAACCCATCGCCTAATTCAGGAAAATTTGCATCTGTCGCCCGTTTATGGCGGTTGGGTGGAAGCCAAAGGGCCACGTTATTGTCCCAGTATTGAAGATAAGATTGTCCGCTTTGCCGATAAAGAAAGCCATCAAATCTTTATTGAACCGGAAGGAAGGGATATACCCGAACTGTATATTCAAGGGTTTTCTACAGGGTTGCCAGAAAATCTACAGCTGCAAATGTTGCGGACTCTCCCCGGTTTGGAAAAATGTGTGATGCTACGTCCGGCTTATGCAGTGGAATATGACTATTTACCAGCAACTCAGTGTTACCCCACATTGATGACTAAGAAGATTGCGGGGCTGTTTTGTGCTGGGCAGATTAATGGCACTACAGGTTATGAAGAAGCCGCAGCTCAAGGGCTGGTGGCGGGAATTAACGCAGCTCGATTTGTTCGCTCTCAAGAAATGATTGTGTTTGCCCGCGAGCAAAGTTACATTGGGACGCTAGTTGATGACTTGTGTACAAAAGACTTGCGGGAACCTTACCGGATGCTTACCAGTAGGTCAGAGTACCGATTAATATTGCGTTCTGACAATGCCGATCAACGTCTGACACCCTTGGGGCGGGAAATTGGTTTAATTGACGATCGCCGTTGGGATATGTTTACTAAAAAACAGGGTAACATCACCACAGAAAAACAAAGATTACAAGCCACACGAGTGAAAGAACATGATGAAATAGGAATAGCGATCGCATCTAATACCCAACAAGCAATTAAAGGTTCAATTACCCTTAACGACTTGCTGCGGCGTCCGGGATTCCATTACGTTCACCTCGATAGGTTCGGATTGGGAAACCCCAACCTCAACCGCGCTGAGAAAGAAGGCGCAGAAATTGACATCAAGTATTCTGGCTATCTCGCTAGGCAACAACATCAGATTGACCAAATTGCCCGGCAAGCGCACCGCAAGTTACCCGCTGATTTGGACTACACAACAATTGAGACTCTTTCCAAAGAGGCACGAGAAAAGCTGACTCACGTAAAACCACTCACTCTTGGTCAAGCAGCACGTATAGGTGGTGTAAACCCAGCAGATATTAATGCTTTATTATTATATTTAGAATTGCGTATAACCAAGAGCCAGTCAGAGTTTCCAGCGTTAGCTTAACACCAACTTCATAAAGACTGAGTATAGTAGTAAGGAGGGAGATTGGTATGATAGATGACATAACTCTTAGTACTGCCATCGTCAACAATCCCCAGATGAAAGTTGAGTTTAATACCAACGCTCAATCAACTCGTCTTAAGAGAACCGGGATTGGATGTTTCATCAAAGAAGGGAACAGGGAACAGTTTTTTCTATTTCATGTTCATGTTCCCTGTCCGGGAGTAACAGACCACCTGTTTCCTGTTGCCGGTTCCCTATTCTCTCTTTAAAAATAATCCCAATTTCCAGGCAGTAGAGACGGCGTTTCTCCGTCCTAGCAACAACCCAGAACGTCTATGTTACAAGAAGCCAGCACCCGTCTCATAGTACCGGAACCATCAGAAGACTTAATCGCCAACGAGCCTTGGTCGATAGAAAACTATGCTGATGGCCTCATGGATGAACTCTTTGCCGATATCGACTACATTCTGGATGTTAGTGGTAATCTGCCTTCTCAAGCTGTTAGGCACCACTCTGTTGCTGGGGTTTCTACCCAAGCTCAACGCCAGTCACCTCCAGGATATGTGCCTCTGCAAACAGTTACAATACCGCAGATTATTTTACCAAACAGCCTGAATCAGTCAGCTGCTCAAGATAAGCATAAGCAATTGAGTACCGTTGTGTTTGAAAACGGCGCTGTGAAAGCAGTTAGTAGAAAGCGTCAGAAAACTAGGCCGGCTTTGGGCAAACTGCTGATGGTGGGAACAACTTTAGGCGTGGCGATCGCAGGTATGATTTACCTGGTGCAGTCTGGAGTTGTATATCTTTTAAATGCCAAATTGCCCGAATCAGCGCTTCTATTGACACAATCGCAGTCACAATTACCTGTCAAAACAGAAATTGAGGCAGAGTTAGTTGACTATATGCTCCAATCACTAGCAGTCATAGATAAGCAAGGAGCAACACCCAATCAAAAATCTTTCAGTCGGGGATTCTCCAGTCAGGCAAGTAGTAACCAAATAGCCCTTGGTAACGAGCAAACAACAGGTAATCTGCCAGCACTTCCACTTCTAGCTAACAATACATCATCAGCCTCCAACCGTTCTGGGAGTGTTGTTGAGCGCATCTACGTTCCTGTTTATCAAGCGCCGTCACCAATGCGCTATGCTCTTCCAGCTATTCCTGGGACTTCTACACTTTTACCACAAGTTGCCAGTGTATTGCAGGGATCTCAACCTAATGTTGTGAAAACTGCCCTAAATACAGTACGACAAGCTGCCAAGCCTGTAACCGTCAATATGTTGGCTGCGGCTGTACGATCTGAACTCAAGCCTGTGGCTGGGAAAACTGCACCCATTACAGTGCGGCAGACACCTAAGCCTCTGCCTGCATTACCAATAGTTCCATTACGTGATGCACTCGCCCCAGAGTCAGAACCAACCATTACCCAGGAACAAGTATATCCGCCAACTGCGATCGCAGAAGCTCCGAGTAATACCTTAGAGGGATTGCTAGAGTTGGGCAATAAATCTGCCGCGTTGTTTAAAATTGATGGCGTGACTCGCCGCATCAATATGGGTGAAAGTATCGGCTCAAGCGGTTGGACATTAGTAGATGTCAGTAATGGCGAAGCAGTCATCCGGCGTAACGGCGAAGTGCGATCGATTTACGCAGGTCAGAAATTGTAAAAGTTTTTCTGTCAGCAACTCTTCTTAATATTTAGTGTCTCATAACCTCGAGTTCTTTAAGAACTTCGAGGTTATGGCTTTAGGGATTTCCAAGAAATTATCCAAATAAACGTAGATGCGAAGCGTCTTGCCGCAGGCTACCACAGAGACACAGAGAACACAGAGAGAGGAGAAATAGAGAGTGCTACTGACTCAATTCGCCTTCCTGAGTCGATAATTATGCAATCATTTTGCAGTAGAATTAATCGTCAAGATAGAGGAGGGCTTTGAGATGACTCGTGTCATCATTGTGCGCCACGGTCAAAGTGGTTATAATACCGAGCGGCGTATCCAAGGACGCACTGATGCGTCAACATTAACCGAAAAAGGTCGTAACGATGCCAGTAAAGTAGGCAAAGCCCTCAGCAATATCTTATTTAATGCAATTTACAGCAGTCCTTTGCAACGAGCAAAGCACACAGCAGATATTATCCATAGTGAGTTAGCTAATCATGCTGAACAATCTGCTGTAATCCAAGTTTCTAATTTACTGTTAGAAATCGACCTGCCTTTATGGGAAGCACTGCTGACTTCAGAAGTCAAGCAGAAATTTGCCGAAGACTATCGCACTTGGCATCAACGCCCAGATGAACTGCGGATGCTGCTTAATGATGCACAAGGGACAAGAGAACATTTTCCCGTTCTTGCTTTATACGAACAAGCAAGGCAGTTTTGGCAAGAAACTTTGTCTCACCATCAAGGCGAAACTATTCTCATTGTGGGACATAACGGAATTAATCGCGCCCTGATTAGCACAGCACTAGGAATTTCTCCAAGTCGCTATCACTCAATACAGCAATCTAACTGTGGCATCACTGTATTAAATTTTGCTGGGGGATTGGGCGAACCAGTCCAGCTAGAATCCTTAAATCAGACGCAACACACCGGAGAATCTTTACCCTCATTGCGACCGGATCATCAAGGAGTACGATTGTTGCTGGTGCGTCACGGTGAAACCGACTGGAATCGCCAAACCAGGTTTCAAGGGCAAATTGATGTTCCCCTCAACGACAACGGTAGACAACAGTCGCAAAAAGCAGGCGAATTTCTCCAAGAGGTAGCGATTGATAATGCTTGCAGTAGCACAATGCTGCGCCCTAAAGAAACAGCAGAGATTATTTTAAAACAACATCCGAATGTAAAGTTAGAATTGCAAGATGGTTTAAGAGAAATCAGTCACGGACTTTGGGAAGGAAAATTAGAAACAGAGATAGAGCAAGAGTTTCCTGGAGAGTTGCAGCGCTGGCGGCTAGTACCAGCCGAAGTGCAAATGCCCGAAGGAGAAAATTTGCAACAGGTATGGGAACGCAGCGTTGTCGCTTGGCAATCAATTGTACAAGCCGCATTAAATAATGAATTCAAAACTGTATTAGTAGTAGCTCATGACGCTACTAACAAAACTTTGCTTTGTCACATTCTGGGCTTATCGCTGGAAAATTTCTGGAATTTTCGCCAGGGTAATGGCGCAGTCAGCGTTATCGACTACCCTTCTGGAATTGATGGTTTACCAGTATTACAAGCGATGAACATCACCACTCACTTGGGTGGAGGCGTACTAGATAAAACAGCAGCGGGGGCATTGTGATTGAGTGCTGACTCTTGAGTGCTGAGTGAGGAATAAAGTTAGGAGTTAGGAGTTAGGAGTTAGGAGTTAGGAGTTAGGAGTTAGCAGTTAGGAGTTAGCAGTTAGGAGTTAGGAGTTAGCAGTTAGGAGTTAGCAGTTAGGAGTTAGGAGTTAGCAATTAGCAATTAGCAATTAGCAATTAGCAATTAGCAATTAGCAATTAGCAATTAGCAATTAGCAATTAGCAATAAAGACGGTTGGTTCATAAAATCATTGGCATTGCTGATAATATGTATAACTCAGCGATCGCTCTTGATCTGTTGTGCTGTGTTATTGTCTGATTTTTTTCTATCTAATCACCCAAAGAGCCACCACCTGTGGCAATCTGGGAAACAGAGATTTATTAAATCTGATATTTGAGCTACAGCAAATTTACCTAATTCAGGTTATGCAAACTCTGCCCACAGTCAACACTTCAAGCATCACATCCAGTCAAGCCACCTTTGATACAACTATCAAGCGGCGTAAAACCCGCCCTGTAAAGGTGGGAAATGTCACCATTGGCGGTGGCTACCCCGTTGTGGTGCAGTCAATGATTAACGAAGACACTCTTGATATTGATGGTTCCGTGGCTGGTATTCGTCGTCTGCACGAAATTGGCTGCGAAATTGTCCGCGTCACCGTGCCAAGTATGGCTCATGCTAAAGCGTTAGGAGAAATTAAACAAAAATTAATAAAAACTTACCAAGACGTGCCAATTGTGGCTGATGTCCATCACAATGGGCTAAAAATCGCCGTGGAAGTTGCCAAGCACATAGAGAAAGTACGGATTAATCCCGGCTTGTATGTGTTTGAAAAGCCAAACATCAATCGAACTGAGTATACTAAAACCGAATTTGACGAAATTGGCGACAAAATCCGCGAAACCTTAGAACCTCTGGTAGTTTCTTTGCGCGATCAAGGAAAATCGATGCGAATTGGGGTAAATCATGGTTCCCTCGCGGAGAGAATGCTATTTACTTACGGTGACACCCCCGAAGGAATGGTGGAATCTGCTATAGAATTCATCCGCATCTGTGAATCTTTAGATTTCCGCAACTTGGTAATTTCCATGAAAGCCTCACGAGTCCCAGTGATGGTAGCCGCCTATCGCCTCATCGCCAAGCGTATGGATGACTTGGGTATGGATTACCCATTACATTTAGGCGTTACGGAAGCCGGTGATGGCGAATACGGGCGAATTAAATCTACAGCTGGTATTGCTACCTTACTTGCTGATGGCATTGGTGATACAATCCGCGTCTCACTTACAGAAGCACCAGAAAAAGAAATCCCCGTCTGCTACAGCATTCTCCAAGCTTTGGGATTGCGAAAAACGATGGTGGAATATGTCGCTTGTCCTTCCTGTGGACGCACTTTGTTTAACCTAGAAGAAGTGCTGCACAAAGTTCGGGAAGCCACTAAACACCTAACTGGGCTAGATATAGCAGTGATGGGTTGCATTGTCAATGGACCGGGAGAAATGGCCGATGCCGACTATGGTTATGTCGGCAAAACACCCGGTTATATTTCTTTGTATCGTGGCCGAGAAGAAATTAAAAAAGTCCCAGAAGATAAAGGTGTAGAGGAATTAATTAACCTCATTAAGGCAGATGAACGCTGGGTAGAACCTTAAGGGGGGCAGGGGGGCAGGGGGGCAGGGGGGCAGGGGGGCAGGGGGGCAGGGGGAGACAAGAAGAATAAGCAATACCCAATACCCAATGCCCAATGCCCAATTTGCCAGATTGTCAAGTATTTTGTTCAAATTAGGAAGACATACTTGGTCTGTACAGTGGTAGCCTGTGTTAGATTGAGCATACTGACTATATATTTTCCCTCTGACGCAGCTGTCATTATGGTGATTACAAAAAGTAGGCTTGTTTTGGGTGCTACGGCAGTGACACTCTCCACGATCGCTGTTACTAGCCTTGGCATTCATTCGCGAGGTCAGGCTTTATTTAAAGCAAGTCCTAAAGATTTAGTAGATGAAGTTTGGCAAATTGTTCAACGCCAATATGTAGACGGTACTTTTAATCAGGTAGATTGGCAGGCTGTTCGTAAGGAATACTTGAGCAAGTCCTACAGTAATCCACAGGATGCGTATAAGTCCATTCGGGAAATGCTGAAAAAGCTACAAGACCCCTACACCCGGTTTATGGACCCAGAGGAATTCAAGAGTATGCAAGTGGATACCTCTGGAGAACTCACAGGGATTGGGATCACAATCAGTCAGGATGAGAAAACCAAACAACTGGTTGTAATTGCGCCAATCGAAGATACACCAGCCTTTAAAGCTGGTGTTTTGGCGAAAGATGTCATCCTCAAAATCGATGGCAAAGATACTAAGGGGATGGATACCAATCAGGCAGTATCCTTGATTAGGGGTGAAGCAGGCACGCAAGTCAGCCTGATTATTCAGCGCGATGGTCAGACAAAACAGTTTGACATCAAACGGGCGCGAATTGAAATCCATCCAGTTAAATTTTCCCAAAAGAACACTCCAGCAGGAAATCTTGGTTACATTCGTTTAAACCAGTTCAGCGCCAATGCTGGTAAAGAAATGCAAAGCGCCATCAAAAATTTAGAAAGCAAACAGGTAGCTGGATATATCCTTGATCTGCGCGGTAATCCAGGTGGTTTACTCTTCTCCAGTGTAGATATTGCCCGGATGTGGATCGATAAAGGCAAGATTGTCTCCACCGTTGAACGCCAAGGAGAGGCAGAAAAAGAAGAGGCAAACGGACGAGCCTTGACAAATAAACCTTTGGTGGTACTGGTAGATAAAGGTTCAGCTAGCGCCAGTGAAATCCTCTCAGGGGCTTTGCAAGATAATAAGCGCGCAACTTTAGTGGGTACTCAAACCTTTGGAAAGGGACTGGTGCAATCGGTACGTCCCCTGGAAGATGGTTCAGGATTGGCAGTGACAATTGCTCATTACTATACCCCCAGTGGCAGAGATATCAATCATAAAGGCATTGAGCCAGATGTGAAGGTGGATTTGACCAAAAAGCAGATGGAAGATTTGTGGCTGCATGGACGCGACAAAATTGCTACTCTAGCAGATCCCCAATTCGCCAAAGCAGTGGAAGTGATAGGTCAAAAAATTACTGCTAAGGTTACACCCACAGCAGAAAAATAAAGTTAGGAGTGAATAGTGAGGAGTTAGGAATAAAAACCATCATTGTTAACTCTTAACTTCTAACTCCTAACTCCTAACTTAAACTGGTTGGCACTTTCCAGCCCTGATGAGTCCAGCCCGACGAGCGATCGCTTCTTCTGGCGAACTAAAAGGCCCCCACTGTTCTATAATTTCTGGATTATCGTTCCCAACTTGGTCGCTGGGGATAATTTCGCAGTTTGCACCATAACGCTTGACAATATACCAAGTTTGTGAATTGTTCATTAATACTTCCGCTCTTTTGGCTCAAACATGGTAATCGCTACCGGTCGATATTGAATCTCAATTCCTGCTGGTGAATAGTAAGCCATTGTGTGTTTGAGGAAATTTGCATCATCTCGCTGGGAATAATCTTCGCGGAAATGAGCGCCACGGCTTTCTTGGCGATTTCGGGCTGATGCCAAAATAGTTTGTCCTACTACCATCAAACTTCGCAATTCCAAGGCTTCTACAAGTTCTGTATTCCAACAACTACCTTTATCATCTAAATAAATTTGAGGGTATTGCTGTTGTATTTCTTCTAGTTTCTGCAAACCTTCAGTCATTAACGCCTCAGTGCGGAAAACACCACAGTACTCAGTCATACAATCCTGGAAGGCTTCACGAACTTGGTTAATGCGATACTGTCCTGGTTGTTCTAGCAAAGCTTGAATTTGTTGCTGGGCTTCTGTTATATACCGTTGCTCATCTACAGAAGGTAGCTTACGTTTTTGGACAAATTTGGCGATCGCAGCCCCAGTCCGCTTACCATAAACTACACACTCTAGAAGTGAATTACTCCCCAAGCGATTGGCACCATGTACGGAAACACAAGATGTTTCACCCGCAGCAAAGAAAGCATCAACCAAACCATCGCCACTACTACGAACTTGCCCATCAGTATTAACTGGGATACCACCCATACAATAGTGAATTGTCGGGCGGACTGGCATCGGTTGAGTTACCGCGTCAACACCTACTAGACGGTGTGCTTCTTCCCAACAGAAGGGAACGCGACTCATAATTTTTTCTTTACCCAGATGGCGTAGATCCAGATAGACAAAGGGGCCACCAGCACTACCATCGAGATGAATACCACGTCCGGCGCGAATTTCATAAGCGATCGCTCGTGAGGTAATATCACGAGGAGCTAGTTCCATGCGACTGGGCGCATAGTTAGCCATAAAGCGATCGCCTTCACTATTAATCAGATACGCCCCTTCGCCTCGTACCGCTTCTGAAATCAGCACCCCTACCGGATATAAACCAGTGGGATGAAACTGCACAAATTCCATATCTTCTAGGGGCAAACCGGCGATCGCAGTCATTGCCAAACCATCACCCGAAGACGCGTAATCATTAGAGGTAGTGTTATAAACGCGACCATAGCCCCCTGTGGCAAACATCACCGCCTTAGCCCGCACCACCTCTATATGTCCATCCAAAAGGTGGAACATCACCACACCCTTCGCCTCATTTTCTTCCAAAATGAGACGCATCACGTACCATTCTTCATAAACTTGTACCCCATAACGTCGCAAATTGTTAACCAATTCGTGCAAAATCGCGTGACCAGTTTTGTCAGCAGCGTAACAAGTGCGGTTGTGAGAATGTCCGCCAAAAGCTCGTTGAGCAATCCGCCCATCGGGTAAGCGAGAAAACAAAACGCCAAGATGTTCCAAGTCAATTACCACATCTGGTGCTTCTTGGGTGAGAATTGCTACAGCATCTTGGTCTGCCAAGTAATCAGAACCCTTGACAGTATCAAAAGCATGTGCTTCCCAACTATCCTCCGAATCAACATTTTTCAGCGATGCAGCCATACCACCTTGAGCCGCAACCGAGTGGGAACGAATTGGGTGGGTTTTGGCAACCACAGCAATATTTAAACTAGGGTCAATACGGGCAATTTCCACAGCAGCGCGACATCCTGCTAATCCACCCCCGACAATCATCACATCATGTTCCAGCATATTTAGCCTCCGACTGCAAACCACTGCTGTTCTATTGTAGAGACGTGATGAATCAGGCAGTGGGTTACAACAGTGGCATCTCTACAAAAAAATTCCCTGCTTATAGACCAATACGCTTGGGTTAAGACTAAAACCCTTTGTCAAAGTCAATTTTTTTAACGTAGACGCGGAGCGGCTTGCCGCAGGCTACCACAGAGACGCAGAGGGCACTGAGAGAAGAGATAAATGCTTAACTGAACTGTATTGGTTTATAGACAGGGATGTTATAAAAAATTTTTAAATTAGGAGTGAAAAGTTAAAAATGAAGAGTTATGGAACAGATAGAGTGACTCATAACTCCTGTAGAGACGTGATTAATCGCGTCTCTACTCCTAACTCCTAACTCCTAACTCCTAACTCTTTAGCTAGTTGCTTGTACAGGTTGTTGCTGAGACACATTACCTGGTATGGGTTCCAATTTTGTTCCCGGCCCTACAGGAGCGACTTCAATATGATTTAACAAGGTAGTGACAAAGGCAAACAACAAGAAAGGTAGCGATAGCAGAACGACGAGACCCGCCGTTGCTAAAGCATACACAGGTCGCTTGGCACCCATCAATGCCAAAGCTGATGCTAAACTGAGAGTAATTGTAATTAACCAAACAATTATTTGACCGTAGATATCACCGAAAGTCAGGGTACAGACAAACCGATACTTTTGAATATTATTTTCGATCATCACATTTGCCTCAAGTCTCTCCTAATAGGTTCTACGTTAGAACTATGTTTGTCTTGTAGACAATTTCTAAATATTTTTGCAAGCTTCGTAATATTACTTCACAATCAAGCCACCTTTGGTAGGAAGGCAGCTATTCTGGAAGAAAACTTTTTCTCTTTGTGGGAGAGGTCGCAATTCTCATAACCTCCTCAAGAGATAGTCTCTTTGCTTAATGTCATCTATCAAATTCAGGATATTCAGAATATCTAGCAATTTTATTTGATTGTGAAAATCGCAACTCACAAACCGCCGACTTCTTTGAGAAGTCAGCGATCTTGTTTGTCACAAATGATTCAGATGAGTATAGTATTTAATTTTTTGCGAGTAAATATTAACTAGAGAAGTCAAGTAAATTCAGGATGTAAAAACAGATTTTTTGATGTTAAATTTTGAGTATTGCCCGAATTTGTTGATTATAAGTCAACAAAAATATTTCTTTTTCGTGGCAACATTGTTTTAGGAGTGAACGTGAGTACTATTTTTCTTCGTAAAGGTGTTTTTTTGTTGCCAAGTGTAGCTGCTCTTACATTCTTGAGTAGCGGCTTATCTGCAAGTGCCCAGACTGTGGACAAGTTGGGAAGTCAGCCATTAACTGAGCCTTCTGCAACCGTAGCGTCTCCCAACGAGTTTAGTCCAGAACTAGACACTGAAAGCCAAAATCTCTCTACAGAAACAACTGAAATATTTACAGCGACAAATTTAGCTAAGGTACAGCAGTTGCCGAACACTGTAATGGAACAAAACACCAGCACAACAGCTACACCCGTTCCAGGCACAGTGGCTACCTCATCTGCGACGCTCACCTCTGAGGTTGTACAACCGACTTCTCAATCGGTTTCTCAAACAACTGCTCAACCATCTACTACCAAAGTGGCACAGTCGGATATTGATTTAGGTAGAACTACCCGTGGTGGCAGCAGCTATGTTGGCGTTGCTGGTAATGTTGGTTTGAGTGGTGCTGGTGACGCGTCTTTGGGCGACGGTAATTTTGCGGTAGTCAGCAAAATCGGACTAACAAATTCTATATCGGTGCGACCCTCAGCCGTATTTGGAGACAATACCACAATTCTACTTCCGATCACCTATGATTTTACTTTCAAATCAGCAGATGCTTTTAGCGAACCATTAGCGATCGCACCTTACGTCGGAGTAGGTGCAGCTTACAAAACTGGTGATAACTCTAAATTCGCCTTTTTGGCATCTGCTGGTATTGATGTGCCTCTCACTCCTCAATTTACGGCAACCGCTGCTATAAATGCGGGATTTTTCGATACAACTGATGTGGGTTTGTTGTTAGGAGTTGGTTACAACTTCAATGGGCTTTAAAAGTTAGGAGTTAGGAACTGGGAGTTAGGAGTTAGTAATGTTTCATTCGTAACTCTTAACTCCTAACTCCTAACTTTCTATTTGGGGGTAACTTTATCAATTACCTTGATTTTGCCATCATCTCCTACTGTCCAGACATCATAAACACCAACGACATCACCGTTAGCATCAATATCTACGTTGCCACTGGCTCCTTGGTAGTTAATCTTTTTACCATCTTTAAGTAACTTTAGTCCCTCGCAGACATCAGTAACTTCTGTGCCAGGCCCATCAGCAACTTCACGGATTTTGCTAGCTATACCAACACCTGTATTTTCTTTAGCAGCTTGTGCTGCCAAGGTCAATAAAGCAGCCGCATCCCAAGCTTGAGGAGCGTATTCTCCTGGCTCACTACCCTTTTTATCCTTCCACAGCTTGTTGAAAGCTGCTAATGCTTTACCATCGGAACCGGGTACTGTACCAATCGCTCCAGTTAAAATATATTTCCCATCACTGCCTTTACCAACTTGTTCGGGAAAAGTAGGTGATTTTACCCCATCTGTCAGCAGAATTTGCACTCCCTTCGCCACACCTTGCTGATAGGCGGCTTTTAGGAACAGACTACCAGTTTCCGCGTAGAGTACGGCCAGTACTGCATCTGGCTTACCTGCAAATGCAGCAGCCGCCTCTGTATCAAATGTCTGAGCTTTTGGGTCGTAACGAACAGGCTTATCTTTATTAACGATAGTTCCACCCAATTTTTCAAAGGTTTGCACGAATGCTTTTTCAAACCCTACGCCATAGTCGTTATTAATCACGACTGTAGAAACTCGCTTAAAACCTTTTTTTCTGGCAAGTTGGGCTAAAGCTAATGCTTGGTAGGTATCAGGGGGAGCAGTACGCGCCCAAAAGCCTTTATAGTCTCCTTTTTGGGCTTTTTCGGTAAATACAGGACTGGTACTACCAGGGGAAACCAGCATGACTTTATTCGGCGTAGCAATAGAAACTGCTGCACTTGAAACGCTACTGGCAAAGGAACCAACTACACCTGCCACTTTATCCAAAGTTGCCAGTTTGGTCATACCGGCAGCTCCAGCTTTGGGGTCGGTTTGGTCGTCTACTTGCACCAAGGTAACAGGTTCGCCATTCACTCCACCGCAAGCGTTGACTGTATCGACTAGTAAAGGTACAGAACCTAGCATCTGCTGTCCCACAGAAGCCAAGTCGCCTGTTGTCGGTAGCAGGGAACCAATTTTTAACCCTTTAGCACTACTTGTAGTAGTTGAGCTTGCCGCTGGGGTAGCGGTGCTGCCGTTGGTAGCTGTGCTGTTGGGGGTACTGTTATCACCACAAGCCCCAACTAGGAACCCAGTTGCTAGGGTAGCTAGACTTAAGGCTAAGGCGGCGCTAATTTTTTTCATAAATCTCTTTCACTCCTCAGATATTTAGGAGCCTAAAAATAAGATTCAACCTAGATTTGTAACTTAGTTGGATCTTAGTCAAGGTTCCAAAGGATAAATCATATCATCCATCTTTGGGAGTAGAAGTATTTACCCAGACATTAATATTTATTTTTGTACACAGAATATACTGCGTGTATCAAATGCTGAAAAACGGAGAGGGAGGGATTCGAACCCTCGGTACGGAGTTGCCTGCCGTACAACAGATTAGCAATCTGCCGCTTTCGACCACTCAGCCACCTCTCCTGACTCACGAATAATAATGGTAGCAGGTTTGTTGGGAAGAGTCAATAGTCATTTGTCATTTGTCATTTGTCATTGGTTATTCACAAAACACTAAGGACTAGGGACTAATGACTAATGACTAATTCAAAGGACTTGCGATCGCATCCAAGCTATGGGCAAAGTGCCTAATTTTTTCCACTGGGGAACGTAAGCTCGTTGACTGAATACATCGTAATCGTTGCGTTCAATCACCTCCAAAATCTGCCCGTACAGCATTGATGCTGCCCACACGGGCCAACGAGCATCGGATGCTAAATAAGTAATGCCCTGGTCGGATGTGGTATAAAATTGGCGGGCGCGGTCAATTTGAAAGCGCATCAATGCCCGCCAACGGTCATCTACCACACCTTTGAAGAAGTCTTGCTCGGTATAGTTGAATTTTGCCAAGTCCTCAAGGGGAATGTAAATCCGCCCCCGTTTGGCATCTTCTCCTACATCCCGCAGAATGTTGGTGAGTTGATTGGCAATTCCGAGAGCGATCGCTTCTTCTATGGGAAGATATGGTTGTTTGTTCTGCCGCCACGGTGCTGTATATATGGTGTTATCTACACCCATAACTGATGTTGACATTAAGCCAACAGTGCCAGCAACGCGGTAACAGTAGAGGTATAAATCCTCAAAGGTTTCATAACGACTGCGATATAAGTCCATGCGCTGACCAGCAATCATATCCCGAAAGGGCTGAATGTCCATCGGAAAGCGCTGGAGGGTATCAACTAAAGCGACATCGTAATTTTCTAATGGGCGTCCCGCAAAAACCGATTCCAGCTGCTGTTCCCATAGGTCTAGGGTTTCTGGCGTGGTAATAGCAGATGCGGGGCCATCCACCAATTCATCTGTACGGCGACACCAAGCGTAAATTGACCAAATAGATTGACGTTTTACCGGACTCATCAGCAAAGTACCCAGGTAAAAAGTCTTGGCATACTTTGCTGTGAGATGCCGACAAAGTTTGTATGACTCGTCTACAGAGACCAGCGTTTTCATGCGCGGCGGGGAATCAGGCAGTTGCAGCATTCGTTGCGGGCGGTCGGGTGAGCGTTTGCAGGTTTGAGGAATTTGCTACCGGGAGGGCCTCAGAAATCGCCTGCGCTGTTAGCTTACCAGAAAGTACGGCACCTTCCATACTGGCTAAGTAGCGTTGCATGGTGTAATCCCCTGAGAGATAGAAGTTACTAATGGGGGTTGTTTGCGAGGGACGGTACTGTTGACGACCAGGGGTCGCTTTGTAAACTGAACGGGGCGTTTTCACCACATGAGATTTCAGCAATGTTGCTGGATTGTCTCCCCCAAAGTGGTCGGGGAAGAGTTTTTCTAACTCGGCAATTGTTGCAGCCACAATCTCCTCATCGGATTTGGCAATCCAATCTTTTGCCGGGGCTAGAACTAATTCCAGCATTGAGCGATTGGGGTTGGCGTATTCACGGCAGGTATTGCTCATATCAGCATAAACGCTGAGGAGGGGCGATCGCGAGAATAGCAAGTGATCAATTTGCGTAAGTTTACGATCAAACCACAAATGCACGTTAATCACAGGTACGCCTTCCAAGCCTTCTAGCTTTTGGAAAAACTCCATTTCCTTCCAAGGTGCTGGCAAAATCACCTTCAGAGGGTCAACCGGCATGGCAGATACATACAAATCCGCTGTGAAAACTTCATCCTCTTCACCATTCACCCCCCGAATCAAATATCCTTTCACGCTGCCATCGGCCTTCAGCAAAATCTCTTTCAAAGGGGCATTCAAGCGGACTTCTCCGCCGCGTTCGGTGATGTGATCTACTATGGGCTGACACAATCGTTCTGTGGGCGAACCATCCAGAAAGGCCATTTTCGAGCCATTTTTTTCCTGGAGGAAACGATTGAGGGCAGTTAAAAGAATGGTTGCCGAAATTTCATCTGGGTCGATGAAGTTCAGCGACTTGGCCATGGCAATAAAAACTTCTTTATTGACCCGTTCTGGGATGTTGTGTTTACGCAGCCAATCTGTCCAGGAATATTTGTCCATTTCTTCAACGTACTTTTGCCCCTGAATCATGACCGGCAATAACCCGATGCCAAAGCGGATTTTTTCTGGCCATGTCAGCATATCGTTGTTTCGCAGAATCGCCACTATACCATTAATCGGTGCTGGCAAATCTGGGAAATCAAAGCGGCTGTAAGTACCTGGTGCATCCGGCTGGTTGAAGATCATTGTGTGTTCTTTCCACTGCAACCGATCTTCAATGTCCAGTTCTTTAAATAACTGCAACATATTGGGATATGCGCCAAAAAAGATGTGCAGACCTGTTTCGTACCAGTCTCCATCAGCATCTTTCCACGCGGCCACTTTACCGCCTAGAACGTCTCGACGTTCCAAGACAATGGGTGTGTGACCTGCGTCCGTAAGATATTTCGCGCAGGAAAGTCCTGCTAGTCCCGCTCCCGCGATCGCTACTCGCATGTAACCCTACTGCTCTTCAATATTTCTTAACCGTTTTATCGTTCTCATTATACGTTGCAATCCGTTACATTTGGCAGTTATTGTGCGATCGCTTCCCTAAAAAACTTTTGCCAAAGGGAATTTTACTTATGCACACCTACCCAAGCAAATTATCAATACCATTGTTGGCAATAGGTTTGAGCGAGCATTTCATCTATCTTTACATGGAGGAAAATTAGGCAAACAAAAGTATTTCCTTTGACTGAAAATAAGTTAATCTCAAATACTGTCTTAAAATAGTTGATTTATTTGCTAATTCGTGTATTTGCTTTGAGTAAATATCGGGGGTATTGGTTAAAGACTACTTGGAAAACTTTCTGCTTCCCATAAGGTGTAGGATAAAAATCTATGTCCTCTAGGTTGAACAACCCAGTTGTTTACCGCACAACTTATATGTAAAAGATTATGGGTGTATCGCAGGAGCTAAAGCGCTTTGGACATCACCTGATTCTAGGTATTTCTGGCACGACATTAAGTGATGATGATAAACGCGCACTCAATGAATTGAAACCGATTGGGGCGATCTTTTTTGCTAAGAACTTTTTGGATGGCACCCCATATCAGGTTTGGCTGGAAAGCTTCAAGGATTTAAACAGGCAGATACGAGAATATACTGGACGTGATTCCATGTTCATGACTCTGGATCATGAAGGAGGTCGTGTAATTCGTACACCGCTACCAATTACCCGCTTTCCTCATGCCTTATTGCTGCGATCGCATGCTTATGAAGTAGCAAAAGCTACAGCGATAGAACTAAAATCACTGGGAATCAATTTATCTTGGGCACCCGTAGCCGATATTTTTTCCCATCCTGACAACCCGGTGATTGGGCCTCGCGCCTTTGGTAACACTCCCGAAACTGCTACTCAAGGTGCCCGTGACTATTACCTTGGACTTCGAGATTCAGGAATTTTGGGATGCGCCAAACACTTCCCCGGACATGGAGACACCAGCAAGGACTCTCACATTGAGTTACCAATACTGAATTTAACTTTAGAAGACCTGCGACTTCGAGAACTCATACCTTTCAAAGCCTTAATCGAAGTCCAGATTCCTTTAATTATGACTGTCCATATCTTATTTCCCAGAATAGATGCTGATGTGCCAGCAACCCTTTCCCAGGCTATCCTCAAAACCATACTTAGAGAGGAACTTGGCTTTCAAGGAGTGGTTGTATCTGATGATTTAGATATGAAAGCTATCTCAGATATGTTTATGAAAACTGGTACTGTAGCGCGGTCATTTAATGCAGGCTGTGACTTGTTTATTGTTTCGCGCAATATCAACTCATCATCTTTAGAAAGAACTTATCGGATTGCTGAAGATTTTGCTGATTCGCTCAGTAACGGTAGCTTAGATGAAGCAGTGGTAGAAGCAGCCAGAGAAAGAATTGAGAAACTACTGGCAGTAACACCGCAATATCCCATACATACTTTGGATAAAGATATATTATTGCAACATGCTCAACTAGCGATCGCTAGTTGCGATTCATAACCCAACACCCATTCAAGTTGCATATTAGCAATTGCCAAAAGGCTAACTAAGATTGCATTTCTTAATTTTGAATTTTAAATTTTGAATTTTAAATTGTTTAGTGGGTGGTATAGGGGTCGAACCTATTTCTGCGGGTTAAAAGCCCGCTGCACAGCCGGTATGCCAACCACCCTAGTTAATTTGAAAAAGAAATGAGCAAGTGCGATCATATTACATCGCAAGCCTTGTAACACCAACACTAGATATAAATCCACCAGGGAGGTACTGCCCCTCCTATTTCTGTGTTATCAGCACAGCGCCTCGCTTTTCGGCTCCAGGTGGAAAAAGAGGAAGATGGAGGAATCGAACCCCTACAGTTGCCCATACCCTGGTTTTCAAGACCAGTTGCCGTCCATTCAGCGGCATCTTCCATTCAGGGGTATCTGACGGGGCTTGAACCCGCTATGACTGGTTCCACAAACCAGCGCCTCGACCATTTTGGCTTCAGACACCATCATCAGTGGAATCAATGGGAATTGAACCCATAACCTCCTGCTTGCAAGGCAGGCGCTCTAGCCATTTGAGCTATGACCCCATATTTGGTGGATACTGGTCGGAATCGAACCGACAACCTTCTAACAGCCAGTTAGACGCTTTACCAATTAAGCTACAGACCCATAGGCGGGAGTGGTAGGACTTAAACCCACAACTTTCAAGGTAGAAACTTGAAGCTCTATTCAATTGAGCTACACTCCCAAGATTTGGTAGTCCTGGCAGGAATTGAACCTGCGACATTCTTCTTGTAAGGAAGACACTCTACCAATTGAGCTACAGGACTACGCAAGCGAGTGGCGAGACTTGAACTCACGCACTGAGTATGGCGTACTCAGATGCTACCGATTACATCACACCCGCAAGTTTTTAAAGCGGATAACGAGACTTGAACTCGTGCCTAGAGTTTGGAAGACTCGAATGCCGCATTTCTCACAAGCAGTAGGGGCGGGTTAACAGATATGATCCATCATTCATGAATGTCTCGCTTAACCCGCCCCTACGACCTCTGCACTTCGGTTTGATAAATCTGGTGAGAAATCCGGGGAATGCTACCTTTACACCATATCCGCACTATTTAAAATCAAAAATTACTTTTAGAGGTTGCTATTCGTGAGGAAAAAGCTTTATGAATTCGAGGGAAATCGCCTTTGAAATTCTGCGAAAATCCTGCTTTCTTTGCTCGAATCGAGAACCGAAAATAGAACGCTTTTAAATTTACCCCAAAATTGACCATTCGCTAATAAGAAGTCTGCAAACATCTGAGCAACCATTGATGGATCGTTTCTAAAAACACCGCATCCCCAAGCTCCTAAAATTAAGGTATCGCAACCTTTAGAAGCAGCCAGAGATAATAATTTTTCACCGCGTTTATACAAGATTTCTCTGATTTTTTCTACACTTTCAGGCTCTTTTTTCCAAACTTGACCAGCATTAGGAGCGCAACTCGTAATAAAATCGACCAAATAAGCTTCTTCGAGCAGAGTGCCATCATCTTTTCGGAATACTGGACAACCAGGAGAGTAAATGATGCGATCAGAGTAGAGCAAGGATTTATGAGCGCGATGAAAATCGTAGTATTCGCGACATTTCAACAAGCTTTTGTACAGTGCAGAACTGCGTGTTAAGCTTTCTTCTTGAGCTTGAGCGCCTTTGAGAAATCCACCACCAGGATTTTTAGCAGAAGCAAAATTGAGAACTCCAATTCTTTCAAATTTCTGCGTAGGCGTAGCCCGTCGTAGACATCGCGCTGTGCGTTCGGCTCCCATAAGCGTTGTCTCATTCCTCAGTGTAAATTCAGTCTTTGCAAATTGAGAATTACCTGAGAGAATATTTCGGGCGATCGCTGTAAGAGTTTCCGGCTCGTAGTATTCCGTCCCAGCAATACAGGATACTAATTCTCGGCCAATATTAATTTGCTTACCTTCAGGAGAGAAGTAGTGACCGGCTTCGAGAATTTTGAGGGTGTCTTGAGCGATCGCAATTCGTTTCATACTTTTTCATAGGATTTCCTAGTTACAAATTGTCTCAGTAATTTCTAGTCAAGCTGGTAACAGGAATTGAACCTGCAACCTACTGATTACAAGTCAGTTGCTCTGCCAATTGAGCTACACCAGCCTAAATTTTGGTGACGGGGGCAGGAATTGCACCTGCTGATGTGAGGCTTATGAGACCTCCAAGCCACTCTTGCTTCATCCCCGCATATTCACCAATACCCCTGACTGGATTTGAACCAGCAACAACCAAGTTCTTAGCCTGGTGCCTCTTCCAATTGGGCTACAGGAGCAAATTTTGGTACTCTTGGTGGGAATCGTAGACGCGGAGCGGCTTCCCGAAGGGTACCCACAACTTACCGTTTTTGAGACGGCAGCCTCTTCCAGTTGGGCTACAAGAGCAGAGTTTGGCAGCCCCGCCAGGGGTCGAACCTGGAATCTTCGCCTTCAAAGGGCGCTATGTTGCCAATTACACCACAGGGCTTTATTGCCAGGGCAGGGTTTGAACCTGCAACCTCATCGTTCAGAGCGATGCGACTTACCAATTCGTCCACCCAGCAATGAATGGCTGCCTCAGTAGGACTCGAACCTACAACCGCGCGGTTAACAGCCGCTTGCTCTACCATTGAGCTATGAGGCAACGAAGCCCCCCAGGTCGGAATCGAACCGACGACCTCCTGTTTTTCAAACAGGCGCTAACTACCAACTGAGCTACCGAGGGATAGAAGAAGAGATTATGTAACGAGAGTGGAGGGATTTGAACCCTCACGTCTTCAGTTTCGTAGACTGAGATGTTATCCAGTTACACCACACTCTCAAAACGGAGAGAACAGGATTTGAACCTGCGACGGGTATTAGCTACCCGTTTCCTCTTAGCAGGAGGACGCTTTTAGCCACTCAGCCACCTCTCCATAGTGGGTCGAGCAGGATTTGAACCTGCGCGTAAAAAAGAACAGTTTTACAGACTGTCGCCTTCACCCAGACTCGGCCACCGACCCATAATCATTCCCCCGACGAGAATTGAACTCGCATCTGTGCTTTGAAAGAACACTGACTTAACCATTCGTCCACGAGGGCATAATTGGAATTTTAGATTTTAAATTTGGGATTTTGGATTAAAAAATTTAATCTAAAATTGGCAATCTAAAATCCCAAATTGTCTGACGCAGGGGCTAGGATTTGAACCTAGAACATCGGATTTGGAGTCACGAGATGTTACCATTACACCATCCCTGCATTTGGTGGCAGCGGCGGGACTTGAACCCGCATATACCAGGGTATGAACCTGGGGCTTTACGTTAAGCGACACTGCGGCACCAGAGGCTGAGGTGAGATTTGAACTCACGATGTCGGTTTTGCAGACCAATGCCTTCAACCACTTGGCTACTCAGCCATTTGGGAGTCCCGACGAGATTCGCACTCGCAATCTTCAGTTTGAGAAACTGACGGCTTAAACTATTCGCCTACAGGACTACAACCAGGGTGACGGGATTTGAACCCGCAACATTTCCGCAGACAACGGAACGCTCTAGCCAATTGAGCTACACCCGATTTTTTGGAATCTGTGCCTAAACTTTGAGGTTTTTAGGCACAAATTTTGTTGGTGAACTTGCCCATTTCTTATTTAGTTTTCAAGGTTCAGAAAATTTACTTTTAACTGTTAGCAAAACAACCGAAACTCTAGGTAGCAAGCCTGTTGTATATTACGGATGTATTCAGTGGTTTTAATGAGTGCAAAATTAGAACTTTTTTCGTTTATTGCCTCTACTGCCGATGGTTTGCAAGTAGGAGCAGCTTTGTTGACTAAGGACTCTGGTTTGTTTCAACGCCTTTCCTTTAGTTGTATGTAGAACGTAACTTTGACTCTTGGGAAGCTTGTCTTTTGCTTCACTACAAATATACTACAAAATACTACAAAAGGTGTCAAGGGGTTTTAGAAAGTTTTTTTGAAATTGTCTAGAAAAGCTTCTGCACTTAGATATGAACTTGCTAAACCCTCTGAAAAGTCAAACTACAGCTTATGATTGGGTGAGTCTTTAAAAGCCTGACGTGACAGACAACTACCTCAAGCGACAAAAGATAATTAGTATTGTCGCGATCGCCTCTAGTATTACAGCTTGTAGTATTGCTCCAGGCACCTCCCCGCAATCGGGGTTGAACCAGCCAGTAAGCAAAATCCATACTGCACAAGTTCAAGATCCAGCAAAGGGCGAAATTAATGCCCAGCTACCGCCATCAGCCCAAGCAGAAAACCCTACCTTTACAGTCCCAGCGAAATTTCAGGGAAAAACAGTTTATAAGGTGCAACCCAGCAACAACGAAAAGGTTATTGCTCTAAGCATTGATGATGGCCCCTGGCCAAAGACAACTCTAGAAATGCTGGATATCCTGAAGCAAAATGATGTTAAAGCGACATTCTTTTGGGTAGGACAAGCTTTGCAAGCAAATCCAGATCTAGCCAAACAAGTGGTAGCCCAGGGACACGCCATTGGCAACCATACTTGGCATCATTGGTATCGACGGATGGATGAAGCCACAGCCAAGAGTGAAATCGATCGCACATCCGATCTGATATACAAAACTACAGGAGTCAAAACGGCTCTGTTTCGTCCTCCTGGAGGCTTTTTAAATAACGGACTAGCCGCTTACGCCAAAAGCCAGAAAGACGCTGTAATTATGTGGTCACTAACTTCAGCCGATACCGATCCTCACGCCAAACCGCAGGCATTTGTAAATAATGTCCTGAAAGGCGCGAAACCTGGTTTTATTGTTTTAATGCATGATGGTGGTGGCGATCGCCACAGAACTGTAGAAGCTTTGCCACAAATCATCAGTGGACTAAAACAACAAGGCTACCGATTTGTGACAATTCCCGAACTGCTGCAAATGAAGGAATAAAGGGTGAGAAATTTGACTCACCGAATTTTAGATTTTAAATTTTGGATTTTGGATTATTTAATCCAAAATCCAAAAAGGTCTGTTCGCGCAGGCGAGAACAAATCTAAAATCCAAAATCCAAAATTGAATCACCCAACTATTTCGTTTATTCGCTCAGGACAGAAGCACAAGATTGAGCTTCTTGCCAAAGTTTGTGCAAAAAGAACTCAGCGCGATCGCTCATAGCGGTGACAAACACACCTACAGAATCCTTAGAACTATCTGATAGCCAAGAACCCCGCAGGGTGACTTCCATATATTCGGCATCGCAGGCACAGAGGGCAATGATTTCTCTGTCATCTCTTTTTACCTCAGCCCTGAGTACTTCTACTCCTGGCAAATCAACAGGAAGCAAAAAGGAAGAGGTAGTGGGTTCAATGCAAAAACTTTGCCCAACTCGCAGGGCGAAAATCACTCGCTGCGCTACCCATTCTTCTAGCGACAGAGTGACACATTCCAAATCAAAACTGCTTTCGGTGTAAGTTAATTTCAGCATTCCTTATGCTCTCCTGTTATTCCAGGTTTGCCTGCATATCTATCCAAAACTGTTCAGCAAAAGAAATCGCGGGGTGAATTGGCGCTTTTGGTTTGGTACGCAGTTGCATACCAGCTTCAAACAGGGTGCGATCGCCTTTACGGGAGTTACATCTTTCACAAGCTGCGACTACGTTATCCCAAGTGTGAGAACCGCCTTTAGAACGCGGCATCACATGATCTAGCGTTAGATGTTTACCGCTACCGCAATATTGGCAACTGTGATGATCTCGTCGCAACACTTCCCGCCGATTCACTGGCGGAACTTTCCACATCCGCTCATTGGAAGTGATTGTCAAGCGAATGTGTTTTGGTACATCAATTACCAAATTGGGTGAGTGAACTTGCCAGCCGCCTTCTGTGGTAAAACCCAGCGGTTGCGCCTTGTTGGTTACTAACAGCACAATCGCCCGCTTAATATTGACCCGACACAGTGGCAAGTAATTTTGGGAAAACACCACCACAGATTGCTCTAACACTTGCATTGCGTTCGCGCCGCGCATGGAAGATATCGTCACAGCTTAACTCCTTATAAAAAAACCCCCGCTTCTTGTTTTGGTGAAGCGGGGGTTAGAATTGACCGGAAAATTTTCTGGTCTTATATCGGTACAGGATTCCTTTGTCTGTACCCCCCGCTTTGTTCATCTAGTTGTGGTTTTGCAATTAGTGCAATAATGCTGAGATATTTATAATCATCATTACCTTCTGTGATTTGCCCATGATTCCGGCTACCATCGCCCATAAATAAATACTCCACTTCCATAGCGGCTGATTCCCAACTGGCTCGGCAATTGGTAGCGCACAAAATTGAAGTAGAGGTGGGGTAAATGGATTTCACAGAAAATTTCACCTATTGAACATTCCTTTAAACATACTACACTTGTATTACTATCCTGTCTATACCTTTAAGGAGAAAAAGTGATGCATACGATCGCCCGCACCCCAACCACCGATATGGAAGTTACCAGCATCCGCCTAGAGCGGGAACTCAAAGATAAGCTCAAAGAAATCGCTGGGAATCAGGGATATCAAGCTCTAATCCGAGATATCCTTTGGAATTATGTCCAGCAAAAATCAGGTGAGTGGAAACCTAGATTTTCGCGATCCGACATTCGAGCTAGCATAGCTGCCACAGCCCAGCAAGAAGAACGCTGTGTACTAACAGGTCAACTAATTCAACCCCAACAACCGATGTTGTTAGGACTGACGAGGAACGGCGATATGGTTCCTCTGAGTGTCGAGAGCTTGGCTGGATAGTTTTTCTTATATTCAAACGAATGCAGCCCAGTTATTAGTGAAAATAACTGGGCTGCATTCAAAATTTAGCTATCAAGGAAGGCAGTCCCGATGAAACAAGTTTCAAAAGCCTTGAATGAAAGAATAACTGGGGACTGGGGACTGCGGATTAGGTACTGGGGACTGGGGACTGCGGATTAGGTACTGGGGAGACAATAGTAAGTAACTAATCACTCAGCACTCAGCACTCAGCACTCAGCACTCAGCACTCAATATTTTACTGAGAGTTACAGAGATAAACGAGTAGCTTGTTAAACCTACTAGTTTTTTTTTAAATGTAATAAAACTTTATAAATCCAGTTACGTAATTTTACGTGATGTAAAGGGTAATTTTGCTGGAATTCCAGAGAAATTACGGTTTATGTATACTTACAGACAGTATAAAGTTAATAAATTATTTCCAGACAGAGCAGTTAAAAATAAGCTAACAGAAGCATTTATAGGATATCTTAAATATTCTATTACTTATGTACTAATGTAGCAATTTGCTTGATACAGGGGAAATTTGACCATCTGAGATAGAAAAGGGCTATAACAGGTGAGAGAAAGTATTCACACAAAATTTGTCAATTATCAAGGTGTAGCAACACAACTAAAGGTGAAGAATATGCCAAGAGGTTGGGTGCAAGAACAATGGGGTTATTATCCAAGGGCATGCCAAGAATGAAGAAGCCTTTATCATCGCCGCCACATTACGTAGATGACATAGATCGACTACAACCTTACCAAGTCAAGCTGATGCAGCATCAGGAAGAACGTGCCCGCCAGTTGGTACAAAAGATTAACCAAATCATTGCCAGTAGCTCCGCTACGGCATTGATGCTGCAAGATATTGCCCAATTACTAGGAGTTGCTTTTCAAGTAGATTGCTGCTGCTTGGTTTCAGTGGCGGATGAAACATCCGACGAAGCAACTACTACTAATTGGTGTGCTGATGAGTATCTAGGGTTGCCACGCCAAGAAGAAATGTTTTCGATGGAACAGTTACTTATGCACTCGCCAGTGCTGCAATGTGCTGCCCAACCATTGACTATTGAAGACATTTCCATCATTCAGAACAGTCTGGTAATTGGTTGTCAATATTTGCCACTACCGATAAAAGCGGTTTTGGCAATTCCCACTCGGTTTGGTGGCAATAATAACGGAGTGATTAATCTGATTAAATTCCAACCTTATGAATGGAGTGAATCAGAAAAACAATTGCTCAAAGAAGTGGAGTCGGCTTGTGCGATCGCTTTTTCTGGAGTGGCACAAGCTCAACAAATTGCTCATCAAGAGCAGTACGTGCAAAAAAGCAACCAGCATCAAAGCTTGATCAAGCAATTAACTTTATTAAGTCGCAGCAACTTGGAGCTTAATCAAATGCTCCAGTTAGTTATCGCCTCTACTGCTGAATCTCTACAGGCAGATCGGGGTTTGCTCATACTGCTGAAATATACAGATCCACTATTTAGGACTCAAGCTAAAAAACAAATTCCCAAAGCGAGAGCTACGGTGATTGGTGAATGGGCTAAGGAAGCACAAAGTTCTGGCGCTAGTAAATCAGACACCTTAGCTCAGTCTTTCTTGGTTTCAGATTGTGGTTTATGCCAGCGTGCCTTCATGGATTCTGGGAAACCAGTCATCTTCGATGACTATACAGACCAAAACGAAACCTTGACAGCGGCTCCATTATTTGCAATAGAGGAATTGCCTGCGGTACTTTTAGTGCCATTAGAGAGTCAAGGTAAAATCTTAGGATTTTTGGTGCTACAGCAATCTGTGATTCGCAATTGGCAACCAGCAGAATTAAATCTTGTGGAAATGGTTTGCGCTCAAGTGAGTAACGCCATAATTCAGTCACAGACATTGCGCCAAGTGCAAACTTTGGTAGATGAACGGACGGCGAAACTCCAGAGTAGTCTGGAACTCCAAGCGAAATTGCATGAAAGAACACGGCAGTATGTTGAGCAGCTACGTAAACTTAATGAACTCAAAGATGAATTTTTGAGTAACATGAGCGATCGCCTACGCTACCCCCTGACAAATATGCTGATGTCAATTCGCAACTTGCGTTTGCCAGGAATAGCGCCAGAGCGTCAAAGTAAATATCTGGATATCCTTGAACAAGAATGTTCCAAGGAAATCAACTTGATTAATGACTTGTTGACACTCCAAAAGCTAGAGTCGCCTCATGAAGCCCCGCTATTACAATCTATAGATTTAAATACTAGAATCCAGGATATAGCAGCATCTTTTGAGAAAAAACTTGCAGAGAAGGGATTAAGGATTTCTGTAGATTTACCAGAAGATTCGCTAAAACTGCAAACAGAACTGGAGAGTTTTGACCGCATCCTGCAAGAATTATTAACAAATGCCTGTAAATACTCAGAGCATGATACAATAGTACGCCTGGAAGCGGCTCACCGAGTCGATCAACAAATCGATCAAGTTATCATAAAGGTGACGAATATAGGACGCGCGATCTCTGAAGAAGAAGCAACCTATATTTTTGACAAGTTCCGTCGCGGAAAAGGGCGTTGGACTCCAGGGACAGGCTTGGGACTTGCTCTAGTCAAGTCTTTAGTGCAGCATTTGAATGGAGCGATCGCAGTTGAAAGTCTCCCCATCTCGGATTCTGAACAAAGCGAAATTTGCTTCACCCTGACTCTGCCCCAATTTTCTGACGAAAGCAAACCATAATTCTGAAAGTGACTAAAAAACAGAACACAACAGAGAACCCTGATTTGCAGCCTTCCACTGATGACACCAACCTAGAAGGGGATTTGCTTACTCAGGTAGAAATTCAAATTGAGAAAATAGCAGAGCGACAGCGGCAAATCAGTGCTAAAGTCCAAATTCCCCATCCAGTGGAGCAAATCTGGAAGGTTCTGACAAATTATGAAGCCTTACCAGACTTCCTCCCCAACCTCGCCAAGAGTTGCCTAATCGAGCATCCCAATGGTGGAATTCGACTGGAGCAAGTAGGCTCCCAACGCTTACTGAATTTCAAATTTTGTGCGCGGGTAGTTCTGGATTTGGAAGAATGCTTCCCCAAAGCAATTAATTTCCGTATGGTAGAGGGCGATTTTAAAGGCTTTTCTGGTAGCTGGTGCTTAGAGCCTTATTCCTTCGGTGAGTATATAGGAACAAATCTGTCCTACACAATTCAAGTTTGGCCTAAACTCACTATGCCAGTGGGAATTATTGAAAATCGCCTGAGTAAAGATTTGCGGTTAAATCTCCTAGCTATTCACCAACGTGTAGAAGAGTTAGCCAGCAAAGAACCGTATGTATAACAGTTAAACCATCATTCAGGAGTATTGCTGGATGATGGTTTTTATCCTTGAACTTCAAACAAAAAGCTTTTGCTTTTTATTCTTTTTAAGTACCCCCAGGGGAATTCGAATCCCCGTTACCTCCGTGAAAGGGAGGTGTCCTAGGCCTCTAGACGATGGGGGCATCTGACTCAGACCTTTTATAAGTTAACCAATTTCCTCGCAGTTGTCAACAGGTTTTGCCAAAAAAAGTTTGTGGCAGCTAAACTGGGTGGAGGCGAAAGCTTGAAAGAGGATACAAGGATATGGAGACACAAAAAGAAGTTCGTAGATGCTGCTGCGGTCAGCCGCAGAGTGTGTTAGTTTCCGATGCTGGGGATTTACAGATTGAAAAAACGCTAAAGACAGCAAGGAACAAAGGGTATGATGTTGTACCCTGTAGAGTTAATATCTACGGTTTTTTACAAAAGATTTTGAAATAAATCGCTCAAAATCTACAACATGGAAGCATCTTTTGAAATTACCATACAGATGGCGATCGCTGTCTTTGCAGGCATTAGCGCCCAAGTGCTAGCCGCATACCTTCGTGTACCCAGCATCGTCTTATTATTGCTGTTGGGCATTTTGTTTGGCTCTGATGGCATCGGGTTATTGCATCCCCACTCGCTAGGCACTGGGCTAGAAGTTATTGTCGCCCTCGCAACGGCAATAATTTTGTTTGAAGGCGGACTTAACTTGGATCTGCGAGAATTAGGCAGAGTTTCAGTCAGCCTGCAATTGCTGGTAACACTCGGAACGCTGATCACATTACTTGGTGGGAGTATGGCAGCCCACTGGCTGGGGGAATTTCCCTGGAACATAGCTTTTCTCTACGCTTCCATAATTGTGGTGACAGGTCCAACCGTCGTTGGCCCTTTGCTCAAACAAATCAATGTAGATCGGCAAGTAGCAACACTTTTGGAAGGGGAAGGGATTTTAATTGACCCTGTAGGGGCTATCCTCGCCTTCGTTGTCCTCGATACGATTTTGAACGGCGATGCTGACCCCATTAATGCGATCGTTGGTTTATTGATGCGTTTGGGTGTTGGTGCAGGAATTGGTGGTGCTGGCGGTTATCTGATGAGTTTGATTTTCAAACGCGCCAGTTTTCTGTCATTTGAGCTAAAAAATTTAGTGGTGTTGGCGATTCTTTGGAGCTTGTTTACCTTATCGCAAATGATCCGCAGTGAATCGGGAGTAATGACAACAGTAGTTGCAGGAGCAGTATTTGCGAACTCCTCAGTCCCAGAAGAACGTCTTTTACGAAGCTTTAAGGGTCAGCTAACAATTCTCAGCGTCTCGGTGCTATTTATCTTATTAGCTGCTGACCTATCCATTGCTAGTGTGTTTGCTTTGGGTTGGGGTAGTTTATTCACCGTTTTGGTACTAATGTTTGTCGTTCGCCCGATTAATATTCTCTTGTGTACCTGGAACAGTGATCTAAACTGGCGACAAAAATTATTTTTAAGCTGGGTTGCGCCAAGAGGAATTGTTGCTGCTTCCGTAGCTTCTTTTTTTGCGATTTCGCTGACACAGCGCGGCATTAACGGCGGTGATTCCATCAAAGCTCTGGTATTCCTCACAATTATCATGACTGTTGTCTGCCAAGGGCTAACAGCTGGTTGGGTTGCTAAATGGCTGCAAATCACCTCTAAAGATGCAATTGGGGCAGTGATTGTGGGTTGTAATCCCTTGAGTCTTTTGATTGCCAGGTTCTTTCAAGAACGGGGAGAAAACGTGGTCATGATTGATACTGACCCCGAATGTCTTGTGCAAGCTGAGGCGCAAAATCTCCGGGTGATTGCCAGCAGTGCCCTAGATGCTGCTGTTTTGGAAGAGGCTGGACTTGCCTCTATGGGTACTTTTTTGGCGATGACGAGTAATGGTGAGGTGAATTTTGTTTTGGCTCAACGAGCCGCTGAGGAGTTTAATCCGCCGCGTGTCTTAGCTGTTTTCCCCCGCGACCCGCAGGCGAGTACCTCAGCTAGTAATAAAGTTAATCAAGCTTTTATCCCAGACTTAGCAATTAAAACTTGGAATGAATATCTGAATGATGGGCGAGTTAAATTGGGGACAACCACGCTAAATGAGTCGGAATTTTCTACTCAATCCGATCGCATCCAAGAAAAGATTCGGACTGGGGTGTTGATACCGCTATTGATAGAACGAGAAGAACGCTTACAGGTAATGCCAGCTAACCAAGATTGGGAAATTGGCGATCGCATTATTTATCTGTTGTATGACCCCAGACCTAGCCTTTTAAAACGTTTATCTGGTGTCACCCAATCCACTCCCCTCTCTTTAGAAAAGTTACCGGAGGTTGAAGACCTATCCCTCGCTCAATTATCTCAACTTTCTACTAGTGAGGCTTCTGGGGTATGAGGGGGATTGGGGATTGGGGATTGGGGATTGGGAGAGAATAATAAAATAACTCCTAACTCCTAACTCCTAACTCCTAACTCCTAACTCCTAACTCCTAACTCAACTTGCGATTCCTGCCAGAGTAAAGCAGAGAAATGGACTATGGCCAGAATTAGGGTCGCCACCGAAATCAGATAACTGTGTATTGTGTAAAGGTGTTCGACGGTAACTGTGTTAATGGCTCCACCGCCAGTCAAAATGTCGCGTAGTTGGCCACCAATGAAAGGAATAGCTTCGATGGTTCCTAGCTCAATGTTAAAACGCCAGTATCCTTCCTGAGTCCAATCTAAAATCATCGCTGTCCAATCCAGACCGATCGCACTTAGGGTCAACAGAATCCCACTAATCCAAGCTGTCAGCCAACTCTGGCGAAATTGCCTACCTAAAAACATCACCACAATTTGAATTAAGGCGATCGCAATTACCGCGTTACCAGCAATGTTATGCGCTCTCCAAAACAACCAGCCGTATGGCAATTGTGTATTAATCATCTTTAAGGAGTTATAAGCCCCACCTGCTGTCGGTTCATAGTAAAAAGACAGCATTACTCCGCTAGAAACATAAATTAAACACAGAGTCAAAATCACGACCGATAATATCGTCGCTATTCGTCGCAAAATCTGATCGAACTGGGTGCTTTGCATGGTTCACCCCTCCTGTTCTTAACTAAGTATTTATTCTTATTACAATTTTAGCTAAGAAATATTAATAAATGTTGCATTTATCAGAAAAAGATAAAGTTTTTTAAATCAAATATTGCACCCAAGCTTTTAAAGGTTCTGCTGAACCGTACCAAATCCCAGGACTTCTCGGAGAATGCCTGACACCTTCAATCACCAGATTTTCTGCACCTTCTAAATGAGCAGCTGCAATGGGGGTGATTCCATCTCCCCAAGTGTTGCCCTGACCACAGGTTAATTGGTAACTGCTGTAAGCTAACCAACTACCAGGCCGCCTTTGGCCAAAGATAGTTTTGCCAGCTACACAAATGTAACGAACGTTTTTGTGAAAGGCTCCTGGGTAGTTATTGGTGACAAAATCTAGATTGAAGCGCGTCCAGCGTTCTTGGCTAATATGGGGTGTACCCAAGGTGATGAGATTAGCAACTAGGGGATGCGCTTCCCAGAGAAATGGTTTTACACCACCGCGTCCCAAATAGGGTTTTTCTCCCATGTAGATGCGGGATATCCAACCTCCAGCTGAGTGACCAATTAAGTTAACTTGAGTAGCATTATATTGCTGCAATGTATGCTTGATTGTGCGATCAAGTTGTTGCAAAATTGGTGTTACGGGTCTTCCTCCCAGAGTGGGGAGCCAGTCACGCCGTCGCAGTGGTACTGTAACGGTGGGTAAGTTTAATTGTTGTAAAGATTGTTCTAGTTGGCGATAAGCGATCGCGTTTTCTAGATATCCAGGTAAAATGACTGTTGGTAACGGCATTTTAAATTTTGGATGCGATAATTGAGGGTTTGAACTTTTTGGCCGAAGAAATAGTCATGATTCAAGAGCTAGAATTGCGATCGTTTGACTCACTCCTTTGATAGAAACTCAAATAGCTTTGGTGGGGTTTAGAACGAGAATGCTCATAAAATTGTACAATTTGCAACAGTTTTAGGGGCTGCCGATGTGGTAGTATTTTTACATAGGGACTAGTCTTAGATAAGCAAGTGTGCCATCTGTTACAGGAGCGTAGTTGACTGCAAATCAGTAGAAATAACAAGGCAACATCTGCTGAAGTTGTAATTTACCCAGACTTGTGCGTTTACTTAAAGTTTATAAATATCCCAGATATTAATTTTAATTAGGTTTAATTGGGTGCGTCATAACAATAAGAAATCAAATAGTGTAATTTTTCAAATATCTCTTTAGCAAGTTCAAATTTTGAAGATTATGATATAGCGTCATTGATGAGTTAAAAACCTTGAATAAATGGCAATTTTGGCGTTTTGATTGCCAGCAGAGGAAGTTATTATTTCCTTAGAGGAACGCATCTCTTACAAGACATTAGAATATAGTCGGAAAGAGAAAATCGCTAGTCAACTGCAACTGAGTCGAGTGAACGATAACAGCTATGTCTTACGTCTCCCTGCTGAAAAATATACCAGAAATCTTAAGCCAACCAATTGGGATAGCAGCTATAGCCTCCCTTGGTATTCACGGTGCGATCGCCATGATCGTACCATTGATGCCTATGGAGTCTAACAAGCCCAAAGAAACAGCATCATCCAAAACAGTCGGACTTTTGGAATTGAGCCAAGCCGACCAAAACCGTTTGCCCCAAACCACGCCCCAAGTTGGTTTACAACAATCTCCTCCAGTAGCACCACTTTCTGCACCGAACTTTAGCCCCCAAAATGGATTAACCCCATTAGCGCCACCGCCATCCAGCCAATTCGTACTGCCTCCGCTACCCGCATCATCGAATAACTATTCAGTCTCATCCTTGCCTACAAGACAGTCTTTGCGGATGATTCCCAGTGATAATTTACGATTTGACGCCTCTAAATTTGACAGTTCTAAATACAATACCAGCGCCAAATTCTCTCCATCAGTTCCTCGTGTCAATAATATTGCCAGCAATTATGAGCCATCTAAGCCGCTAACTCTAAATAGATTGCCAGAATTGCAGTCACAGAAAATACCGGATGATATTCTGCGGAATCCCCAATCTCCAACATTATCTAACACTACCCCCATTGCACCAGCACAGGGAAATATGATTTCGCCAATGACGCAACCAGTTAATAATGCGTCTAGAATTGCTCAAAACCCACTGATAAATTCTCTAAAACAAGCTTCAGGGAATGGGAATACTTTCATCGGAACTAGGGGAATCACGCCCCAGAGAACCGATTTATCGGCGAAGAGAACTCAACTAGCAATTGCACAGCTAGACGCCTACGCAAACCTGAGAAAAGAAGTCCAGCAACAATACCCCAATGCTGAACAAAAACCAGTTATCCGCCAAACATTACCCACAGATAAGCCGAATCTCCAAGGTGCTGTTTTGGGTGTATTAGTTGTAGATCCTGATGGTAAGGTCTTAGATATCAAGTTTCAAGACAAGTTAATTTCCCCTGAATTGCAATTAAAAGCAAGGGAATACTTTAACAAGCAATCCCCCAAGGGAGATAAACAGATTAGTTCCTATCCCTTTAGCCTACGTTTCCAAAACAACATTAACAACACCATTGGAACTACTCAAGATCAAAAGCCCTCGTCATTATCTACACCGGGAATCAATAACAACGCTACTTTTAAACCATTACCTGCATCGGAAATCAATAACAATCAGCTTATCCCCTCACCAGCAGCTACCCCTAAGCCATTATCTGAACTGCCAATCATAAATAACCAGTTCACACCTTCATCAACAGCTACTACTTCCGAACCGTTATTGCTACCACAAGTCAATAACAGTAAGTCTACGCGCTCTGCTGAATCGGAGCAAAAATTAGTAGAACGATTACGCCAAGTAAAGGAAAACAGAAAAAAGTCTAATCCAGAAAATTAATCGCCTGGCGTGATTTTTGGATTAAGAAACAAGCTAAAAGCAATGAATGATAAAAATTGTTAATTTATCATTCATCTTTAAAATATCGTTTTTAGCAGTTGAAGAACTAGCGATCGCTAGTTCTTCATTCGTTCATACATATAATAGGAATCCTATTTGATTCCTGAAAAAATCTAAGTATAAGTATATGTAGTAGTGTGGCAAGGCTAAGATGTTGTAAAAAAATTGTAGGTTGGGTGGAGTGGAGCGCAACCCAACCTACGTCTAATGCACTAGTTCATCGTACATTCATAACATATAGTTAATTTTGGAGTTCTAATTTTGGAGTTCGTTAGCGTAAACTTGCTACTATATAGGGCGGGCTTTCGGGCCCACCCTACAAGAACTAGACGGTATAGCTGCATTTACCAACCTTGTTCTGCATTCTTAAAAACGTAAGCAGCTACCTCCAGAATATCCTCAGTACTTAACTTATCTTTAAAAGCAGGCATGGCATTTTTACCATTTTGCACTTGGTGGATAATCGCCTGGATTGAGTCACTATCATAATTTTCTAAGTATTTTGATAATGCTTCCTTTTTCAAAGTTTTTTGGATAATCAGGATATTACCGCCACCGATATGGCAAGAAGCGCAGTTAGCCTCAAAAATTTTAGCACCGTTGGATGTTTCGGCAGCTAGTGCTGGACTAATGAATGTCAATTTGAATATGGCGATCGCCGACATTAAAATTAATAAAAGTATTCTCAACAGAATTTCCTCGCAACAAGCCTCCAGCAAGAGTATAAACGCGATTAATCCCCGATTAAGTCAAATTTGATCAAAATTGGCGGTAACGAGTTCACTCCTCCATCGCTACAGGTTACTTAGCGTCTTCGGGAAGGATAGAACTTGTTACCGCCATTGATGTCTTTTGTGCGTCACTCTAGGAGTGTGGCGTGTTGCGATGAACTAATTTCACTAACGCTAGTGTTCCTAGCCCTCGACAGTGATTGTACCAACCATGCCAGCACCACGGTGGGGATTGCAGTAGAAAGTGTAGTCACCAACAGGTGCATCTGCGGGGAAGGTGGTTGTTTTGGTTTGACCAGGATTCAACAGCAACTTGGTATGAGACAGAGATTTTGCCAATTCAGCGTTTTTAGTGGGGTTTTTGGCAGCATCAAACACAACATTATGGGGGGGAACTTTGTTGTTCACCCATTCAATTGTGTCGCCTGGCTTGATGGTCAACTTTTTCGGTTCAAATGCTAGCAGTCCTTTATCGCTACCCAATTTCACCTTGTAGGTTTCAGCCGAAGCACTGGGAGTAAAAACAGCAAAGCTGCTAACAATTAAAAGGATTGTCAACACAGCTAAACTAAGGCGTCGCCAGCTTGCCGAAATTAATTTCATAGCTCTCTCCTAACAAACAAATTTTTTCCCTTTCTCATTTTAAATAAAATCAACGCCAAATATGACAATCTGTCATAGATAATTTTTTTTTTAATATATGGAGAGCAATTTATTGCAAAAATCCGTGCAATCAGTGGGGAATGGGGAATGGGGAATGGGGAATGGGGAATGGGGAATGAATTCTTCTCAATGCCCAATGCCCTATTCCCAATACCCTATTCCCAATGACTCAGTTCCGGGATTTAGTAATAGATTTTTCCGCCTCCCCACTTAGTACCAACGATTTTGGGTTGTAAGAGAATATGACCGGCGATCGCCTCCAAGTCCTCATCTGTCAGATTTCGCACTGCTGTGAAAATATCTGCGCTTTTGAGACTGGGGTGTATTTCGGAAATTTCTTCTTCCCCGTCGTAAGTAGTGGGATTTTTCAGGTAATCGACTAAGCCTTCAATGTTATTACGGTTGGGTGTTGCCAGTGCCAGGTCTTCTGGAGTGAGTCCCACGTTTTGATTTGTCTTGGTAACTCCACCAGCATGACATTGGGCGCAAGCGTAATTAAATAAGCGTTTGCCTTCTTTGACTTGTTTAAGGCTGAGTACGACGGTATCACCTTGAGTATTTAATGGCACTGTTCGGGTAGCTTTGTCCAGTTCCACTGCTGTCGCGCTACCGACAAGCAACTGAAACGAGAGTAAAACAGTAGCCACAACAACGCCAATTAGTCTTCTAAACATGTTTCCCCTTAAAAATTTTGACGCTCAACACAGCTAACTAAGAACGCGATTCTCAATCTCCAAGCTGCTAATTGCTAATGACTCATTATTTTTTGTCATTAGCTATCAGTGATTAGCCAAAGCCGAGATAACCCTTTAGGTGACTTCGTTATCGCCCACCGAGTCGCTAGTACCTTTTGGGCGTATTTCAGACGATATTTGGGAAATAATTGCCTTTGCATCTTCTAACGCCAAACGGGTCTTTTGGTGTTTGTAGGCGATTCCCAGTTGGTTGCACAGAGAAAACACTTTTTCTACAGGAATGCTGTAGTCGGCTGCTATCTCTGCGATCGATAGGTCTGCAAAACCCATAATGCTTATTAACTGATAGATAGAGATTGAGTCTCTGTAATACCAATATCACGTTAGGAGTCCAATTTGTTGCCCAAAATACTGTTTGGGGATCGGGAGGGGGCAGGGGGCAGGGGAAGCAGGGGAAGCAGGGGAAGCAGGGGAAGAATTTTTAACTCTTGACTAATGACTAATGACTATTAACCTTTTCCCCCGGTAAAGGTGACGCTTTGAATAAAGTAACGATTAAAAAAGGCATAAATACCTAAAGCTGGCAGGGTAAAGACCATAGAAGCCGCCATAATGTAGTTCCAATAGCTGATGTATTGACCTTTGAAGGTGTTCAGCCCCAAAGGGAGGGTAAACATTTCTGGGTCAAATAGGATAACTATAGGCAGTAAAAAATTATTCCAACTCCCCATGAACACAAATACTGCTTGTGCTGCTAGTGCTGGCTTTGCCAAAGGTAAGACAATATGTCGGAATATCCCAAAGGTATTTAAACCATCGAGTTGAGCCGCTTCTTCTAGTTCTTTAGGAAAATTAACAAAAAACTGCCGCATCATAAAGATAAAAGTGGCATTCACCATGCTAGGCGCTATCATTCCTTGGTAAGAATTTAGCCAGCCGATCGCTTTTAAAATTAAAAATGTCGGAATTAAGGTAATTTGCGCTGGTACTGCCAGCACAGCCAAGATTAGGAAGAACCAAAAACGCTTGCCTACAAAGTGCAATCTTGCCAAGGCATAACCAGCCATTGAATTTAACAACAAATTTAAAAGGGTGACGCTGATTGCGATCGCTACACTGTTGAATAACCAGCGCCAAAATAGCGGTTCTTGGAGAAAGATTTGCTTGTAGTTATCAAGAGTAAAATTCTTGGGGAGAAAGTTGGGTTCACCACTGACAATCTCTGATAGCGGCTTAAATGATGCTGAAAGTGCCCAGAGAAAGGGTATTAGGGTAATGATGGCATAAAGTGTCAGCAGGACGTACAACAGGGCTTTGAGCCAGGATAAGCCAGAGGTGTTAGTCAAATCGTTCGCCTCCGAAAAGTCGCCGCTGAATCAAAGTGATGAGAATGATCACTGCTGCTAACAAAAATGCGATCGCAGCTGCATATCCCATTTGTAAATTCCGAAACACAGCTTGATAAATTAGCAGCACCACAGTTAAGGTAGCGTTGTTCGGCCCGCCAGTACCGCCAGAGAAGATATAAGACTGGTCAAAAAGTTGAAAAGTCCCAATCACCCCCACTGCTACCACAAAGAAGGTTACAGACCCAAGCAGGGGAAGAGTAATGTAGATAAATTGCTGCCACCCATTTGCGCCATCGAGTTCCGCCGCCTCATAAAGTGCTTGGGGTATATCTTGCAACGCCGCCAGATAAATCACCATAAAAAACGGCGCAGTTGACCAAATGTTCATAATCATAATGCCTTTGAGCGCAACTGCTGGATCGCCCAACCAGTTATAAGTCGGTAGCCTCACAAACGCGAGGAAATCGTTTAGTAGCCCATCAGTGTTATAAATCCACATAAAGATGAGTGTTAGCACTGCTGAAGAAGTGACTGTGGGCAAAAAATAGAGGATGCGCCACCAGTTTTTACCACGAATCCCAGAATTCAGAGTTACCGCCAGAATTAAAGCTAGTACGGTTTGAGTTGGCACAACAATTGCTACATAAGCTGCTGTGTTTCTCAAAGCAATCCAAACCCGTTCATCTTCAGCTAATCGCGTGAAGTTGCGAAAACCGATGAACTCGTACTCAATACCGCCGAGAAGTTGGACTTTTTGCAGGGAAAGAAAAACGGCGTAGAGAATGGGTAAGACTACAAAAGTTCCCAAAACTAGAATTGTGGGCATCATAAATATATACCCAGCCAAGTCTTCGGTGATGTTCCACCTGGGGTTACTCCGCCGCCTGTTGATTTCAAACACTACTGAGCCTCCATCTAATCTCGCACTAACCCGACTGTAGCGATGGATTGTGCATGATTATTTATCGTACTGCTATATAAAAATAAAGATATTGCCTGTGTGAGTTAGCTGGATATGTAAGTTAGGGAACTATATATTTAGTTTCCTTGGGATGCTCACAAAATGTCATATACAGCTTACTTACGCTCGATTAAAAGTAAACTCCAGAGAACTGGTAAAACTCAAAAAAGCCTACGAGTCAAAACTATCATAGAACAGTTTGGCTACCAGCGTAGAAGTCAATCATTCATAGATGATTTTAATACTGCCCTTGATGAATTGGGACTTTGTACAAATCCTCAGTTGAATTTGCACGTTCCCTTAGATACAAAAATAGCTATTTCCATCAAAGATGTAGAACCAACAAGTGAAGTTGCTGAACCTCAATCAATTTCAGCCAAACTAAAAGAGGCAATTTCAGTCAAACATGATTTTTTCTACTACTTGTTTGATTTTGGTTCTGAACAAGAATATGAACGATTTCAAGCGTGTTTAGATTCTCATCAGCCAGTAGGTATTTTTTTGATTCCACAAGTAAAAGATTTCTTCTGTGATATTGTTGTCAAAATCTTTAATTATGAATTAATTAGAAAGTATCAGTATGGCGGCTATAATAGCATACCCAAAGTTGCCACTAGGAAAATTCCTACGAGTATTACCTCAGATGACAAAGATTGTGAAGATGAGCAAGAAAATCCTATTTCCGATGCTAGTATTTTCCAGTTTAATCGCTCAACCATGACCAGTATTATCCTTGGCAACACTGGTTTAGAGTTGCTTGATTCTGAAAAATTTGAGCAGCAGTTTGAACAGATATCTCTATATGCGAATAAATATAATTCTGAACAGTTCTTTATTTTATTTCATTGTCCATCGGCATTAGAAATCCAAGCTCATCAGCAAGAAGATGCTTTAGGGTACTTGGTAGATAGAGTTGCTAGTAAAATTCCTTTTACTTTCACTCTCCGGTGTAAATACCCAAATGAAGCATCTATTGAATATCAAGAGGAAGTGTACGCCCATTTTCGTCTACTGCTGGAACTTCCATATTATGAAATAGAGGAAGATGATACATCTTTGCAAGATTACTTTTTGGAATTACAAAAGGCTCAAATACAGGCTGAGTCTCAGTTATTTCTGAAAATGAAATCTGAACATTTTTACACTCTGAAGTGGCAGCAAGAAAGTAAAGAATATATCTACCTTAAGTATTTTGCTATTAAAACCTTAGAAAGTTTAGGCTATGGATTGTCTAATATCGGCTGTGAAGTCGAATTGACTTCTAGGGATGAAGAAACAATCGATGAAGATACATCAGATGATGATGATGATGAGTATCAAAGTGAAATCATAGAAGTCTATGTAAAAAATCAGGTAGTGGTTGAGATAGAAACTCTCAAATACCAAGAATTTCAGGACAATAATCTCTTTTTAGATTCAATTAAAAGAGTTTTGAGAAAATCAAAAGTATGGCCAAATAAACTAGAAAGTCTTTGGTTAGTAATTCCTGGCTTTGAGATAGCACGCAACTATTATCAACTGAAAAAAGCTAAGGAAATATTAGAATATAAATTTTCTGGATATTATGGCGATCGCTTCCAAGTTATAATCATGGCTCCTGATTATGAAAAACACCAATTAGTCCCAGTATCATTTAATTCTGTCGAATATCCATCTTTTAAGTATGGAGCCAAAAAACCTAGTTTAGTCCAAACATATCCAATTACTAACCGCATCAAGGAATTCAAGCTTGACTTTAGCCAAGTACAAGGGCTAAATGAAGAAAAAGAAAAACTAACTAGACTCCTGAAGCTGGAATCTAAAGGACATAAAAGTTCAATTGGTGGGATTCTTTTCTATGGCTTGCCAGGATGTGGTAAAACTCTACTGGCAAATGCCTTTGCTAACGAGTCTGGGAGATATTTCTTTAAGTTCTCTCCTGCCGATATTGTTAGTGTTTGGATAGGGCAAAGTCAAAAAAATATTCGAGATATCTTTGCTCAAGCTAAGAAAAAATCTCCTTCGCTTTTATTCATTGATGAGCTAGACAGTATTGGGTTTAATCGTAACGAAGACAACGCACACACAGACCAAAAGGCAACCATCAACCAATTACTCATAGAACTAAATAATCTGCAAAATAGTGATGTAATTGTCATTGCTGCTACTAATTATTTGAGTGGTATTGATAGTGCTTTGAAACGTTCTGGTAGATTGGATTGGAAGATTCCTGTTTTCCCACCCGCTCAAGCAGAGAGAATAGATTTATTCAAACACTACCTGTCCAAAATTGATATGAATCAGCTAGTTAACTTTGAAATTCTGGCGGATAAAAGTGGGAGATTTACTTCATCTGATATTGAGTTGGTTTGTCGGGAAGTTAGAAATGCTATTCTGCTAGAAGAAATAAGTTCAGCTTTAACAACTTCAGATGTGATTACTTACATCAATAATCTGCAAGATGGTGGCTTAAGTCTGAACGAAGGACAAGTCAAAGAATTTTTGGAAGAGTGTAAGAGAATGAGTGTAAAAAATCCTAAGTTAGAAACTCTGAAATTAGAATGGGGATTGTATTAGCAGTAGGCTAACAAAAATGGCGTAGGCGTAGCCCATCGAGTCCAAATCTGGTCTCTAAGTCAAGCAGGGTAATTTCTTTAGCCTGTATTGTTTGAACCATAATCCCAAAATATTTTTTGTAAATGATACTGAAAGTAAATGCGCTTTTGAGTTTTTGACTGCAAATATTTAGCTTTCATAGTCTTGAACGTTTTCTCTTGCACTGCCATCAACCTATTTACAGGGCTGTTTCGATACGATTCAAAAATTCACCCAAGACTTGCAAGAATCTTTCTGTCTCTTCCAGATGAGGCATGTGTGAACTGTTTTCAAATAGTACCCACTCGGAACCAGAAATACCCTTGTGAACTGTTTCAACACAAGTAGGTGTAACCTCATCGTAGGCCCAAAAAGCTGACAATCCTCTTGACTCAGCCCAGAAAACGTGAGAAATTCAATTTGGCTAATAACTGAAACTCTAATCCAATCAGCACCTTGAAGTAATTGAATAAGTTGAGAATTTCCTTGAAGCAGAGCTACTATCGCATTCGTATCCAACACGTAGCGATTACCACTCATCGCGTAGATTCCTCTGCATTGCTACCACATCTCCCCGCCAAGTTAATCGCCCCACCAAATCGGAGAAATCATAACTAGGTTGCTGTTTTTCCTCTGATGAAACTGGATTTAAAACAACTACAACGTCCACTTCCATCACCGCTAACTGCGTTGGAATTTTAAGATTTAAATATCCTGATTCATCGATTTTAGTTGTAAGTTTTAAAACTTCCATTGCCACATAATTAGTAAACCTCATCTTATTCTAGATTTTGTAGAGCAAAGATTGCGAACATTTATTTTACCAACTGCTTGAGAAGCTTTGTGATCATGCCAGATATCCACCCAGGTTTTGTGTGATCTTCTAACTAAAAAGGTAGTTTTTGAGCTAACAGGAGAATTTCAAATATTTCTATCCTGCCATTGTTTAGGGTCGCGTTTGACGTGAAAGCAGGCGATAATAGTAATTACATCTTCTTCCAAAATATATATCACTCCATAAAAGGTTGTTTGAAAAGTCTAAATTATTACTTGCCCTGGCGATTAGAAATCGCGGCTACACAGACAAAACCCACCTTCGTGGGTTAAAACCCTTGATTTTTAATTAGTCCACGTTCGCGTAAGTAAGTCGGCACAATAAAACCAAACTGTGTAAAGAAAAGTAAACAAGGCTCAAACCCTTTCTCCCCCTGCTCCCTGCCCCCTGCCTTTTTCCAACGACAAATATTGACGCCCACCTACTTAGCGTTCCGCAGGAAAGGTGGACTTGGTTTGTGTAGTAGCGAATTATATTCGCCCAAAACTTTTCAAACATCCTCTAAGCTCGACTTTATCCAAAATTAAGAACTCGGTTTCTTTATCTGGCAAAAATCGTGGCTTTTTGGCAAATACTTTTTCTACGTCACAGAGCATAGATAAAGTTCAAAAAGTAAAACTACTGTCCCACATAGGTTTCAGCGATAGCGATCGCGTTGCGAAAAAAATGGATAAAGTAGAGCTAAGGAAATCGACGAATTAAAACTCGTCGTACTTGTCGATAAGCTAGAGGGTTGCGTCCGATTAATGTCAAACTGCTATCGACAGCACGTACAAATTCTGAACCTAATCCAGAACTACGTTGCTCGTACCATTCAAAACCATCTTGGATATCAAGCTCTGCTTCTGGGTTAATAATTAACTGATAAATCATTGAGAAAAACCCAGTCTTTGCTTAACCTCTTCCCAGGTTGAACCCTGATTTGGGTTTTGACGATGTGTTTCTAAACGTCTATCCAATTCCATCGGTGAGAGGTTAAGATAATCTTACTTTTGTCAATTAGAAATTATGCTTAAAATTTGGAAAGAGCCGAGGTATCAAGTTAACTGTTGTACTGAAATTATGGGTTAAGAATAAATGATGCGTATCAAGATGACGCGTAGGCAAAGCCCAACCTAGGCATCGCCCAATCAAAAATTCTGTTTCTAACCCCGATTTCAGCAATATTTTAAGTACTATTGCTTATTGACAAGCAGTCTTACAGAACTAACCTGACTAACGGCAACGTTCAAATTATAGAGAATCGTTTAAGACTTCCCAAGTTAGGATGGATTAAGTTTCACCAGTCTCAGGACATTACCGGGAAGCTTGTAAACGTTACCATAAATCGTACTTCATCAGGTAAATATATTGCTAGTATTTTGTGCGAAACAGAGATAGAAAAGTATCCTCAAGTCACGCAGAATATTGGAATGGACTTAGGGCTGAAGTCTGATCTGACTACTAGTAATGGCGAGACGGTAGACAACCCCAAGTATTATAGAACTCAAAAAAGGAAGTTACAGAAGGCACACAAAAAACTGTCCCGCAGTGTCAAAGGTAGTAAGTAGCAACCGAGTCAAAGCGAAAATCAAGCTGGCTCGTACCTATGAACGAATTACGAATCTGAGAGATGACCCAAAGTTATTGTTTAATATCTACTATAAAGAGCGATGTCTACGACGGGCTACGCCTACGCTTCCCACTCTCCATTTAAACTGAGTTTTGTAATAGGCGATCGCATCTCATACGTGTCTACTTTTGCCTTGACGAATGGAATTCGTGGCTACACAGGCTTTCTAAGGTCAAATTAAGGTTTTGAAACCCAGGATCGGTAGCTTTTGTTTGTGTAGATGCGGTTTCTAACCGCCCATTTCGCTCTTTTCCCTAGTCTCTAGCCTCTAAATCCCAGCCCCAAAAAAAATCTGTTACCAAAACAGAAACCACAGATGAGTCCGCTAGCTGCACCTATGTCCTATTAGAATATGACTATAGTCATGACTCCGGTTATTATGAAATCAATTTCTAAAAGTAAACTCAAATCTCAACTTCTTGAGTTCTTACGACTTGTAGAGTCAGAAGGAGAAGAAATTGTAGTTACCGATCGCGGTAAGCCAGTCGTGAAAATTTCCAAATACGCACAAACACCTTCAACAGAAGAGTTATTTGGGGAGATGCGCGGGAAAGTGAAGTACTTTGAGGATTTAACTACACCAACCACTGAGGAATGGACACAATTGTGAAGATAGTCCTTGACACTTGTGCCCTAATCTGGTTGAGTCTAGATCCAGCCAAACTTTCTGAACAAGCTAAAGAAGCGTGCAACCAAATGGAAAAGGATAAAAATGGTCTTGTCCCTTCCATAGCTATATGGGAAATTGCGATAAAAATCAAAAATAAAAAACTAGATTTAGGAGTCAATCTTAAGGAGTACGTAGTAAGGCTGAAAAAGTCTAGTGTCGTTCAGATTGTACCCATTGATGAAAATATTTGGATGGAAAGTGTCAATTTAGAATGGGATCATCGAGATCCAGTAGATCGAGTTGTTGTTGCACTAGCGAGAAGTAATCAAGCTGCAATAATTACATCTGATAAGGAAATAGCAAATTTCTACTCAGAAGTGATTTGGTGAAAGAAAGATTGCTTACTCCATAGCCTTAATTTGTTGATTAGCTTCATTCTGTGCCTTCAGTATCGCCTGCTTTAATGGTTGTTGACCCAACAAGGCGCTGACGAATTGGTTATCAAAATTATTCACGATCGCCCCTGGATATTTCCCTACCTGCCACGGTGTAGCATAATCTACTCCCGCAACTAATGGCGATCGCAACGGATCTTGATCGTAGCCCAAATTCTTTGCCACTGATTTACGTGCTGGCAAAGCAAACCCTGTTCCTGTCCATTTTTGCATACCTTCTTTACCTGTGAGATAAGAAATCAATTCCCAGGCTTCGGCTTTGTGCTGTGCTTGCTTATTCATCACGTAGGCAACGGTAAAGACCATCGTACCTTTTTTGTCATTAATAGTAGGCACTTGTGCGGTAGCAAACTCTACTTGGGGAAAGGTTTCAGTTAGATAGGGAATTGCCCAATTACCCTCAATCACCATTGCCACTTTACTTTGACCAAACATTTCACTACCTGAGTTAGTCCCCACATCCGATTTTTGGGCAGAGGAGTGGTCTTTTTGATACTGGTTGACTACCAACTGCAAACCCTGTAAACCCGTCTCACTGGCAAAGGTAGCATAACCATTTTGATCGATGAGTTGTCCACTAAAGGCTTTAATTTTATAAGCCTGACGCGCCAATTCTGGAATTTCCCCAAACCCATATTTGTTAAGTTTGCCTGTCAATTGTTTCGAGTAGTTACGTAATTCATCCCAAGTCGCTGGCGGACTACTCAACCCGGCGGCGGCGAAGGCTTTTTTGTTATAAAACAGAGCCAGGGTGGAATAGTCTTTGGGAAGACCATAAATGTGGTTCTGATATTTAAAACTGTCGAGTAGGTTATCTTCAAAGTCTGCTAGGTCAAATTTGGGGGTGATATAAGTATCTAACGGTTCCAAAACATTTTGACTCATCAAGAAAGGAGCTTCCAGCGCATCCAGATAAAAGACATCAGGCGCGGCTTCTCCAACCAAACGAGTTTTAATTACATCCATATATTGGTCGGAAATTACCTCATATTTGACCTTAATAGTTGGATGTTGTGCTTCAAAGTCTTGCAATACTACTCTCAAGAGTTTTTGCTCAACGGGAGAGCCTCCCCAACCACTAAGTTTGATGGTGACTGCGGTAGATGCTAACGGTTTGCTTGGCAATTGTAGACTTTGACAAGCAATAAAGGCGATCGCGATCGCTATTACCAATCCCAAAAAATTAAATAATCTTTTTTTAATCACAGACAGATAACCATTCGTAGGAAGAATTTCCATGCCGAAAATCAGATGTTTATGTGATGAAGTTATCAATTTATCTGTGATTCCAAATAAGCAAGAGTTTAAGCTGATTTGGGAACCACTAATTGAAACACTTATTGATTCTCTGGTCAATGCACATCGACAAGCTAAATCTGATGAAGAGTTTGAAGAGGAAGCCTACAAACTTTTTTACCTAAAAAAACCAAAATTTACTAAAGTTTATGAGTGTCATAATTGTGGACGATTGATTGTATTTGGCAGTGCCTCTGATCCTGAGCCTGCATTCTGGTTTCAGCGAGAAAGTGTAGAAGGAGAAGCAGATTCGCTGTGTTCTTTAGTTGAAAAAATAATCGATAATTAGTCTGTTGAAACTTGACACCTAGATCCCTCGTGAGGCAAAACTTGGTTATTGTAGGCATACACTCATTAAGCTGTTGATATCACCAATGACAGATAATAATCTCTCTCACTTTACTTATACCTTGTGTTCTTAAGGAGTGATTTTTTACTTATTTAAAATTTTTGTTGAAAATTGCAAGCTAAAATAACGAAAAATTATCAGCAACGCTAATTAAAGCATACTGATTTCCTCTGCAACCGGATTTATCCAGGGTACTTCACCCATAAACATAGATTATGGATTCTGTTCAGGTTGAAATAACTGCACCACTGACTCTAGAAATTACCCAGATTGCCTCACTACCAAGAGCAATCTCTCCAAACTCTCGAATTCCCAAGGATAGTATTCGCACTAGTTTAAAAGCATCCACTGCGGATTCTGTCTTAGCATCGGTTTATTCTCTTGGAACTAGTGGCATTTTACTCAGCAATTTATTGGTGGAATTGGGTGCTAGTCCAGTGGTATTTGGGATGTTGTCTTCTATCCCGATGTTGGTCAATCTTATTCAGCCTTTGGGTGCTTACTTGTCTGAACGCAGCACCAGCCGCTTTCAATATTCGCTTCGGACGCACGGAATTGGTCGGCTGTTATGGTTGGTTTTAGTAATTGGGATTGTCAGCATCAATTGGGGAGTAATTGATACTCAGCAGTTAGTAATATTGACACTCTTGATTGTTCTATTCAGCAATCTTTTGGGAGGATTAGGAACTGCATCGTGGCTAAGTTGGGTGGCAATGATAGTTCCCCGGCGATTACGAGGCAGGTATTTTGGGACACGTAATAGTGCTGCTAACCTCACCACTTTGATTTGCGTACCAATGGCTGGTCTAGTTGTATCACATTGGTATGGGGGATCTCTACAAGGTTATGGGGTAGTCTTACTGGTAAGCATTGTCTTTGGAATTATGGGATTGGGGTGTCAATATTTCCAGGTGGATATAAATCCCCAATCGCAAAACACTTATTATGGCAAGTCACCACAAACAAGTGAGATTCAATCAGACATTACAAAAGATAAAAAACTCCACCCACAAGGGGAAGAAGTTACCAATGCCCAATGCCCAATGCCCCAAGCGACGGGGCGACTATCCCTCTCCTCCCAAGAGTGGGTGGAGTTTCCCGTCGCTTTCGATGAATCTTCTGAAGTCACTCAATCAACAGACTTATTACTTCTGCCTTCAAGTTCAATTCATCTGCCACAAGACCAGTTAACTAACAGTATTTGGAAAAATTCTAACTTTTTGATATTTCTGCTGTATTTTAGCTTCTGGAATCTTGCTGTTAATCTCAGCAGTCCTTTTTTTAACCTCTACATGCTGGACACGCTGGATTTGGATGTGAGTTACGTGACTGTCTACAACAGCCTTCAGGCAGGGGCGACTTTACTAATGCTTATTCTGTGGGGAAAATTAGCTGATAAGATTGGTAATCGTCCCATCCTCATCTGTGTTGGGATTTTGGTTGGAGTCACACCACTCCTCTGGCTGGGAATTGGTGCTAATCGCCTTGATATCTGGTTGTGGCTACCTCTATTACACATCTTAGCTGGAGGTACTTGGGCGGCCATTGATTTGTGCAGCAATAATATACAATTGGCGATCGCACCAATTAAAAATCAGTCTATCTATTTTGCGATCGCAGCTGCCGTTGCTGGAGTGAGTGGTGCTTTGGGCACAACTATAGGCAGCTTTCTCGTCCAATTTGCTCAATCTGGAGGCTTACTAGGCTTGTTTGCCCTCTCTGGTCTATTCCGACTAGTAGCGCTTGTTCCACTCATGTTTCTTCAAGAGCCAAGGAGAAGTTAGGAGTTAGGAGTTAGGAGTTAGGAGTTAGGAGTTAGGAGTTAGGAGTTAGGAGTTTGGAGTTTGGAGTTTGGAGTTTGGAGTTTGGAGTTTGGAGTTAGCAGTTAGGAGTTAGCAGTTAGCAGTTAGCAGTTAGGAGTTAGGAGTTAGGAGTTAGCAGTTAGCAGTTAGCAGTTAGGAGTTAGCAGTTAGCAGTTAGCAGTTAGGAGTTAGCAGTTAGCAGTTAGCAGTTAGGAGTTAGCAGTTAGCAGTTAGCAGTTAGCAGTTAGGAGTTAGCAGTTAGCAGTTAGCAGTTAGCAGTTAGCAGTTAGCAGTTAGGAGTTAGGAGTTGTAAATTTTTAACTCATAACTCATAACTTTTAACTTTTGTTTATTCTGCGGCGGTAGAAGTCAAAGACATTGTTTCCCACAAAACCATGTGAGGTGTTGTTAGTACAGGCTGGTGTAGAGCAATCAGCTGGGCTAGGGTGTTCTTTAATTGAGTACGGGGTACAATATCATCGACAAAACCGTGCTGGAGTAAATCTTCAGCAGTTTGAAAATTTTCGGGTAGTTTTTCCCGCAGGGTTTGCTCAATCACTCGCCGACCGGCAAAACCAATGGTTGCCTTGGGTTCTGCCAAGATAATATCACCCAACATTGCAAAACTAGCGGTAACACCGCCCGTTGTGGGGTTGGTCAAAACGGGAATATATAATAGTCGGGCATCTTTATGACGCTGTAGGGCTGCGGATATTTTCGCCATTTGCATCAGAGAGAGCATTCCTTCCTGCATCCTGGCACCACCGGAGGTGCAGATGATCGCTACAGGATACCGCCGTTGAGTGGCTTGCTCAATCATGCGGGTGAGTTTTTCTCCTACAACTGAACCCATGCTACCACCCATGAAGCGGAAGTCCATAACTCCAAGGGCAATGGGCAAACCATTGATTTGACCTAAACCAGTGTTAACCGCGTCTATTAAGCCAATTTTATCTTGTGTTTCTCGTAGGCGATCGCTGTAGAGTTTGCGATCGCGAAATTCCAGCGGATCGGTTGGACGCAAATGCTCATCCAGGGGTTTCCAGGTATTATGATCTATCAATTGACGGATGCGCTCATCGCTGTCTACCCGATTGTGATGACCACATTCGACACAAACCATCTGATTGGCTTTCAGGTCTTTTGTATATGCCAACACGCCACACTTAGAGCATTTATGCCAAAGTCCATCAGCAATTTCACGCTCTTGGCGTTCGAGGCTTGTAGATCCTGACTTCCTTCGATTTGCAAACCAATCAAATAGAGACTTTAAACCACGTGATTCTTCGTTGTTAGCCATTTTTTATTTTATTTTAAGTGGGTATGAGGTCGAAAACATGACAAATCGTATTGGGTTGTCCTTAATCAATAGTTATTTGTCTTTGCTAATGACTAATGACTACATCGTTAAACTACGCTTTTAAGCAATTCAGACCTTAATTTTCATCTTTGGTTGCCAGCTTAACGAAAATACTTATACCAATACAAGTCTCTTGCTCTTTTTTTCAGCAGACTTAATTATATGGACGTACTGACAAAGCCACGAGAATACCAACCTCCAAATAAGATGCTCTCTCCCTCCCACCCAAATCAATTACTTCGTATTGCTAGGTTGTGAACAAGCAGCATCTGTTGCACTAGTTGTACTTGCCAACGGTTAATCGTCGTTAAGAGGGTAATACAAGTCACAAGCTGAATATTATCAAAATGTGAAGGGCAGATGGGGTAATGTTGGTTACAGTCACGAATTATAAATATTTTCTATCGAACAGAATTCAGGAGTCAGGTGTCAGAATTCATTCTGAATTCTGTACGAGTGGCAGATAGCGCAGTGTTAGCGAGTCTGCGATAGCGAGTATTCGTACCCTTACAGGGAAGCAAGCTACGCTTTTAGCGTCTGTCTGCGACACGCTGCGCGAACTTAGAGAGCGTTGCGTCTTTATTCTGACTTCTGAATTCTTCTTCAAGTAAGTGCATTGGGTACGACAAAAACCCTTTCCTAATTCCCAGTCCCTAATTCCCCATCAATTAGTCAAATAAAGTGCAAGCGCCATCAAGAGATTGATGCTTACACCCAACAAATATAGACTTTATCCTCTGAAGTTGACCCCTACTCCCTATTCCCCGCTCCCCACTCCCTTTAGTTCTAGTTCTAGTTCTAATTGTTCTTCCTTCTGGCTAGTGGAAAGTATTTGCGGGAGTTGTTCGATTTGGAAGTACTGATGAAATTTCGGGGTTATTTGCAATGAGTAGGAACGAGAATCACTGTCTCGGCGCTTGCGGATGAAACCAAGTTCTACGAGTTCTGGAACGTGTTGATATACCCCTGAACCGCGCAGGTTAATCAAGTCGCTTTGGAGTATAGGACTATTGAGAGCGATCGCAGCTAAAGTCCGCAATGCACCTACACCCAATTCGACTGGTATCATAGTTTGCACCAAATCATGAAAGTCAGACCGTAGTTGCAAACTGTAACCATCTGGGGTTTCTATTACCTCTAGGGCGCTATCTCGGTGGGCATAGTTGTCCATAAGTTCAATCATGCCTTCCTTGACAGTGGCGCGATCGCACGCGGCATACTCGGCGATTTCGCCGAGCGACAAGGGTTTACCCTTTAAATAGAGAATTGCTTCTATCTTCGTCGCTGTGGCTGTAATCATTTAGTCATTAGTCATTAGTCATTAGCAGATGACAACTAACAATCAACAAGTGTATGGGATTGTATCTTAATAACATAAGTCGAAGAATATTTTGACACTCTCCAATTAAAATCTGAGTATTGAGAACACACTTTTTTGTTCCTCCAGTCCCTAATCCCCAGTCCCCAATCCCCAATCCCCAGTCCCTAATCCCCAATCCCTCTACTTGTGAGAATAAATTCTGCGATCGCTAAATCTTGTGGAGTGGTCACTTTTAAATTTGTCTCCTCTCCCTCGACAATTCGGACTTCGATGCCGCACTTTTCAAATAAAGCGGCGTCGTCAGTTACTTCCCAACCTTGACGGACACCTTCAGCATGACACTGTTTCAATAACTTGACATCAAATCCTTGGGGAGTTTGTGCCGCCCATAGTTTTCGTCTATCGGGTGTTTCTTGAATTATCCCTTGTTCATCGACAACTTTGATGGTGTCTTTGACCGGCACACCAGCAATTAAACCGGGACAATGGCGAATCGCCTCGGCACAAGAGTTAAATAAATCTGGTGTAGCCAAGCATCTAGCGCCATCATGAATTAAAACTTGTTCTGCGACTACTGGCAGAGATTGCAAGCCATTGTAAACAGATTCTTGTCGGGTGGAGCCGCCTTGAATCAATTCTACTGGTTTGGTCAGCTTCAGATCGGTGAGAATTGCATTGAACTCTGGCCAATCCGTAGACTGAGAAATAATCCCGATCCAACTGATGGTGCTGGCGGCTTCTGCGGCTAATAGAGTCCAAGCAATAATTGGTTGTGATCGCACTTTCAGCAGGAGTTTATTGCGGTTACTCCCCATTCTTTTTCCGATTCCCGCAGCTGGAATTAGTAAATACACAGAATTCCTCAATCTTTAAGCTATATATTTTCCCCTAAAATAGGGAGCGAGTAAGCGTCAATAAATATTATGCGAGTAGTAGCCCTTGTACCTGGCGGAATTGGCGACCAAATTCTCTTCTTTCCGACTCTAGATGACCTGAAGCGCCATTATCCTAACGCTCAAATAGATGTCGTTGTTGAACCCCGGTCAAAGGCTGCCTACCAAGTGAGCAAGTCGGTTCACGAGGTACTGAACTTTGATTTTCAAGACCGTAATAGTCTGGCAGATTGGGGTAATTTGGTCGGCAACATTCGCGATCGCGAATACGATGTTGCCATTGCTGTTAAGCAAAATTGGTTGGTGGGTCTTTTACTCTGGTTGACGGGAATTCCGATACGTATTGGCTACCAAGGCAAAGGATCGGGTTTTCTTACCCATGCTGTGCCGTTCAAACCATCCCAGTATGCGGCAGCATTATACCACGATTTGCTGCAACCATTGGAAATAAATAGCCCTGTCCCAGAGTTAGCTGTAAATGTGCCAAAACCAAATATTGAGTGGGCACAAAAGGAACAAAAACGTTTAGGGGTGAATGAAACAGGCTATATTTTGATTAATGGCAGTTCTGGCCAGTTATCCAAGTCTAAAGAACTGGATAAAATCTACCCTGTCGAAAGTTGGCAGCAAATTATTCAAGGCTTCCAAGACAAGCAACCGGATCTGCCTGTGTTGGTCATTAAGGGGTCTGATGATGAGCAATTTGTGCGATCGCTCCTGGAGTCTTCTCCAGATATCAAAGTAACTGCCCCCGATGATATTGGCAAGTTAACTGCCATAATTGCTGGGGCAAATTTGTTGCTGTCTACTGATAATGAGGCACTACAACTGAGTGTTGCTGTCCAAACCTATACCATTGCCCTATTTGGGCCCACCGATCCGGTTAAGTTGCTGCCGAAAAACGATAAATTTCTGGCCATTGAATCCCCCACGGGAAAAACGGCGGATATTTCACCAAACGCAGTTTTAGAGAAGGTTTGGGGTGGCTAAACCAGTCGTTTTTTGAAGAATTCAGAAGTCAGAATTCAGAACAAGAAAGGGAAACGGGCGGTTAGAAACCGCGTCTATACAAACAAAAGCTACCGATCCTGGGTTTCAAACCCTTAATTTGACTTTAGTCCGCGGAGGCGGACAATGCCAGTATAGCCGCGAATTCTATTCGCCAGGTCTTAATTTGACTGAATTCTTTCTGATTAAAATATCCCAAAAAAAGCATCATCTAATTCATAACCCAGCATTTGGGCCATAGACTTCAGCCGCGATAGGCTGGGGATGTCTTGCTGTTTGAGCCAATCACCTAAAATAAATATTTTGTGCATCAAAAATATCTCTAAGGCTTCGGGATTATACTGAATACCTTCTTGGGAACTAAACTGGTGTGGTACAAGCATGGCGGCATAACGAGCAAATTCTCCAGCTTTCCAATCTAGTAAAAATGGCAACCAGGGATACTTGGCATCTAGGCGCACAAACCACAGCCGCACCTCTGGAATTTCTGAGAGTTCCCGTGGATCGCCAGGTTCGAGATCGTAATTGATATCAAAACGTAGCTGCTGTTCATGGGATGTAACCCCATCTTGCAGCAGTTTACCAATCACCGTTGACGCAGGCGACAGATCCAGATTGTTAATGAAGTCATTATTGAGTGCGATCGCAATTGTTATTGATTCAGCAGCCACTTTCTTGATGCTCAACTGTAGGATCGACAATATACAGTAGCAGCTTTCAGCGATTGACGCTACATTGATTTTTACTAGAGAGCCAGTCCAGTAGAGGTGCTTGACCTAAAATGCAAGATATGGGTGTTGTTAAAATTGGGGATTTGAGTGTTCCGTTTTTATGCGATCGCTAAAAATCAGACCCAAATATTTCACCCAAGATAGGCGTTTTATCCTAATTCACATACTTTAGTTTTTGTCAATATATATTAGTGGACTGGCTTTCTAGCACAAAGTCTTCTTCACAAATAAATTAACGTGAGTTCGACAAGTCTTATTTGACCTCTCCCCCAACCCCTCTCCGACGCCCAGAGGGGAGCAAAAAGCTGAATTTTTCGTTGCTCCTCCCTTTCCGTTTCGGAGAGGGAGGCTGTCCGGGAGAGGTTCATCGAACTTACGTTAAATTAGTATTTACTGATACTTTTTTGCTGATAATTTGGTCAACCTACACAAGGTTTAGACACAAGTCTGACCTGCTCAAATTTATTTGATACTTTTGCTTAATTTTCGCTGGTTATCACAAAGATACATCTAGTTGCTAGCCTTGATATTATCTGCTGGCGATGCCTGCGGCGGGCTACACCTACGCCACTCACTTCACTGATTTTTACTAAAATTAAATATTGCTTTTATCATTGCTATAATTACTCACACTTAACTAAATAATTACTACACGATTAATATGGTATGCCATGAGAATTAGCCTACTTGGGTAAGTCAATGCCTGCCCCAAGGTGGACATTTACAGCAATTTTAAGTTAAAGTTGTAATGAGTTTGTTTTAGATTAAGGTCTGACAAAGTAAGCATCAACAAGCAAAAAAATCATTATCGCCATTGTCACTTCCGCAGCATCAAAAGCCAAAACACAAGCACAGGTAAAAGAGCGGTGTGCAATATCATTGCATATATTAAATAACCAATAAACATTTAGACGGGAAAATCCCCCCAACAGTTAACAAGCTGTAATATGCAAAAACAAACAATTACTACAAAACCAATTCGTTCCCTAGAAGATGCGCTTGAGCGCTGTCAAATCCTGGGTATGCGCGTCAGTCGTCAGCGTCGCTTTATTCTGGAACTACTTTGGCAAGCAAATGAACACCTTGCAGCACGAGAGATTTACGATCGCTTGAACCTACAAGGCAAAGAGATCGGTCATACTTCTGTTTATCAAAACTTAGAAGCATTATCAAGTCAAGGCATCATTGAGTGTATTGAACGCTGTGATGGACGTTTGTACGGTAATATCAGTGACTCTCACAGTCATGTTAACTGTATAGATACAAATCAAATTCTTGATGTTCATGTAGAACTGCCAGAAGATTTTATCCGCAAAATTGAAGAACAAACAGGAGTGCGGATTACTGACTACAGTATTAACTTTTTTGGCTATCGTAATTCGCAAGAGGGCTAGGGATTGGGGACTGGGGACTGGGGACTGGGAAGAGAATCAATACTGTTCGGTTAAGACAAAAGACGCGATTTATCGCGTCTTTATAATGATTTCTCGGAACTGTTTTGCCCAATGCCCAATGCCCAATGCCCTATTCCCCAATAGAATTATTGCCAAAAACTGTTTCATCATCGGCATCGGCATCATCATATAAATCTACTGGCAAAATTGCGCCTTCGCAGCTTTCAATTTGTCCGATTGCAGGGGCATTTTTCCAATTAACATTCATGTTTGGAGTGATTTGCACCGTGTTTAAGAAAGGCTGCTGCGATGCCTGCGGCGGTAAACTACGCAAATGTTTCAGTCTTTGAAACGACTCTTTGGAGAACAAAGCACCATTATCAGCAGCCAATTTTTTCTCAGTATTAGTGAGAATTGCATCAAATAAGCAAGCGTTGGTGAGATTGGCAGAATTAAGATTTGTCCCTATCAGGTTTGCCTGTTGGAGGTTTGTCCCTATCAGGTTTGCCTGTTGGAGGTTTGCACCTGCGAGGTTTGCGCCTGTAAGGTTAGTGCCTGTGAGGTTCGCCTGTTGCAAATTGGCTCCAGCTAAATTCGCCCCCATTAACTCCGCATTGGATAAGTTTGTTTGCTCAAGATTTACCCCAGTTAACATCACTTGTGATAAAGAGGCTCCCGATAAATTGAGTCCAGCCAGAGATTTGATTCGGGTTGCGAAGGCACTTTTATGCAAAACCGTTGTCCTCGCAATTAGCACACTCAGCGCCTCTGGGTTGAATTCTGTCAAATTGACCGGATTCCCACAAGGCCAAAAAGGAATTTTTGTTTCTCGGTAGCAAGCACAAAGCAATAAAAACACATTCAGTCCCACCGCAGCATTCACCTGTTCAACATTCACAGGGTTTTGTAGTGCGTGAAAATTAGTTAAAGCGTTGTGGGCTATCCCCTCATCTAACCAATGTCCTTGACAGTAAGCACGCCAGAAAGATAGAAGACGTTGAAACAAAACTTCAAATGAAAACTTGTGTTTTTGCTGGCGACGTAATCCAGAGATCGCCAGTTCTTCAATTTCTTGGCTAAGTATGCCATAACCTAGTAAATTATAAATATGCTGGGCTACGCTACTGGGAGAATCAAGCGCAAAAGTTGGCGTACCATAAGCCTCATCTTGGTATTGAGTCAGAAATTTAAGTTGGGCAGCAATAGCATCTGCACAAAGAAATTCTCCTAACTTGATGTATGAAAACTCAATTAAACTACTTTGGGTTACGCTTTCTACATCCCGAATTTTAAAATAAAACCCTGGTAGAGTCTTAAATTCCCCAACGACATTAATTTGATGGCGTTGTGAGTGTAAAATTTTGAGAGCGATCGCTTGCATCTGCTCAAGTAAATCTTGGGGATGACGACCAGCAAGTAAATTAGCGATCGCTTCTGGAGTACGGTGGATATGAGCCGATCCTGAACGCAATAGCATTGTTTTAATGCCACCAATTAGCGGATAGCCCAATAACCATCGACTCAGACGATGATGAATTTCCCATAACAGAAAAGACTTTTGGGTATTAGCAGCTAACTGTAATAGTTCATCATCTAGCAATCCGTCGCGGTGCAAAATGCCCAACAAATGCAGCATTAGAGGTTGACGAACAAGGGCAGATAATTCTCTTAATTTGGACTGGCTGGCAAATACCCCCGACTGTTTTAGCAATGTAAATAAATTTTGAGCAATGGGCAATGATTGCACTTTTGCCCACTGCTGAAACCATTGTTTGAGTTCGTCTACATCCAATGGCTGGATAATAATTCGCTTCAACAATAGCGGTAGTTCCGAGACGATTTCTGGTAACGTCGTTGAACGACTCGTCAACACAATTTTATGTCGATGCTGAGATTGAAAGTTCAATAATTGCTGAAGAAAAATTGCTTGCGCCCTGATACCCTGAGCAGAATGGGGTAGTTCATCCAAACCATCCAGCAGCAATAGACAAGGGAGATTTTCTTGCTCTAACCAAGTTGAAAGATTAACAGGAAAGGCAGAATTTAAGGTTTCGATGAAAGTTTTGCCGTATTTTACATCTCGTAACCGAATTACTATCGGCATCCAAGTAGGGTATAATTCTTGTGCAACTTGTGCCGCCCAAAGTTGGCAAAAACTAGTTTTTCCATAACCAGGTTCCGACTCAATCACAGCGATCGTTTCTAAATCTGTTAGCTGTTGCTCTCCCCATGTCTTTAAATCAACTGGTTTAACAGTTTTTTTCTCCTGCTCAGAAATATTTTCCTCGATTGGTAAGCCTTTTTGTGGCACATAGATATCCTGGAGAGCAAAGGATTCCATCAGCAAAGGCCTACTGAGGTTTTGAATCAAACTTGCACGGTAATGTTCTCGGTGCAAATCAATTTTCTCACCGACTGTAGAACCAACTTCTGGGGCGATGAAACTGGGAGACAATGAAATCCCCAATCGGAAAAATTTTTGTAGTTGGGCTAAAGGTGCAGCATTTTCGGTGACAACTACCAGTATGTCACCAGGAAGTGAGTTGACCAAACGCTGTGTTAGGAGTTTAGCTTCAGTTTCCTCTGCACCATTGGCAACTAACCAAGCGATGGTAGCGCTATTTATTTGTTGCACTAGCAATGAGTCTGCAACCAAAGATAGTGCTTGTTCAGCTTGAGTATCAGTCAATTTACCTGGAGTGAGAGTTTTCAGCAATCCTTGTAGTCGCGGATCTTGAAGGATGAGTCTACCCACATCCTCTATAAGTATGTGTGGTTGCATAGGTATACTTGCCCGATCTAGCCACGGTCTTTGCAGCCTTGACTCCTGCTCTAAAATTGCTTGCAAAGCCTGGAGATAGGCAATCTGAAACGCTAGCCACGTACCTTCGTTACGTTTTAATGGTTTTTTTTGGCTGAGGCTACGCAACAGGTTTTCTGTCAACTGGGAAATGACACTGATTTCTTCCCAAACAATATTTAAGGGCAGTTCTAAAACCTCTACCAAGGTACAGATATCAAAAGGCACAAGGCTTTTGACTTCCATATCCTGAACAATACGGTAGGCAATACCTGCCAATTGCCCCGCTGAAAAGCCTCTGATTTGATTGATTGCGATATGGCGTTCTGCCAACCAGTGCCGAATACTCAGGTTCATTTAATTACATAATGAAGGCTGCATGAGGCAATTATGATCGATTTATCAGTTTGCGAAAACAGGTAACAATGATAAAGACAAAGTTTTGTATCAAAGTTGTTTTTTGATTGGTAAAAACACTGCTTATGTATTGAGTGGATTATGAGCGATCGCCCGATAAAATTATTGTTAATCGACCAAGACCCAATTTTTCGTCTGGGTTTACAGGTAGCTCTGGAAGCAATTCCTAACTTAGTAGCGATCGCAGCAGTAGAAACTGACACCGTTGCCTTGCAGATTCTAGCAGAAATTGCCGAAAAAGACCCTAACCAGGTAAATTTGGTAGTTTTGGAATTCGGTAATGGTCGCTCTACCACCAGTCAACAGCTAGGTTTACAATTCTGTCGCCAACTCAAAGCCTTATATCCCAACCTCCCAATTTTGCTCCTTAGTTCTGTGCAAGAACAAGGACTGCTATTAGCGGCAAAATCTGTTGGTGTAAATGGCTACTGCCCTAAAGGTACACCACTGCCTGAGTTAGTCGCTGCCATCCAAGAGGTTGCAAATGGGGGTTATTACTGGTTTGGGGATACGGAAGTAATAACTCCTAACTCCTCACTCCCTAGTAGAGACGCGATTGATCGCGTCTCTCCCCACTCCCTACTCCCATTTTCTAAACTCCGAAATAATTTGCGTTTGTCAGGAAACACTAACATTGAATCCACCCTGTCCGCAGTAACAGCACAATTACAAGTTCCCGGATTACGAGTACTAGATCGAGCAATTCTAGCTGGACGGCGGCGAGAACTGTTAGCAGCTCGTTGGTTGCTAAATCGGTTATTGGTTTCATCACAAGAAAGGCAAGAGGAAATTCCGATTGCTGATGAGCCGCCTTTGACTCCTTCGTTGAGTAGTGCCATTCAACAAAGACAAACTGTCTCACCTTTACTTAGTCCGGGAACACTACAATCTGTCTTGTTTGCATCTTGCGTTACTAAACTTCAATTTCCTTTAAAAAATGTCACAGATATACCTTTAGAAATTGACATCTTTCGTGAAGATAAAAAACGGGAATTACTTTATCTAATTCTGCAAAAATTAGCTCAACAGTTGGATGAATTACGTGCTTCTAATATTGATATAAATCAATTATATGAAGTAAAAAATATCTTGATGCGCGACTTATGGCAAGTGGCAGTCACAGAGTTTTTCGGTAAATTTTCTCGAATAAAAACAGGTAATCAAAATATAGAAGTTGTTAATTTATTGCTACAAAATACAGAGGTTGTGCAAAGAGATATTCTCAATAAAATCCCGCTAATTTGTGAGTTGTATTCTTATCTGATATTTCAAATAGAATTGAATATTGATAATACCTCATATTCAGTAGTGAGTGCTGAGTCTAAGTCTCAGGCACTAATAATTTTAGAGAACTTGTTGATTCAGGTAGCGAATGGGGTAGTGCAACCATTGCTAAATTCTTTAGCAGATGTAGAAGAGATTAAGCAAACTTTTTATGGGCAGCAATTAATTTCCACAAGAGAGATTGAAAGATTTAGAAATGATTTGTCGTGGAAATATAGATTAAGAAATTATATCAATGAACCAAAAGCAGTATTTGAAAGCCGTTATGAGCTATTTGTAATAGTGCCTCGTGGTATTGCCAACACTTCAGTTTATGCTCCTCGAAATCAGGAGTTAGTAAGACTTGCTAATATTCCTTTAGTAGTGACATTGCTCCTAGAATTTAGTGATGCGATCGCACCGCGTCTAAAATCACTATTATCTTTCGTAGGTAGCGGTATAGTCTTCATTCTCACTCAAATAGTTGGCCGGGGTTTAGGTTTAATCGGTCGTGGTATTCTTCAAGGTATTGGTAGCGTTTCGTCAGTAGAAAAGAACTTTAGAAGAAATAGCGATCGACCAAAGTGAAGAAGCAGGGGGGATGAGGGGGACGAGGGGGATGAGGGGGATGAGGGAGATGAGGGGGACTAATGACTAATGACAAATGACAAATGACTAACAATGATTTTATCGGACTAGCAATTTCTTACGTTTACGCCACCAGTCTGCTTGTCATTGGCGAGGGACTGCGTAGGCTATTTGCTGTAAAGCCAGATTTGACCCGCAAAGTGATTCATATTGGTGCAGGGATGTGGGTTTTCGGTGTCCTGCTGCTGTTTAAGCACTGGCAAATCGGAATTATACCTTTTGCTACCTTTATCGGACTCAATTACCTGTTTTACCGCTACCGAATCATTGGCGCAATGGATACTGAAGATAGCTCACCTGGTACAGTTTACTTTGCTATCTCAGTGACGCTGTTATTCGGGTTGCTGTGGCGGCCAGATGAGCCAGTAGATAGCGTTGCGATCGCTGTTGCTGGGATAATGGCAATGACCTGGGGTGATGCGCTAGCAGCATTAATCGGTAGACGCTTCGGACAGCATAAATACCAAGTGGGAAATTCTGTGCGTTCCTGGGAAGGTTCGGCAGCAATGTTTATAGCAAGTACAGTGGTGATTTTCTTGGTGCTGTTGCTGCTACCTGGTTCGTCGCTGAGTCCCCTAGCAACGCCTTTAGGTTTAGGATGGGCCTTATTAACGGCAGTGGTAACTGCTACTTTCGCCACCCTAGCAGAGGCAGTCTCACCCCACGGCACAGATAACCTCAGTGTGCCTCTAGTAGCAGCTGGGGTAGTGTGGATAATGCAGGCATTTTAAAATAATTTGTAATTCGCCTCCAGGGGCTTGACGAGATTTTAAAGTCGATATAGTGTTATGCCCAATACCCAATGCCCAATAACTCATAAATTCCAATTGCGGCGGAAATGGAAGAAGCCTTCTAAAAACTCTTGCAAAGCAATATTGCTATTTAACTTTTGTTTACTCCACTCTCTTGCAGTCTGTTCCAGAATTACTGAGAAACTGGGATAGACGGGAGATAAATTTGCTAAATCTTTGACTTTAATTTTTTGTGATATTGCCAAGGCAATCAAATTAATTAATTCTCCAGCTTCACCCCCCAATATCGAAGCTCCCAAAATTTCCCCATTGCGTAGCACAATTAATTTACACATACCAGTAGTTTCGCCGCAAATTTGGGCTGCTACCACTGTTTTAAAATACTGTCGCAAAACTAAAACTTCATCTCTACGAAATTGGCGTTTTGCTTGGGCTTCAGTCAAACCCACTTGCGCCAGCATCGGTACAGAAAATATCGCCCAAGGAATGGAGCAATAATTTACTCGTAGCCTGGGAAAAAAGAGGGCATTGTTCAGGGCAATTTTGGCTTCATAATTAGCGATATTGGCAAAGTCGTAACCACCAATGACATCACCACAAGCATAAATGCGGTGGTTAGTGGTTTGTAATTTATCATTCACCACTAAGCTACGCTGATGCCATTTCACGCCTACTGTTGCCAAATTGAGAGATTCGAGATTTGGCTGTTGTCCAGTCGCCACTAAAATTTCATCAGTTTCAAAGGCCTTATCTCCTGCTTGAATCCACTTTTTATCCTCAATTAGCTTTACCTGAGTTACTGGTTTTTCGGTGAGGACGCGCACACCCTCGACTTGCAATTGTGCCTGAAGCAGTATGGCTATCTCAGGCTCTAAATAGGGGAGAATATAAGGATGCTTGACTACTAGCGTCACACTACAACCAAACCGCGCTAAAGTTTGAGCGATTTCAATGCTTTGGGGAATTCCGCCGATAATTACCCAATTTTTGGGTAATGTTGCTCCCTGTAAGGATTGCCAAATATTAGAAAGGGTTAGATAGCCAGTGGCTTGCAATCCTTCAATCTCAGGAATTTCTGGACGTGAACCAGTGGCTAGCAAATAGGTACGGGCGCGTAATAAGCGATTGTTAATGGCAAAAGCCAGTTGGGGGGAAGATTGAAATTGACCACTGCCAACTATGACATCGACTCCCTGCGCGGCTAGGATGGCTGGAGAATGCTGTTCTTTAAGATTTGAGGCGACGCATTGAGCATACAGCATTGCTTCTTGCCATGCCATAGATATATGGCATTTTTCTGAGGTATCAGTGTGTGTGGCGTGAATACCAAAACCAGCAGCATTATTCAACTTCTGTGCCAGTTTAGCAATTTCCGTAAGAGCATGGTGATGAGTCAAACCATAATCTACTTTGGGTTCCACCAGAGCAACTGTAGCACGTAGTTGGGTTGCAGCAAGGGCAGCGTAATATCCAGCAAGACTGCCGCCAATAATTACAATATCGTAGTCAATAGTCACGTGAATTTAGAGTTAGGAGTTAGGAGTTAGGAGTTAGGAATTTAGAGTTAGGAGTTAGGAATTTAGAGTTAGGAATTAGGAATTAAGAGTTAGGAGTTAGGAGTTAGGAATTAGGAGTTAAAACCTTTCTTGAACTTATAACTCCTAACTTATAACTTATAACTCCTAACTCTCTTTTAGCGCTGTTAGTAAGCGTTGGTTATCGGACTCTTCACGTACAGCAACCCGGAAAAAGCGATCGCCTAGTTCTTGAAAGCTAAGGCAATCGCGGATTAAAATCTGATGATGTTTGAGTAATTGTTGCTGCAACTGCAAAGTAGACTGTTGAGACTCAACTAGTAAAAAGTTAGCGGCACTTGCTTGGGGTTGCAATCCTGGGATTTCAGCTAAACCCTGAAAGAGTTGGTTTCGTGCAGGTGGTAGCCATGCCCAGGTTTGCTGCTGAAAATCTGTATCCTGGAGTGCTGCAATTGCCGCCGCTGCCGCTAGTGTGTTTACAGGCCAAGGATCGCGCCATAGCTGCCATTTTGCTAGACAATCGGGGTGTGCGATCGCATATCCTAATCGCAGTCCTGGGAGACTGTAAAATTTGGTCAGCGATCGCAATACTACTAAATTTGCATATTCCTGTACTACCGGAATCAGGCTTTGTTCCTCATTGGGCGGCACAAAATCCATAAATGCTTCATCCACCACAACCAAAGCAAATTGCTCTAGGTAGGGCAATATAGAGTCCCGCGAGAATAGCTTTCCGGTTGGGTTGTGGGGATTATTTAGCAATAGTCCTTTATCCTTTGTCCTTTGTCCTTTGTCAATGACCAATGACCAATGACCAGTGACTAATGACAAAGGACACTCCAGCACTTTCGCGTCGTATGCCCTCAGGGTTCGGTAGTAGTCGCCAAAGGCTGGAGTTATTAAAATTGTTGCGGCTAATTGAGCTAATTCCCGACCGATTAAAGTGAGTAATTCTGCGGAGCCGTTACCCGGCAGAATCCACTCAGGCGGCAATTGATGGAAGTGACTGAGAGCTAGTCTCAGTTCACTATAATTTGGGTCTGGATAGTGCTTAAGATTACCAATTTGGGACAGTATAGCAGCGATCGCGCTGTTTGGAGGCCCCAACGGGCTGATGCTAGCAGAAAAATCCAGAATAGCATCAGGGGGACAGCCAGCCAGTGCCGCTGCCCAGGCTAAATTTCCCCCGTGTGCAGGTTGCCGCATTAAAAAAGGGTTCCCGAAGACAGAACCTATGCTTTTGGGGGTGCTACCTTTTCTCTAAACAGTTTTCCTGCGGAGAAAGCAGGAACTCTCGTGGCTGGAATTTCCATCTTTTCATTTGTTTTCGGGTTGCGACCTTCACGAGCTTTACGTTCCCGTGATTCAAATGAACCAAATCCCACCAATGTCACCTTATCACCAGAGGAAACCGCTTCAATAATCGTTTCCAAAGCGGCAGTTAAGACTGCATCCGCTTGTTTCTTGGTAACACTAGCTTTTTCAGCTACGGCATCAACTAATTCACCTTTGTTCATGTCAAACTCCTGAAGGTTTACTTGAGATTTCAGCACGGATGCAAATTAATACATCTTATACTGAAATTTCTGTTCGCAGAAATACAAAAATCATCCTTTGGGAGTATTTTTACTCTAAACGGCTGTACATCCCATCGGCTCGACTTTTCAATGAATCATTCTAAGGTGTTGTAGCCTGATGTGGATAGATGAAACCATTAATTTATATAGATTTCAGGATGTTTTGTAATTTTAGGGTACTTGTTTCACTAAAAACCACCCCAAAAGTAGGAAAAAATACCTATTAAAAACCGCGATTTCCAAGAGAACAGGGAAGTAGCGATGTGGGAGATGGTCAGCGTTTGTTGGGATTAATTACCGATGTTAAAGAGTTATTGCTGAGATTAACCAAGTTTTGATGAAAATCGAAGGCTCAGATCCCCGATTTATTTAAGAAATCGGGGAGCTTGTAGTTTATGAAATACACGCCATACCCTACATAGTTAGGGGTATACAGATGTACACCCCTACAGCCAATTAATTTGTTGCAAATATTTTTGAAAATAGGATGATGGCCAGCAGCTAGGCGTCTGGGCTAATTTATATAATCGCTTTACCTTGTGGCAGACGTTCTAAAGCATCTGGAAATATAACCGTAAGAATCTGATTACGATTTGTAACATTACCACAAGTTATCCAAAGGATTTTTGGAGTGACAAGCCAAATCAACACAATCACTGCCAAGTCCCGACGCGTACAAGCAAATATTTCAACATCTGAACATCAGCCCAAATTTTTTAACCTACATTCCACGCCCTCAAGTGCCACATGGGAGCATCTCAATGAGTGTAAAAACACACCTGCCCTAGCGAATGGAATTCGCGCGCCAGTTGTGCATGGGGGAAATCCCCTTCTCTACGAGACGCTCCGCGCGCGAAGGCGCTAGCCTCTCCCAATGTGAGAAGACCGCACTGGCTTGGCTATACGAGACTTTACCCACCTGCGTGGGTTTAAGTCCGCGTAGGCGGTCTACCCTCCGGGTTATCCAAAGAAGTACGTTTGTGTAGCCGCGATTTCTAATCGCCTGGTATATTTCCCGCATTTCTCACAAGCTTGAAATGCAGAGGTGCTCTTGAGCAGGGGAGCAGAGGAGAGTTCAATGTGCCAAGTTCAATCCCCTCTGCCCCTCTGCTCAAGAGCACAAGGTTTTGAGAGATGTGGTGAGAAATCCGGGATTTGCTTTCTATTTCTCCTCTCTCTGTGTTCTCTGCGTCTCTGTGGTTAGTTTATTTGGCAAATCTTTAGGTGTTTTTATATTTATTCCTATCCTAGAGTAATTATGTCTTTATTTTTCATCAATGAAATTAAATCTGAAGTTTAATCGGGAGCTAGTAATTAACTTTTTATAAAACTACTTGAACACCCAGATACTTGAGTCTATGGGGCATAAAAAATCGGTTATAACAGCATAAAAATACTATAATGATTTGGTTTAAACGGAATTGAGCTATTAGTCTAAAAAATTATTTTTAGATAGTACTTTAAATTTTACAAGAGGTCTATCTAATGTAGAATAGTATATTAGACAAGACAAATTGGGAAATAATGTCGGATTTAAGAGCGGAATTAACAAAGATTTTGGATGAGGCAGAGTGGGAGTGGCTAATTCCTCATGTACAACGAGATGCAGTAATTTTGGTGGCACTTGATTTAAACTTGATAGATGTTGGAGTAGCGATCGCTAGTGATAACATTCCATCAGTGCAACAGTGGATTGATGAGCTATTGATTACCAAACCCACGACAGTACAGGTGGGAGAATGGAATCTTGAGCGTAGTAAGCGATTCAATACTCTCATTGTCCAGCCTTACGTTTTGGCACAAGAAATAGCCGCTGCTTAAGTAACTTCTGTCGATTTGGTAGTAAATTTTGTAGCAGAGTCTAAAACTCTGCTACAAAACTTAATTACGAATTATTCTAATTAGTTTCTGTGTTGTTTTCAATGACAGTTGGTGTTGGGTTAGTTTCTAAGGAAAGATGGCTTGATTTACTATAGCAATCCTAAATGATTCATGAGAAAACACCATATTCATGCAGTTTAGGAAAGTCAAATTTTTGACAATCAATAAATAAATCTAGAATTTGCTTGCTGTGTAACATCAAGGAATTATTGGTCAAGCTGTGCGGCTTGTCGGAATATTGCATCGGCTACTAATGAAACATCGCGCATTTCTTGAACATCGTGAACTCGGAGGATATCAGCGCCATTAAAAATAGCAGCAGAACAAGCTGCTGCCGTTCCCCAAACTCGTGCTTTGGGATCTGGTTGATTTAAAATGCGACCGATGAAACTTTTACGAGATGCTCCTACTAAGATAGGACAGTTGAGTGCTGCAAGCGATCGCAAGCCCCGAAAAATTTCTAAATTTTGCTCATAGTTCTTAGCAAAACCAATACCAGGATCAATAATAATTTTATCCAGGTCAATGCCCACAGTAGTTGCTACCTCAATTTGCCCAGCCAAAAAACTATAAATCTCTGTGAGCAAATCTTGATAATCAGTCTGTTGTTGCATTATCTGTGGTGTTCCCCGGATGTGCATTAAAATCATCGGCACATTTAACTCTGCAACTGTTGGCAACATTTTTGAGTCAAAAGTACCGCCAGAAATATCATTAATCATATCCGCTCCAGCTTCTACTGATGCCCTAGCTACAGCAGCACGAGTTGTATCTACAGAAATCGGGATTGAGATTTCTGGTCTTAGCACTTCTAACACCGATAGTACTCGGTCAAGTTCTTCCGCCAGAGTTATTTGCTTTGCCCCTGGTCGAGTTGATTGACCGCCCACATCAATTATGTCAGCACCAGCAGCTACCAGGGCTTGCGCCTGTACTAAAGCGGCAGAGGTAGTGTTAAACTCACCCCCATCACTAAAGCTATCAGGCGTCACATTCAAAATACCCATCAGATAAGTCCGCTGTCCCCACTCGAAACAGCGTCCTCGAATTATCAAGTTCCTTGGCATAAATCTACATTGCTATGTGAGGCGGCAGCCCCACTGTAGGCATTCCCATGCAGAGCATGGGAACGAAAAGAAGGCACATTACACTAAGTGAAAATTCACAATCCGAGCGAAACTCTCAGGCTCTATACTTGCTCCACCCACCAGAACACCATCAATTTCTGGTTGAGCCATAATCTCATCAATATTATTGGGTTTAACTGAACCGCCATATTGAATTGATACATTTGGATTACTCAACTGGCTACGAATTAAGCCAATTATCCGATTTGCCTCCGTTACTTCACAAGTATCACCAGTACCAATCGCCCAAATTGGCTCGTAGGCAATCACCAAATTATTCTGATCGATATCTACCAAGGCTTTGTCAAGTTGGCGAATAATCAGGGATTCAGTTTCTCCTGCATCTCGTTGTTGTTTAGTTTCGCCAACACAGAGAATTGGAGTCAAACCAAACCTTTGAGCAGTTCGGAGGCGCAGATTAACAGTGGCGTCCGTTTCACCAAAGTATTGCCGTCGTTCGCTATGACCGACAATTACAAAGCGCACACCACTTTCTGTCAGCATTGGGCCAGAAATCTCACCCGTATAGGCTCCAAATTCTTCCCAATGGATATTTTGTGCCCCCAGTTGGATGAGGCTACCGTGCAAAGTTTTGGACAAAACGCTTAAATCAGTGAACGGAGGGCACAATATCACTTCTCGCCCTTGGGAGGTTTCCTCTAAGTGGGGCAGAAATCCTTGTAAAAACTCCTGGGTCTCTGCCTGAGTTTTGTACATTTTCCAGTTGCCGGCAATAACGATTTTCCGCACAGGTAATTTAGTCAAGATTCTAACGCGTTATATTAGATGCATTTTTCAGTTTATGACTTTTTGTTAGTCATTAGTCTACGAGTTGGGCATGGGGCATTGGGTAAAAATTATTCTTCCCCTGCTACCTCTGCTCCCTCTCATCTCGCCAAACCCTTGCTAAAAATAACTAGGATGGTAGAGGGGGTGTATCTAAAATCTAAAATCTAAAATTAAAATGACTTCAACCCTGCCTATGCCTGAACCTCATCAAAGCGATTCCGCTAACACCGACCCAAATTCTCTCAGTTGGGAGGAAGAACTGGATAGTGCTATTTTCAGTTTTGAAGATATTCAAACAGAACTTAACTATAAACAAGCACAAACGGCGCTGCGAAATTTGGTAGCCAATCTCGACCTCACCCCCCATGAAAAAACCGGGTTAGAGACGGAAATTGCTGAGTTGGAAACCATGCTGGGGAAGTTAGACCGTATGGTGGTACAGATTGCGGCTTTTGGCATGGTGGGACGTGGTAAGTCTTCGCTACTCAATGCTTTGGTTGGACAAACAGTATTTGAAACTGGGCCGCTGCACGGTGTCACCCGTGCTGCACAAAGAGTTAATTGGAGTATTAGCGAGGAAGCAATTGGGGAAACTGAACGTGCTTTGCGGGTTACTCTCCCTGGTGTAGGTCAATCACAGGTAGAATTAATTGATACTCCTGGGTTAGACGAAGTAGATGGTGCAACCCGTGCCGCCTTAGCTGAACAGATTGCCAAACAAGCGGATTTAATTCTGTTTGTGATATCTGGCGACATGACAAAGCTAGAATACATGGCCCTTTCTCAGTTGCGGGAAGCAGGTAAACCGATCATTCTGGTGTTTAACAAAGTAGACCAGTATCCAGAAGCAGACCGGATGGCAATTTATCACAAAATCCGGGATGAAAGGGTGCGGGAATTACTTACACCTCTAGAAATTATTATGGCTGCGGCATCGCCATTGGTGAAGACGGCGATTCGTCGCCCTGATGGTACTAGGGGTATACAGTTACGTACAGGGAATGCCCAAGTTGAGGAACTGAAGCTGAAAATCTTGGAGATTCTACACCGTGAGGGTAAAGCCTTGGTTGCTCTCAATACTATGCTTTATGCCGATATTGTAAATGAGCAATTGGTAGAGCGAAAAGTGATGATTCGGGAACAGAATGCCAATCAGCTGATTTGGAAAGCTGTGATGACTAAGGCATTAGCGATCGCACTTAATCCCGTAACTGTGGTAGATATTCTGAGTAGTGTAGTCATTGATATTGCTCTGATTTTGGGTTTATCTAAACTCTATGGCTTCTCCATGACCGAAGCTGGGGCTATACAATTGCTACAAAAAATCGCCCTGAGTATGGGCGGCATAGGTGCTAGTGAATTGTTAGCAAATTTGGGCTTAAGTGGATTAAAAACTTTACTTGGGATCTCTGCAACAGCCACAGGTGGCATTGCCTTAGGCCCTTATATATCAGTGGCACTCACCCAAGGGGGAGTAGCTGGTGTTTCTTCTTACGGTATTGGACAAGTTACCAAAGTTTATTTAGCCAATGGCGCAACTTGGGGGCCTGATGGGCCGAAAGCAGTGATTAATCGGATTTTGGCAAACCTGGATGAGACTTCAATTCTCAACCGGATTAAAGATGAATTACTCCACAAAGTAAAACTCAAAAAGTGATTCGTAATTCGTAATTTCAAATTATTTTACCCCTAGTAATCCCTCTTTAATCACTTTCGGGAAAGAATAATCTAGAATGCTGACAAAATAAGACTTTTAGCAAAAATATTGATTTTAGGCGTAGGTTGAATTGAGGCACGAAACCTAACAATACCAAACTCTTTGGATGTTGGGTTTCACTTCCCTACGGGACGCTGTTCGCGTTCGTTAGTTTATGGAGGTGTTGACACCGCTTATTTTTCCTGATAATGTTAAATTAGATAGATATAGTTTTTAGAGTTTCCTGCAAAAGCCCCGCAAATGCTTAACACGAATTCTTACTTTTATTTTTGGTTTAGGGTGGTTCACCGGGAGTGAATTAAGTTTCCTAATGGAAACCACCCGGTGAACCGCAGAGCGAACTCTGCGGTTTTTGTTTTTTAAGGAGAATTTCATTGTCATGACTTATTTCAGTAGTTGGTTTTATGGCTTTTACTTTTGGCCCAAACTAAGTTCCGGGTAAATAGCGTCATGCCAATGAATCAGAACGCCCCCGGAACCTTTAAGAGTTCCGGGTTTTTTTTGTTGTTATCGGGGATTAGAGACTGGGGAATGGAAAACAACTCTTACCTTAATACCCAATACCCAGTCCCCAATACCCAATACCCAATCCCTAACTTTTTTCAGGAGAATGAAACCATGATTAATGCTAGACTTGCCGCACAATCTCATCCTAACCACCAGACAATCGTTAAAATTTCCGAAAAAGTCGCTTTTGGGGGTGAAGAACTGGTAATTATCGGTGGCCCCTGCACCGTCGAAAGCTTAGAACAAATGGAGATAGTTGCCCACAAGCTATCTACTGCATCGGTACAGGGGTTGCGTGGCGGTGTCTACAAACCCCGCACATCTCCCTACGCTTTCCAAGGTATGGGAGAAGCCGGATTAGAGATTTTGGCAAGGGTGCGATCGCATTACCTTATGCCGATTGTCACTGAGGTAATGTCAATTTCCCAAATTGAAGTAGTCGCCGCCCACGCTGATATGCTTCAGGTTGGTAGCCGCAATATGCAAAACTTCGACTTGCTCAAAGCTTTAGGACAAGCTGGTAAACCAATATTACTCAAGCGTGGTTTAGCAGCAACTATTGAAGAATTCGTCATGGCTGCTGAATATATTCTCAGCCACGGGAATCCTGATGTGGTGTTGTGCGAAAGAGGTATCCGCAGCTTTGATGATTACACCCGTAATGTCCTAGATTTAGGGGCAGTGGCAGCACTCAAGCAAATCACTCACCTGCCTGTCATTGTAGATCCTTCCCATGCCGTCGGTAAACGAGAGTTGGTGGCACCTGTGGCTAGGGCTGCGATCGCTTGTGGTGCTGATGGATTAATTATTGAATGTCACCCAGAACCAGAAAAATCTGTTTCTGATGCCCGTCAAGCACTTTCTTTAGAAGATATGGTGCATTTAGTTAATAGCTTAAAGCCTGTGGCAACAGCCGTAGGGCGAAATATATCAGATGTCGGGGCAGGCTTGAAACCTGCCCCGATTTTTTGTGCGGCTTAAATCTCAGTTGAGGGCGTAGTTTACCGCCGTAGGCATCGCTTGTATGTCTGAGTCAAAAAATTTCTTTTGGCTTAAAGACAAACAGCGATCGCTTCATCCACATCCCCTTTGTTGGCGTAGAGAATTGCCAGACAGTGCAACGTCGCCGCTTTGCCTTGAACATTTCCAATGCGTTCAAATATTTCCAAAGACTGATTGTAGAGTGCGATCGCTTGATCAACTTCCCCTTTATTGGCGTAGATATGTCCCAGCTGGTGCAAAAGTTTACTACTAATCGCTGTCTCCGGCGGACAAGATTCTCTGTGTTTGATAAAATTACTTTTAGATTTACAATCCAAATGGGGATGGTATTTAGGTATTGCTCACTGCGATCATCGCTGGCGTTCTGACTCCGAGGCTAATGCTAAACACGTCGAAAATTTAGCGAAAACTTGGGGTATATGCTTTTATTTAGAAACAGCAAACGAACCGATAAATAGTGCTGACTTTTCACGGGATGTGGAAAAGGTCATTTTGATGCTTTCCCAAGCCCTGATTTCTCCGTTAGCTATTTTCATTAACTCAGAGTTATTGAGAATTAGCCTGTGGAAAAACCTACGCTTTTTGGGGGCTTGAGGACTTCCCGTGAAAAGTCAGATAAATAGTGAAGCTGCTGCACGCGATTGGCGGTATCAAGCTTTAAGTGCGATCGCTCAAGTAGAAGGCGACTGGATCTGTTTGAAATAGTTTTGAGTATTGCTATTGCAAAGCAGGGAGAGGTTTGTCGAATTCACGTTAAATCACACTCTCGCGTTCTTCTAAATTGCTATCAAAATTTATTAATAAAATAAAGATGTACTAACCACCGAAAAACAGTAAGTCCATCATGCTAAATTACGATCCATTAGCTTGTTTGCCCTCATCAGAGGAACTGCCCGACTCTGACGATAGCCCAGTGGATAACGAATTACAAGATTTAATTCCCGGTTTACTCAAAGCAATACTCGCAATGGCTTGGCCAGAACGCATGGATTGGTATTTTGGCGTAGATATGGGTATTTATTATGACCCAGACTTACCAGCAATAGTCCCAGATGGGTTTTTGAGTCTGGGCGTAGAGCGATTTTATGATGAAAACCTCCGCCCCAGTTATGTCCTTTGGGAAGAAAAGAGAGTACCAGTATTAGCGCTAGAAGTAGTATCTCAAAAGTATCGTGGTGAGTACTCTACTAAAAAATCAGAGTATGCGAAATTAGGGATTTTATATTATGTAGTCTACAATCCGAATCGTCGCCGAAAGCCACGGTTGGAAGTTTACAAATTAGTTAATAATGCTTATGAATTACATGATGGTAATCCCGTTTGGTTGCCAGAGATCGGTTTAGGAATTGGCATGGAACGGGGAACTTATCTAGGCATTCCCCGCGAGTGGTTGTATTGGTACGATCAGCAAGGGCAAAGGCTTTTTACACCACAAGAACAGGCAAAACTTGCTCAACAAGAAGCACAGGAAGCACTACGACGCGTCCAATTGTTAGCAGAACGGTTGCGATCGCTCGGCATAGATCCTGATTCTCTCACCTGAATTGCTATCAAAATCTATTAATGAAATAAATCCCATAATCACGAAGACGCGATAAATCGCCGTCTCTACAAAGGAATGATTATTGTAGAGACGGCGATTCATCGCGTCTTTTGCCTTAACCGAACAACATTGCGAGGTTCACGAATGAAGCTCAAAGGTTCATTAACGGAGTTCAAAGACTCATGAATGAGTATCAAAGACTCATTCACGAGTATTAAAGACTCATTACAGCAATTTTCATTTATTAAAAAAACACTCTCGCGTTCTTCTCTGCGCCTCTGCGTGAGACAAAAATCTTTCAGTAATTACGAATTACGAATTACCCATTACCCTATCAAGACTTGCACGCACACCTTCAGCATCCGGTGACTTCAATCGCTGCAAAATCTCTAAAGCTGGTTGCAAAAGGATCTCGCTTTAGTGTTTTCACCCTGCTGTTCTGCCAAATCTCCTAAGCGCCACAGAGTCATTGCTTTGCCTTGGACATTACCAATGCGTTCAAATATTTCCAAAGACTGATTGAAAAGTGCGATCGCTTCATCAAGTTCCCCTTTGTTGGCGTAGATATTTCCCAGTTCGTGCAAATTCGCCGCTTTGCCTTGGACATTACCAATGCGTTCAAATATTTCCAAAGACTGATTGTAGAGTGCTATTGCTTGCTCCACTTCCCCTTTGTCGGCGTAGATACCTGCCAGTTGGTGCAACGTCGCCGCTTTGGTTTGGACATTACCAATGCGTTCTGTTATTTCCAAAGACTGATTGTAGAGAGCGATCGCTTTTTGTACCAAGTGCCTGTAAACTAGATTAATCAACAGAAAAGTTGGTGCGAGTAAACCTGATTAGTTATGATCTAATTAAATTCCGGGTTGCCGGATTATGGTTATTTAGAAATTATGGAAGTCATCAAGCTAGGAAAAACAGGTCAAGTCTCTATTCCCAAAGCAATTCTTAATCGTCTAGGGTTAGATGGGGAAACTATGCTACTGGTAGAAACTACTGCTGATGGTGGAATTTTACTACGTCCTGCTGGAGTGTATCCGATTGAGATATATACAGACGAGCGAATCGAGGAGTTTCAGATAGCCGATCGCTTAACTGACGAAGAAGCTAAACAACTTCAGCGACAGCTTCAAGATGCTGAATAGGGAATATAAATGCGCTTATTCCTGGATGCTAATGTTATCTTTGCAGCAGCTATTAGTCCTGATGGTCGCTGTAGTGCATTGTTTAAGTTGGCTTCTGCTGGGTATTGTGCTTTGCTAACTTCGCCTCATGCTTTGGAAGAAACACGGCGTAATATTACAGCTAAATATCCCCAAGCTTTAACACGATTGGAGCAAGATTTAATCCCCAAACTAACTATAGTTGGAGAAGCACCAATTGCACGAGTCAATTGGGCAATGGAGATGGGACTACCTTTGAAAGATGCTCCCATTTTAGCGACAGCAGTAGAGAGTAGAGCAGACCTTTTGGTAACGGGTGATAAGACACATTTTGGTTCATTTTATGGTCAGGAATTAGAGAGAGTAACAGTGGTAGATATGCGAGAGGCGATCGCACTTCTGTACCCAGAAATTTGAGAAAGTGATCGCTTGTCAATCACCAGAAAACCAGATCCCCGACTTTTTCAAAAAGTCGGGGATCTAAGTCTTTACGAATGATTCTGTATTCTCTCCAGCATCGCCTGCACCTGTTCAGCATACGGTGACTTCAATCGCTGCAAAATCTCTAAAGCTGGTTCCAAATAGGATATCGCTTTACTGTATTCACCCTGCTGTTCTGCTAAAACTCCTAACCAACACAGAGTCATTGCTTTGCCTTGGACATCACCAATGCGTTCTTTTATTTCCAAAGACTGATTGTAGAGTGCGATCGCTTCATCAAGTTCCCCTTTGTTGGCGTAGAGAAGTCCCTGTTCGTGCAAATTCGCCGCTTTGCCTTGGACATTACCAATGCGTTCAGTTATTTCCAAAGACTGATTGTAGAGTGCGATCGCTTCATCCACTTCCCCTTTGTTGGCGTAGAGAATTCCCAGTTGGTGCAACGTCGCTGCTTTGCCTTGAACATAACCAATGCATTCAAATATTTCTAAAGATTGATTGTAGAGGGCGATCGCTTGCTCCACTTCCCCTTTGTCGGCGTGGATACTCCAGACAGTGCAATGTCGCCGCTTTGCTTTGGACATATCCAATGCGTTCTGTTATTTCCAAAGACTGATTGTAGAGTCTGATCGCTTCATCCACTTCCCCTTTGTTGGCGTAGATACTCCAGACAGTGCAACGTCGCTGCTTTGATTTGGACATCCCCAATGCGTTCAGTTATTTCCAAAGACTTATTGTAGAGTGCGATCGCTTGCTCCACTTCCCCTTTGTCGGCGTGGATTATTCCCAGTTGGTGCAATGTCGCCGCTTTGCTTTGGACATATCCAATGCGTTCTGTTATTTCCAAAGACTGATTGTAGAGTCTGATCGCTTCATCCACTTCCCCTTTGTTGGCGTAGATACTCCAGACAGTGCAACGTCGCCGATTTGATTTGGACATCCCCAATGCGTTCAGTTATTTCCAAAGACTGATTGAAAAGTGCGATCGCTTCATCCACTTCCCCTTTGTTAGCGTAGATAATTCCCAGACAGTGCAATGTCGCAGCTTTGCCTTGGATATCTCCAATGCGTTCTTTTATTTCCAAAGACTGATTGTAGAGTGCGATCGCTTCATCCACTTCCCCTTTGTTGGAGTGGATTATTCCCAGACAGTTCAACGTCGCCGCTTTGGTTTGGACATTACCAATGCGTTCATTTATTTCCAAAGACTGATTGTAGAGTGCGATCGCTTCATCCACTTCCCCTTTGTTGGCGTAAATACGTCCCAGTTCGTGCAACGTCGCCGCTTTGCCTTGGACATCTCCAATACGTTCTTTTATTTCCAAAGACTGATTGAAAAGTGTGATCGCTTGCTCCACTTCCCCTTTGTTGGCGTAGATATATCCGAGATTGTGCAACGTTAGTGCTTTCCAATAAGCATCACCAATACGTTCAAAAACTTCTAAGCACTGATTGAAAAGTGCGCTTGCTTGCTCCACTTCCCCTTTGTTGGCGTAGATACGTCCCAGTTCGTGCAACGTCGCCGCTTTGCCTTGGACATCTCCAATACGTTCTTTTATTTCCAAAGACTGATTGAAAAGTGCGCTTGCTTGCTCCACTTCCCCTTTGTTGGCGTAGATACGTCCCAGTTCGTGCAATGTCTCCGCTTTACCTTGGACATCTCCAATGCGTTCTTTTATTTCCAAAGACTGATTGAAAAGTGCGATCGCTTTATCCACTTCCCCTTTGTTGGCGTATATTACTCCCAGATTTTGCAACGTTGTCGCTTTGCCTTGGACATTACCAATGCGTTCATTTATTTCCAAAGACTGATTGTAGAGTGTGATCGCCTCATCGACTTCCCCTTTGTTGGCTTTCAGCATTCCTAAACAATGATAAATTGCTGCTAATTCTCTTTCGTCTTCTGCGGGACAAAGATTTAAAGCTTCTTCGTAATAGTTTAATGCTTGATTAACTTCACCTATTCGGTGTTCACAATAAGCAATTTCTCTGATAACCCTATGGTTTTTAGTAATTTTTAAGGTTGATTTGCACAGATGTATTGCTTCCCGAAATCGACTTTGATTCCGCAAGTGTTCCCCCAATGAACTAGCTATTTTCGCTGCAATCTCTTCAACCTTCCCCAACAAAGCCAACCGATGAATTTCTAACTTTTGTGCTTCCGTAGAACTTTTCGCCTCCCACCACAGGCGATACAAAATTTGTGCAGCTTGTTTATACAACTCTTCACCCTTGGGGTTTTCTGGAAACTCTAGCAACGGTGACAAAATCCGGGGAACACGATACAACCTCTCTGTGTTGTTGGTGAGGGTAACTTCCAACAAACCCAAAATTTCAGCGCGTTGAATATGACTTTCCCAACTTGAGATATCCTCACAAATCGGTGAAATCGCAGCTAGAGGAACAGGTAACTCATACACCAACAACTTCCCCAGCATTTGACGCAAAGCTGGAGTTTGCTGCTTCAGCAATACCTGTGCCAAAATATCCTCACGAAATTCCTTTTCCTTATCTGCCATCTTTTGCAGAATCATCTCAACTCCCCTCTCGGCTTCTGGCGACTGCGGGGAATTTTGCAAAATCTTATCTAACCATTCCAACAGCCGAGGATTTCCATCTGCTGCTTGTTTGGCACGTTCCGGCAAATCTGGCTGAAATTGCCAACTGCCATTAAACGAATCCAGACGATTATACTTTTTAATTAAATCTGCCCCACCCAAAGCCCCCAGAGGTTCGCGGTACAGACGATGATTCAGTTCCGACAATGTGAAATTGTAGCGACAGGTAATAATTACCTTGTGGGGAAGTTGGGAATTTTGCATCGCCTTCAGCAACGCCAGCAGTACATCCACAACTTGAGGTTGCAAAACATAAACCCCATTTCGTAATTCCAAATTAGCCTCAAAGTCATCCAGCACAAAAGCAAATCGCTGTTCTTTGGTATTCAGTCCTTCAGTGAAAAACTTGGTGAGGCGCTGCATCAACGGTAACTTGCCATTGAGAATATCATGCCCCCGTTCCGAGGTACATTGTTCAGCAAGGGTTTTGAGCAGTTTGTCCTCATCCAGTTGCCGAACAATCACCAGCCTGTCATAGCCAACCATCCTTTCCAGAAGTCGCGCCGTCACAGTACTCTTACCCACACCCCCCAGTCCGTGAATTAGTACCCCTAACGAAGTACGAATTGCTTTGAGACAACGTTGCAAAGTCCGCCGTCTGCCAACAAACTCAGAGGGTTTCGCCACCCGCACCAGTTGGGTATCGGGATCTAAAAACTGTTGGTATGCAGGTTCCGGCGCTGAGGGTGGCAAATCTCCCCACACTTCCACCAACGCACCGGGACATTCTCCCTGGACATATAACCGCAACAAATGCCAGTCACGCACATTCTGTTTAAACAACTGCTGGTAAGTGCTAGCGAGGGCTTGGGCTAATTGATATCCGGCTGCCAATTTCCCGTAAAGGTGCGCGGCGGCGGCTGTAGCTGTCCGATCTTCCACAGGCCGCCCCCAACTTAAAATAGCCCTAGCCCCTTGGGCAATTAGCGCCTCAGCCATTGAAGGGACAGCGCCTTTATCTGGTGCTTGTCCAGTCCGACACCCAGATAAAAACATCAATTTGGGAAAGCGAAACCGGAAGACTTCGGCAAGTTCTGCGGCTGTGGTTTCGTGGCGTTCCCCGATTTCCGTCTCAGTGATAAAGTAAGGCGTGTAAGGTGCTTCAGCTTTAATTGAGGCGTGTCCTGTGAGGTGAAACACATCAAAGTCATTAAAATAGCGACTCCACACCTTACCCAACTCGCTAACGCAACCGCTTTCTTCCACCCGCAAATCAACAGCAAAATCTCGCGTATCAGCCAGAATTCTCGCTTCTTCCTGTTCAAACTCTAACTTTGGTTCCACATCTTCCGGGTCGGTTGCCATAAACAATACTCGCAATTGCCGTGCTTCCACAGAAAACCCTGCCGTTTCTTTCTCAATCCAGCGCAGAGGTAACACCACTGGATTAACCTGCTTCACCAAAAAATCCTCACCATCATGCAGCACTTCCCAAGGTAGATGTGCCAGTTTTTGATCGGTATCAATGGCAATTACCAACCCCTCACCGCGACAGTTAGCAATTCCCCGACTCAACCACCGTCCATCCCCATCCAACCAAAAAAATAACTGCTTCCCGATTCCTGGTAAATTGGGCAGCAGTTTATAGTAATCTCGTTCACCTTGCTTGAGGAAATTAGCAATTTCTGCTAATTTCAGGCGACGTGATTCATAGTGATTTTTTTGAGGTAGCCAATACCTGAGTTCAACTGTTTCCTGCGTACTTTCCCGAAGTTGAATGCGGATAGTTTGCACTTATTTGCTAATAACCCAAGTTGCGGGTTATCGACTGATCTGTGCTTGTTACCACTCAATTGATGCGATCGCGTGCATCGGTACGTTGGCGCTACGCGCCAA
>NZ_JBALDZ010000004.1:0-32841 GCF_036917155.1 Nostoc sp. | reverse complement strand
TTTTTTGATCTTTTTCTTCTGGACTCATGCTTGAACACTACCATCTTTCTTCCCTCATGGGAATATTCCTGACATTCCTACCTGGGCAGTTACCATCTTTCTCTATCTATCTTTTAGACTCACGTTATACTTGTTCTTCCTGCCGTGTTTTTTCCCGCCTTAAGTTGATACCCAAACGAAGAATATTTCGAGTTGATAAATAAATCAAAATTATTAAAGGAGTCACTAACGCTACTACTACAAACCAAGGAATACCTGTATGGATAAAAGAATTAGGCCAAATATTTATTGTGCTACTGGCATATGCATTTGCCTCTGAACCCCTAGAGAGTACTATCACTTGGGTATGGGTGTGGGTAAGTATACGCAAAATATTGCCAAATGCAGTCTTTAACATATCTACTGACTGACTATTCCAGAAACCCCAGACAAATACACCATCACTGAGTAAACTAGGCTGATACTCATATATATAAGACATCCTGTGATGCCAATTGGAAATAATTGAAGACAGTGCCAGAATAAAACCAAAACTAGCAAGCAATATGGTAGAAATCTTTAAAGCTGTTCTTTTGAAAACGTACTCTAGATTAACGGCAAATGGCAAAAATAGAATCGGCAGGATGGTAATAAAATAACGGGGACCCCATCCAGATGCGCCATACCAATTTCTTAATCGAGCATGAAGTAAAAACCAGAGTACAGCCAGAGCTACTACGTATATTGCTTCTTTTTGATGCTCTCTATAAAACTTTTTGAATAAGATAACAGACAAAATCAGTAAAGGCGCATAAATAAACAGACTTTTACCAGGGCTGAAAAGTAGACCGGTGAGTCCTACAAAAATATTACCATCTAAAGAATTGCTTCCCGCGTAAACTGCTGTTTGTACAGGGGATTTATAAAAAATGCCTGTTCTTAGATAGTTGTACCAAGATTGCCATACAAAAAAAGGAATTAATGTGAAGATTGCTAGTGAGATTTCCCTGATACGTATCGCTATAGATGAGCGATAAAGGCTCACTAAATAAGCGAACGAGACTAGGATAGCCAGAATCATTGATACTCTAGTAATAAATCCAAATCCCAAGCAAAAAAAACAACCAAATAAGTACCATAAGTTATTTCTCTGGCGATATATTAATATTAAAAAGAAAGAAGTTGTTAGCAATGTAGTACATAATACACCATCAAATAGATTCCGGGAATAAGTCCAGAAATAGGTAGTCAAAGCTAAATACAGGGTTGCTAGAAAGCTAGGTATTGTTGCTTTTAAAAATCCGAGTCGTAATATAGCAAAGAAGATAGTAGCAGTGAGTGAAGAATAAATACCTGCCTGAAACGACAAGATAAATTGTTGAGCTTTCGCAATATTTTCTTGGCTGATAAACCGAGATAAAATATTTTCTAAACCTACGTTAATAAATGCAGTTGGCAGCATAAAAAGTGTGTTGCCGATTTCATGTCCTGCATAGAATCTGCCATTAGGTGCTACTTGAAAAACGCCATTTGGTAGAGTATCAAAACCTAACTGACCATGCTTAATAATTTGCACTGCAACTTGGTAATGATATCTACCTTCTGAAGTATCGAATCCACAGTTACTCAGAGCAAATAATGCCAAGAAAAAAGTCAATGTATGAAAATATATTTCGTATTTTGAATGAATTTTAAAATAATTTCTCATCATTTTTTCCTCGTTATCAACATTAAGTTCTGGGTAAACACGGGATTCAATTCTGCATCTGTACGAACGCTGTATTTTAGACCAAATTGTGATGCGTGGTTTTCTCCTGGTGGACAACGCCAACTACCGGACATTCGTGAGAGGTTAAAGTAAAATCATTTTTGTCAATTAGTAACTTTGCTGAAAATTGGCTAAATAGCTGAGTATTAAATAAATTTTCGTACTGAATTTTGATGCAAGAACGAATGATGCTTTTAAATATGATGCGTAGGCGTAGTGTGATTTTACCCCCCACATGACCAAATTTTGAACCATAGCGTGACCAAAAGTTAACGTAATTTCAAGCTTTTGAGTGTGACTTAAAGGAATTGTTTGCCGCAACGGCAAGCTTTTCCTTTAAGTCACACCAGCCGTAGGCATCGCTAGCCCGAAAATTCTGTTGATTAGCCCCATTTCCCGCATAATTTTAAGTACTATTGCTTATTGACAAAAGCTCTATAGCCTTAACCTCTCACCGATGACTACCGGATGCTGTTTTTTGCCGGATGCTGTTTTTTGATAGCGCCCAGGATATTTTTCGGCTAACTTCTCTAATTCATTAACTGTTTTCCATTCTTCCCAACAAGCACCAATTTATCGGTAGATTTAGGGGTATCTAGAATGTTTTGCTACCGATAAAAGGACTTTTAAAACATCCTCTTAGGTTAATTTTGCTGATCAACTTCACCAGGTAGTGGTTAGTAGTTTAATTTGAATTAACTTAGCCAGAGTTTGTTGAAACTGTTCAAATCCAAATCTGGCAATCACTTGCTCACGTAAAATTTGAGGTTGATAGAGGATGGGGTGTGGATAAGTACCTTGTAAGATTTGAATCAGAGTTAGGGCGATGGTATTTACATCATCAGGATTCACCAATACGCCTAACTCTCCATTACAGAGGGCATCAACTGCACCATCTTGATTCCCTGCTAAAGTTGGTTTACCACAAGCGAGAGCTTCCAGATAGACAATTCCAAATCCCTCTCCTTTACTAGGCATGGCAAAAACATCGCAGAGATTGTAATAGTCACAGAGTTCTGAATCTGGTATAAATCCTGCGAGGGTTACACAGTCGTCTAAGTTTAATCGAGAAATTAGTTGCTCAATTCGGGGGCGATCGCTTCCTTTGCCGACTAAAATGTAATGAGCATTGGGAATGGCTAGGCGAATCTCAGCCATTGCTACTAAGATTTGGTCGTAGCCCTTGTAGCGTTCACTATTGTCTAATCGAGCTACGGTCAAAATAATTGGTTGTTCAACAGTTAAGCTATGGCGTTCCAGTAGATATTGCGGCTTCGGAGCAATTTGGAAGCGCTGAGTGTCAAAAGTATTTGGTAAAACAGAAACTTTGGCTGGATTGAGGTTTTGTTCCTTGAGTAGGCGATCGCGTGTATACTCACTAACAGCAAGGATGCGATCGGCATGAGATAAAGCAGTTTTTAGTGTCGGGTTTGTGATATTCCAAGCATCCACACCATGAGCAACAGCCCAGTAAGGTATGCCAGTTAGGTATTTTAGCAAGTAGGCAACAACTGTGAAATTCAGATGAGAGGAAATAATCAGACTAGGGCGTTGCCAAAATCCATATCCGAAAATCTTACTAGCAAAGACAAGGGTTCGCAAAGTTTTATTCCACTTGCCAGCAAAGTGAAATTTGGTGTTAGTTTTTAAAGAAAAGTTTGGAGTTATGCAAGTATCGTGTTTCAGAAAAACTTCGTATTTTATTTGAGGATATAAACTTTGTAATGCCTCTAATAGGAATGCCGAATAAACTTGAATTCCACCTTTGAATTCAAAAATATTGGGAAACCATAGATGTAAAAATAATTGATTGACTTGGGGAGAATGGTTATTTTGTTTTTTTATTTGTTTATATTCATTTTCAGAGCTAATTTCGATCATTTTTTTAAAATATCATTGACTTTACTGGTTAATTTTTGACGATATAGACCCCAACTCAACTGTTCTGCTTTGTGTCGAGCCGCTCGTCCCATTTCTGCTAATTCTTGAGGGTGGGAGTAGCACCACTCAAGTTTTTCTTTGAGAGCCTCTGAATCACGAATAGGGACAATAAAGCCTTCTATCCCATCAGTAAGAATGTCTGGGCCTGCTGTGTGAGGGGTTGTAATGACTGGAATGCCACAAGCCATCGCTTCTAGAAGAACCAGTCCAAAGCCTTCTACTAAAGAAGGAAAGACAAATACATTGGCATTGCTGTAATATTGATTCAGCGTCGCATGGGGTACTGATGGGACATAATTAACTCCATCAGGAAGTTGGGAACGCCAGGTTTCTGGAAATTCGTTCACTCCTACCAGCATTAACTCTGCCTGGGAAATTTGGAGTTCTTCCCATGCCTTGATCAGGTAATGAACTCCTTTGCGAGCGCCGACGCGACCGACAAATAAGGCACGAAAAGTTCCATCTAGTTTTGGTTGGGGTTGAAAATAATCAATCGGTGCGCCGTAAGGGATAACCGTGATTTTGTCAGGACTGACCCCTTCTCTGAGTAAGGATTGCTGGGTAATGGAAGAGGCCACAAAAATATGGTCTGCCAGTGCTACTTCTTGCTCCTTACGTCTCAACTTCCATTCAGGTTCTCGTACTGCTTGCAGTGATGCAGACAGTGCTGGGAATCGTTCAGCCTCCTCTTGCTGAATTTCTCGCGCCATCCGGTAGAACAAGATAGGCAAGTCGTACAGGCATAAAATTCCCTGCTGCTTGGCGACTTCAAAGGTAGTAGCAGCACCATCTTCATAAGCATACACTGCTGCTAGACCCTGGAGGTGATGCTTGGCAACATGGTGATCGAGAGAAGCATAAACCCAATCTATGGGACCTTGAGAACCCAAGCCAAAACGCCTACTGAGTCCAGTTTTAACTAAACTCATCCGCATTGCTTCACTCCAAGGGTGCGATCGCATCGCTACACCATTTGGAGGAATCCAGGTACGGCGCCCTAGTTCATTAGTAATTCTATGACGAATTGGAGCAGGAAGCAGTTTTAAGTAGTGGCTCATACTTCCTTCTGGATTATGGGCAATGGTTGTAATTATCTCTTGAAGTAGACCTACTTCTCCTAATGAGATTGCAGCGTTGCGGGCGAAAGGACTACCTGTAGGATGTATGAGAGCGATAGGTATGTGGTTCATTAAAGAATTTCTGTTGTTGTTTCCAGTTCTCTATCTGTTCGAGTCGGGGTAGAAGGAAAATAAATCCTGCCAGAAACCAGTAGTAGACTAGGAGAGTATGGTTAAACACAAGCTGATTAGGAAATTGAAGCGCATGAATTAAAAAAGCTGACAGGGCTAGCTGTCGCAACAAAGGGCGCTTTAATTTCAGGAATGTGCGCCATAGTAGATATATGAGTATGAGTCTCAGTAGATACCACAAGAAAAAACCTATAGGACCAATTTCCAAAACTATTCGACCCATTTCTGATTCATAGTAGACAGGAATGTTCTCTCCTGGAGGTGAATTTAGAATGCTACGCAATACTGGAGCAGCTGGATGAGTTGCACCTGCACCATAGCTATCCAGTCCTTTTAACTTCATAAATTCAAATGGCTCAATGAAGCTTCCTGAAGCGCGACTAGAGACATCATGATTGGAATTGATGCGGAATAATAAGGAATTGATAGCAGACTGAAACCAAGTGATAGTTGCAATGGTTATAATGATTATAGGCACTGTAAACTGTTTTATCAATGGAAGAGCTGTTTTCAGGTTAGTTAGTAACTGTGCCCCAAAATAACCAATTAAAAACAGGATTTCACTGTAAAAAAGACCGCGAGAGCCGTTCATGAACGATGTACCAATAATTAGCAGTAATTCTGCAATTGTTGCCCAACGCCACCATCGAGATTGCTGGACTGCTAACAGGGGAACTAATAATCCAAAGGAAATAATTGCATAAACTGAATAGCCAGCAATGTAGGAAAAAGTGCCTGTCACACGAACATTCGTGGAATTTCCATCTCCAAAAGTTGCAGGATCTAGTTTTAAATCTGGGGTATAGACGTTAAGGGGGCTTGAAGGGGGGCTAAAGAACTCTGCTACCGCTAATAGCCCCACTGGAATGACCAACAGCAGGTACAATCGCAGAAATTTATATAATTCTTCTTGGGAAAGAAAGAGATTGGGTAACATCCATATTAAAGGAATGTATAACAAATATCCTCTTATTCCAAAAATACCAATAATGGGAGAACCCAAGCTGGGATTAAAAACTTGTAACAGACACCAAGCTGCTAATAGGAAAATCACGCAAACGATAATTTCAGCTGCCGAATTGCCTTTGATACGAACGTTTTTTTCATTAGATGAGAAAATGTAATAACGAAGATAAGCGCCTATGAGTACAATGTCTTTCAAAAAATAGATGAACTGACTTGCTTGGGGGAGAACCCATTTCCGTAAAGCACCTTCAATTACCACTAACACTAGGATAGTTTTTATAGAAGTCCGCCAGTTGTGAGCAGAAAGATAGAGAATAAATAGAATGGCAAAGGGAGCTAAAAGTCCAATGTACTCTTTCACCGAATTGCTGCCTCAATTACTTCTAAATTATTTTTCATAACTATTATGTGACGAATTAAGACAGCTCTTGGGGGGAGCATCTTAATTTTGCAAATTTTCCAAAATGATAGATTGTCATTGTGAATGAAGCGCAGCAGAATGAAGCAACCGCAAAGTCTAGATGTTGCGATTATAAATTCTGCTAGCGCTGGAATATTACTAGATAATGGTCATCATTTTTTAATGGCTTGCTAGCTATATGTAACCCTACAGATTCTAAATATCTATACAGATTCTGGGTCATCTCTTCTGTCGCTGAATGAATTTCTATAAAAACTAGGTTGGTTTGTGAGAATAATTTTAAGTTTTCTGGTATGAATTCAAATTCTCCGCCTTCAATATCTATCTTCATTAAGTCAACTATACGATCACCTACTACTTCTAACAAATCAATATAGTTGACTGTATATGGTTTTGCATTAGGTATATATTTTATACTAGCTGTTAAATAATTTTTTTTATTCACCCAAAGTGTAGAACTTCCTGATTTTCTTCCTACAAATCCCTGTTTGATATTTGCTCGTTTTAAGATGTTAGTCTTATGAAGATTTTTGTGAATAATTGGGATGAGTAAAGGATTTGGCTCTACTAGAATATAGTTAGTATTCAAATCCTTGAACTTAGTGTAAATGCATGTTTCAGCAAGAATGGTAAAGTGCCCGCAATGTGCACCACAGTCAATAATTAACCCAGGTGTTTGTTCTATACATTGAAATAATTGCCAGTAAAATGGATGACAAAAAACATCATTAAAACTAGCTAGTTCATATTTATTTTCTAAACTAATTTTACATTTTAATGGTAAGTTTAACTCACAAGTTATCCAGCGTGATAACCTTCTATAAAGAAAGGATTGAATACTCATTATGTAATGCCAACTATGTTTTTTGAATGATATGTTGATATATTTCAATATATATCTTGGTCAGCTTAACCTCATCAAATAGCTCAACTTGTACTAATGCCTTTTCTTGTTGTTGTTTTATCAATGCATCATCGGTCAAAATTTTCTTCATACATTCATATAAACTATTAGCATCCCCATTCTTAAATTTTAGACCCGCATTGCCAACACATTCTGCAAGACCTCCAAACTCAGAAACAATGACATTCTTACCTGCTGCGAGTAATTCTAAAGCTACTCCTCCCATTGGTTCTTCGTAAGCTGAAGGAATAATCCCAATCTTGGCCATACTAATAATATCAGTTAGTTCAGAACCGTACTTAGAACCAAGGAAAGATACATTAAGCTCCAACTTTAATTCTTTAACCATTTCTTCTAACTTGGCTTGTATGTTTCCTGAACCTACAATCGCCAGACGTTTATCTGTAAACCCTGGTGTTGTGATTAAGAGTTTAAACGCTTGAATTAAATCAGGTATACCTTTTTCACTGACTAACCTACCAACATAAATAAAGTCATATTTACAGTTATGATTGATTTTTTTTGCATCTTTAAAGCGATTAAGGGGATATGGGGTATAAGCAACCACCTGGTTTTGCAATAATTGACGTTTTGCCACCCAATTAGTTGCAGCAATGTTTAAATCTACGTGGTTGGCAACGTAACGTCTTACCCCAAGTTTTATAGACTCTTTTAAGCCAGAAAATAAACCTTTTTTGCGAAAGTGGTAAGCCAGAGATGCAAGGGGAGTCATTGGCGTTGGTTCACCATCCACCCATCCTAATCCATCCACACATGAAACCTGATATCCATTGTGTGTCCAAATAAATGGTTTATTACTGAACTTAGCAAAAGGATATAGAGCAATGCTTGCACCGTTAGAGTGTACTATATCGAATTTACGAGTTAATGTTAGTCGTTCCTTCCAAGTTGGTTGTCGTATAACTTTATAAATATTCTGTTCATGACTATTACTAGGAGTTTCAGTGATAACTGTACATTCATGACCCAGTTGAGTGAGATTTGTAGCTAGTGTTGCACTAATAGTTTCAATCCCACCCAGAGAAGGAAAAAAAACTGAGGAGTATAATAAAATTTTCATCGTTGAAATAATTATGTTTTGTAATTAATAACTTAGTTTAATTATTAAGTAGTTTACCAAAAGTCTTAACAGTTATTGATAGTCTGTGGTTTTGATACCAGAAATAAGCATTGTCCGCGATCGCCTGCATATCCACGTCATTTTCTAACTCATTCCCTTGAGGATTAGGAACCCAATAATGCTTGCCTGGTTCTATACCATCAACTGATGAGGCACTACCTTTGGCATTGATAGGTAATAGTCGGTGGGCACAGTAAGAAGCAAAAATAGTTGACTTAGCTAAAAAATCGGGGTTATAGTCAGAGAAAGCAGCAATAGAATCTGCTAGAATATTACTCACGTTTTCGGAAGACTGCTGCCCTATTTCTAAGATAGGTACTTTAGTAATTGAGGATAAATTTACTCCTGTTGGAGTTCCTACATCCCAAATTTCTTGAATATTTAACCTCTGACAAACATACTCCAAAACTGCTTGAGACTCTCGGTAAACTCTTACACGGTTGGCAACACCTCCAAAAATAACTAAGCGTTGCTGACGTTCTAACAAAGGAAGTACTTTGTCTGGTTCACCAATGTTTGAAAAAACTGGTAGGAATGGAATTTGATGATGTTTGCCTCGGCTAATATTAGCAATTATTTCAGCATAAAGTTGCTTACTAGTAATACAGCTATCACTCATTTGTGCCAAACGTGCTGCTAAATTTTTCTGCAAGGGCGATAACCAAAAAGAGCTAGTCCAAGGGGGCCCTGAAGCATAGACTTCATGGAACATCGTAACGAGCGATCGCTTTGGAAATAAACTTTTCCAACGCTGTAACCCATCGACTAACCAAACTGGACAGCCTCGTTGAGCATAGCCGTAGCCTACATAATGTAAAAGGATACTGGATGAGCGATCGGTTGATAATAAATTTAGCAGTGCATCAGGAGAGATAGCGCTAATTTTACTAACAGGAAAACCTTCAATTTCTGCTGCACCTGTCCATCTGGTATTACCTACAATAAAATGAGTTTGAATATTGAAATCTTTGCGAAGCTGACGAGCTAGGTTGAGGGCATAGTCTCCTACACCATCAATTGCCGGAGGCAGTCGAGGTACAATGGAAGTTACATTAGTTAAATAATCTACCATTAATTGTTACAAATTCACCGTTAATGTGGAAGATTAAGTTGATGCCAGAAGAATAATTCTAGTTTAATAAGGCTTCTATGCGGTCTACCACTTCCACAGACACATATTTCCATGAGCGGTTTTGCACTGAAGCTTTAGCATTTCTACCAAGAGTTACTCTCAACTTGCTATCACTAGCGCACTCTTCTATCAAAGAAGCTAACTTTTCAGCATCACCTGGTTCGTAGAGTAATCCATTGTAGCCGTGGCGAATTAAATCTTTTTGACCACAGCAATTGGTGGTAATGCAGCACCGTCCCGCCGACATTGCTTGCAACAAAGCCAGAGGTTGACCCTCAAAAAAACTGGGTAAAACAAAGATTTGAGAACGAGCAAAAAGATTAATCTCTTCAGATGCCTGAAATTTGGGAATTATCTCCAGGTAATGGTGTAGATCCTTTGACCAACAGCTTAAAATAGTTTCCTTATCAACACCTGTACCCGCTAGCAACCAATTTGGATACAAACCTCTTTTTTGCAAAATTTGGGCAGTATCAAGCAGTGTCTTAACTCCTTTCCGATCTATCCAAGAACCCATAAATAGGATAGTGAACGGTTGTTCAATCTGAACTGTTTCATTCAAATCAGATGGATAAACTCCATTTTGGAATAAGAAAATATGCTTAGAATCTTGATTATAGTACTGTTGCACAAAATTACAATCTTCTTGGTTAAGAAGAAGTAGAAGATTTGCTTTTTTTAAGCCTAAGTCACACTGACGTAACCTCCACAAAGGAAAAAGAAGTTTAGTACGCCATTTTAATTGGTGAGTAGTTCCATCTTTTCCCTGCAACTTGAGATTCCAGGCTCTGCGTTCTACACCATGACTGACTAGTACAGTGGGAATATCAAAAGATAGAAAAACTCCTGAGGCGGGTTCATGAACTATGAAAAGGTCTGCATTTCGACCTAACTGACGATAGAATCTGGCCGCTACATAAGGGAACAATGCTGGGTGAGCGACTCGGCCAACCTGTTTAGGTCCTATATGGATAAATTCGTACCCACGGCTTTCAAATTCCTTTTTCCAATGCCATGCTACTCGTCCCATTCCAGATTGCTCAGAAACCTCTGTTTCGGCAATATGAACGATTAATTTGCTCACAGTTTCAAAAGTTTTATTTAAATAACCTAAACTACATCTATTTTGAGAACCATAGTTGTTCATGCGTAGTGGGAGCATCTTGCTCCCCGGTGGTAGTAGCGGGCTTTTCGGCCCGCACTACTCAAGGTTTCAAAATGGACGAGGTTTAGCGTCTATGTGCAAGAATAATGCCAGTAGAATTTGCATAAATAGTTTCTTCTGTAATTAAGGAGAAACCGAGCCGTTTTACTTGAGCAATTGCACTTTCAACTGTTGATACTTTTTCACAAAGATGATATTCCATCAGCAAGCTTTTAATTGGTTGCCACATATCCTGTTTTTCAAAAAGTTCCCACTCGGCTCCTTCAATATCAACTTTTGCAATATCTACAGAGCCGCCTAAACGCTCAATTGCCGTTTTTAATGAAGTTTGAGTAATTTTGCCTGCTTCATCGTTTAAACGAGATTGAGTGAGACCTGGAGCTTCATTGAAAATAAGAGAGCAGTATCCGTTTTGAGTTCCAATTGCTTCACTAAAATATTGAAATTTGCCTACATCAGCTTGATGACTAAGATAGGTTGATAGATTTGGATTAGGCTCATAAGCGTGAATCTTCGCTTGCTCAAAAAATGCCCTTGCAGCGACACTAAATAAACCTAGGTTAGCACCTATATCGAGAATAGTAGATACTTGTTTATTAGCAAATTTTTGTAACTTGTAACAGTCATCTATAAAAATTTCAAATTGAATTAACCAAGTATCATAGCTCTTAGGTGCTTCTAATTGTATAGTTTTACCATTGACAACTATTGACTCAATTTGTTGAAATTCAGCAGTTCTGGTAAAATTAATACCGAATTTTTTGGCATTTGCTTTCCGCTTTAAAAGTGTGGTAAATCGATTAAGTAGTAGCATGATTATTTCTCCAAATTTTCAGATTTCAAACATTCTTCAAAAATACTGACAAGCTTACGGCAATTAATTTTGGCATCAAATGTTTGTTTTGCCATTTTTCGACCTGCCAGCCCCATAGATAGCCTTAATTCCGCAGAATTAACTAGTTTATGCAGAACTTCAGACAAAGATTTTTGATCTTTAGGCGAAATTGCAAAACCATTAACTTCATTTTGAATAAGTTCTGGAACAGCCATAACTGTTGTACCAACACAGGGTAAGCCAGATGCCATTGCTTCAATAAAAACTACTCCATAAACATCTTCATGGGTTGGCATGACAAATATATCTGCATCTTGATAAAGCTGAAACAACTCAGGAGACATTGGACGAATGCCTTTATGAACTCGAATACTAGGAATATCAGGTATATCTATAGATGCATTGGTAACTATATTTAATTCACAGGTATCAACAAAGTTTTCTAAAAAAACAGTTAATAGATCATATCCACCTTTACGAGTAAAGTCATTGCCAACAAATAACAAACGAGTTTTATTGCTGGTGAAATTTCTGGGTCGTTGAATAATTGCAAATTTTTCTAGAGGCATTCCGTATGGAATAGTTGTCACCTTTTTTGGCGAGATAGCATAATCCTCAATTACAGACTTTCTTGCCCAATCAGAACAAGCAACAACATGAGCAGCATTTTCAAAGCATTGTTTTTCTAGAGCTAAGATTGGTTGATAAGTCAGATGAGCAGGTGATGGATGAGTAGTAGCAAGAGGTGCAGTAGTACAATCAATGGAAATCACCGATGGAATTTTTTGGAAAAGAGAGGCTGAAAGTAGAGCGATTCCTTGTGTATGCACATGCAGCACATCAGGTTGATACTTTTTAATAGCTTGTTCTAAGCAACGACGAGCAAAGAACGAGTTAGCTACTTCTGTCCGCAACCGATGAAAGTCATAATCTGCTTTGCCAGAACCTGGAAATCTTTGCCTCAAAAGTAAATGTACAAACCTTCCCAGAAGATCTTGCTTATAGTAATCTGTGAGGTGTAGTGAATAAAATTCAACTTCTGGTATACTTTCTTCAAAAGTTTTTTCAAGAATATTTTGATATGTAATATGACCTAAAATATAACAACTTAAACTTAGAATTTTCATATGTATTTTCTATACATTATAAATTTATATTTTATTTTAATAAATCTCAGTCAAATTATTGAATACTTGGAGGAAGGAATTGATTTTATATACAACTCTAATAAAAATATTAGACACTCCAGCAATTAACATTGATAAAATAAGGGCTAACCAGTATGGAGGTGCTAATTTGAGAATGCGCCGAATAAAAAAGTTACTTGCTGATTGAAAATTAATTGTGGTATTTCGCAGAGTATAAGCAATTACAAATCCACTAATAACAAAAAAGACCTCAACACCTGAACTAAGATTTTTAATAAAATAGTCTAGCTCAGTAGATATTGACTTTGATATAACTTCTTTCCCAGGGTAAGCTCATCTAATTTAGTATAATTTAAGCTTGACAAATCAATTAAGATAAGCATAAACAGTGATGCTCGACTTATCGGTCGGGCTATCCGAAAACACTGGGGCATTGAAAACGAGGCTCATTGGACTCTCGACTGTACTTTTGCGGAAGATGCTTGTCGCATTCGTTCTTTTCACAGTCCCCAGAATTTTGCGCTTTTAAGACGCTTTGCTCTCAATGCCCTTAACCTTGAACAAACCTACAAACGTAGTCTTCGTCAAAAAATGAAACGCACTGCTATGGATAACAATTATATGATTCGGGTGCTCAGTTGTTGTTTCATTGACAATACATTAGATTCTTCTAATTGCTTGTGTCAAGTCTGATTGAGACGCTCTTACCCTGCTTCTTTCCCAATGGGAGTTGTAGCGTAAAAGTGACACCCTGTTACTGCTAATGCAGCAATACCTCGTAAGCTATCAATAAAAAGAAATCTGTTAGTTTTAGTAGAACTCATTTTCTTAATTTATATTGCTGAAATAACGCTACATATACTTAGATTTTTTTCAAAATCAAATATGATTTCTATATACGCATATTTATAGTTGTTGCAGGATTTCCAACAACTACTGAGTAGCTTGCAACATCTTTCGTAACCACAGCCATTGCACCAACAACTGCTCCATCTCCAATCTTGACTCCTGGTAATATAGTGGCTCCAGCGCCAATCCAACAATCTTTGCCAATCCAAATTCCATTTTTATCAGTATCAATATCTTGGCTAACAATTAATTTGTTCTTGTTAATATATCTATGGTTAGTAGCTAATAGCTGAACTCTAGGAGCAATCATAGTATTATCACCAATAATTATTTCACATTTTGTGCCTCTAATGATGCTAAAATCACCAATATGTACTTGATTACCAAGTTCAAATAAAGTATTTTCATAAATATCAATAAATACGTATCTTCCGATAAAAATATTTTTGTTAAAAATAATTAAGCTAGATAAATCAGCATTAAACTCTGCTGTACGTGATACAATAATTTCAAGACTATTTAGGGTTATGTTAGCTCTCGAAAACAACTTTAACCTGATTATTTTGTCTAAATTTCTTAGTAATTTCATATTGACTATACTAGCTATTAATCTATAATTTTGTATTTTTTATTCCAGGTTTGCAAATTTTTAAGAGTATAAATTAACTCAATAATAAGTGATATTGTAGCTTTGATAGACTCTAGTGAAAAAGGATATTTAACAATAGCTCTTATCCGGAAATTAATAATAGAGATAATCAACTTTTTACTCAAATTTTCTTGAATTCCAATTTTGTGCCAGTAGTAAATATGGCTTTCATGAAGTTTTGCCAAGCTCCTTCCCCAAGGTACTTGTTTTGGAGGATGATCAATCACTGCATCTTGTACAAAAATAATATACGAATAATTAAAAAGCTTTATACGTTCCCTTAAATCTACATCTTCCAACTGAGGATATGGAAAATTTTCATCAAAACCTTTTAATTTTTCTAAAAGAATTTTTTTTTGTATCATCATATTACACGACCATAAATATCCGCCCGTAAGATTAATAGGTGAATGCTCTAGTGGGGATTTAGTAGCAATTTCACAAGTAGTTTTACCCTCGTAAACATATATATCAGATGTAATAGATAAAGCAAAGCTTTCAAGCCATTCTTTTTTAGGTAAACAATCATCATCTGTAAACGCCAACCATTCACCTTGAGCAAACTTTGCCCCATTATTACGATTAGCAGCCGGACCCTTACGCGGGCCAGCAACCCACTTTACCCAAGGATATTGCTGCCGAATCATCTCTTCAGCAGTGGTTTGGGAACCATCATCTGTGACAATGACTTCATACTGCTCTGTGGGTAATGTTTGCACACCAGGGGCGAGGCAATTCAGGCATTTTGTTAATAAATCATTGCGATGATAGGTTGGTATAATAACAGAAAAAAGAGGTGGTTGATTCATGATTTGACTAGTATTTTAATGGACTGTTTCATTCTTTGAGCTACTGCCTGCAATAAATGCTTTTTTAAACTTTGTTGTATGTATTTTCCAGTTTTTTATTTGCTCTTGACACTCATATTTTTCAACTTTAGTGAGAAAATTGGAGAATATTTGGCCTATAGTACGATTTGAATTTTTTGGTTTTTATCCAGCCCAATAAATTAAATACGGTTTACGCTGTATGTCCGTCCAGTAGCATTCATATTCATTTTTATAATCACCTACCCCGCTCTTGTGTTGGGCTATTTCGGCGAAAGCTAGGCTACCTCTACTTTTGGCTAAGGTATTGATAAGATGATATTTTTTTCACTATTCAATTTCCCTCATTAATATCAAAGAAAATCCTAGCTTACCCACTAATTCATAACCAAATGACGCTAAATACTCAATTATAGGTATCTTAGTAAATTCTTGCTCCTTAGTTAAATGCTTCTCAAAAATAATAATTTTTGGTTGATAACGCTCCCAATCATTTGACATCAAGATTTGTTCATCTAATCCTTCTACATCAATACTCATAAAATCAATTTTGGTCTGTTTTGGTAAATAAGAGTCTAGAATTTCAGTGATTGTAAACCCCGGAAGCATCACCTCTTTGAGAAATTTGTTCCCTTTAGATAATGCTTGTTGAGCCATATCTGGATCACAAGTATTAAAGGCAGATTGCTCAAACATAAAAAACTTAATTTTATTTGAATTATTCAATGGAACAATACAAGCTTCTAAATTTATATCTCTAGGTCTTAAAATATTAAATATATCCATACTACCTGGAATTGCATCAATATTTATTCCCTTCCATCCTTTACAGTAAAAGTGATATGTATTGGATATATATACTGGATGATGAGCGCCAATTTCTATATAAAACCCATTCTTAATATCTCTAGTTAATGCTCTGACAAGCATATCTTCTCCAAACTGAGAATGAGATATGTTAAAGCTAGGATAAAAATTAGCTTTTAACTTTGCCCATACCAAGAACCGAAATTTCAGAATGAAACTTTGTAGTATGTTCATCGCTGGAAACTCTTGAAACCTTTATAGTTCATATAAAAATTAATGACTAAACTAGGTAATTGAGAATACATTCCAAAATATATTACACCTTTGACGGTAGAAACATCTAATACAAATAGTAATAGTATCTGAGTAGCGATAGTTGCTGGTATATAGAGCCAAGCATCTTGTATCCATCCTTTCGATACATTAATAGACCATAATAATCCTGAAAGGAAACCAGTATTAGCACTCAACATTGTCAGACTTACTTCATCATTTAAATTTGCATATTGACTACCTATTATCGAGATAAATTGCTGAGGATAAAGGAACGTTATGATTATTAAACAAGTAGCTAATAAAAAATAAGCAATTAAAATCTGCCAATAACGTCTAAGCAATAATTGACGAGACTGACAACGAGCAAAGCTAGGTATTACAATATTTGCCATTATTGAGTTCACAATAGAAAACATTATACTTAACCTACTTAATGCCCCAACTTCAGCTATATTCTGTGTTTTTCCAAAAGTACTGATTAACCAAACCGTCAACTGTCCCTGAACACTGAAAAAAATACTAGTTGGAGCTTGAGCTTTTACAAGTTTTAATATCTCTACTTGATCCTCTCTGTTGATAGGAGCTTTGATATCAACAGTATCCTTAACCCAATGCCATAGTAGCAAATTGCTTAATCCTGAAGAAATTGTTGAAGCAAAAGCCCCAACTGCCGCATTTAAAAAAAATATAGAACTGCCTAATAGTATTAATATTCGGGAACTGGCAGAGAGTAAATTTAAACGCTGAATTCTATCAATTTGGGAGTGCAATCTGGGTACAATCTCTAACACTCCACTAGTTAGATAATAGTTGAGTTCAATCAGAATTGCAGCTGTTAGTAAAATTGTATAGTAAACTGAAGCACCATTTTGAAGTAGCATCCAAAATAAGATTGGAGTAACTACGGCGATAGCAATTGCGGCTAAATATCGACGCCACTGCATTGCAGTATTAATAAGCTGTCCAAAACGATATGGATCTTGCCAAACTCTACCACCAATTGCAGATAGGGCAGAACTAATCCCACTATCTGCAAAGATATTCATTGTTGCCTGCAATGAATTAGCTAGTGTCAAATAAGCATATTCTTCCTTAGTTAAGGCACGAACTAATAAAATACCACTTGATACATTCAGTAGTTGGACTATGAGTTGAACTGAGATGTATTTAGTAAGTATTTTTAACCAATAGAAAGCTTTAGCATAACGTCTATGCATTAACAGCTAATCTCCAAAATTATTATATATAATTTCTGGTGTGGTATAAATGCAGTATAATTTGTCTTATCCTTCAAATAATGAAATTGAGGAAATAAGCGTATCCGGTGATTGTGAATAGCACAGTTGAGTATTTTGAGTTAATACAATTCAACTTAATTCATAAAACTATCAAATTAGTTTGAAAATCTTGCTTCCACCATCATCCGTACCACATCCTGCATCTTATATTTAGCCTCCCAACCCAACTTGTATTTCGCCTTAGCTGGATTCCCTCTACCTACTGCTAAATCTGTAGGTCGCAGTAGGCTATTATCTATCACAACATGGTCACGCCAATCTAAATTTACAGATGCAAATGCTGCTGCTACAAAATCTTCTAATAAAGAACTTTGTCCCGTAGCAATCACATAATCATCTGGCTGTTCTTGTTGCAGCATTAAATACATTGCCTCAACATATTCAGGTGCCCAACCCCAATCACGCTGAATCTGTATATTTCCCAGATATAGATGCTCATTACTACCTTGAGCAATACGACAAGCACCAGCAACAATCTTTTGCGTCACAAATCTTTCAGGACGTAGAGGAGATTCATGATTGAACAGAATCCCAGAACAGGCAAACAAACCATAAGCTTCTCGGTAATTAGCAATTTCCCAAAAAGCAGTGGCTTTAGCGACAGCATAAGGGCTTCTAGGGCGGAATGGTGTTGTTTCATCAGCTGCAACTTCCCCAGTATCCCCAAAACATTCACTGGAACCAGCATTATATAGTTTGATGAGAACACCCAAAAAACGAATAGCTTCGAGTAAATTGAGAGTACCAGTGGCTATACTTTCTAAAGTTTCTACTGGTTGTTCAAAAGACAAACCAACTGAACTTTGTCCTGCCAAATTGTAAATCTCATCTGGCTGGATTTTTGTCAATACTTGTAACACACTACGAAAGTCGTTCAGAGCCATTGACTCTAACTTTACTTGGTCTTTGATCCCTAAGTTAAGCAAGTTTCGGAAAGAGGAAATCTGAGCATCTCGTGAAGTACCAATAACGGTATAGCCTTTATTAATAAGTAACTGTGCCAGGTAAGCTCCATCCTGACCTGATATTCCACAAATGAGAGCTTTCTTCATCGGGTTCTCTTAAGTTAATTTCAAATTCAGCTTTAGAGGTTGTTTGAAAAGTCTAAATTAATACTAGCCCCGGCGATTAGAAATCGCGACTACACAGACGAAACCCACCTCCGTGGGTTCAAGACATTGATTTTGTGTTAGTCCGCGGAGGCAGACAATGCTAGTGTAGTAGGGAATTATATTCGCCCAAAACTTTTCAAACATCCTCTTAGGGCTTAACTCACAAACTGGAAACTATTAATTCCTTGATAACCCAATACGGTTCAGTTAAGGGCTTCTGGCGACAATTTCGGGTTTTTGAGACGCGATAAATCGCCGTCTCTACAAGTATTTTGGGCTTATCTGGACTGTATTGCTTGATAACCAACTTATCTGGCATTGTTGGAAGTGTACGTCCCAAATAACGGCTACTTACTCAGATATTGCTCTCTCAAAATCATCTGTGGTATTACACAAAAACTCAGGATGCAAAATTTCTTCTATTTTGTAAGGACAAGCCTCTAAAAAAGTAGCTAACCCTATTCCTGTTTCGGCAGATGCTTCTCGACGAGCATTTCGATAGGCTTTTGGGAGAATTTCCGGAATATATTGATGTAAACTAGGTTTTTCCTCTAATAAATCTCGCAAATCATCCCGTTGGTTAGCAATCGTTGTAAACCAACTGACAGATCGTTTCATAGGCTGATAGTGCCACTTCAGTAAATGAGCTAATAAAACTACCAAGCGGTTTTTCAACTCATTTTTTTCCCGAATGCCCATAGCATCTAACTCTTCTGCCAAGTTTTCCCAGTCTAAAGCTGTAACATCTCGACTAGCTAAGGCTGATTGCTGCTGGGCTAACCAAGCCAAAAAATCTTGTTCATAAAGAGATAAATCAGGCATGAAACTTTGCAACCCTTGCTACTTATAAATTATCTGGATCTACACCGAGCGATCGCAATCTTTGAGCCAATCGTTCAGCCCGTTGGTGTTCCTGTTCAGCCCGTTCTTCTGGAGTCAGAATCCAGTTACCTATAGCATCATACCAACGCAGCCATAAACCTGCTGTTTGCTGGTAGCGCCCCTGCCAAACCCCTAAACCTAATTGCAATTCCTCAAACCAAAACTTTTGTTCTGGAAGTGCTACTGCTTCATATCGCGTTGCTGTTAACTGAAACACTCGCAACTGATTTTGATAGCGGTCAAACACAATATAGTAAGGAATGCGTAAATTCTGTTCGTACACTTGCCATTTTGTCGGTGGCTTATTGGCATCCCTTAAGGTTTGTCCCAAATCTTCTGCTTCTGTACCCGGTGAGAGTAATTCAACCACTAAAAACGGTGCTATTCCCTCTTGCCAAACAACATAGCCCAGACGCATATCTTGTTGCTGTTGAGCGCGAGATACACCTAACACCAAAAACCAGTCTGGTCTTTTGTGCCATAGCCGATTACGGGCATCGTAATACAGATTTAAATCTGTGCCGATGAACATTTGCCCAGTTGGGTAGTTTAGGGGTTTACAGGTTTCCCTTAACAACTGAGGTTGGAAATCGTGGAATTCGTCCGGCAAACCAGGCTCCTCTGGGTCTTCACTAGGAAGATCATACATCGTCGGCATGGTTTCCCACGGTGGACGCGGATGAATTTGCTCAGGCGTATCTTGATCCTGTGGATCTTCGCTGGGCAGATCATACATCGTCGGCAGGACTTCGCTGGGGGGACGCGGTGGGTCAGTCTGGTACATGGCAGTCTCGATTGCCGGGAGTGTCTACTTTATTCTAGGGTGACGGCTGGCGATCACACTATATTTTGGGTGAATGAGGTATACCCCGGATTTTTCACCAGATTTATCATACCGAAGTGCAGAGGGCGTAGGGGCGGGTTCAGCGAGACATTCATGAATGATGGATCATATCTGTTAACCCGCCCCTACTGCTTGTGATAAATGAGGTATTACGAGGCACAACGGCGATCGCTCACTCTACATCCTAACTAAATCACATCTGCAAATGTCCTTTCCATCTTACGAAAATACCAAATCCCACTCACCAATAGTAAAACTACTAATCCCAAAGACAGCAAAAAACTGGGTAGATATAACTTCGACTCACCCCCTAAAATTGCCCAACGAAAACCATCAATTACTCCTACTATTGGATTCAGGGAGTATAACAACCGCCATTTTTCTGGAACAACACTGCTGCTAAATCCTACTGGCGAGATATACAAACCAAACTGCACAATAAACGGCACAATGTAACGAAAATCTCGATACTTTACATTTAAAGAAGCAAACCATAATCCTGCCCCCATTGAAGCAGCAAAGGCAATAGCAATAAACATTGGTAGTGTCAGAATTCGCCAACTGGGGACAAAGTTATACCAAGCCATTAACCCCAATAAAATCATCCCCGAAATCAAGAAGTCTACGAAGCTAACTACTACTGCACTTGTAGGTACAATTAAGCGGGGAAAATACACCTTGGAGATTAAATTGGCATTACCAATCAAACTGTTGCTGCATTCAGAGAGTGAGTTAGAGAAGAATTGCCAGGGTAACATCGCTGAAAATACCAAAATTGGATAAGGCGCACCCTGTGAAGGCAACTTTGCCAAGTGTCCGAACACTACTGTAAAAACTACCATAGTCAAAAACGGACGAATCAGTGCCCAAGCAATACCGATCGCAGTTTGCTTGTACCGCACCAAAATATCACGCCAAGCCAGAAAATAGAATAATTCTCTATAGCGCCATATATCTTTCCAATACTGCTGCTCTGTGCGTCCAGCTTCAATCACTAACTCCTGTTGGGAGACAATTTTTGGACTACTCATAGTTATTGATTGAGGATTAATATATCTCTTAACAAAATGGCACTAATAACACTTAAACCTCATCTATGTTGAAACCTAGAGTTTTTTAAAAGATATATTTATGTAGGTTGGGTGGAGTGAAACGCAACCCAACATTACCACCTTATTTATATTTATGTTGGGTTACGCTATCGCTGCACCCTACAAAACTACGGTTCTCAAGGTAGACGAGGTTTAACTCACAAACTGGAAACCTTTAAGACCTTGATAACCAACCTGTCTGGCACTCTTACGCGTGAACTCCCCAACAGAAGGGTTCCCCAGAGAATCAATCACTCCTGTTACTTGCTGCCATAGTTCTTGTGGTGCTACCGAAATTTCATAACTACGATCGCCACACTTGTGAATATGATACCAAGTTGTTTGTTGACACTCGTCACACCAAAAAGCCTCTAACCATTCCCCTTCTATAGGCACTGCGGTTTGATTCGCGACTAACATCAACGCATTCCGCCGACTCATCCCTCGTTGTTGTAATTGACCTGCTTGGTCAGCAAACATTTTATATTTCTGACTGACGCTATCGACATAGCAGCTATGAATGGGGCAATAAATAGCCCGTCGTTTGGAACGTTTCCGATTTCGGTCACACCTTTTCTGCAATTTCACCTCCTGTATAGACAAAAACTATGAGCAAGGAAGGCTGTGTTGGAGGGACTGAGATCAATAAGACCGTCGAAGCCCAACTCCTAAAAAATGCTGCAAAAATATTTAATTAATTCCAATGTCCTTACTTTACATCGCTTTGAGACATAGTTCTGATCTCATCAGAGAATAGTGCTTGCTGCAAAACATGTAAGTATTGTTGAGAGATAACTTTCGGTGTAAAGTGCGATCGCAAATACTGACGACCTGCTTTGCCCATCTGCTCTCCTATTTGTGGATCTCGATTGAGAAAGCGAATAAATTGCGCTAGACCTTGACCATCTCCATTGTCAAATGTACCACCACAGTTGGCTTCAGCCATCATTTCTCTAAGATATGAATTCTCGGAGCAAATTACTGCTATTGGTCGCCCAGAGGCTAAAGCTGAATATAGTTTGCTGGGAACAACTAAACCCTCTGTAATTGCATCTACACTCACTAGTGATAGATCGCAAGCTGTTAAGGAATAGGGTAGCACTTGCTTCTCTTGATAAGGTAGAAATGTAAAATTTTTCAGCCCCAACCGTTCCACTTCCATGATTAATTCATCGCGTTTAGCACCACCACCAATGCAAACAAACTGAATTGGCTCATCTTGTAGTTGCTTTGCAGCTTCCAACATAGTATCTATGTCATGGCAGCGCCCCATATTGCCAGAGTAGAGTACGGTGAATTTTTTCACTAAGTTATACTTCCAAGCAAACCAGTTTTCTCGTTTGGCAATGGGAACGATCGCTTCCGGGTTAGCCCAGCTGTGAATTACAGAAATTTTATCCGCTACTTCGGGACAATGCGCTATTATCTGTTGTTTCATCGCCGGACTAAGTACTATAATCCCCTTGGCCTTTAACCAAACCTGTTTGTTGATCCCACGCCACAAGCGCACTAACCAGTGACGCTTTGAAATTACGCCTAGTGCGATCGCAATATCAGGGTATAGGTCATAGAGTATGCAGATATATGGCAATCGGAACAAAATATAAGCCAGATATCCGATAACTGGCAAAAATGGGGGAGCTGTAGTTAGTAATAATATATTGTTGCGACGCCAAGCTCTGAGCAGATAGAGCATAGCACGTAAGGTATATAGAACTCCATTGACAGCCTTGCCACGAATCCTTCCCGGCCAGAGTTGAGCAGTGCGCGATCGCTGAATTCGGATTTGATCAGCCCATTCAACTGCTGCGGCCGTATCAGAACTAAATGCATATCCTGGCTGACTTGTAAAAACTTCAATATCCACCCCTTGGGGTCTTAACTGTTTTACTAGTTCCTCAATTAACTGTCCCGTAGCAGCATAATCTGGAGGAAAAAATTGGGTGATCACAGACAATTTAATTGATTGTTGACTTTTTACGAAAGGCTTATTATTCGTAGTATGTAACTCCGTGGAAACGGATTGCAAAAATTTCTGATTAATCCATTCATTAAGTCTCATAGGCTATATCCTAATCTGGAATAAAGAAAATATTTAATACCCCATCTGAATCAAGGTATTAAAGTTCTTAATTGATTTGAATATTAAATTTTCGAGCGGTAATGAATTATTCTTCAGCTAATTCTAGGCTACTCTAGAGAGTAGTAAAACTGACTAACTGAATATTGACTCTTTTTAGTTTTTATGCGTATTTCGCTACAAATACTGGAACACAACAAGGTTTCAGAGATGCCTAAGATCAACAAACTATTTGATAATGTCAATATCTTTGCGAAAATAAGAGGCTACAGTAATTTTGGCAAAAATTCTCTATACATAAACATTTAGCGTACAAGGTAGCTGAGACTGCCAGAACCTTTATGCTGTGAGCAATAAGTTAAAAAAACCTTGTGGAAAACCTGAAAGTAATTTTTAGGACTTATTGTTTTTGCCAAACCTTAGAGAACAGCGAGTTAATAGTGGAGGCGTCATCAGATCACGCTCGTAAATTGGCGAAAGTATTGAGTGTAGATAAGATTTTCCTGTAGTAGTGGGTCACCTTTCAAATTACACATAATTCTATAGTTAGAGTTTTTACTATCTACCTTGATTTACGTGTAGTTCTTTTTCCACAAACACAATATCATGTTTAAATACTGAATCCTCAGCTTCATGAAAACTTTATATTACACGATGTATCTATGTAAAATCTTTATAAAATAGAAATTTCTATTATTTATTGCGTTGCACGACTTGCATTGATTAAAAATATGGCGAAGAATCATTGTTTAGCTAAGTCTATTAATGACGCATCTTGGTATCAGTTCCGTGTCTGGATTGAGTACTTTGCAAAGGTATTTAAGAGAGTGACGGTTGCGGTTAATCCGCAATATACAAGCCAGGAATGCTCTAGCTGCGGTGAAGTTGTTAAGAAAACTCTATCTACCAGGACACATGTTTGTAAATGTGGTTGTGTCATGGATAGAGATGAAAACGCAGCCTTAATTATCCTTAGTCGGGGATTGGAATAGGGCATACCGGAACCTTTGCACTTGATGCTCTTCCCCGCTTGGGGAGATGAAACCTCTACTCAAATTGGTGAAAACCTGTTTGAGCAAGTTATGTCTTAGATTCAAGAATCCCCGTCGCTTCAGCGCGGGGAGTCTCAAGGACTGTATTCAAGAACAAATACCGGACTTTTAGTATAAGTTTATCTAATCAATCTTAATGCTTATATCTAAAAGCTGCCTCACTGAAGCATTGAAAACCCTTTATACTAATCCTGTCCAGTGTATTATCAAATATTAACTGCATGATGGAGAATTATTCTTCCCAATCCTCCAGTTCGGATCACGGTAATAATTCTGTGCCTCCATTTCCTCAAAATCAACTTGTTCCGTGGGCTGAGGAACAAGAAGACGACTGGAGCTTTCAAGAATTTCTAAGTATTTTGCGGCGACGAGCGCTACTTATGACAAGTGTAACGATTGCTGTAATGACACTTGCAGTGATTAACTTAATGGTAAACCGGAAGCCTCCAGAATATGAAGGTAGTTTTCAAATGCTAGTGGAACCTGTAAATGATGACACCAAATCTGTGGATGTTGTCAAAGAACCTAACTCACAGCAGTCTAGTCTAGATTATGACAGCCAAATTCAGGTTCTTAAGAGTCCTGAACTGTTGAGAAGCACTCTTAAACAGTTGCAAGCCTCCTATCCAGAAATCAACTATTATTCTCTTATCGAATCTCTGAAAATTAATCAGTTAGAAAAAACCAAGATTATAGAAGTTCGTTATCAAAGTAGCAATCCAAAGCAGACTCAAGTTGTATTGGAACGAATTGCTGAGAATTACTTAGACTACAGCCAAGTTAGGAGGCAAACAAAGTTACGTCAGGGGGTTCAGTTTGTTGAAAAACAATTACCATTTATACAAAATCGGGTCGATCAGATCCAAAAAGAATTGCAAGTTTTTCGACAAAAGTACAGTTTTAACGACCCAGAAACCCAAGCAACCCAAATTGCTTCACAATCTGCTGAATTTTCTCAACAAAAACAAACAGTTGATCTACAGTTAGCCCAAACTCGTGCTAATTTTGCTATCATCAAAGGAAAAAATGGAGCAACGACAACGCTGAACAATGCTCCTTTATATCAACAATTGATTACTCAAATACGCCAATTTGATGTTCAGATTGCTATAGAATCAACTCGTTTGCAAGACGATAACCCAACTATTAAAGCATTGAAAGAAAAACGAGCTAATCTTCTACCTTTGCTACGTCAAGAGTCAGAGCGCTTATTGGGTGTAAAGTTTGCCGAAGTAGCAACACAGCTTCAGACCTTAGAAGTACAAAGCCAAGAACTTGCCAAAATAGGACGGAACCTTGCAAAACGACGTAACGAACTGCCAGTTTTAACACGACAATACACTGAATTGCAGCGCAAATTACAAATTGCTACAGAGAGTTTAAATCGTTTTCTATCAACCCGCGAAAATCTCCAAATTGAAATATCGCAAACAGAGCTTGGTTGGCAATTACTTCAAGCACCAACTACGCCAGATATTCCTATTTCTTCCTTTACTACCCAACGTAATTTTATCCTGGGATTAGTTGCAAGCATACTCTCAGGAGTTGGTATTGTCTTACTTGTAGAAAAGTTAGATAATACCTACCATACTGTTGATGAAATTAAAAAAAAGCTCAAACAGCCATTGTTAGGAAATATTCCTTTTGAAAAGCAAGTTCAAACTAAGCAAAATCGTGCTTCTAATCAAAAGATTCCCTTAGCAAGTATACCAAATTCTCTTTCTCAGGGAGTTGCTAGTTTGGCTGTTTTACCAGATCAAGAATATGGTGACTCTTCTTCCAACTTTTCAGAAGCCTTACGGGTACTTTATACAAATATTCAACTACTCAGTTCCGATCGCCCGATTCGCTCCATAGTTATTAGTTCAGCTATGCCTGGTGATGGTAAGTCTACGGTTGCCCTCCATCTAGCTCAAATAGCTACAGCAATGGGGCAACGAGTCCTACTTGTAGATGCCGATCTTCGTAAATCCACAATTCACGACCTATCAAATTTAAATAATCTATGGGGATTAAGTAATTTAATTTCTACAAACTTGCCAGTGGGAGAAGTAACACGACAACTACCTTCCATGAGCCAATTATCTATAATCACTGCTGGGCCAATACCACCCGATCCCGCAAAGTTGCTCTCATCTCAAAAAATGAAGCAACTAATGGCAGATTTTCATAACAGTTTTGACCTAGTGATTTATGATGTCCCTCCCTTGGTGGGATTAGCCGATGCTAGCCTGATAGCACCCCACACGGATGGGCTTTTGATAGTAGTCAGGATTAACAAAACAAATTCCTCAATGCTAAAAGTAGCTTTAGATAACCTGAAAATTTCTCGGTTGAATATATTAGGCATAGTTGGTAATGCTCAGAAAAGTACCAGCAATAGTTATTATTAAACCTCCGGGGTACTAATACAGTTCAGTTAAGCATTTGTCTCTTCTCTCAGTGCCCTCTGCGTCTCTGTGGTAGCCTGCGGCAAGCCGCTCCGCGTCTCAATACTGTTCGGTTAAGGCAAGAGACGCGATGAATCGCCGTCTCTACAATAATCAGTCTTTTGTAGAGACGGCGATTTATCGCGTCTTTCTAATAGACATCTGGTGAAAATGAATGTAGAGACGTAGCAGTGCTACGTCTCTACAAGGATTCTGGATAACGCATATTTAATTTCTGGAGATGTCTAATGATTTATCGCATCTTTAGTTATCTAAAATTTTCATCAAAAAACCTTAACCAAACCGTATTGCTCCGCGTCTACGTTAAAAAAATTGACTTTGACAAAGGGTTTTAGTCTTAACTGAACCGTATTGATTTATAGTCTGTAGGCTAATTTGCCAAGGCGTTGCTTGCTAAAGAAGAGAGAAATCCACACACCTTTCTACCAACAGTGACTTTAACTCATTTGTTAGACTGAACACACCAGGATTTTTCAGTCAAATCTCTGAACTACGCCAGCAGACGAGGCTACCCATGCTTACAAGTACGCTACTTCTCTCGAATCAACTTCCCACCCTCCAATATTCCTCCACACCAGAGCGTTTCGATGAAACCTGGGAAGCCCCCCTGGCTACCCTCCTGGGATTAGGACGCGCCGCTGGCGCTGACTTCATCGAATTATTTTTAGAACGTCGTAACTATATTAGTTCTCTTGCAGAAGACGACGCCATCACCAGTATTTCACCCAGTCTATCTACAGGCGCGGGAGTCAGAGTATTTCGTGGCAAAGCTGACTGCTACGTTAGCACCAATGACCTTTCGTTTTCCGGTTTGAAAGCAGCCTTAGAAAAAGGTCTTTCTATCTTGGGATTACAACTACCCACAGCGAAGGCTTTCATCCCAGAAATTAACCTGGAATTATTGAGAGACTACGCCACCAAAAGAGGTAAAGATGCCTGGCTACCAGTATGTAGTTCCATCCGAGAAATGGGAGAAATCCTCCTTGAGGGTACTGCCAACCTGAAGCAAAAAGCTAGTCACGTCCAATCGCGGCGTGCTACCTATTTCCGAGATTGGCAAGAAGTTTTAATCGCCGCCAGTGATGGTACTTTTGCCCGTGATATCCGCCTCACTCAGTCAGTAGGATTTAACCTATTGTGTGCTGATGGTGCTAATCGTACCTCAATTGGCGATCGCGCAGGTAATACTAGCGATGCCAACTTCTTGAGAACTTGGGATTCTCAACAAGCTGCTGAGAAAATAGCAGAATCGGCTGGAAAAATGCTCTATGCAGATTACGTGGAATCGGGTACTTACCCCATCATTATGGCCAATCACTTTGGCGGCGTAATCTTCCACGAAGCTTGTGGACACCTGCTAGAAACTACCCAAATCGAACGCAATACCTCTCCCTTTGCTGACAAAAAAGGCGAAAAAATTGCCCACGAAAGTTTGACAGCCTGGGATGAGGGGCGCTCTGAAAATGCCTTCGGGACAATTGACATGGATGACGAAGGTATGCCTGCTCAAAGAACCCTATTAATTGAAAAAGGCGTTCTCAAAAACTTCTTAGCAGATAGAACAGGTTCTACGCGCACCGGACACCCCAGAACAGGAAGTGGACGCCGCCAAAATTATACTTTTGCCGCCGCTAGCCGGATGCGGAATACTTATATCGATTCTGGCGAATACACCATTGATGAATTATTTGCCTCTGTTGATAAAGGCATTTACTGCAAAAAGATGGGTGGCGGTAGCGTTGGTGCTACAGGTCAATTTAACTTCAGTGTTGATGAAGCTTATTTGATTGAAAATGGCAAAATCACTAAACCTTTAAAGGGAGCAATTCTCATCGGTGAAGCCAAGGAAATTATGAATAAAATTTCCTTATGTTCTCAAGATTTGGAAATTGCACCAGGCTTTTGTGGTTCCGTTAGTGGCAGTATTTACACCACAGTTGGACAACCCCATATCAAGGTTGATTCTATTACCGTCGGTGGAAGATAGATAAGAATTATGGATTTGAGATTTTGGATTTTGGATTGTGAATGATTAGGATATTATGTCAATAAAAAACTGTGAGACAAATATTAAGTCATCAGCTAAACCACATCTACTTTGCATAATATTCAATTGTACATTTATTGTGGGTGGGTGTCTCGCCTGCCCAGGAAGTACAAATAAACTTGATTATGTGGAAAAGCTTAACATCCAAAATCCAAAATCTAATCTTCAAAATAAAATCGCTTCCCAATACTGTTCGGTTAAGGCAAGAGACGCGATAAATCGCCGTCTCTACAATAATCAGTTCTTCGTCTTGACGGTGATTTATCGCGTCTTTGTGATCTAGAATTTTCATCAAAAAACCTTAACCGAACCGTATTGAATCGCTTCCAATTCAAAATCTAAAATCTAAAATCAACTATGCCAAATATCAATGAGATTGCAAATTCTGCCAAGGACAATGCTGAGAAGCTTGGCATTAAGAAATTCGACATTTATGGCTCAACAGTAGATGATACTAGCGTGCAAGTAGACCAAGGTGAGCCAAAACAAGTTAAAGCTTCAAATCGTTCTGGTGTTACTGTTCGTGTCTGGAATGAAGATAATACAATGGGTGTCACCAGCACCACAGATGTAGACCCCAAGGGACTAGAACTAGCTTTAAAAACTGCTTATGAAGCTAGTTTTTTTGGTGTTAAAGAAAATGTTCCTGATTTTAGTCCAGAGGCTACTGTTCCTATCCCAAATAAACCTCAGGATAAATCACCCCAAGCACCCGTTGCTGAACTTATAGAAAAATTGTTAGTAGCTGAGAAAGAATTACTAGCAGCGCATCCAGCAATTAAAGGTGTACCTTATAATGGTTTGTCACAAAGAGATGTTGACAGATTCTATCTTAATAGCGACGGTGCAGTGAGGACTGAATCTCACTCTTTGGCATCAGTTTATCTTTACAGCAAAACTGAGGAAGAAGGAAAAAAACCGCGCAGTGCAGGCGCTTTTAGAATCAACCAAAGTTTAGATAATCTAGATATTAATGGTTGCATCAAAGAAACTGCTGATAAAACTATCAGCCACTTGAACTATGAAAAAATCAAAACTGGCAAATATCGAGTTGTTTTCTCAGCGGAAGCTTTCTTAAGTCTATTGGGTGGTTTTTCTAACTTATTCAATGCCCAAAGTATTTTAGACAATCAAAGCCTATCAACTCCTGATGATTTAGGAAAGCAAATTGCTTCTCCTCTACTTTCAGTTTATGATGATGCCCTTCACCCAGCTAACATCGGTGCAGAAAGTTTTGATGGCGAAGGAACTCCTACTCGTCAGATTTCGCTGATTGAAAATGGCATTTTAACGGGATTTCTCCATAGTGCAGGCACTGCTAAAAGGTTAAATGCCCAGCCAACGGGTAATGCCAGTATTGGTGCAAAAGTCAGCGTCAGTCCCAACTTTTATCACGTTTTTTCAACAGCAACTCCTGAGCAAGAGTTGAGCTTAGAAACGGCTGAGAATGTGATTCTTATCGATGATTTACAAGCTCTCCATGCTGGAGTTAAAGCCTTGCAGGGTTCCTTTTCTTTGCCGTTTGATGGTTGGCTAGTTAACAAGGGTGTTAAGACGAGTATTGAGTCAGCAACAGTTGCTGGCGATTTCTTAGAACTCTTGAAGTCAATTATTTATGTAGAAAAAGAGCCAGAGTTAACGCCAGGTGGAGTTTGCCCGAAAATCTGGGTTAATGAACTGTCGATTACTGGTGAGTAAAAGTTAGTATTTGGGCAATACCTACCATCATCAAATAGTGGGTATTGCTCATGTATATTTTTAACAAATTGGTATTGATGTTCTCACTTTCCAGTCCCAACCTATTTATGATTAGCTTTCCAAGTTGCCAAATCGGTTAAAGAGCGATCGCGGTAACGTCCGTAACGCTCTGGTTTACTTTTGATTTTCACTCCTAAATCGGGAAAAATCCCAAAGTTGGGCGGCATTGGTTGGAAATGCTTGGGCGAAGCGGAACTAATAAATTCTAATAACGCACCCATCATTGTTGTTGGTGGTAAAACTAAAGCTTCTTTACCCAAAGCTAACCGCGCTGCATTAATTCCCGCCAAACAGCCACCCGCAGCCGCAGCGGTGTAACCTTCAGTACCAATCAATTGTCCAGCAGCTAACAATGTCGGACGCGCTTTAAATTGCAAGGTAGGATGCATTAGCTGGGGAGCATTAATAAAAGTGTTGCGGTGCATCACTCCCAACCTCACAAACTCTGCTTTTTCCAAACTGGGAATTAACTGAAATATGCGCTTTTGCTCGCCCCAACGTAGGTTAGTTTGAAATCCTACCATATTCCATAGTTGACCGGCTTTGTCTTCTTGTCGCAACTGCACCACAGCATAAGGACGTTCCCCTGTGCGAGTATCTGACAATCCCACTGGTTTTAGGGGGCCGTAACGCATGGTATCTTCCCCCCGATGTGCTAATTCTTCTATGGGTAAACAAGCTTCAAAAAATTTCGCTGTTTCCCGTTCAAAACCCTTGAGTTCTATCTGTTCAGCTTTACAGAGTTCTTCTCGAAAATGCAAGTACTGCTCTTTATTCATTGGGCAGTTGAGATAAGCGGCTTCGCCTTTGTCATAACGTGATGCCATAAAAGCAATGTCACGGTTAATCGATTCGCCAACGATAATCGGACTCGCTGCATCGAAAAAGCTCAGGTATTCCATACCCGTAAAGCGGAGCAAATCTTCTGCTAAGTCGGGACTAGTTAAAGGCCCGGTTGCTAAAACCACAATTCCTTCGGGAATCGCAGACACTTCACCCCGACGAAATTCAATTAAAGGATGGCTAGCTAAAGTTTCAGTCAAGTCTTGGCCAAATTGTCCCCGATCTACGGCTAGCGCCCCACCAGCCGGAACGGCGTGTTCATCAGCTTTGGAGATGACGATAGAACCTAGTTGGCGTAACTCTTCGTGCAATAATCCCGCCGCGCGATCGCTTGCCATTGCCCCAAAGGAATTACTACACACTAGTTCTGCTAAATGTTCTGTATGATGAGCAGGACTAAATCGCTTTGGACGCATTTCATGCAGAATTACTGGCACTCCAGCCTGAGCTATTTGCCACGCTGCTTCTGTCCCAGCTAGTCCACCTCCAATTACTTGTATCGGCTGTTTTTCCATAGTTAAATTTTTAATTCCCATATATATAAGTATCCATCAGCATCACAGAAGTAAAATATTTTTAGTACATTTGTACTAGAAATACTGCTACAATGCCTTACAAGTCAGCTAGCCTTGCTTGAGGTAGTAGTATGAAAAAAATTCAAAACACGGACAAAAAGCCCATTTTGGTGAAAGTTTTACTGTTGCAGCCGACATCTGTAACTACTGCGATAGTGCCATTGCAACCCCAAGAGGAAAAAATCATCAGTGAACGGGAGCGTTTAATCACCCAAGTTGAACGCATTAATCAGATGGCAGGGGAGTTAGAAGCAGCGATATTGGAGTTGAAAGCGATCGCTAACACACTGAATACTCAAAAACGTTACCCAGTCCTAAATCAGGATGCATACAAAAATATTTGTCAGTATTTCGCAGTTAGCGTCCCTTGGGTGAAACGAAAGCCTGATGAATCATTTGTTTTGACAACGCGAAGAGTTGATTTATTCCGAGCCGAAAGGGAAGCCGCACTCTTAGCACAGCAACTTCGTCAGCAAACCAAAAAAAGATTAGCATCGCAGCGACACAGAAAAAACAAGAGTGGCGCTAAGGCTGACACCAAATGCTTGTTCAAAAAGGTATTAGTTAACAAATCTTAAAATTATCGACATTCAACGGCATCTCACCCTTGAGGTTGTAGCAGTTATGCTGATTGAAGTGGTGGAAAGAACTTCTTTATGAACTACCTCTAGCTGGCTTCGCCTGAGCTAGAGGTTTCTACATCCTCTAACCTGTTTTTAGGAAAGTTGCTTTGAGATTTCTGACGCTTCTT
>NZ_JBALDZ010000003.1:0-14087 GCF_036917155.1 Nostoc sp. | reverse complement strand
ATGGCGAGGCAACTTTACTATCACTAATTTTTTACCGATGGTAGGTGTAATATCAGCTTACCTGCTTTGTATACCAATTAGATAGCTAGGGGGTGGGTATCTTGCCCGCCCGTAGCCAAAGGCTGGCTTTTCAAACCACCGCACAAGTACTAGTAATTTATTTCTTGGAAGTCCCCTGAATTGAGCTAGCAATTGGGGGTAATATTTAGATTCAGTAGTACATACTACTTTTGCAAGGGGCAGTACAGTGCAGGTTTACTTATTTGCCAATTTTCTAGATATCAAGCGCTTGGAGTACATACAATAGCGCCTACAAATTGCACTTTTTCTGGTTGAGGTGGTCAAGAATCTAGAATTACTCTTGACTCTGGACAATCAGGCACGAAAGGAAGCGTAATTTCTATATCCCAAATCCATACCATTAACTGTTGCATTTAGTGATCAAGGTAGTATTACGTAATACATGATGTTAGTATTTAATTAATAACAAGGAAATATGACTAGAGCAAGACTAGCTCTAATAAAAATATGACTATATGACTTGATGTGCAACCTGACTTTTCCCGTTAAGTCTCAAAAAGCCTGCTCACAAAGGATTCTGGATAAAGCACAGCATATACGGTACAGTGTGCGGAATCAGTAGCTAAGTCAGCTTTGAATAACTTGGTCAATAATATATAATTTGTTTTTTCATTATGTGTAGCGATCGCTTGCTAAAGTATTGCTTGTTTAAATAACTTAAGAGTATAGACAATACTCTTGATTGCCAAAATATGACTTGACAGCAAATTTAGTAAAAAATTACACTTTATTTATAAATAACTTAGAGATAACACTTAATATAACTCGCCACCGCGAGCAAAAATTTCTATCACTTCACTTCTGGTTACTTGATTTTTATCAAGAAAGGCAGAGGGCAGGAGGCTCAGTTGGCAGAAGGGAATTCTGATTCCTGCCCTCTGCCCGTGACCGTAGGGAACAAGGGTTTAAGACCCCGACCAAATTTTTAATTTGGTGGCTCCAAGTCAGGAGGGGTTTGAATCCCCTTCTGACTTGATCTCTCTGCCCTCTGCCTTTCTTCGGTAAGAATAAAGGCATCGTCCATTTAGAAGAAGAAAATGTTTCCTTTCCCCAAAATTCTTAGAGAAAGCGATCGCTCCAAATCATCAGCGTGGTTATTGGGCATTGGGATTGGGAAAACCCAGATTTAACAGTTTTATAGGCTGTTAGATCGTAAATATTTTTGTCCGACGACTGATCAGGATTTTCGTGAAATCGTATTACTTAGGAATTAACCATCACTTGTGCTTCCGGTTTTACACTAGCTTTTGCTTCCAGAAATTCCGCCACTTGAGCCTCAATTTCATCCCGGACAATTTGGCGATACTCCAAGAAATGCTCAATTTGGGCACAAACGGCTAAGTAGCTACTCACCCCACCTGGATTGTGCTGATACATACTCCACAAGTTGCGCCAGAATAGGCATCAAAATCTAGCAAGTCGAAGCGAGGGGTTGGAGTGTTAGTAACATCTGGTTTTTCACCCCCAGAGCGAAAGATACCTGTGCGCTCGCCCTGGGCGAGCGCTGCTACAAATAAGGGTAGGGTAATTTCCCCTTCGTCCAATATCAAGTAATCGGCTCCGGCTGATGTCATTTCATCCGGTAGCGCTGTCGGGAAAGGCCCACCCACAGCTACCCGTTTACCTCTGCGTTTTGCTTCTAATATCTGAGAGAGCAAATCCTCTTTTTGCACAATCATCGCCGACATAATAACCAAATCTGCCCAAGCCCATTCTGCTTCCGTGCAGACGCGAACATTTCGATCTACTAGCTTGTACTCCCATTCTTGAGGTAATATCGCAGCTACAGTCACCAAGCCCAAAGGCGGTAGCATTGCTTTACGGTCTAATAAAGCTAGTGTTTTTTCAAAAGACCAAAAACTTTTTGGAAAACAGGGGTATAAAAGTAAAACGTTCATATTTGATGCTTATAAATCAATAGGGTTCAGTTAAGCCTATGCAGTGTTTGAAACAACAAATACAGGAGGATTAGTTATTTAGTCACCACTGAAACAGCCATATTTTGTATCAGATTTTGATACCATAGTCCCGACCTCTATATAAATAGATATTAACCGAGTACCGTGGGTTTAAATCCCCCAGTTCAAAATTCAAAATTCAAAATTCAAAATTAAAGACAGTTGGAGTTGGGGATTTAAACCCCAACTCCAACTGATACTACGTATAATGGTTGGGGTCTTAAACCCTTGATTTTACGATAAACTATCGAGTAGTTGGGAAATTTCCGCTTCGGTAAGTCCTTCCAAAATCCGCGAACCAAGAGAACTTTGTACTTTGACATTATCCCTATAAAAGATTTGATTCTTTTTTGGCATTTTGGTAAGCCCTCTTTTGTAGTAACTGCTATAGGTTAAATTCAATTATCCTAATATTAGGCAAGTAGTATAAATTTAATCATGACCACAAGCATAGCCATTGCAGAAAAAATTACCACCCTTCGCCAAGTCGAGGAAAAACTGGGGTTAATCCTAAGTGGTGATAGTCAATTTTTTACCGAATGGATGGCAGATTTACCAGCTTTAAGTGAAACAGAGCAGACAAGATTAGAACAAGTTCGACAAAACTATCTCTACCAAATCTCAGATGGAAGTCTTTTAGAAGAAACTGTCAAAATGGTCGTGCTGTCTCCATTACTTGAACTTGCAGGCTTCTATCAAGCACCTTACAGATTTAAAACCGAGGTATCCGTTGATATTGTTGCACAAGGAGATAATGATGAGATTTTACGGGGCAGAATTGATGTTTTAGTTTTGCAGGGGAAATTATGGATTGTGCTAATTGAGTCAAAAAAGACGACTTTTGATTTAGAATTAGCGATACCCCAAACATTAGCTTACATGGCAATTCATCCCAACCCTGAACAACCTCTGTATGGCATGATTGCCAATGGTAGCAGCTATTTGTTTGTCAAAACCTTGGGTAAACAATATGGTATTTCCGATCTCTTTGCAACCCGATCCCAATATCTTAACAATTTATCTGGAGTTTTAAGAATACTCAAGCATTTGGGTAGAATTATTACGGAATCTTAACTTACTTACAGCATTGTTGCATTAATCTCTGATTTCCAACTCCAGAACACTCAACAATTTCTCTTCTAAAGTAGTCAAATAAGAACGGTTCAGCTTCCCCAGCATCTCCAAAAACTTCTGTACCGATTCCTCCAGCCCACTCGAATACACCCGATTAATGCGATCACCTACGGTGTAAGGATGACGGCGCTCAAACCCAAACCTATCCTTGCAATACTCCTCAAAAGTGCTGTGGGTGGAATGCCATCGCTGATTACCAAGCCAGCAAGATTCAGAAACTCACCCCTGCTGCCTCCGACAACCAAGCCCTCGCCCAAACCGAACTCGACCACCACATCGCACACCAAGCCCAAGCGATCGCTCCCGAACCACTGACAACAGTAGAAATCAACTTCTATCACCACGAGGTCTACTGTGGCAAAGAGCTGATAGCCTACATCGCGTATGACCACGATGATTTAATCACCCAACCGTGGCTGACTAACGGCGGCTGGTGGTGCAGTGGTATCGACCCGCTCAACAACTACGCACAGATGATGTGGGGCTGCTTCAAACCCGACCATCCCCGACGCGATCGCCAGAAGATCCACAAGTTCATCAAATACGAACACCCATTCAGAGAAGGTGCGATTCGTTGATTAGTGAATCACGGTAATCAGTCCGTAAATAACTAATCCAGCCTGACAGCAGATTACTGTCATTAAAAGGCTGAACTCTCGGTTAGATGTAGGTGAAAGCCCTTACGGGGGGACAAAAAGGGCTAGGATACAGATAGAATAAGCCTCATAGCTCTCTCTCCTTGCTGGTAGTACTTACGCTTATTAGGACTTAATCTCAATAATTCGGTGACTAACTCATAAGAATTTTCCATGAAATTTTTATCGTTGCCAAAGAGCGGGAAGCTTTTGACGCACTCTACAATACAGCCGTTGCTTTAGAGTTGTGGGAAATCAAGCTGTTCACTCTGCTAACTTATCCAAAGGCGATCGCTAGATATTTACCACTATCAACATTATTTATAAATTTTGTCAAAGTAGATTTTAGAAATCAAAAATATCCTTCATACTTTAAAACAGTAATCCTACGTAAAATTTAAGGAAGGGATGGCAATGACATCTCTATTACAGCGACTAAGTGCAGAACGAAATCGCAGATTTGTAGGACGTGAGCGGGAAGTGGAGCTATTTCTTGATGCGATCACATCAAGAGAATTACCTTTTCACATTTTGCACGTCTTTGGCCCTGGCGGTGTGGGCAAGACAACCCTGATGCAGCAGTTTTTACGGTTTTGTGAACGGTCAAAAATCTCAACTATCTACGTAGAAGGACGTAATATAGAAGCCGCGCCAGAATCTTTTATTAGCACGTTGCATTCGTTGATGGCATTGAATGAATCAGATTCGCCTCTGGATGTGCTAGCGCAAAGAGAAGAACGTAATGTAATTTTAATTGATACTTATGAAGCTATTACCCAGTTAGATGAATGGCTGCGAGAAGTGTTCTTACCCCATTTGTCTGTTAATACCTTAATTGTGATTGCTGGACGCAATCCTCTCTCATCTGGTTGGTGTAGCGATCCAGGTTGGCAAGCTTTGATGCACACCTTGCCCCTACGCAACCTTACCCCAGAAGAAAGTCAAACTTATCTCACCACACGAGATATTCCCACTACACAACACCAGGCGATTCTAGATTTTACCCACGGACATCCTCTAGCATTATCTTTGGTTGCTGAGGTATTTGCTCAGGGAAAAGAAATCTCTTTTCAAGCAGAATCTGCTCCCAATGTTGTTAAAACACTGTTGTCAAGATTCATCAAAGAAGTACCAACGCCCCTACACCGTATGGCTTTAGAAGCTTGTGCGGTGATCCGGCTGACTACCGAAGCCGCACTAAATCAAATATTGGCTGTGCCTCAAAATACTTTGGCTGGTGAGGCTCACTCTTTAGGGGAAATACTTGATGTTCACGATTTATTTGAGTGGTTGCGCGGACTGTCGTTTATCGAATCAGGGCAATTGGGTTTATTTCCCCACGATTTAGCACGCGAAGTTTTAATTGCTGACTTGCGTTGGCGTAATTCGGAATTTTACAATGAATTACACCACCGAGCGCGTCAATATTATACCAAACGACTAGGGCAAACTCAGGGACAAGAAAAGCATCGAGTGCTACTTGATTATATTTTTTTGCATCGGGATAACTCGGCGATTCGATCCTGTTTTACCTGGGGAGAGCAAAGTAGTTTATTGACGGACTCACTACGGGAAACTGACAAAACCGCACTGCTGGGGATGGTGGCAGAATACGAAGGCGAAGAATCAGCAAAAATAGCAGATCGCTGGTTGAAGCGCCAACCGCAGAATGTAGTAGTATTTCGTGACTTGCATTCCGAACCTGCGGGATTTGCAATGATGGTGGCATTGCACACAGCAAGTGTTGAAGATTTGAATGCAGATCCGGGCGCTCTTGCATCTTGGCAATATCTCCAAACCCATGCACCATTACGTCCTAGCGAAGGTGCAACTATTTTCCGCTTCTGGATGGCGCGGGACACCTATCAAGCTGTTTCACCCACCCAAAGTCTAATTTTCATTAATTTTGTGCAGTATTTTCAGAAAACACCGGGGTTAGCATACACCTTCCTACCTTGTGCCCAAGCAGATAGTTGGACAGCAATGTTAAACTACTTCGACTTAACACGACTTTCTGAAATTGATTTTACAGTTGAGGGAAGACACTATGGTGTTTATGGGCATGACTGGCGAATTGTGTCGCCTGCCGCATGGAAGGAAATTTTGGCTCGAAAAGAGGTTACAACTGCGGGAGAATCTGTAGATAATACTCCAGTCGGTGAACCTCTGTTAGTTCTTAGTCAGCCAGAATTTGTGGAGGCGGTACAGAATGCGTTACGTAACTTTAGTTGTCCCGATGCATTACAGAATAATCCATTAGTGCGATCGCGAAGCGTGTACGAAGTACTCTCGCGAAGTGTGTCAGAACAAGTTGCCACAAAAGCAAGTATGAGCAAGAGTCCAAAGGACACGCAACTCTCCGACAATCCGTCCTCTGAGCGTCTACGCGAACGCATTAACGTTTTACAAAATCTGGTGAAACAAGCAGTTGAATCCTTACAATCATCCCCGCGTGATGAAAAACTCTACCGCGCTGTTTATCGAACTTATTTAAATCCCGCCGCCACGCAAGAACAAGCCGCTGAGTTACTAGATTTGCCTTTCAGTACCTATCGCCGTCATCTAAAAGCTGGGATGACAAGAGTTACAGATATTTTATGGCAAAGAGAAATTAGCTAATCAGCGAAAATTACGAGGGCGGAGTGGGAAATGATTTCGTGAGGGAGGATTTCAAAGACTCAAATTCAGCCAAAAAAGTTTTTCAGCCTGTGACAAGCTAATTTCAAAGTAGCCGATTATGCACAAAGCAGTTATTAAAGAAATGAAGATAAATCGTTTCATATTTTCCTCAAAATAAGATTTTCTGAAAAAATCATCATATACAACTAGCAATGAATTAGATAGACTACGACTATCTTTAGGAACATGGATTAAATAAGATGCAAAACTTCATCCTGTCTCACGATCCCTCTCCAATATATCGGAGAGGGATTGAGGGTGAGGTAAACCAGGGACATAAATTGTATATAATTTAATTCTTATTCCTTAGTTATTGCTACTTTTGGGAGTTTAGATTTAGCCATTAACGGGTGATTGTCCGTTAAGTTAATACCAATTATCCATTAAGATGCACTTAATATTTATTCAACAAACAGCGAAATATGCAAAGAAATAAATCAGTTATTAAGTGCAAGTTTACAGAGAAGAATTGGTATAAGTAATGAATATGGGTGATTCATTCGGAGGTTAGTTGACAGATTTTAGTTTTTTCAGTTTGCGCTTTAGTATTAAGGTGCTTCCAAGAATGCCAAAGATTACTGTGCTGGAAGTTGAAGAAGGTTCGGGGACAAGTGTAATATTGCCAAGTCCTGTAATGGTATTGGTAAAAGTACCAAAACTGTTATTGCTATTGTCAAATCCAGTAGTGACTAAAAAGTATTGATTATTGGCAGTTAAGCTCAAGCCGCTAAAACTAGATGTGCCTTCATCTGGGAAAGGATCATTACCACTGAGTAAATTAACTAATGGGGTAGTTGGGTTGAAGCTGTTTTGGTACAAGAACTGGATGCCCAGAAAAGCTTGAGAACCTACAACATTATATAAGCCAGTAGTATCAACTAAGAAAGGCTGACTGTAATAAGGGACGGCGGTGCCATTACTAGAAAGTGATGTGGGTGGGTTTGTACCACTTTCAAACCCTTCCGTTTGCGGACGGTTAAAAGTTGGTGCATTTGTTGTATCACCAGAATATGAAATAGTGGATGCCTGAGATGGCAAAATAACACTTACAGATAGAGCGATGGCTACGCCCAACCCAGGCATCGCAGCAGAGGCAATAGGGATTGAACGTAAGAGCGATTTTTGCCAAAAATTAAATGAACACTCACTCAAACTCCTAAGCTTGGCTATTTTGGAAAACTTGGTAGAGCGATGAGATAGATTGTTTTCTGAGACGATGGATTCTTTAATTGCTTGTGACATATAGTTGTTCTAGGTTATTTTTACAAAACTGAGTGCTTTGTATGATTGCACTTTCATCTAGTTCCAGGGATGAGCAAGCAAAGCCTGTGAAGTAATACCTAAGCCAATTAGGGTAATACATAAGGCACTTGCTACGGGTAACATCTTGATCCTGGGGATCTGGAGTGGCAAATGCTCAAACCGATTTTTGGCGTAGACTAGCATTAAGCCGATTCCAGTTAGTACTGCTGCTAGACCTAAGCTAAAGGCAGACACTAGCGCTAGTCCAAAGCCAACTCGTCCCATTGCGATCGCACTCAGCAACACTACTAAGGCTGAAGGACAAGGTAACAAGCCGCCCGATATTCCCAGCGCTAGTAGGCTAGACCACTTCATGGAACTGACATCACCGTGAGGCGGTAAATGTGAATGCTCGTGGTGATGATGGTGATGATGGTGGTCGTGGCTGTGTTGATGGTTTTCATGCTCATGGTCGTGTGAATGACCTTGTAATCGACTGATGAACAAATTTAAACCAATTCCAATTACTAGCAGACCAGAGATTACACTTAGCCAAGGGTATAATTGTTCAGTCAGCACAAACTGAGACGTGCCAAGTGTTACCAGCCCTAAAAGAAATATGCTAGCTGTATGAGTAACCGTCACAGTCAACCCCAGGAATAGAGCGTGTTTGGCATTACTACGGGAACCCACTAGATAAGCACCGACTATCGTTTTCCCATGACCAGGGGACAGGGCGTGTAAACCACCCCATAAAAAGGCGATCGCTAGAGCTATTAGAATAGTCAGGAAATTATGATTTTCCTGGGTAATTAGGTTAGTGAAGATATCGTTGCTTCTTCCTGTCAAAGCATTATCTAAACGGCTGGATGATTTAACTTCCGGTGGAGGCGCTTGTTCGCTCGATGTCAGGGACGGATTGAGTTTAAAGTCAATCCGACGTTGGTCGAGAGGACTGCTAAGTAACTTAGTGGGGTAATCTCTCAAGCGGTTGGTGATACTGTTAGAGGTGAAACTACCTTGAATGGGAACGCCATTTGCAGCCACAGTAATTTCACGCCAGCCCAAGCGCTGCGGGTAGAACTTGTCTTCAAATTCTATTAACTGATTCGCGCCTACTAACTCCGTTGACCCCTGAAAATTACAACTCAGCCGTAGTGTAGATAATCCTCCGACACCTGGAGGAAATTCGACTGTTGATTTTACCAAAGACAGTGCTTGCAGATGTTTATCGATCAACAGTTCCAGATGTGAGTTGACTTCCTGGCATTTTTGTTCGGGGTATTGAACTGTCTCTACAGGTTCAGCTTTGCGATCGCGATTAGTATCTAAATGATTAATCTCCTGAAAAGCAGGAATCTCTGCCATGTCTAGAACATAATCAATCCCCACCCCATCGGTTGCTACCTGCACTCCTGCGTAGTGATTGATGGTAAAATTGCCTAAAGGATGGGCATCCGCCTCCGGCATCCAAAATAAACATACTACGATGATTGCAGTATTCCAAGCCAAGTAATGTAGCAGCTTTTTCATAAAGAACTCCCTATAGCGTTAGGAGTAGGAAAAGAGACAGAGGGTACTAAGTTAGACAAGACTTGACGAGCTTCATCAGCATACTTGTGATGAAATTGAGGATTGAGGCTAACAGCTTGAGTTAATCGCTTTATTGCTTCCTGACGCTTACCTAAGTGAAACGCAATCATGCCAGCATGAAATTGCAGCAAAGCATCCTCTGTTCCGAAGCGAGTTGCCCGTTGTGCTGCCTTTTGCGCTTCTTGCCATTCCCCATTAGCCGCAGCTGCCCAAGCCAAAGTATCAAGAGCATATACATCGTCTCGTACTGCTACTTCACTACGGGCAATTTGTAGCGCCTCTGGTAAGTGTATTTTATGTTCGGTGTAGTAGACAGCCATTGCGCGATCATAGATTCCTTTAACCTTGCTCAGGTAAGCGACTACCCCAATTAAATCTTCAGTTTCAGCTGCGCCTTCCTGATCTCCCAGAGCTACTTGAGCATCAGCCTTATACCCCAGCGTTTCTACCAATGGCATCAGTTCTATACCCTGGTTGGCGATATTTAGAACATCCTGCCAGCGATGCTGTGCCGCATAGAGGCGGGCTAGTCCTGTAAACGCAGCTATATGCCGTGGAAAGAGGTCAAAAGCTTCCCGATATCGCTGCTCAGACAGGGCAAAATCGCCGGCTGCAAAAGCCAGATCCCCAGTCCGCACATGAAACCAAGCACGAGTTTCGGCACTCGTTGTATAGAAAGAATCCATCTCCTGCATAGCCTCATCTAGCAGTTGCCGTGCGGAGGCTAGATTGCCAGTTAACTCTAAGTAACGAGCTAAAACCGCATTATGACCAGAGTTCGATTCTTCCTGTGCAAGGTTCTGCAATAGTTGATGAGTTGCTTCATAATCACCCAACTCCATCTGAATCGATGCCAAGAGCGAGACAATATTGGGATTATCAAGAGATGAATTATTTAACACATTTAAAGCTTCTCGAAACTGATGTTGAGATAGTAAAGCTGATGCTAGGAGCATGGAAGAAACCTGATTATGGCGCGGCTGTAGTGCCAGGGATCTACGTGCCGCTTGTTCTGCTCGTAACACATCGTCTATATCTCCAATTTCTCGAAAGCGCCTCAAATATTGATCGGCTAACAGACGTAAAAATATTGAGGAATCGGGAGATTGGGCAACTTTCTCCTCATAGACGCTGATAATATGCGATCGCTGTAAATAATCGGGGAAGACTAAATCTGACTGTTTTCCTGGTAATATCTCCCTGGAATTAACAGTCAGCAGTTGCACAGCAGAGGAATATGCGCCTAAATTACTATTGGTGTAGCCTAAACTTAGCGCTTCTGTATCACAGGGTCTTAGTAAAACCAGTAGGCTAGTCAGCACTAACACCCATAGTATTCGTAGATGCATAAATCTTACAGAGGATTACCTAAATAAGGGAAGGTAGGAAGAAAGTTGGCATTATTAGGCCCAACATTATCGCTAGTCAGTGCCGGAATTTGGCCTGTAGTAATCCCTGTAACTGCACTACCAAAAACAACAGATGCGGTTACATCGATTACGTCATCTTTTGGTCTTCTACCACCAAAATTTTTGCCTAACTGAGTCCCAAAATAACTACCGCTAGGTTTAGAAAGGTCAGCTTGGATCACATCAGGAATCGCCACTGAGATCACTGCATCGGCTATGCCTTGAGGTCTACCAATCGCTGTAACAAAGGACTTAATAAATTGGGATTGATTACTAGCGTCTTTTGTTGGTGTCTGAAGATTACTATTATTATGAGCTTTAAAGTCCATAAAAAGTTCATTCAGGGCTGGAACTGCTAACCGCTCAATCTGAGCAAAATGACCGTTTCTGAGTCTAGGAGTTTTAACACTAGTTGTCATCCAAACACCAATCTTGCCTTTACCAAGCAGTTTCCTGGGTAGCTCGACAATAATTGAGTGGACATTGAATGGGGCTAGGGTATCTTTTGCTTGTCCTGGTGGTCTAAAGGTAAGAACTGTGAAGGGAGGACTGGGATTAGGCTGAAGGCTATAGTTCCGATCCGGGATGATTTTAAAGAACTGTTCCAAATCGAAAAAGAACGGGTCTTTGCGTGTACCAACAAAGAACTTCATACCGTTATATGCGGCGAATGTTTGGTTGAGTTGCCCTGTCCAACTTACTGGAAGCAAAGCTGACTCTGTTCCTACTGTGGTTGGACGACATGGGCCGCGGACTGTGACAGTTTGGTGTGAGCCTTTACCATTTATATTGAATTGGAGTACGACATCTTCAATACTGTCGCCAGTGTTATCAATCTTGAACTGATAAAGAACGTTTGGATCGAATGGTCTTTTTTCACCAGAAACGATCAGAGGGTCGAAATCCATCACTAAGACAACATTTTTGGGGTCTGTGGGACTCTCAAACACAAACAAATCTGTGAGATCCGCAGCAGTCAGCTTAGTGGCAAGAAAAGTTGTGTCCTGGTGGTCTGAAGCCAAAGCTTTAGGAGTTGCATAGGTTAGCACTACCAGCAAAATAGCGACAAATGCCACTATGGGACGAAAAAAACGAGTAGCTTTAGTCCAATATGGCGATCTCTTGATACAAGAAAATACCATATTTTGGACTGCTTTATCTATGAGTAACCTGCTTTCAGTTGGTATAAAAGAGGTGATACTCCGAGCATTTATTCTCATAGTTGCCCTTCTTGAGGTGTTTAGCCTCTACTGTTGGTGTGAAAATAGCAAGTTGATTTAGATTTCAAAAAAGACTGGGGCTATTACCGAAGTGCTTCACAGCTTATTTGCTCTTACTACTCACTTTCCAGACCAAAACTTGCTCATTTCTTGCTCACTTTTCTAATTTCCAGATTTAGTAGCTTTTGGCACTACATTTATAATACATGTTTGTTTGACTGGATATGTTGTTCGACCCGACGCTAAATAGTGGCGGCAGTGCTTCGCAAGACGTAGAAACGTTTAATGCCCGTCGCATCAAGGAAAAGATTCTCCAGAAAAATGAAATGACTGCCTTTCTCATCCGCATTGACAAAGAGACAGGCAGACGTGGTGCAGAGAAGGACTGGGCATTGGATGCCTCTTGCCAAATTGAAGCACAGCGCAATTGGTCGATCAATAATCTTCGGACTGATTTGCGTTAGCGAAGCTTAACGAAGCAGCCCTCTCAATATCGCCAACGAATTGTAGATGGCAGTTGTTTGGCGGGTACGGAGCGCCGACTAGCAGCACTTCGACCTTACGGGGCTAAACCATTAGCGGGAAAAGCGATCGCTATTTTAGACCCAGGGACAAAACTGGTGTGGAAACTTTATTCCAAACTGTTACCCAAAACTTTCATGGAGAAATTGAAACCTTAGCTTATCCCAAAGCCGCCTTATTTTCCTATTTGACACAAACAGATTTAACTGAAGATGACCAGGAGTTAATTATGAATTTAACAGAAGCTTACCAAGAAGCAAGAGCGCAAGCGGTACAGGAGGGAGTAGAGCAAGGAGTACAGCAAGGAGTGCAACAAGAACGCCGTCAAGTTGTAAAAAACTTGTTAAAATTCCGGTTTGGTTCTGTTGATGAAGAGTTGTCAAGAGTCATTGATAGTTTGTTGCAGTTAGCACCAGATGACTTTGCAAGATTTTTACTGGAATTGTCTAGTTTATCCCGTGAAGATTTGCTGGCAAGATTTAATTCACACGAATAACTTTTAGTATGTTTTTTTGGAGTGTGTCGTTCTTTCTCGGATGAATGATTGCTCTTGAACCCTTTAGACTTATTGCTCTTGATCTCTGGTTTACCCTGTTCACCTTTGAGACGATTGTTTTCGTCCCGTAGTTTTTGGTTTTCTTCACGTAGTTCTTTAATCTCTAATTGTTGCTGCTCTATGACGTTTAGCGTAACCGTTCACAGGATTGTTGTGACTACCTTGAAGTCTCAGCGCCGCAATGTCCTAGATTTTATGACATCCGCAGTGAATGCTACACGCACAAATCAGCCTGCTCCTTCTTTGCTTCCTGATGTTGCTGATTCTCCTGACCAAGTAATAAATGCTGCTTAATCCTCATTGCTGAGATCCGGTTATTTACCCTTATTCAATCAGTTGAAGTCTCTGGAATTTATCCCTGTAACTGCTTCACCCAAACAGAAACATTGTGTTTTCTTCTGCGATCGCCCCGTGGTCGATTACAGTTCATTGGTGTCAAGTTAAGAAAAATAGATGGCTGTCAAGAGTGGGCAAATCAATGGTAAAAGTCAATTAACACAGGGGTGTTGAAAAGCCATGAGTAAACCACGGAAAAAGCAAGGGAATCCAGATTTTCGCCATCGAGTCAGCGTACCTGCCCCAGCCAGCCAAGAGATAGAATCACGCCTGTTTGAACTAGTCAGCCCAGGAACCTACAGCTAATCTCAAAGAGGTAAAAGACTTTGAACGGAGCTTGCGTTCACGAGTACTGACCTTGCCAGTAATGGCAGCAATAGTACTGAGTATAGTGTATTGAGAATTACAGCATCTCACAGATGTATTGCGATCGCTAGAAATAGAGGGATTAATGTGGGTGAAAGCAACAAGAGTGAGTAAGCAAGCGTTGTCACAAAGACTCAATAGTTTGCCGGCTACACTATTTGCAAACTTATTCGAGCAAGTGATAGAGCGTCTGGCAGTGAAAAGGAGCGTAAGAGAATTAGCCCCAGCTTGGTCATCAGTAGCACAAAGATTTACCGCTATCTCCCTAGCTATCTAATTGGTATTTCAGGGCTTGAGACTCAAGCACAGAGAGAAGTTCGGTATGTTGATTGACTAAACCTTGTATTGCGGTAATT
>NZ_JBALDZ010000002.1:0-7325 GCF_036917155.1 Nostoc sp. | reverse complement strand
AGCTTACCCCTTAATGACGAAACCACGGCATGAATTACGTAAGCAATTGCAAAGCGCTTAATTGATAAGCCTTTCCGGTTTTCTTAGTGCCATTCAGCTATAACCCTTATTCTCCATAGCTTAGAGCTTTTCTTAGTGCCATTCATCTCACTGCATTTAAGAACTCTCTTTGTGCAGACATTTATCTTGCCTATTTATTGAGGGAGAAAGGGGTTGCCGTTGGCAACCCCTTTCTCCTTCCTTAAAATGATTATCATTTTTATTGACTGTATATTTTATTCTCTGGAAGTCCCTTAATCAAAATGATGTAGAAGATAAATTTATCATCCTGATTTTGTTGCTTTTTTCTTGATGTAATCTATTTGTACTTCAACTTGAAGTGTGGAATGTGGATTAGTTAGATTGCTGAGATTTATGGGCATCTTAATCACAGTAATAAATTTCAAATGCCATTATCAGTCCTCAAGGCTATGACATCCACAGCACCTCAATTCCCGGAAATTTCTGGTTATACCATTACTGAGCAACTATACTTAGGTTCTCGAACAACACTGTATCGAGCAATACATAATAATCAGCAATTTCCTGTAGTAATTAAGGTGTTGCAACGAGAGTATCCCACATTTGGGGAATTAGTACAGTTTCGCAATCAGTATACCATTGCCAAAAACCTACCTATTGATGGCATTATCCAACCCCTGAGCCTGGAGATATTCGGCAATGGCTATGCCCTGGTGATGACAGATTGGGGTGGGATATCTTTGGACAAATATATCCAGCAGCAGCAATTAGACTTAACACAGAAGTTAGTGATCGCCGTTCAATTAGCTGACATCCTCCACAATTTGCATTCTTCTCGCGTCATCCACAAGGACATAAAACCCGCCAACATCCTCATTCATCCAGATTCCAAGCAAGTGAAGCTGATTGACTTTAGCATCGCTTCGCTGTTGCCCAAAGAAACCGAGGAAATCCAAAATCCCAATGTGTTGGAGGGAACCCTGGCTTATTTAGCACCGGAACAAACCGGACGAATGAATCGGGGGATTGATTATCGCAGTGATTTTTATGCAATAGGTGTCACCCTGTATCAATTATTCACAAGTTGCTTACCCTTCGTTGCCGACGACCCCTTGGAATTAGTGCATTGCCATATTGCTAAGATTGCCACACCAGTCCATCAAGTAAATACCGCTATGCCCAAAATGCTGGGGGCAATAGTCGCTAAACTGATGGCGAAAAATGCCGAAGACCGTTATCAAAGTGCTTTGGGAATTAAGCATGATTTGCAAGAGTCTTTAAACCAATGGAAGGAAACAGGGTCAATTGCAGAGTTTAATTTGGGACAGAGGGATTTGTGCGATCGCTTTCTCATCCCTGAAAAACTCTACGGACGGGAGGAGGAAGTCCAAACCCTGCTAGAAGCCTTTGACCGAGTTGCTCAAGGAGCATCAGAATTAATGTTAGTGGCTGGATTCTCTGGCATAGGGAAAACAGCTGTTGTCAATGAAGTGCATAAGCCAATTGTCAAGCAACGGGGTTACTTTATTAAAGGTAAATTTGACCAGTTTAATCGTAACATTCCCTTTTCTGCCTTTGTGCAAGCTTTTCGGGATTTGATGGGGCAATTGCTGAGTGAAAGTGATGTCCAGTTGCAAACCTGGAAAGCCCGGATTCTAGAAGCACTAGGAGAGAATGCCCAAGTCATTATTGAACTGATTCCCGAACTGGAGCGCATTATTAGAGTACAACCTCCAGCACCAGAATTATCGGGAACTGCTGCCCAAAATCGGTTTAATTTGTTGTTCCAAAGGTTTATTCAGGTGTTTACCACCAGCGAACACCCGTTGGTGATATTCCTCGACGATTTACAATGGGCAGATTCGGCTTCGCTGAATTTGATTCAGGTGTTAATGTCTGAGGTGAAAATCGGCTGTTTATTGCTGTTGGGAGCATATCGGGATAATGAAGTCTTTGCTGCTCACCCTTTAATGTTGACTCTCAATGGCATGGAGAAAGCCGGGGCAATAATTCACACTATTACTCTCAAACCTCTGAGTTTTACCAGTCTCAATCATCTGATTGCAGATACCCTTCATGCTGGGTCAGGAGTAGTTAAACCACTGACAGAGCTAGTCATACAGAAAACTCAGGGTAATCCTTTCTTTGCTACCCAGTTTCTCAAGGCATTATATCAAGACCAGTTAATTACTTTTGACCGCAATGCCGGATATTGGAAATGTGATATTGTCCAAGTGCGGGATGCGGCATTGACCGATGATGTAGTTGAATTTATGGCATTGCAGTTGCAAAAGCTACCGGAATCGACCCAAGAGATTTTGAAACTTGCGGCTTGTATTGGAGCGCAGTTTGATTTAGAGACATTGGCGATTGTTTCCCAGCAATCTCAAACTGAGGTAGCAACAACACTGTGGAAAGGCTTGCAGGAAGGTTTGATTCTGCCAATTACAAAAACTTACAAATTTTTCCAAAGTGCTGATACAGAAACATCAACACAAGTGATTAATGTTCCTTACAAGTTTTTACATGACCGGGTTCAACAAGCTGCTTATTCTCTGATTTCAGATCATCTAAAGAAAGCAACGCATCATCGGATTGGTCAACGCTTACTGAAAAACATATCTGATAGCGATCGCGAAGAACGAATTTTTGAGATTGTTAATCAAATCGATATTGCAGTCGAATTAATTGAATCGCCAACTGAGCGGGAAGAAACAGCAAAATTGAATCTGATAGCTGGGCGCAAAGCTAAGAGTTCTACAGCTTATAGTGCTGCTGTTAAATACTTTGCCGTTGGACGCAATCTCTTAGCAAGCGATCGCTGGCACAGTCAGTATGAACTGACACTACCCTTGTATGTGGAAGCAACAGAAGCAGCTTATCTTAATACTGATATAGATGAGATGATATCCCTTGCACAAGTGGTACTGGAACAGGCAAAAACAGTATTCGATACAGTCAAAGTGTATGGCGTAAAAATTAATGCGTACACATCACAGGGTCAATGGATCGAAGCCATTAAAACCGGACTAAAGATATTAAAGAAATTTGAGATCCATCTTCCTGAATCACCTGATTTAGAAGATATTGCACGAGTAGGTCAAGAAACACAGGTGCTTTTAGGTAACAAGAAACCTGGGGATTTGCTAAATCTGCCAGAGATGACCAACTCTCAAATGTTGGCCGTGATGCAAATTCTCAACGGAATATCTGTCTCTGCTTATATGGCAAACCCTAATCTCAATTCATTGATTATCATGACCCAGATGAATTTGTCAATGACTTATGGAAATGCACCTATTTCTGCATTAGGCTACTCTAGCTATGGATTATTTCTTTGCGCTATTGCTGGCGATGTCGAGCAGGGCTATGAATTTGGTCAATTAGCGTTGAATTTACTGTCTAAATTTCACGAAAAACAAATTGAAGCTAGAGTATTATTTGTCACTACTATTTTTATCGTTCATTGGAAAGTTCATCTCCAAGAAACCTTAAAGCTGCTGCAAAATGCTTACTCTATTGGTTGGGAAACTGGAAGTTTAATGGATTTGGGATACGCAGCTTATGGTTATGGCTTTCACGCCTATTTCATGGGTTATGAGTTATCCAAGCTAGAACAAGAAATGGCAGACTATAGCAAGGTATTGGTACAAATCAATCAGCAAGCGCAGCTCAACTACAATGAACTTTATCGACAGGCAGTGCTAAACTTGCTTGGTCAAGCGATAAATCCATCTCTATTTCTGGGTGATGTAGATAAAGAACAGGAATTGTTAGTAATATATCAGCAAAAAAATGACTACACAGGATTATGGCATTTCTTTCTTCTCAAATTAATGCTGTGTTATTTGTTTCAAGAATTTGAGCAAGCACTTGAGTATATTGAACAGGCAGAACACTACTCATCTGGGGGAAAAGGAATGTGTAATATTCCTGCATTCCATTTTTATGCTTCTCTAACTCGATTGGCTGTCTGCTCTAACGCTCCGCAATCCAAGCAAGAAAATCTCCTGCAACAAGTCGCTGCCAGTCAAAACAATATACAGAAATGGGCAAATCATGCACCGATGAATCATCTGCATAAATGGCATTTAGTTGAAGCAGAACGGTATCGGGTATTAGGCTTAAAACTGGAAGCATTGGACGCTTACGATCGCGCCATTGCTGGAGCAAAAGAAAATGGCTACATCCAAGAACAAGCGCTAGCTAACGAACTCGCTGCCAAATTCTATCTCGACTGGGGCAAAGAAAAAGTCGCCGCAGGTTACATGCAGGAAGCTTATTACTGTTATAGTCGCTGGGGAGCCAAAGCCAAAGTCGATGATTTAGAACAGCGCTATCCCAATTTGCTGCGTCCCATTTTACAATCAGCAGAGGTATCAGTTGGTGCTTGGAATACCCTAATGACAATTTCCCCATTAACTGCACCTGTTAGTTTTAATAGTCACAAAAGTTCCAATAATACCACCATCAATCAAGCCCTCGATTTTGTAGCGATTCTCAAAGCTTCTCAAGCCCTATCCAGTACCATTGAACTCGATCAACTGTTGCATCAACTTACTCAAATTATTCTGCAAAATTCCGGGGGCGATCGCTGTGCTTTAATACTCCCGGATGAAACGGTCGAGTGGCAAGTGCGAGCTATTGCCACACCAAATAATACACAACTTTATACTGAACCCCTCGCCAATAATCCTAATCTGCCAGTGAAATTGATTAAGTATGTCAAAAACACCCAAGAAATTGTAGTTATCAACGAACTGAAAACTGATTTACCCGTGATTGATGACTACCTTATCGAACGCCAACCCAAGAGTTTACTGTGTTTACCACTACTCAATCAAGGTCAGCTGATTGGTATTTTATATCTCAAAAATCATTTTACTATTGGTGCATTTACTCGCGATCGCGTGGAAGTATTAAACTTCCTCTGCACTCAAGCAGCAATTTCTCTGAAAAATGCTCAACTGTATCAACAAGAACAGAGAAAATCCCACGAAATTGCCCAAAAAGAAGCAGAATATCGCAGTATTTTTGAAAATGTTAATGATGGGCTGAATGTAGTCGATTTGACGACGGGAAAGGTTGTTGCTGTGAATCCGACTATGTGTCGGATGCATAGTTACAATTTGGAAGAATGGTCAACACTCCAGCCTAGCGATTTTATTCATGCAAGTTGTGTGCATAAGTTCGCAAATTTCATGGAAGTTCTCAATCGCGGTGAGGAATTTTATACCCACGCAGTAGATATTAGCAAAGATGGTCGTATTTTTGATGTGGAAGTCAAAGCCATACCTTTTATGTATAAAGGGAAAATCCACGCATTGTCGATTGTACGGGACATTAGCGATCGCAAACAAGCTGAAAATGCTTTGCGGCAAAAATCTCAAGAATTGGAACAAGCATTAATCCAATTACAAAATACGCAATTACAAGTAGTACAAAGCGAAAAAATGGCTTCCCTGGGAAATCTCGTTGCTGGAGTTGCCCACGAAATCAATAACCCTATCGGCTTTCTCAACGGCAGCATTAACAACGCCAAAGACTATGTGCAAGATTTGTTTGAGCATTTGGAAACGTACCAACAACAGCAGCCCCCCAATGATGTGGTACAAGAAAGTGCTGAAGAAATTGACTTGGAATTTTTATCACAAGACTTGCCCAAGTTGCTGGATGCCATGAAAGGAGCTACTAATCGCATCAAGTCTATCAGTACTAGTCTGCGTACTTTTTCCCGTGCCGATACTGACCACAAAATCAGCGCCAATCTCCATGAAGGACTCGATAGTACACTGTTGATTTTGAAATATCGCCTCAAAGCTAACGAGCATCGTCCAGAAATTCAAGTTACTAAAGACTACGGGGATTTACCTACAATTGAATGTTTCCCCGGACAATTAAACCAGGTATTTATGAATATCCTGGCGAATGCAATTGATATGTTTGATGAAATGGCGCAAAACCAATCGTACAAAGAACTAGAAGCCAATCCTCAACAAATTAACATCCGCATCCAAATTGAATCAGATCAGGTATATATCCGCATTCGTGATAATGGCAAGGGTATGAACTCTGATGTGCAAGCCAAAATATTTGACCATTTGTTTACCACCAAAGAAGTAGGTAAGGGTACGGGATTGGGATTGGCGATCGCCCGCCAAATTGTAGTAGAAAAACATGGTGGTAGCTTAAATGTATGGTCTGAGCCTGGTCAAGGGACTGAGTTCTGCATTAGTTTACCCATTGATAGTACACCGAAAACTTCTAAACCTTGATTTTGCGAATTTTGATTTCGGACCAGGGCAAACGCATCTTATCTACTAATAAAAACTAAGGAAGGTTTCACAATTGATATAGATAATTGTATAAGCGATCGCTCTAGTAAAATCAAAAAACACCCACATCATGTAAGTGGAGAACAAAAGAGGTCGTATATTTTTTATCTCTTACTGAACAGCTTTGGCAAGCACATCAGCTAGACGGTAGCCTGTTTCCTCTAAGAAACAGGAACGGGAGGGAGTCGCCCCCATTCTTAGAGTAAAACTTGCCTGCAATGTCTACGACAGTCACAAGCTTTGTCGTACTCCTTCCCTATGGGACGTTGCCGCGCAGCTTAAGAAAAGAAGTGCGGGCTGCACCTACGCCCTGGGCAGATCGCTTTTAGTTAGCGTCTCCCCTTGGGAGAAGGCAGCTATGTAAAAAGTATTAAATTAAGCCTTGGTATAATTGAAAATATTGTAGAGTATGGAATTGCCCTAAGTATTGCCCGACGCAACTCGCCCTATGACTACCGCACCCTTAAGCTGGCAAGAACTAGAAACCCTCACGGACTATCAAATAGATACCGTTAATGGTCTTAAGCTGTCGTGCATTTAAATTGTATAATTTTGGGTCTAAAACCCTTCCATAGCCTAGAGTCAGCTAAAAAACTAGATGCGTGGCAGCTTACCAACGCTAGAGCCAGGTTGCGGTTGTTTGGTCAGCCAGAATCTGATGTGCGGGTAACGCTGTACCGTGATAACCACGCCTGGTGTCCTTACTGTCAAAAAGTTTGGTTATGGCTAGAGGAAAAACAGATCCCCTACCGCGTCGAAAAAGTGACAATGTTCTGCTATGGGGAGAAAGAAAGTTGGTACAAACGTAAGGTATCATCAGGAATGCTCCCTGCGATCGAGCTTGATGGACGGATTATTAAAGAAAGCGATGACATTTTTTGGACTTTGGACAAAAATAAATTGTTCGCGTTTATCTTACGCGAACAAACGAATAATTAATTTTGTTTATAGTTATCAGCAGAAAAAAAG
>NZ_JBALDZ010000001.1:0-7324 GCF_036917155.1 Nostoc sp. | reverse complement strand
GAGAGTTCAGCCTTTAGTGACAGTAATCTGCTGTCAGGCTGGGTTAGTTATTTACGGGCTGTTTACCGTGATTCACTACCCAACGAATCGCACTTCTTGTCCACCTGTGACCATTTCTAACTCTCGCACCCTTAATTCTCCATAGCGGGCACTAGTTCGCCAGTGAATCAGACGAGTGGGATCTCCGATACGATAAGGACGTAGCGATCGCACCAGCCCTGTTGTCGCTGTCTGCAAGGGTCTACCACGAGGATCGCCCCTTTTGCTCTCTTCTTGCCCCATTTCGTCTACTAGGGGGCAGGTAGCCAAGGGTAATACTGTAGGATAAACGATCGCTGTGGCAGCACAATCACGCTGACGACGACACCAAAACAATCCCAAAGGCGCACCAGAACCGAGTTCGACTATGTGCCAGCGATAAACACCCCGTTGCTGAGTCGGGTGGTAATATACCCAACGGTAACTACCTTGGCTAGGAATTATCTCGATTGCCTTTTGTACTGGTTTCCCTAAGACAAAGGGCAGCATATCTTCAACTTGCAATAAGCTTACAGGCTGCTGTGTCTGATTGCAGATTTCTAATTCCACTGTTAGATCGTCCCCCGCTGACACTGGTTGCATGGGACGACGGGTGATGAATAGACTTGTGAGCGATCGCGGCGGTAAGATGGCTGCTACACCCAAAAGGGCAAAACTAATGCCGCTAATGGCATATAGCCAACCAGCCATCGTATTGATACCTGCTCCAAAAAAACAAATAGCCGTTGCTGCTAGTACCCAACCGCCATAAGCAGGGGCACTGGCGCGGGTTTCTAACCAATTGGTGATGGGTTTGATAATTTTCATGTCTCTTTTTTAACTCAACACCACCAGAAATTCACAGTGTCTCAGAAGTTTGTTCAATTCCTCAAAGAGAGATGGAAAGTTGCGACGACCACTTACCCCGGATTTCTCACCAATGCTCAAAGCCTGTGCTTGTGCAGGGGAGCAGGGGAGCAGGGGAGCAGGGGAGAGTTCAATGTGCCTTGTTCTTTGCCCTCTGCCCCTCCGCCCCTCCGCCCCTCTGCCCATCTGCATTTCAAACTTGTGAGAAATGCGGGTTACAACCCGTAGAATTTCGATACCATCATCTAACACTTTGTAGAAAATCATATAGCCTTGCAAGGATATACCTCGCAGGTCTGAATGAACTCAGAGAAAAGCACAGATATTTAATATGTCTTAAAAATTTAAATTTTATCAGTTGCGATCGCATAACCTCAATGGATGCTGGGAATAATAAATTTGGGACATCTGCACCAAAATTCATTCCATGAAACAGCAAAAAAATCAATTCAGTCATCTGACTGCGATCGAAAGAAGTTATCTGTCATTTCCAGCACAGTTTTTATTAAATCAAAACCTGTTACAAGGCAAAATACTAGACTTTGGTTGTGGTTTTGGGAATGATGTTAAAATATTGCGTCAAAAAGGTTATGATATTATAGGGTATGACCCTTATTATTTTCCAGAATATCCTGATAATAAGTTCGATACAATAATTTGCTTTTATGTTTTAAATGTTTTATTTACCGAAGAACAAACTAATGTTCTCATGGAAGTGTCATACCTATTAAAACCAGGAGGTAAAGCTTATTATGCTGTAAGAAGGGATCTCAAAAAAGAAGGTTTTCGAGAACATTATGTTCACAAAAAGCCTACATATCAGTGTATTGTAAAACTTCCCTTCCCTTCGGTTTGTTTAGACGAACATCGGGAAATATATGAGTATATCCATTATAATTATCAGCGAAATTCATCTAATTATTGTATATTTTGTAATCCCCATAAAAATCTAAAATTATTAACTGAATCAGCAACCGCTTATGCTACTTTTGATGGCTATCCCATAAGTAAAGGTCATGTTTTGATTATTCCTAAACGTCATGTTAGCAATTATTTTGAACTACCATTTAAAGAGCAATCTGCTTGCTGGCTGATGGTGAACAAAGTACAAAAAATTCTCAAAATAAAATTTGAACCTGATGGTTTTAATATAGGAATGAATATCAATCGAGCCGCAGGTCAAAATATTATGCACGCTAGTATTCATATCATCCCTCGTTATAAAGGTGATACTATTTCTAGCAAAAGTGGAATCAGAAACGTCATTCCTAAAAAACAATAGTTTTTTACTGACAGTTTCCAGTAGCAAATCTTATGCATTTGCCTTGACACTAGTAAACTCAACGAGGTTGTCAACACCCTACGTTTGCTCTAATGAGCGTGGTGATACCTTTTGGGCGTTTAGCTGTCTAGCAGCAAGTTTCGCGGAGTCCCCACGTACTGTTTCCAAACCTCTATCTCTGATAGTCTTTGCAGCACCGATGTCAGCGTGTTCGTGATATCCGCATTCTGTACAAATGAACTTCTCACCATCACGATTAGACTTATCGACATGTCCACAATTTCTGCATTCAAGACTTGAGTGTTTAGGATTGATTTTAATTACGACTTTTCCTTGCTTTGCAGCGAGATACTCAATCTTTAAAATCAACTCACCCCAACTTGCATCAGAGATAGCGCGGTTTAAGCCTTTCTTTCTCGATTGTCCGTTCTTTAAAAATCTCCCGGTTGTTTCATCGGTTTTTACCCTACAACGTTTCAACATACCGGAGATGTTTAAATCTTCTAGCGCAATAGCATCAACATTTCTAGATACTATTTTGTTAGCAACAGCCCACTGGTAAGTAACTCGTTTATCTGTAATCTTTTTGTGAAAACGTCCTAACTTGCTAGCTGCTTTTTGACGATTTTTACTACCCTGTTTCTTTAACTCTGGTAATGCTGTTATTTGGATATCTCCCGCACTACGTCGGGGGTTTTTGAGTTTGCCATCCTTATCAATTTTAGTATCTTTCCAAGGTTCACCACTCGCACCATTCTTACTCACAAAACAAGTTAGTGGGCAGGCTTCTCCCCTGGTTCTGATATCGCAATAGTCCCCCTGAATGAATTGCTGATTATATTGGGCTATCCTGTCAGCTAAACTCCAGTTGTAAGTGGAGCGGAGCATATCTAGCCATCCGTCCATGACACTTGACTGAGTAACGTTAGGACGCAGCTTAAAACAAAAGTTTGTTAGCAAATACTATCACCTACTGTTGTCGTTTAAATTATTTGAATATACACTACATACAAAACACAATCAGCAATTATAGAAAGATGGGAAGTTTTTCTCCAGATGAATACAGACATGAAGGCCATGCAATATCACTTCTTAACTATCACTTCGTTTTTATACCAAAACGCAGAAAGAAGGTATTGGTAGACGTAATAGCAGAGAGATTGCAGGAAATCATCTGTGAGGTTGCTTTTGAATTTAGATGAAGAATTGTTGCAATGGAAATTATGCCTGATCATGTTCACTTATTTTTAAATGTGAAGCCAACAGACAACCCATCCCAAATCATGAATAGGATTAAAGGACGGGCTTCTCATCACTTAAGATTCATACTTTCCAGAATTACTTAAACTTCCAACTCTATGGACACCCAGCTATTTTGTTTCCACTGCTGGTAATATTTCTACAAAAAATGTAATAGAGTATATTGCACACCAAAAAGATTAAATCGGAACACCGTAAACGGTGCTACCAGCTTTCAACCCAAGCACCTGAAGTACGAAATACGCAACTGCGTTGCTGTTTCTCAGGGGTTTTCAGTATTTCCCTTATAAATCACATAGTAAAGTACACCCAGAGCCTCATATTCATCCAATTTAGCATAATTATAGCGATTTCTGGGCTAGTACTTGTTCAAACTAGTTTTGAGGGTTTGTAGTAAGCATAAACCTTGCTTAGAAAATTCTGGTAACTTTTAAACTATTAATAAATAGTAACTGTAGGTGCTTAGTGCTATTAATGCTTTATATTTGGCAACAGGCTGGTGCAAACAGCCACTCATGTTCAAATACTTAAGAGGCAGTACCCATCGAAAGCAAATCATGCTTTGATACCACCACCATATAGTGTAAGTTAAAGTTAAGTCGATATTCAAACGAATAATTTTTGCTGAATTGCGACAGATAAAGACTAAACTAAAAAGTCTTGTGCAGCAAAACCTGTAGCTTTAAATGAAATAATCATGTCTAAGGTTCTTGTCTCAGATTCGATTGATCAAGCTGGAATTGACATTCTTTCGCAAGTTGCAACCGTTGATGTCAAACTAAATCTAAAAGCAGCGGAACTGATCGCAATTATTGGTGAGTATGACGCGCTGATGATTCGCTCTGGTACACGCGTCACTCAAGAAATCATTGATGCCGGTACCCAGCTAAAAATCATCGGTCGTGCTGGTGTGGGTGTGGATAATGTAGATGTTCCCGCTGCCACACGCCGGGGAATTGTGGTAGTCAATTCTCCAGAGGGAAATACAATTGCCGCTGCCGAACACGCACTAGCAATGATTTTAGCTCTATCTCGCCACATCCCCGATGCTAATGCTTCGGTGAAACGCGGTGCTTGGGATCGCAATAGCTTTGTTGGCGCGGAAGTCTACAAAAAAACTCTCGGCGTTGTCGGTTTGGGCAAAATTGGCTCCCATGTTGCGGCTGTAGCTAAGACAATGGGGATGAAACTCCTAGCTTACGACCCTTTTATTTCTACAGACCGAGCCGAACAAATTGGCTGTCAGTTGGTGGAGCTAGATTTACTCTTCCAGCAAGCAGACTATATCACCCTCCACATCCCCAAAACCCCAGAAACCACCCACTTAATCAATGCCACAACCTTGGCAAAGATGAAACCCACAGCCCGGATTATCAACTGCGCTCGTGGTGGGATCATTGATGAAGTAGCTTTAGCAGCAGCTCTGAAAGCTGGTAAAATCGGTGGTGCAGCCTTGGATGTGTTCGAGTCAGAACCACTGGGTGAATCTGAGTTGCGATCGCTAGGTAAGGAAGTCATCCTCACTCCCCACTTGGGAGCCTCTACCGCAGAAGCTCAAGTGAATGTGGCCATTGATGTTGCCGAACAAATTCGCGATGTACTTTTAGGACTACCAGCACGTTCAGCCGTCAACATTCCCGGACTCGGCCCCGACGTTTTGGAAGAACTCAAACCCTACATGCAGCTAGCAGAAACCCTCGGTAATCTAGTCGGACAGCTAGCTGGCGGACGGGTAGAAGTACTCAATATTCGACTGCAAGGTGAACTCGCGACTAACAAAAGTCAGCCTTTAATCGTCGCTGCGTTGAAAGGACTACTTTACCAAGCTTTGCGGGAACGAGTAAATTACGTAAATGCCAGCATAGAAGCCAAAGAACGGGGAATTAGGGTAATTGAAACCCGTGATGCTTCCATTCGAGACTATGCTGGCACACTGCATCTAGAAGCTACGGGTACTTTAGGTACTCATTCGGTAACAGGCGCTTTGTTGGGTGAGCGGGAAATCCACCTCACCGACGTTGATGGTTTCCCGATTAACGTCCCGCCCAGCAAATATATGTTGTTTACTCTGCACCGCGATATGCCGGGGATTATCGGCAAACTTGGTTCCCTACTTGGCAGTTTTAATGTGAATATTGCCAGTATGCAGGTAGGTCGTAAAATCGTCCGTGGCGATGCGGTAATGGCTCTGAGCATTGATGACCCTTTACCAGAGGGTATTTTGGGTGAGATTATTAAAGTCCCTGGTATTCGGGACGCATATACAGTAACACTATAAAGGCAAAAGTAAAAAGGCAAAAGTAAAAAGAAATACTTTTACTTTTGCCTTTTACCTTTTTACTTTTTACTTTTTTATGGCAAACACCTGGTGGGAACTAAATATTTTATGTGAGCCAGACCTAGAAGAATCAATCTTTTGGCGACTGGAAGATTTTGGCTGTCGTGGTACAGCTAGCGAAAACAAAGGAAACTCATCTTTAGTCAGGGCTTATCTGCCGACAATTCAAACAGAGCTACTAGATTTGGCAGCGCTATCGCTGTGGCTGCGTCAAGATGCTCTCTGTGTAGGAGTTTCATCTCCCTCACTGCAATGGCAATTAATTGATGAGGAAGATTGGGCGACTAGCTGGAAACAATATTGGCATCCGCAAGAAATAGGCGATCGCTTCCTAATTAACCCAGCGTGGCTACCATTACCAGAAACAACGGAACGGTTAGTGATTCGTCTTGACCCTGGTGTAGCATTTGGTACGGGCAATCATGCCACTACTCAGCTATGTTTGGAATCCCTGGAAATGAGGCTGAGTGGCGTTCCTCAGTCCTTTGTGGGTAGTAGTGGCAAACATGAAAATCTGGTAATTGCGGATATTGGCTGTGGTTCTGGTATCCTTTCCATTGGGGCGCTGCTATTGGGTGCAGAGAAAGTCTATGCAGTGGATACTGACCCTTTGGCGGTACAATCAACCATCAGTAATAGTGCCCTGAATGACATTAGCCCAAAACGTTTACTACCAGCATTGGGAAGTGTAGACGTTTTGACAAAACTAATTGAAAACCCAGTTGATGGTATCGTCTGTAATATTTTGGCTCATGTAATTATTGAATTGATTCCAGAAATGAGTGCGATCGCTAAACCTGAAACTTGGGCCATCTTCAGTGGTATTTTGCTGGAACAATCTAAAGCTGTTGCTGACGCCTTAGAACAAAATGGTTGGGTTGTCGCTACCCTGTGGAAACGAAAAGAATGGTGTTGCTTGAATGTACGGCGTTCTTAAGCCAGTAGAAATTATCGCAATTCTGCAACCCTTAAATCTTCGACTTCTTAAAGAAGTCGGGGTTATTTAAGTGTCGGGGTTATTTAAGTGACATAATATATAAATTACCCACTATTGACTTTTGAAATAATACTACAATCTCAAACAACCAAACTCAATAATTCCAAATTTTTGAAGCTCCTTAGAGGTTATTTATAAAGTAAAAATAATTGACCGTATAACGTTTTAGGGTACAAAGTATCCACACAAGTGAAACTTGAGGAATTTATGGAAACACATCTATCCTATGGAGGGTTTTATATTAAAAATAAATAAATATTTATATAGTTATTTAAAGATGATGTAATCTCAGCGTTCAAAACCGACGCTGTAAAGCTGAGAAATCAACGTGTTGCCGTCTATCGGAGGTAGCAGAAATGAAGAGTGCTGAGTAAAAAGACCACGCCACAAGAGGTGGGGTATCAACCTCCTCCTGAAAAGAAAAGATTCCGCTTGACTTCGGGCGGGGCAAAAACCCAAGTGCAAAAGTATTGGACTTTGGACAAAAAGAAGAAGTTCGCGAGTGTGACTCGCGAAATAAAAACTACGCATCATAAATTACACCAGTTATTTTTCAAACTGA